>JAZKBI010000003.1:0-71182 GCA_040388705.1 Bacteroidota bacterium | reverse complement strand
TACAAAAAATGGGTGAGGAAGAAGAACCTATGCAGGGCAAGTTCGACCCTGTACAAAAAATGGGTGAAGAGGAAGAACCTATGCAGGGCAAATTCGATCCTGTACAAAAAATGGGTGAGGAAGAAGAACCGATGCAGGGCAAGTTCGACCCTGTACAAAAAATGGGTGAAGAAGAAGAACCGATGCAGGGCAAGTTCGACCCTGTACAAAAAGTAGGTGAGGAAGAAGAACCTATGCAGGGCAAGTTCGATCCTGTGCAAAGAGTAGGTGAAGAAGAAGAACCCATGCAGGGTAAGTTTGAACCGGTTCAGAGAAAAACAAGTCACACAGTTCAGTTGGAAGACGGCGATAGCGCTGCGTCTGCTGCAAAAGCTAAAAACAAAACGGGACTCCCCGATAACCTGAAATCAGGAATAGAAAACATCTCAGGCATTGGTATTGATGATGTAAAAGTTCATTACAATTCTGAAAAACCCTCGCAGTTAAAGGCGTTAGCCTATGCGCAGGGCACTGATATACATGTGGCCCCGGGCCAGGAGAAACATGTACCGCACGAAGCATGGCATGTTGTACAACAAAAACAGGGCCGCGTAAAACCAACTATGCAGATGAAACAGGGTGTTCCTGTAAATGATGATGCAGGTCTGGAACACGAAGCCGATGTAATGGGCGCACAGGCGCTTGCAAAAGGCAATGCAATCGGTGCCGTACAGAAAAAAGAAGCCATACAGTTAAAAGCCATCGCTCCCGTTCAACGCAAACCGGGTATTTTTGGTGAAGACTATGACAATACCAGGAAGGGGAATGCCGAGCTTGCACCGGGCATGGGTATGATGGAATCGGGTATTGGTATGTCCGGGCGCGCAGCCATGACTGGTGCCGAAAAATCATGGGATCTTGCTTCCGCGCCCGCACGATGGGCGTCAAAAGGAATGGCGGGAACAGATTCAAAACTCAAGAAAGCAGGATATGGTATTGCGGGGGGAATAGGTTCTCTCTTCTCAGGAGCCGCTGGTGCGGTAGGTGCAGCAGGTTCTGCAATAGGTGGTCTTGCCGGTGCTGCTATATCCGGAACCGCCGGCGCAATCACAACCGGGTTGGGTGGTTTATGGATGGGTGCAAAAGCGGCAGGCAGCGCTATAAAGGGAGGCATAATGGGACTGTTCAAGGGTAAGAAAAAATCTGAACAGGCCGCCAATGCATTATTGTTGTCTTCAGCAGCGCCTATGGCAGCTGGAACTTTGGCAGGCGAAGCCAACAGGATGGCCGGTTACAGCGGAAATAATGCACCGAGTTTAGCAAACGGGCTTAAAGGCGGATTAAGCGGTTCAGGACAGGCGATCGGAAGTATGGGAGCGGCGGCAGGTTTGCTGGGAGCAGCTTCCTCAATAGCTTCTGCCGGGGTTTCCGGCCAGGATGCTATGGATAGTTCGCTTGGTACGCATAAGCGAGTGGAAGCAGGTGCGGCTTCGCTGAGTGCTATCGCACAGGGAACAAAAAGTGCTGCTTCTGCGGCATATAATATTGCTACTTTGGTAAACGCAAATGGGCCCGCAGCAGCTGGTGCGGCAATTGCGGCGAGCGGTGCTTCGATAGCCATGGGCGCCATCGATATCCTTAGAGGCGGATATGGTATATGGACCGCCACGCAAAGAGAAACCATCTTAAAAGCCATCGCAGATGGCGCAGAAAAGGAAGGCAATGGCGAGATCGGTTTAATGGCAAGAACAGCTATGGCCAAACAGGATAGTGAAAGAGATGCAGGCATCGGGAATGTTGCCAAAGGTGTATTGGCTGTTGCCGGTGGAGCAGCAATGATCATAGCTGCTGCATCACCTGTAGGTTGGGTACTGCTCGGCCTGGGTGCAGTGGTAGGCGGTATCATGTTACTGGTTAATAAAGTAAAAGCGGCCAATACGAAGAAGGAAGTAGTAGCCGATATGCTTGGTGTGAAAGAAGAAAAGAAAGCATACGAGGCAGAACTGGCACAAATTGAAAAAGATACATGGTGGGGAACAGATGCGCGTAAAGCGAAGATGAAGGAATTCAAAGAAAAATATCCTGTTGATCCGCTTACCAAAAAAGTGGCTCAAACAGAAGAAAAAACAGTGGATGCATTGTACGACAAACACATACACGACACAGCCACCATGTTATACGCACAGGCCGTTGATCCTGTTACAGCAAACCTTGATCCAACCAATGAGTATGTAAAAATTATCGAAGGGCTTGGACTGAAGATCAAAAAAGACGATCCAAAGAACCCGCAACCTTCTATTGCCAAGATCAAAAAAGCAATATCCGTTTAATAGCAGAAGAGCCGTATGAAAATTGTAAAAGATAACAGCAAAGAACAACTGCAGGAATTGTATGATCTCCTGAAACAGAATACATGGGATGTTACCTATGAACCTATATCTGCAGAAAGACCGTATGATACACTGATAGTCAAAATATATGCAGAAGTAGGCGGAAAGAATATTTACTGGCCCGCTGAACTGTCTTTTTTGCCCGGACTGGAAGAAGATATCAAAGATGCCATGATCATGCAGTGTTTTGTTCCCATGGTGGTGGAGATTCCTGCTTCATTGAATGATGCGTTGGCAGTAATGATCAACAGGATCAATACAAAATTGCCATTGGTTGGTTTTGGCTTACTCGAATCGCATTCACTGATCTATTTTAAGCACAACCTATTGTTGCCAAACGGTGAACAGAAAATAACCGGGCAGATCATGCAGCAGACCTTGTCAATGATTTCCTATCTTCTTTACAATTTCTTCGAAGCATTTGTTGATGTGGCAACCAGCAAAAAAACGGTGCAGGAGGCAATGAAAACAATGCCTTTCAGCCGGGTATATGCATAGGAAGAACCCGTTAATATAAATTTTCGAATCCAATGTTTCAACTGGAAAAAAAACAGCCCTTTTCAAGCTCGCTACTTTGGACGCTCCAGAAAAAATACTTTGAAGAAAAAGGATTTGATGCCTGGCGGCTGGCAGAAGTTCCGCAATATGTAACCAGCAATCCACGCATCGCCAGCAGTTATGCTGAAATGATCTTTGCCTGTTACAAAGACCTGCTTTCATCAGGCCCCGTTGATGAACCCATATACATCCTGGAAACCGGTGCTGGCTCAGGCAGGTTCGCATTTTATCTGCTGAAACGATTATCATGGTTATGCAAACAGGCAGCAGTACCGGAGCAGTCGTTCAGATATATCCTTTCAGATTTTACCCAGAAAAACCTTGATTTCTGGACCATACATCCCTGCCTCCAGACTTATTTTGAAAATGGAATGCTTGATATTGCTTTGTTTGATATGACGCAGCAGGAAACACTGCATTTGCAGCTATCGAAAAAAAATATTACAACGGGCATCCTTCAAACACCATTGATTGTAATTGCGAATTATGTGTTCGATAGTATTCCGCAGGACCTTTTCTATTGCACCGGCGGGAAAGCGGAAATGATCCTTGTTTCAAGCCACACGGTAGAGGACCCGGCAGATCTTACGGCAGGCGAGGTTCTGGAAACCATAGCTTGTGAATATCACCGCCAGCAGGTGGATCATACATTTTACGAGGACCCGGTGTTTAATATGATACTGGATCATTACCGGCGAAACATAACTGACAGCTACGTATTTTTTCCGGCTGCCGGTTTGCGGAGCCTTGCACATTTGAAATCATTTTCTTCCAAAGGGATCTTGCTGTTAACAGCCGATAAAGGCGAACATCGTTTATACAACATACTATATAAGGAAGCACCCGGCATTGTGCGCCATGGAAGTTTTTCATTAAGCGTAAATTATCATGCCTTCCGTGCTTATTGCGAAGAAGACGGCGGGGCATCCTGTTTCCCCGATTTTCAGCATAGAAGCATTAATACGGGTTGTGTTTTTTTGATGGATCACGCAGAAAAATACAAGGAAACAATGATGGCGTATCAGAAATACGTAGCTGAATCGGGGCCTGATGATTATTTTACCTTGTACCGCAATCTCAATGCTAATATCGCAACACTGGATGTAAAAGAAATACTCTCCGCCATACGGTTTAGCTTATATGATAGCCGTGTGCTGGGACTGTCGATCGAACGTTTGCAACAATTGGTTCCGGATACAACCATGAATGAGCGTGTGGACATTATTAACCTGGTAAATCAATGCTGGGAGAATTATTTTCCGCTGGGTGAACGCACAGACCTCGCAAGCCAGGTTGCCATGTTGTTGTATGATCTTGGCGTGTATAACCTGGCAATTTATTATTTTCAAATATCCATCGGACTATATGGAAATGATACAGGAACCATGTACAATCTCGCCGCATGCCATTACCAGCAGGGGGAGAAGGATAATGCGAAAGGGCTACTATACAGGGTACTTGAACATGACCCGCATAATATCGGCGCGCAGGACCTGCTTGTGCAGTGTGAAGGATAGAGCTGGAAGTCTGGATGCTCGATGCCGGATACTGGATACTGGATTCTGGATGCTTGATTCTGGATGCTTGATTCTGGATACTGTGCAGCAAGACCGCGAATAAGATCTGCCATCCAGTATCAAGAATCTAGCATCTAGTATCTGGCCCTCGATTCCAAAAAATCGTATATTACACATCACTAATATCCAATAGAATACCTGAATCTGCTTCATACGATCAACAGTCTCAAACACAGGCACAACAACCTGCAGCTACTGCTGTGGGCAGCGATAGTGCAGCCAAAGAAGCAGTACCGGCATTACCTCCGGGAAGCAATTTTTCCAAGAAAGGAAGAGCAGAAAAGAAAGGTGTGGAAGCTGATGAAATTGCAGAAACCGTAACCAAAATAACTACGCAACGAAAGGTAGACCATACCGCAACAGCGGCACGCAATCCTGAACCTTTCTCTTCCATATTACAACGCAAAGAAGATCTGCAGGAAGGAACAACGGAGGATGGCGGGATGGCTGTCAGCCCTTACAAACCCATTCAGCAAAAAGCGATAGCCGCATCAGAAACTATTCAACGTTTTGAAGCGCCGCAACAACACAATGGCGGTATCCCGGCTGGTTTGCGTTCGGGTATAGAAAACCTTTCGGGGTTTTCGATGAGTGATGTCACGGTCAATTACAATTCATCCAAACCTGCACAGTTCAAGGCCCTGGCCTATGCACAGGGAACCAATATTGATATCGCGCCCGGGCAGGAAAGACATTTGCCGCACGAAGCATGGCATGTGGTTCAGCAAAAACAGGGAAGGGTAACACCTACTTTGCAGGCAAAAGGCATCCCGGTTAATGATGATTCCGGATTGGAACATGAAGCGGATGTAATGGGTGCGAAAGCTGCGCAAATGAAAACGTTCGGAACTTTTCAACTGAAAGCAGAAGCGGTCACCGGCGTTAAGATAAACAATAGAAATCAACCCGTTCAACTCGAGGGTGGAAATGGTGCAACTGCCGAAGTTAAAACCGCTGAGCCCGGCGATGCGAAAGCCGGAGCGACACCTGCATTGTCTGCAGGTGACGAAGTAAAATCAAGTACCGCATCGGCTGGAGCCGTTGGCACGCCTGCTTCTCCGCAAGGAGCACTTGAATCTAAAGGAGCAGAAATTAGTGCGCCTTCCAGTATTGAAGAAGTGGCAAAAGGAATTCCTGCCAACTATAATAAATGGCCGGCTAACAACGAGGTTATGCTTAGCATTCTCAGAGGCCCCTTCGAAGCAAACTGGTTTAAGGCGCGTGCCGCGTTAACCATGAAGCAATGGCCATCCAGTGTGCCAAAAGAACAACATCCTCCGCATGACCTCAGCATTCTGTTCATGAATTCGATGGTGGATATGAGATGGAAAGTATGGAAAGATTTTACAAACAAAGCGCTTGCCGGCATGCAGGCTGAAGTGAAGGAAAGGGCCGCCAACGAAGCAAAACTGGCGGAGGTAAAAGAAGTGCTTGATAAACAGGCCGAAGAAAAAGATAAAGACAAAGTGGCTAAAACACTTGATCCTGTTGGATCACAGGCCGTAACCTCGGATATAGATCTCTCGCTTGGAGGATCGAATACGGAAATAGCTGTCGGATTTATCAATCGCGAATTCCGCAAAGAGTTTAAAGTGCCGTTTGATCCCGGTACCTTCTTTGATATCAATGTATATGCTTCTGACTGGATACACGGAAACGAAGAGACCGGTGAAACAACAGGCACCACTAAAGTGTATGCACCTAAAAAAGAAGCAAAGCTCACAGGCGAAAAAGCAAAACAGAAACGTGAAGATGATATGGAGATCTGGTCCATCGTAAAGATCCGCCGGAACATGCATGACCATCATGATGCCGATAATCCGGACCCTGACGAATGGAAAGCATACAAAACAGGTATTTTGTCGGGAATTGAAGATGAACCCAGGAGAAATGCGATGGAGATCAAACTCGCGCAAGCCAATATGCGATACCTCGAATTCAGGGCGCAGGTCAAAAACAAGATGGGTCGCATGAGGGCGGAACTGGAAGCAGAAGAAGCGAAATTAAGACCTGTTCCTACAGGCGAAGTTAAGGAGGGCGATCCCAAGCCGAAGTCGGAAAGCAAATTCAAGGAAGATCATTTTAAGGACCAGGGTCTTGAAACGCGTGCATCCAATGCTATCTACGAAGGGCTGCTGCTTGAAGTAAAAGCGATCAGGGCACGCATCAGTCAACTCAAAGAAAGCGATGCGGACTATGGCGAAAGGATGGACAGGCTTGGTGTACAACTTAGTTATAAGATCACAGAAGCGCTTGTATATGCAAACGAAGTGTATGCTACAGAAGGATCTGTGCAACACACGGTGCTTGACCAGGGTGCTTCAAAAAAGGTAATTTCCTTACATGAGGATGCAGATAAAGAAGCCCTGAAACCCAAAGGGGAACAGAAACAGGAAATACTCGACAGAAAAAATATCACCAAAGTAAAATACGATCTGCGCGAAAATCTTTTCCTCCAGTCGGCCAATGAAAATGTTGGTGATTCCCTGCATTCGCTGCATGCTTATCACCATCTGCCGTTCTATGCTGTATATCGTGCAGGAAAATATATGTCGCGCCTGATAGATGCAAGTGAAAAAGCATTGAAACGGCCGGGACTCGATTCGCTGTTGCCAAACTATAATGAAATAAAGGATATTGGTGATAAAGCAATGACCTTAAAATCGAAAAAAAGAGATGTAGGCGACTTTAAAGGAAAGAATGGCCTGGAAGGAGATCCGTTAATGGTTGAGCAAGACGACTTCTTTAAAACATTTCAAAAAGGAGGACAGGTGGATGAACTGCGGCCTAAGATCATTCAATTCGGTGCGGCTGTTCCCGTTTTATTTAACAAAGCAAGAGTTGATGCCGAAGCTAAAACACCTTAAGGTGCATCAACGACTGCAACAACAGCATCATAAAAATTGCGTATGACATCTAACAGTAGTCAACAGGAGTGGATACAGCTGCTTACTACAAATGTGCTGTCCTTCAACAATGCTATAAAAAATATTGCGCGTTCGGAGAGAACGATGTTTAAAGGGGCCATACTCAGCAATGCAGATCTTTCGCAGGCGCATATTGGTGGTTGTGATCTCACTGGTGCTGATCTCTCAGGCTCGCGGATCAATGGCGCAGAACTGGTAACCTGCAGGCTGCAACATACAAAGCTTGCGCAGATCATTCCTGACAACGATTATTGGATGCCTTCTATACAGCAACTGCAAATGTTGTGGCGTAATGTGAACGAATGGAATGCCTTCAGAAAGACCAGCGTTTCGCTGCTACTTGAAAGTGCAGACCTGACCCATGCGCAACTGGGTAATGCGGATCTCTCAAAGATCATGTTCACCGGTGCCCGGCTCGATGGCTCAGATCTTAGCCATTGTAAACTGGAAGGCGCTTCGTTTGTAAACGCATCTTTAAAATCGTGTAATTTTTCAGGCAATACCATCTCTTTTGCAAACTTCAGTGGTGCTGATCTTGAGAAGGCAAATTTTACTAAAACCAGTTTTAGTTATACGCATATGGAGAATGCAAAACTTAGCGGCGCATCATGTGTCAATGCAATAATCAATAATTGCGATTGGAACAGTATAGAGGGCCCTGTTGATTTTTCCAATGCCCAAATGGACCATGTATTGTTATTCAGGGCTCAACTTTCTAACAGTAATTTTCTGCAGGCCCGGCTTACAGGTTGCAATTTTGTTGAAGCAAAATTGGACAATTGTAATTTCAACGACGCTGTGTTGGTGAATTGAGTAATGGAGAGAGGAGAGAGGAGTTAAAAAATCACAACCGGGCGTAAAGCTTGCGCAAAGTTCATCCTTTAAACGCTACCACCATCAAACACGGGAAAACCGCGTAAAGTATGTTCCGTTTTGATGAAAATCACAAGAGTATCTTTTGCCGGTAGCATTATCAGTTATTATTATACCATGATGCCCTGTGGTAAAATGCGGTGCCCCATCAGAAATAGCCCTACCGGAATTTTGATCAACCAGGATATCACCCAACTTTCTATTGTTAACCGGATCAATTTGGTCAAGGTGGTCTTTCACAACACTTTTCATATTTTTCATTTGCTTATTACTAACTGTTCTTGCCATCTGAATAACACGCGTGGCCGTCACTGCCTGTACAGGTGCTTTCTGTGAATTAGGCTGTGGCCTGTTATCAGCCATTTCCTGAAAAGCTTTTAATTGTTGAACCTGTGCACTATTGTTTGCTGCCTGTTGTAGTTTTCCTTGTTCTTCTGATCCGGGTCGGCTATCAGTTAATTCTTTTGCATGCCCGTCTACCGGCTTCTCAGAACTTTCGTTCGCTGCTGATTTACTATCAACTTTCTTATTTGAGTCAGAGTAAGCTTTCATTGTCTTCTCTAAACGTTTTTTAATTGACAGGTTCCATGAAGGGGCGGATAAATAACTGAGCCCTTGGCAATTTACGTAGTAATTAACGTATGTGCCATTAGAATCCTCTGTGAAACTCCGTGTTCTCTGTTACTCTGTGTTGAAGCCTTCGCTTCGATCGCAACATGGCGTACATGCAAGATTTTTTCAACACAGAGTAACAGAGAACACGGAGTTTCACAGAGGGATGGTCGTAGTTCTGCAGGATTCCCAAATAACACAAGACGTTAGTTTTTTCTGTAGATCAGTGGTAAAGAAAAAGTGTATAATCATTCGCCCTGTATCCATCAGTAAATACCAGATTTGGTGTGAGCTGCCTGCAGTATTCGGTAATAAAATCAGGTTTGTACGATACGATCAATCCATCAGGCTCTGCCTGGCTGAGCAGGTTAAAGCCCAAACCGATACGGCAATTGTTGAACAGTTTCTCTATCATTTTCAAAACAAACAACGGATCTGAATTGCGGTAATTGAGTGAGCCGCAAGCGAGCATGTAATCTGTAACAGGTAATTCGGAATGCGCAAAATCTCCCTGGAAAAAAATCGTCTCCGGTAACATCGCATATTTTTTTGCAGCGGTGTCTAAAAGTTCCGGCATCTGCTCCACACCAAAATACCTGAGATGCGGATATATGTTTCCCAGGAATGGGCGAAGATCGCCATGGCCGCAGCCGGCATCCAGAACGGAATGATGATTGAGGTCACCGATATTTGCCAATACCCTGAACCTGCTCTGCTGTCCTTCTTCATCCTCCCAGCCTAAAGCGCCGACCGAATCGTTACCATACAGTTCGATCTGTGCTTTGTGAAACCTGAATATAGCGGCAGTTGTAAGTAGGTCCATACACTAAGACTTAATTGCGATAACTTATTATGGGATATCGTTCCGTTTGAGCAATGGCATAATCAGGTACCGCGTAAGCAATAAACCTACCAGCATACCTGCTGTAATGATCGCCATCAGGGTAGGTAACGGCATATTAATGCAGGTAGTGTTCGGATCGGTGATACAGGTTGCGTTACTAACCACTGTAACCGTTGTTGCAGTGTCTATTATTTCCTTGTGTGTCGGGAGGGAATCAACCACCACTTTCACGGGGATCTCAGTTCCAACAGACGCAGGGGCAGCACCGAAAAGCGGTATTGAATCGTTGGTAAACAAATAAGTAAATGAAAAAATAATACACAATACTGCCAACACGATCAGTATGATCTCCGCATGTTTTTTCCATTTCCACTCATCACTTTTTACTTTTATCTCGTACACATAAATGCATCCGCAGACCAGGATAACCAATAAAGAAAACAATGTCAGATAGCCCAGCAAAGAAGTGAGTTCATCATTTACGTATTCGAATTTGCTTTTGATCTTTTTGTTGGGAGGTCTTGTTTTATTGGCATCGTCTCTCAGTGAATCGATCCGCAAATCATCAAGGTACTGGTTAATGACCTTACCTGATTCAGGATCTTTGATGTCTTCGAAACAAACTTCACAAGGATTCTTCAGTATGTACCAGTACAATGTCATTTTGCGTTGGATCCGCTCAAGTAAGGTAAGCGGGCCACGTTTTACGATGATGCTGTCTTTCAGGTAAACCGTATCCACTTTTGCAAACTTATAAGCAAGCATATCCCACAATTCACCAAAGCCTTTGTCGTAGCCCAATGCGTTGATGCTTACACCACCCAGGCCATTGCCGATAATAAAATCATATTTATCTCCAAGAGAAATATCATCATCGTACCAGATACTTCTTATCGGCATATTTTTACTGCTGAGTGAATCCATCACCGCATTGCCGCTCATCTCATCATAATAAACGGGCCATGGGTACCTGTTGCGGATTTCGCTATAGGTGAGATATTGTATCAGCTTCGCATGACCGTCCTCATCCAGTTGCCATTTGGTTCCGCTGTATGGCAGGCATACAATTAATTTTTCGGGAGCAATTTCGGCGTTTAAATACCTGGATACTGCAGTCTGTATAGTATAGTCTGCCTTACCATGTAAAGGTGCGATCGGTCCGGAAGAACGCGCATCCAGTTTACTGAAATCAACAATGAACCGGTCGGCGAACTTAGCAAGATATGCGACATCATATGCTTTGCGGGCATCATATGCCGGCAAGGTGATTAGAATTTTATAGGAAGGATCCTGTGCTTTCAGAAACTCAGATAGCGAACGGATAAAAATAGAAAAGCGGTCACGGTCGGGTGCAGTTAGTTCATTAAAAGCAATATTGATACCCCTGGCCTTTCGAAGTTTTAATAAATAGATGGCATTCTCCTCAAATTTTTTCTGGCTTTTCTGATCGTTCAGGAAACTCATCACACTCGATGGCAAACTGATGGCCGCTGTAAATACAACATCGCAACCGGCTTTCTGTGCATCATTGATGATCTGGGCCCTGTCCCAACCATTAAATTCCTTCACATCACCGGTCTTGCCATTTATAAACAAAGACTGGTAAATAAGTGTATTGAGGTAACTCAGTTTATAATCATCATAATTACTGTTGTTGGTATAATTGTGCATGCCATACACTTCCGCACGGTTCCTTATAGCAAGGCGGTAGCGTTTTACAATTCCCTTGGTTGTATCAACAATATAATTGACCTCATTCGAACCGTATTTTACTTTTCGTATTTCTTTCAGCGCTTCTCTTTTCTGGGTATCTTCTTTGTCTTCATTCGCTTTTTCGGCAATTAAAGGAAGGAGTTTATTGGTAAGGTTATCAATGTCTTTATCTGTTACAATTTTACTTGCCGATGGAGAAGGCTTTTCGTCTGCAGCTTTTTTTTCTATAACCGGTGCAGTGGCCGGGGGAGGAATCTTCTCATTGGCCAGTTTGATCGAGTTGATAATGGCGATGAGAGAATCGAAGTGCTGGTTTTCCCTGATCGAAAGTTCATCGATCAGCAACTGTACATTTTCAGATGATGCGGCAATCGAATCATTGATACCCAGTGTTTCAAAAATGTCGAGTACCCTTTGTTTTTCCGATTCGCGCGCATGCTTTCTGAATTTAAAAGCCTCGGCTATTTTTTTGAAGAGATTATTATTGACCTTTGGTACTTCTACTTTGGGAGGAACTATTTTTGGCGGTGTTACTTTCGGCTTTAGTTTTTTTGCTGCTTCGGCCGCGGCCTTTGGAACTGTATCTGTTGTGTTGTGATGTGGCTCGTAAAAAAAACCGCGCATATTGATAATGCGCATTTTCCCGGCGGGTAAAAATGCAGCATATCCATTGACCAGCATCATGCAAAAAGTCAATGTAACGAGCAGTAGGCTTTGGCGGCTTTTCATCACAACACGATAAAAATATCATTTTATTTAATGAACGTGCTTTTTTTTATCCTTTTCTTATTGTTTTTGTTTATTTTCAGTATCCTGTATCAGTAAAACGATCCATACAGACGAACGGAGAAACCATTTAATAACACAGCGCCAATATGATCTATGAAGCCATGAGCTGTATTGCGGACGAACTCAATGAGTTCTTCCGGACAAAACTTCGGATCAATGAAGACAAGGTGATATTGTCAGGCATTGTTAATCAGGATGGTTCCATCGCTATCCAGGGCGAGAACAAAGTGTTGGTAACACTCATCAACATAGAAAGAGAGCCCAGTACAAAAAGCAACGCAAATGCATTGGGTGCTAGAACTTTTGCCAATACCTCATCTTCCATGAGCGTTAATATATACGTTCTTTTCTCTTCTTATTTCAGTGGAAACAATTATAATGAAGCATTGCGCTTCACTTCGTTTGTGATTGCGTTCATGCAGGAGAAAGGCGTTTTCAGCCAGGCAAATACACCGCGGCTTGATGCAGGCATAGAGAAACTAACATTTGAAATGGAAAGCCTTGGTTCTGAGAAATTGAATAATGTGTGGGCCACGTTGGGTGCCAAGTATATGCCTTCGGTGATGTATAAGATACGAATGCTTACATTCGATAGCTCGGTGGTGCGTGAGTACAGGCCTTCGGTATCGGGTGTGTCGAGAGACAATGATGCCGTGTAGTTATCTTACGATAAGAATAAGAATTTAAATCGCGTATAATTGCAGTGAGTGAACAAGCTGCAGGTTTGCAGCGGCAACCAAAATAACCATGGCTAACCAGTTTGATACTTTACTAACTGTCGGCTTCGTGCACGATTATTTCGGCGGCGATGGTTACGCTGCATTTACAATATCACCATCTGCGGATACACAGAATGATCTTTTAAGAATGGGTTTTATTTTCAAAGTTCAGCACGCCGGTTTCCGCATTGTATTTGATACACAATTCCAGGGAAGCCCCCGCAACAGGGCAGAAGCGTTGAAAACACCAATCGAACTTATATTCAATCTCAACAACAACGATCCCAATTTTTTAATTTATACTGGCGGAGTTGCTGAAAGCGGAAGCGGAGATATCAGTAAATCACTTTTCTGTTTTACCAATCGCACTGTAGGTTCTGATATTTTTCGCCATACGCTGCAGGAAAAAGATACCGTGAGCGGCAGTGAAATGATCCCGCTGGCGGAATATCCTGAAAAGTTTTTCTCAAAACCATTTGGACAGGTGAGGATCATACTACACGAAGGGATGGAACAATCGTTCCAGATTTGTTTTGGCGCAAAATCTACGCACTGGCGTTACCTGTTAGTGAGTGATTATTTAAAGCAGTTAGTGAGTCCCGCTGTAATTAACAGGGAAACAGGAGAGGCGTTCATAGGTCCTGAAAGCATTGCTTTACCCGGAAACGGAGAAGCACTTGCATTTTATTCAGTCAGCCCTGTTATGCTTACGGCAAAACCAAACAAATCATTTCAGTTGGTAGAAAATTACGAAGTAGACACAGGACGATTCAGGGTAGTGAAAGGGATGCTTCCTAATCCAACGGCCGGAGCGATCAGTAATTTACCAGGCGGTGAAACCGGTAAATTAAATTTTTCGGAAATATTATTATAGTTATGCTTTAGTGATTATATTTAACAACCAAAATCACCAACACACTTATAAAAAACCAAGACTATGGCTGCAACATTAATGACACCAGGCGTCTACATCGAAGAGAAAAACGCCTTCCCCGGCTCTGCAGTTGCCGTCGAAACTGCAATACCCGTTTTTATCGGATACACCGATAAAGCAGAAAAAAACGGGAAGTCGCTCCTGCACAAACCAACAAAGATCTCCTCGTTTGCCGAGTATGTCGAAATGTTTGGCGGTGCATTCATTCCAAAGTTTAAAATCGCTGATGCACCTGCGGGAACCAAAGAAGAAACGTTTAGTCTGAATGGCGTTGAGAAACTCGTTCAGATTAATGACAACAACACTTTGTATTTCTACAATGCCATCCGCCTGTTTTATTCTAATGGGGGAGCAGTAGCATATATCTTATCTGTAGGAACGTATTCAGGAAAAGACAATCTCGAGGTGAAACTCGATGATTTTACCGGCCCTGATGTTCCGAATGTTTTTGAAACATTGGAGAAAGAGTATGAGCCAACACTGGTTGTCGCTCCGGATATCGCGTCTAAACCAGACCTCGCTTTGAATTTTTATCAGCTGGTGTTACAGCATTGCGCTAAAACACAAAGTCGCTTCGGCATCTTTGATGTTGCGCAGTTGAATACACAAAAACCATCTGATGATATTAACCAATTCAGGGAAGGTATCGGTACCACTTTCTTAAACTATGGTGCTGCTTACTATCCATGGTTAAAAACAGCTGTGGTACAGTCTTCAGAACTTGACTATACTTCACTCGATGCTTCTGTTGATCTCGGTGCTTTATTGCCTGAAGATGCAGCCAAGCAGGTAGTAACCAATATGAAAGCATTATCTCCTGAAGATATGGCTGCTTCACGCACCAATATCCACCAGTCACTTAAAGCATCAAGTTCTACTTATGTGAACATACTGGAAGAGATCAGGTCGCGGCTCAACCTACTACCGCCAAGTTCAGCAATGGCTGGATTGTATACGCAAACAGATACGGCAAGAGGAGTATGGAAAGCGCCGGCCAATGTTTCTGTAGGCATGGTACATGCTCCATCGATCAATGTGTCGGGTGATGAGCAACAGAAAATGAATATTGATGTGATCGCTGGTAAATCTATCAATGTGATCAGGCCCTTCCCTGGAATTGGTACATTGGTTTGGGGAGCGAGAACACTTGATGGTAACAGCCAGGACTGGCGTTATATCAATGTAAGAAGAACATTGATCATGATCGAACAGTCACTCAAATTAGCCACCCGCAGTTATGTTTTCGAGCCAAATGATGCAGGTACATGGGTAACCATCAGCAGTATGATGAATAACTTCCTGTACAACTTATGGAAACAGGGAGCGCTTGCAGGCGCTGCACCGGAACAGGCGTACGATGTACAACTGGGCCTTGGTACAACCATGACACCGAACGATATTCTCGATGGTGTTATGAGGATCACTGTGAAAGTAGCTATCGTAAGACCAGCTGAGTTTATCGTGATCACGTTCCAGCAACAGCAGCAGCAATCGTAATTAATTACCTAATGTTTCTAATCATTAACTAAACAACTAAAAAATATTTTATGGCAGAAAATGGTGCAGCACAGTCGGCCAATACGTGGCCACTTGTAAAATTCCAGTTCTCGGTAAAAATCGGAAGCGATGAGCTTTTCTTCCAGGAGGTTACTGGTCTAAATTCCGAAACGCAGGTCATTGAATACCGTGCCGGCAACAGCCAGGCATATTCAACGGTAAAAATGCCGGGCATCAAAAAATATGGTAACATCACTCTTAAGAAAGGTCTGTTCAAAGACGATAAGAAAATGTGGACCATGTACAACGCGATCAAAATGAATACCATTGAAAGGGTAACGGTTGTGATCAGTTTGTTGGATGAAGCCAATGCCGTTGCAATGTCATGGAACCTTACCAATGCTTTCCCTTGCAAGATGACAGTATCCGATATGAAATCAGATGCCAATGAAGCTGCAGTGGAAACAATGGAACTGGCACATGAAGGACTAACAATCGTTGCTTAATGAACTAAACCGGAGGTGAATTTACCAGGGGATGAAATATAAGTACCATGTTTAATAATAAATATCCCTATACAATTCCTGTCGGTTTTAGTTTTAAAGTGATTTTTCCGGCGCTTTTTTTCCTGGATGGCAATGAATGCAGTTTCCAGGATGTCAGTGGTATTAATGTAAGCATTACTACAGTTGATGTACAGGAAGGCGGCGTGAATGCACTTTACAAGCTCCCTGAGAAAGTAAAATACGATAACCTAGTTTTAAAGAGGGGGCTCCTTAAGGGCTCCTCTCTTTATTTTTGGATGAGAAACTCTTTCAGGGATTTCGACTTCCGCCCTATGGATATTATCGTTAACCTCGAAGACGAAAGAGGCATTCCTTCCGTTACATGGATGTTCAGGAAGGCTTACCCTGTTTCGCTGAAAATATCTGAATTCAAAGCGATGGATAACTCCCTCGTGATCGAAACACTCGAACTGGCTTACAATTATTTTGAAAGGGTTGATAACGTATTTATATGAGCTGCGACCTTGTGTAACCGGATCGTAGCGGAACCCCAAATCATTCATTATGCCTTTAGAAATAAGAGAACTCGTGGTGCGTGTTACCGTAAAGGAAACTGAAACCCAGCCGATAGAATTGGAGATCAATAAAAAGATTCAGGAGATGAAGGCAAAAGTGGTAAAAGAGTGTATCGAAAATATACTCGAGAGGATGGACACTTTAAACACAAGATGATATGAGCCTGATAGATACTATAATGGGATTGAAGAAGATCAAGATCGAATCTTTTGACGATCCCGCTTGCTCACTTACGAAAAAGAAGGGCGAGATAGAAGCATTCATCAATCCGAAATCCTATACCACCAAAAAAGTGGTTGAGTATAGTACACCGGAAGTGATCAGCGATAGTGCGCAGACTTATTTTTTTTCAAAAATGGGTCCCGAAACATTGGTGTTCGATGAGATCATTGTTGATGGAACAGGGCTTACTGAAGGTGCGCTCGCCTCTCTTTTTTCTCACCAGGATGTTGAAACATACATAATGCAATTTAAAAAAGTGGTTTGCGAATACAATGGTGATACGCACGGCACCAACTATCTCAAAATTTCGTGGGCCAAACTTTCTTTCCAGTGTGTTTGTAAATCGGTGACCGTAAAATATACTTTGTTCAAACCTGATGGAACACCGTTGAGGGCGTCTATTACACTTGACCTTCAAAAAAGTGTTGACTGGGATCAGAAAGCAAAGGAAGCGGGAAATAATTCGCCCGACCTCACACACGTGCGTACTGTAAAAGCGGGCGATACGCTGCCACTGATGAGTTACCAGATCTACGGTGACAGTTCTTATTATTTAGAAATTGCAAGGGTGAATAAATTGGCTGGCGTAAATGCCATCAAACCTGGTGACCAGATCTATTTTCCTCCTTTGAAAAAATAAGCGATGGCAACACCTACACCTTTAACAAATAAAAAGACCCTTTCGCTACGCGTTACTGTGAAAGCGGGAGGCGCCGCTATCAAGGATGATTATGGTATTGTTTCCATCAATATCACGCATGCCATCAATAAAATATCTGTTGCCGAAGTAACATTGATAGGGCCGATATTTCCCAAGTCAAATTCATACCCTATCTCCGACGGAGCAGATTTTGACCCTGGAAAAACATTGGAAGTAAGTGCAAGTTTTGGTGGCGAAGAAGAACCGCTTTTCTCCGGTATCATCGTAAAACATACCGCAGAACTCGATGCCAAAACGCCCTATAAGATAAAACTGATCTGCAAACACAAGGCTGTTGAAATGACCTTCAACGAAAAAGAGAATGTATTTAAAGACAGCAAAGACAGTGATATCATTACCAAACTCACAGGTAATTATGATTTAGGTGAAAGTGCAACAGTAGCTGCCACCACGGTTAAGTATGAAGCTTTTTACCAGAAACGTTCAACTGATTGGGATTTTCTTTTATCGAGGGCCGATTTCAATGGTTATATCGTAACCATGGATGGTAAAAGTTTAAAGATAGGAGCACCTGATTTTAGTGCCGCAGCAGTTCAGCGGATATCTGTAAGCGAATCGATGGTAAGGTTCGAAGGGGAGCTGAATGCAGAGAACCAGCCTGCAAGCATCAACGCATCGGGCTGGGATACAAAAACACAGAAGCTTGTAAAATCCAGTTCAAAAGAACCAACCATCAATGTTCAGGGAACTATAGCCGCGAAAGCATTACCGGCCAAACTGGACCAGAAAGCGCTTGATCTTCTTTCGCCAACACCGATGACAGCCGATGAATTAAAAGTATGGGCAGACGCTTCACTCCTGCGTATGCGTTTGAGCGCAGTGAAAGGTAAAGTGAAATTTTTGGGAAGCGGCGTAGTAAAGACAGGGAATATTATTGAACTCGAAGGCGTGGGAAAAAAATTCAATGGAAAAGCTTTTGTATCCTCTGTTAATCATGTAATAGAACCGGGAAGCTGGAACACGAATGTAAAATTTGGATTGGAGAATGCACCGATCCACAAGATGGCTGATTTCTCGTATGCACCCGCATCAGGACAATTGCCGGCTGTACAGGGTTTGCAGATAGCTACAGTAAAAAAATTAAGTGCTGATCCACTTTCATTGGGCCGGATACAGGTAACGATACCCTCTTATGCAGATGCACCGCTTGATCTGTGGGCGCGTTATGCAAATTTTTATGCAACCAATGAGTCCGGCGCCGGCTTCTACCCCGAAGTGGGCGATGAGGTGATCGTTGGGTTTATGGATAACGATCCCCGATACCCGGTAATATTGGGATCGGTATACAGCGACAAAAACAAATCGCCTAATGATCCGAAGGATGAGAAGAATTATATAAAATCGTTCACAACCAAAACCAAAATGAAACTTTCTTTTGATGATGAAAAGAAAGTGATTGTACTGGAAACGCCCGGCGGAAACAAGATCACGATCAGCGATGAGGGAAAATCGATAGAGATAAAAGATCAGAATAGTAATACGATCAAGATGTCATCTTCCGGTATTGACCTCGATAGCGGAAAAGACATCAATATCAAAGCAAAAGGAAATATAACCCTCGATGCCATGCAGAAAGTTTCGCTCGAAGCCAAACAGGATGTGGCAGTGGCCGGTTTGAATATTACGAATACAGCGAAGATGGGTTTTACTGCAAAAGGCAATGCCACCGCAGAAATCTCTGCTTCCGGAGCCACAACCGTAAAAGGTGGAATGGTAATGATCAATTAACTAAATACAACCGAAACGTATATGCCTCCAGCAGCCAGGCTAACTGATTTGCATACCTGCCCGATGTTAACACCGGGTCTTCCACCGATTCCACATGTGGGCGGCCCGATCATTGGCCCCGGCGCGCCAACGGTATTGATTGGAAAAATGCCTGCTGCTGTGATGGGTGACAGTGCCGTTTGTGTAGGGCCACCGGATTCAATTATGAAAGGTTCGGCAACCGTTATGATTGGCGGTAAACCCGCGGCGCGCATGGGTGATACCTGCGCGCATGGGGGCGCGATAGCATTGGGTTGTCCGACAGTAATGATAGGAGGATAAAATATGGCAAACGAGATCAATTCTTTTTTAGGAACAGGATGGGGCTTTCCTCCATCATTTAACAGGTTCAGCAATACCGTACAGATGGTTTCTGAACTACAGGATATAGAAGAAAGTATCCGCATCATACTGGAAACTTTTCCGGGTGAAAGGGTAATGCAACCTGAATTTGGTTGTTTCCTGAAAAGACTTGTGTTCGAAAAGATAGATGCCTCGCTGATCCTGCAGATCAATGAAACCATAGGAAAAGCATTGCTGAATTTTGAACCGAGGATCAAATTCATTGATTGCGAAGTGCTGAATACGGATGATATAAACGGTATACTGAATATAAGGATCAATTTCTCACTTGTGATTACCAATACAAGACACAATATTGTTTATCCATTTTATATTACTGAAGGAACCAATGTTTCGCAGTAATGGGTTAATTTTTTTGGCATAAAAAGAATGAGTCAGAATGAAAGCTCTCATATTGCAGATGGAATAGGCCAATCGGAACGGTACGCGGCCTCATTGCGCCCCGACTTCTTCAAAATAGAAGAAAGGGAGAAAGAGGACCTGATGAAATTCATTATCGAACTGTCGCGGCATTTTAATTTCTATAACCTTAGCAACGAAATTGAAGGATCCTGGCAGGATTTCCTGATCGGCGACGTGGACATTATCCTTCGTGTACTTCCCAAGTTTGAGATCAACGGTTATATCAGGCAATATGATAACCTCAAGAACCAGGTACTGGAAGCACCAGATGATAAAAGCAGTATCGTGACACTGTCGAACATCCTGCATTTTATTGATTCTTTTATTAAGTTCCAGGAAAACCTGCACAACAAATTCCGGGTATCGGGAAAGAGCGATCCCGAAATATTTGAGTTCCGTAAACTGGTCAGGGGATATGATTATTTTGATGAGGAAGTATCATTGCTGAAAAAATATATATTCCAGGCTAACCTGTATTTTGGCGAAGGCGTAAAAATTCCGGCCGACAGAAAACTGAATGATACAGAGCTGAAAGATTTTTATTCCAACCCGGAACATGCACTTGATGGTACGCATATCAAAGCGCATATCGACAGCCTCTTGCCAAAACTGGATAAGCTTTTTTATACGCTGCGTTCTAAATACAACCGCCTTTCGGAAGCCGCGGAATTATACCTGCACAAACAAAAAACAAATGGTGATTCTTTAGAACCGCATATCGGCCTGCTTATGGCCTTTCTTGATTTGTATCAATACCTGAAAAAAGACATCAACCGTTTTACCAAGAAACATCTTGATCTTTATTACAATCGCATACTGCAACTCCATTACCATGGTGCATCGCCGGATACGGTAAACCTGCTGTTCGATCTTAACCCGAACAACAGTTCTTTTGCATTGGAGAAAGGCGAGATATTACAAGCGAAAAACGCCGTTACAGGGATAGAAGATTATTTCCAGACGGACCATGACCTGTTAATCACCACAGCCGCAATTAAGCAACTGAATACTGTTTACGTAAGTAATAATGTTAAGATCCCTGCAAAAGATGACATCTATTCTGATGTAAAAGAAATGCAGGTATTCGTTGCCTCAAACCCTATATACGATCCGGGTGATTTCTTAGCAGGCAGGAATAACACGGTAACATGGCCATTGGTAGGAGAGGATCAGTCAGAGCTGTCGGTTGAAGAAAGATCTATGGAAGCTGCAGACATGGGTCTTTTCATCGCATCGCCATTATTGTATGCGAAAGACGGTAAACGGAATTTTCGGATCCGTTTTTACATCAGCCGCAAAAGTGCGCAGTTGTTTGTTGAGCATGTAGATAATTATGCGCATGTATCCGGCGTCAATCAAAAAGTATTGATCTACGAAATGCTGTCAAAAGCATTTACGGTTCACATAACAGGAGAAGAAGGCTGGTTACAGATTAAGAAGTATACAGCTTCCTTTGACCCCGAACAGGGCACGGATAATTTTATTGAATTTGATTTTGAACTGAACCACACGGATCCGTCAACAGGTATTTACCAACCGGAGATTCATGGATTTGAATACCATACCGAATGGCCCATCATCCGTTTCCTGATCAACAACAATTCTTTTCACAACCCCTACACTTTTTTAAAAGACATTTATCTGCAGCGTGTTGCTATCAGGCTCACGGTAACGGATAGCGAGCACCTGAAAATGCGCAATAACATTGGCGCGGTTAGTGCCAGCAGCCCTTTCCAGTTATTTGGCCCGCAGGCTAACGTTGGGTCTTATCTTGACATCAAGAACGCAAATATTTTTAACTGCTATACGCGCAACTTTACCATCAGGCTCAACTGGTTTGATTTGCCACGCGATAAGGGTGGTTTTGAAACCTATTATCATTCGTACAAACCGGAAATGAAAAACGAGTCGTTCAGGATCTCCATCAGCGGGCTGAATGAAGGTCGTTTTCAACCCGTACTGGACGACCAGCAATCGTTCCGCCTTTTTGCAATGGGGGATGAGCCGGGTAAAAAAAACCTGTTGAGTCCATTAACGGTAATCCGCAATATTGATTTCTCCAAAATACATTTTGATAACATGCCTTCATTTTCGCAGGAGGATGAAAATACGGAAGCCGATTTTAAAGAAGGCGCTGTTCGTCTTGAGTTCATAGCACCTGCGGAAGGCTTTGGACAGAAGAGTTATCCAACACTTTTTTCCGAGACCATCATCCATAATTCGAAACGCTTCAACAGGAAGATGCCGATCCCGAATCCACCCTATGCGGCTGTGGTAAGAAGGATCTCTGTGGATTATGTGCTTGAGCATTCTGAAGCCATCAGCGGAATGAACAAAGAGACAGAGAAGCACCAGAACCTTTTCCTCTGGCACCACGATCCATTCGGCTACAAAAGGATCTATCCGGGCAGCGATGTGAACGATATGAGTTTTGTGCCGGTGATCAGGGATCAGAGCAACCTGTTGATCGGTTTGCAAGGCGTACCGGAAAACCAGGTGCTTACCATGTTGTTCCAGATTGAAGAAAGTAATTTTAGTAATTCCGGTTACGAGGCAGAGCCCTTACAATGGTGTATACTACAGGATAACAAATGGCAGCCGCTTAGTAAATCTGATGTGTTGCTGGATGATACATTGAATTTTATCAACAGTGGCATAGTAAGGTTGTTTATCCCGGACCTTACCGATAAAAAAAATACGATCATGGATCCATCCTGCGTGTGGATCAAAGCTTCTTGTAACAACCGAAGTGACATACGTACCCGGATACAGGCTATTTTTACGCAATGCACTTCAGCCACACGTATCCTTTCTACCGATGATGTGACCGCGCAGGATCTTCGCCTCGCACCCGGTAGCATCCGTGAGTTCCAGCGAAAAGTGCCGCAGGTATTGAATGTATGGCAACCTTTTTCTTCATTCGGCGGACAGGCAAAGGAAACGGAAGAGAAATATTACGTACGCGTTAGCGAGCGGTTACGGCATAAGCAAAGACCCCTAACAGCAACAGATATTGCACAACTGGTACTACAGGCGTTTCCCGATATATTGAAAGTATATTGTTATGGCGTTGGCAACAATAACAATGTGGTGCTGTCTGGCTGTGATGTGCAGGTGATCGTAATTCCCAAACAGGATGAAACAGCGGCATTGGTAACAGAGGAACCGAAAGTGCCGCTCGCAGGTTTGTATAAGATCAGGAAACTGATAGCAGATAATATATCCCCATTTATTAAAATGGATGTGGCCAACCCGGTATACGAACGCATAAAAGTGGTTTGCAGTGTAACGTTCAGCAAAAGTTATTCAAAAGCGAGTGTTGGAAACAATATCAGCAAGCTTAATAATGATCTCAGGAAATTCATTTCCCCCTGGCTGTACAACGCGGATTCTGAGGTGAAGATGGGAGGACGTACGTACCTGTCTGAGATACTTAATTTTATTAAGAACTGTCCTTATGTGAGCCATGTAACTTCTTTTTCCGTGCTTCATTTTTACAACAGTTACAATACCCTTACAGGAAGATATGACTCGCATGTGATTGATTCGGCGATTGAAACGATATCCTATCTGAAAGGTTCGATCCCCAGCGCTATCCTGATATCCGCTCCGCAACATGATATAACGGTATTGGAAGAGAAAATATACATGAAACCGGAAGCAACAGGTATCGGTGGCTTGGTGATAGCGGAAGAATTTTTAGTGGATGTGCCGCAGACCATGGACAACGATGCGGATAAAACAGGCAGCAAAACAGATAATGAAGAAGAATATGATTTTTACTTTAATCCAAATGCATAAATGTTATGAAAACTACTGGAAGTAACAAATCTTTCGGCCGCGAAGATCTGAAAAAGTATTTTCGCAACGGGCAAATACCAACAGAGAATCATTTTGGTTACATGATCGATTCGATGATCAATAAGCAGGATGATGCCTTTCTGAAAGATAAAGACAACGGGTTGGTGATTGCTACCATGGGGGCATCAAAAAAATTTCTTTCGCTCTATAAAAACATCAATGACCTCGATACTTTTTTTGCTTTTGAAAAAGACGAACAGGGTGTGGAAAGCCTGAAGCTGAACCCGATACGGGAAGATGAACAATCATCCGATGCCGCCAGTTTTTATTTTAACGTGGATGGCGGACTTGGCATAGGAAAACGCAGCGAAAAAGAGCTGCGGCTTGATGTGGATGGTTTTGTGGGGGCGAAAGGAAGAGTAGGAACATTTGCAACAGGGCAGGCGCCTGCTGATGGGAAATGGCACACCATATTGGAAGGGTTGGATAATTGCACAGCTTTTGAAGTGATCGCCCGGACCGGGAAAAAAGGAACCGGAAAATTCGCGATACTGCATGCGCATGCGCTGAGTGCTTTTGGTAATTCAAGAAGCAGGATACGCAAAACCTCCGCACATTATGGTTTTTTCTGGAACCGTTTACGCCTGCGCTTTCGTGGAACAACACACAACTACAGGCTGGAAATAAAAACGGGGAATAATTATGGAAGCGAAGTGGATATCTTTTACAATATTTCAAAATTATGGGATGATGAAACATTCATGCCCAAAGAATATTACAATTCAATCTGATCAGACAGGCAGTTATGGATATTGAAAACACGGGCGATTACCAGTTAGAGAAAAATACCGACCAGGATTCTGCATTGAATTTTGAATTCCTGCGCGCGCGCGGAATTGAACTTGTTCAAAAATATGCGGGTACCGCGTGGACGGATTATAATCTTCACGATCCCGGTGTTACCATACTTGAATACTTGTGTTACGCCATTACTGACCTCGCATACCGCACCAACTTTGATATAGAGGATATCCTGACAGAGAAAGACGGAACTATTGATCTTGAAAAAAATCTGTTCTTCCTTAAAAAAGAAATACTAACCACCAACCCGGTACTGGTTGATGATCTTAGGAAACTTGTGATTGACCAGGTACAGGAAGTATACAATGTATGGATAGAACGGGTAACATCACCGGGTGGCAAGGACTATATGAAAGGTCTGTACAGGGTTTTTATACAACCTGTTAACGACGAAATCCAGGAATCTTTTGAAGGCCATACAGAAGAAGAACGACAGGCGTTCAGGAAGGGGATCACCGATAAGGTAAAAGCGGTACTCAACGGCGCAAGAAATCTGGGCTTTGACTATGAAAGTTTTTCAATTCTTGAACCCTGCGATGTAAAGATAGAAGCGGATATTGTTGTAGACAGGCACGGGATGCATGAAGAAATGCTGGCACAGGTGTATGACGTGCTCATCCAAACTTTAAACCCACCCATCAATTTTTATACAGAAGCCGGTCTGCGTGAAAAAGGAATGGCAACTGAAGATATTTACCAGGGCCCAGCCCTTTTGCATGGTTTTATCATTGATGAAGAAATGACGGAGAAGGTTTCTATCGTTGATCCTTCAGACCTTACAAAAGCCATATTGGGTATTGATGGTGTTAAATACCTGCGCAAACTGGTAGTGACCATCGACGGCGTTCAGAATGATCAGAAGCCGTTTTATATTGGAGCAAACATGTTTCCCCGTTTCTTATTCAACCTTGAACAACCCACTATCAGGCTATTCAACGACAGTTACGAAGTGGTTGTGAAGAAAACTATTTTCTCAAGCCTGCTTCATAAAAAACTTGATTCAAACAAACGTAAATATATCCAGGGCTATAGTGATCCTGCTACAGATATCATTAAAGGTGAGTACCGGAATATAACGCTCTACCAATCGATCCAGTATCTCTTTCCTCCGGTGTATCGCATTAATATTGATGAAATAGAAAATGCGCGAACGGCACGAAGCGAACAGAACCCCACTCTCCGCAGCAACCAGGCAAAAGCAAAACAATTGAAAGGATACTTGATGTTGTTTGAACAGGTACTCACGAATTTTCTCGCACAATTAAATAATATAGGTGAGATTTTATCACCCAACCTGGAGATAGGCAGCCGCCATCACACCTATTTTGCCCAACCGTTATATGATGTTCCGGCGGCGGGAAATATACTCTCCGATTTTATGAAACCGGGCAGTAACGCAACCTATTCAGATTGGGAGAGATTTAAAGAAGACACCGGCAACGGTTATATACAGCTGCTTGAAAAAACCATCGAGTCTGATGATGTTTTCAGGGAGAGAAAAAAAAGGTTACTTGATCATATGCTCTCCAGGTTCAATATTAACCTGTTGAAATACCCCGTGCAGTTGTATGACAGATTATATAAACCCCAGGGCGAAACCGAACAGAACATAGAGTTGAAATGGAAGGCCGGGATTTTAAAAAACCTGGTAACATTAACGCGAAACAGAAACCAGGCATTCGATTATACGGCACCGTTGGAAAACAATACTTCCGGGTTTGAGAACATAATGCGTGCCATGTTGTACCTGGAAGGCGATAGTAAAAAACGCATTAGCGATGTATTTGAGAAACTGTCGGGTGGCAAAGTGACCATTAAAAAGAATGAGGTAAGCAGCCGTAGCGCCGGCCACCCTGCCAGCTATGAAGTGAACTGGGATGGACAAAGACTGGATATGTTGATTGAGGAAGAAGAAATGAACCGCTTGTTATCTGCACCTGAAGAAGCGCCGGAAGAAGAAGATGATGATGGTGAAATAAAAGAAAAAATACCCGCTGATGAAATGATCAGCGTCCCCCGCAAATCAATCATATTCTTAAAAGAAGGAATTGATTATGCCAACTACAGGATCGGCCCCGAGATCAACAGCAAAGGTTTTATTATACTCTACCGTTCACCCAGCGACCGCCAATGGAGTCGCGTGGGCAAATATGAAACGCGCGACAAAGCGATGGCCGGGCTAAATGATTTTATCAATACGCTGAAAACAGTAAGTACGGAAACAGAGGGTTTTCACCTTGTAGAACATATTTTATTACGGCCGTCACTTGAATCAAAATCATTCGGGTTTGAATTTCATGATGAAAAAGGAGAGACCGTATTCAAACACAAACAATGGTATTCGTTTGAAGAACGAAGAAAGGTATTGCAGGCCATACTCGATGTGGTTGGCACGGAAGAACCATCTGCGGAAGAATTGACCGCACTGCTA
Organism: Bacteroidota bacterium; assembly: GCA_040388705.1. Classification (GTDB taxonomy): domain Bacteria; phylum Bacteroidota; class Bacteroidia; order Chitinophagales; family Chitinophagaceae; genus Sediminibacterium. The sequence goes on along the minus strand of JAZKBI010000003.1, from coordinate 44,120 downwards.
AACAATACCTGTACGATGGTCAAGGGATCAGAAGCATTGTCATCCGAGGTATTTGATCATTTTATGAGAAGGCTGATCAATAGCCTTCGCGAATCGCAGAATGTGGCTACGGTATTATATCCATGTTTCAGGAACACAGTAAAAAATGAAGAGGGTACGCAAATAGCGGAGGATTTTTTCCGCTTTCGCATTACGGTCGTATTTCCTTTATGGCCGGCACGTTTCCAGGAAAAGGCCTTCAGACAGTTCGCCGAAAATCTTTTCAGAGAGAATAGTCCAGCTCACATAAGGATAGATTTTAAATGGCTTTCCGTAAATGGTATGCAAAAATTCGAGGAACATTATTTTAATTGGATAGAATCCTTACGCACCAGCAACGAAACCACGAACAACAGGCAGGAGGCAGACAAACTGGTAACTTTACTCGGCACAGACCTTCGTTAACCAAAGATCAGCACATTGGCCAACCAGCAATTTTCAATCAATCAGCAGGTATTTGAAATTGATTTTTTTTCAACAGCGAAGGCGTATGAATTACAGAACAGGATCAGCAGTGTTGTAAACGGTGAGCTTCCTGTTTTGATGAACCGTTATTTTGAAACAGTTGTTCCGGAAGAGTTTTTGTATAAGATAGATAGCCTTGTGCTGGATATCGGCGAAGTACTTTATGATAATCTCGAAGCAGAAATCACTGCTAAATTCATGGAAGCGCTGATGAAGGAATTATCAGACAGGTTCCGTTTTGCGCACGACCCCGGCTACGCGCAACAATCTGGCATATCCGTTTCAGGGGCACAGACAGGCGACGCTGACCTGTTTGAATATTTCCTGTTAACCGGCAGGCTGCCCTGGTGGGCGAACAGGGATGTTGATATTGAAGCAATACTTGATCAATTGTTCAGGGAGCAAAAACACGTGCTTCGCGAATTGATAGTACGTGCGGGCCGTTATGATTATGTGCGACGCAGGATTGCCAATCGTTTTCAGGGCCGGCATATGCACCGCATCATAGAAACGCTGGAACCGCAGGAAGCTGAATATATTTTTGATTATCATAAGGAGGTTATTAAAATACAGCAGGAAGAACAGGTTATCGCTACGGAACAGAAAGAATTCGAAAAAGCGGTATGGCTTTTTATCCTGGATTATTTATTAGCGGATAGAGTAGGCGCATTCAACCGTAAGTCATTTGCGAAAAGCACGCTGATGCGGATCGCATCCGGATTTAATATCAATTATTTAGAACTGCTTCATATCTTCTTTAACGCGCTGCGTTTGCACAACGATGGTAATGGGGAGATCACATCGCTTGAAAAGCTGATAAAGGAATTGTCTGATGAGGATGCCGGCTTCATAGAATATGAAAACATCCGCATCACTGCAAAACGAAATGAAAACAGTTTGCAGGATACCTGGACCGCTATAGATAAACTCGACCTGTTGCAATATTATCTTGAACATGGTACGATGCCCGTGTTGAAGAGTGCCATGAGCCGGGAACAATTGGTAAATGTTTTCTTTGAGCTTGCTGCTAAAATACCAAATACATTCCGCGAAATGTTGCTGTCTACCGGCATCACAAGAGATGGCGCGCAGCGGTTGTTTACTTTGTTCGGTGTAACGGGAACAAAAACTTTTCTGAACCTTGTTTACCCTGAGAAGGCAAAAAGTATCGGTGTTATCGGTTCCACTTTTGAACTGTTGCAATCAGAAAGGGTATTGGTATCATCCGGCAACAGTTCTTTCAGGGAGGTGTTGTGGAAGATGATGCTCGATATTGTACTCGTATCGCGCATGGCTATACACGATGACCGTGTGATCATTCATTCTATCATTTCAGGGCTGCAGAAATATTACGGACTGCCCATCGACTTTTTTGTGGAAAATATCAGCGAGGGGATACGTTCGGTTTTTTATAAAGACATGCGCAACCTGGAACATATTGAATTGTTCCAGCGCGTGCTGGAGGAATATTCACCAGAGAGTAAAGACGGTAAAAACAGTATTTATCATCCGCTGTCAATAGATGATGCGCCGGCAAAGGAAGAAGCGCCGGCAGAACGCCTTTCAAAAGAAAGTAGGTCGCTGCGTGATGTACTTCGATTCTTAATTACCTATGGCGCTATGCCCTGGTGGGGCAAGCAATATTTTTCGCAAACACCGGTCGCGCTTTTTGAGCAACTTTCCCGCGCATCTGCGAGGGAAACAGCATTGTTATTCAGGTTTGCAGGTACGAGAAAATTAACACAGGAAAGATTCCTGATGCAGTTTCCTGAAACATTGATACTGGCTATCATACGCACATTACCCGAAGGCGAAACCACGATCCGTTTATGGGAGCAGCTAAGAACCATACTTGCCATTACAGAACCGGATATTCCGGCTGAATGGATGCTGCAGGTATTGTGGGAAGAGTTGATCGCTCACGACTACCAATTCATTACAGATTCAGGATTGTATATCAAAACAATAACCAGGCTTTCTACAAAAAGATCACTCGAACCGCTGGCTATCATTGCAGCGATGAGAGAGACACTCACAGGCTGGACAGGCGAAGCCGTCTCCGCTATGCAACAATTGCTGGAAAGAATAGCAGAGGTATTTATACACGAAGAGCGAAAGAGAAGGGAACACCAGGGGAAAGGAGAAAATGAGAACCTGACAGAGGGAGAAATCGGGTATCGGGAAGAAGGAGAAGTTGGATATCGGCGAGGACAGGGAATTGGGTATCGCAGAGTGGGGGAAACCCGGGATTCAGGAGAAGGAGAATTTGGGGATCAGAAAGAAGGGGGATTTGGGGATCGCAGAGAAGGAGAATTCGGGGATCGGAGAGAAGGAGAATTTGGGGATCGGAAAGAAGGAGAATTGGGGAACCGGAGAGGAGGAGAATTTGGAAATCGGGAAGAGGGAGAAACAGGGAATCAACGGGAAGGAGAACTTACGAACCGGGAAGAAAATGCAAGAGAAATTGAAAGACAGGAAAAGATAAAAAAGAAAAAAGCCAGGTCGGCAGCGGGACGAAACCGTGATTTTATTCTACAGGAGCACCTGTTTTCATCTTATGCCATGCTGGTGCCTCCGAAAGGAAGCAGTGAAGTAGACATCGTACGTGATTGGCTGTTAACTTCGGATGAACAGGTACGCACAAACATAACAGGAAAGCTTTTTACTATCCTCGGTCACTTTCTTGAAACGGGCCATTTGCCTGCTGACATAGACATCAGTGACAGTACTACTTCAAATATATTTATCAAACGTTTGCTGATACTGGCCTATCACATGGATGTGAACAGGCTTGTTTCTCTTTTTGAGAAAAGGCGCGGCGTCCTGGCCATCGCTCATATTGCCGGTGTTTTACAGGAAACAGCTGGTGGCGATGAAAGAACGGTGGCCCTGTTTTTAGCGCCGGTTATTGAAAAATATTCCTATCCCTTCAACAACATCACAGAAAAAGAAAAAGAAGAAAAAGAAGGAGGAGAAGAAAAAGAAAAAGAAAAAGAAAAAGAAAAAGAAAAAGAAAAAGAAGGAATAACGCGTTTACCCACAGGTTTAGAAAACACTATTATAGCATACCTGGCCCAGGAAGCCCAGCCCTCAGAACAACAGTTGCTGAACGGCGCGGCCACTATTCTCCGGTATTTTCTTTTGTGGAACAGGTTTCCCGATCAGTTTAAAATGTTGCTGCCTGCAACGGTTAGTTATACCGTTATCCTTAACCAGCTACTGCTGTTTATTTTTCATAGAGACCGGCAACTTTTGCAACAGGTGGTACGAAATGATGAGTACCAGCAATCAGCAATGGAAACCATGTACACAGCCGTAAATGCCCTGAAAGGCAATGAAGAACGGCTGATAGTTTCGCTGGTTACTGAATCTATGCGTTTGATCATTCAAAGGGCATCACGGCAAACCGACGAGGCTACCGCAATTCCATACACAGCTGGTCAGCATCAGGACGACCAGGCGCAGGGAACCAACCATATCGCAGAACTGGCCGCGCGATTATTGCGGGAAGAACTGGATAAACGATTGGCAGATTCATTATTACTGGACAACCAGGCTATAACAGTGATCAGTGAAAGAAAAGACCAGCTGTTTTATGACGCCGTGATGGAGAAGACGGGCTATAGTCCCTTCAGTGATTACTTATCGGTAACAGATGGTATGATGGCCATTTTCGAAAAGGCATTTACAGACAGCCTTGTCCGGGAAAAAATGATCAGTCTTTTTAAAAGATTTAACCTTCAGCTTGCAGCAGGCAAACAGGCGTTTCAAAACCGGAACGATTATTTCCTGGCTTTCTTCCGCTACATAGAACAATACCGTTCGCCCGCCAGCGAAGTCTGGCAGCAGGTGTTGACTTACCTGGAGAAAGTAGACAGTACTGTCTTACCGCCCATCACCAAAGACATCACTGGCATCAGGAAAACTTTGCGCATATTGCTGAAACAGGAGGATGACCGTTTTACAATTGAAACCGATGCGATAACCCAACAATCCATAGCTACGACCGAGGCGGAGTCTGCGGCCGAAAAAGAAAAAGCCGATACCCGTAAAAAAATACAGGAGCAGATAGCACGGGAACTTGAAATGGAAAGGCAGCGGGTAGAACAGGAAAGGAAACGAAAAGCGCTGGAGAATATCAAAGAAAAGAATGCAAAAATATATATTGCCAATTCGGGGCTTGTTATATTACATCCTTTTTTCGGTTTTTATTTCGGCACGCTCGGTTTGTTGGAAAGAGGTGATTTTATTGATGAAGAAAAACGCGTACGTGCGGTTTTATTAATGCAGTACCTTGTAACAGGAAGGGAGAAATTTGAGGAGCACGAACTGGTGCTTAATAAAGTTTTATGCAGCATGCAGCTTGAAGAGCCGGTTCCTGTTGAAATTGAACTCACACAACAGGAAAAGGACCTGTCTGATGAGTTATTCAACGTATTAAAACAACGTTGGGATAAAGTAATGAACAGTTCTGTTGAGGGCATCCGCGCTTCCTTTTTGCAGCGCGAAGGCGCATTGCAGGAAATTGAAGAAGGTTGGAACCTGCGCGTAGAACAGCGGGGATATGATATGCTTTTACAAACTATGCCATGGGCGTTCGGTTTTATAAAACTACCGTGGATGAATAAAATACTGACCGTAGAATGGATCTGAAAGTAAGTACCGATAACGCCAAAACACTGTATGCAGAAATGCAATGGCTGGGAAAGGTGATCGACAGCCGTTTTAAATTGTATTGGGGACAGGAATGCGCGTATACCGATATATACGAGATCACGCCGCCAGATATGACTGACAATACTTCTGTATACGGCCAGATTGTGAACCACTATAAAATGGACTTCAACGAGCGGATCATTTTATTGCTATCACTGGCACCACATGTTCAACCGCATTTGCTGGATGTTTTTTATATTAAAAATGCCAACTATGACAGAGGGTTTACAGAGTTCGGCGGGATCAAGGGACAGAACCATTCGGGTTTCATTCCCACCGGTGAAACGGTAGCTTTTATTTTGGCGGCCAACGATTTTGAACGGCGATTTTCTTTACTGGAATTTTTTGGGGATGATCATTATTTCGGCAAGTTTAAAATTCTCAAATTATCCAGTACCCATTCAGACGAACCTTTCCTGAGCGGGGTATTGAATATAGGGGTTGAATACCTTAATTATTTTACGAACGGGACCTCGCACAAACCTGACTACAACGTAAATTTTCCTGCAAAGAGGATCGAAACAAAACTGGATTGGGCCGACCTGGTTCTTGATGATGCCACACTCGACGAGGTTATGGAGATCTATGACTGGATCAAATATGGCGACAAGCTGTTGAATGAATGGGGTATGAATAAAAAGATAAAACCCGGTTACCGGACTTTATTTTTTGGCCCCCCAGGTACCGGTAAAACATTAACTGCATCGCTGCTTGGAAAATCTGCGGGCCTGGATGTGTACCGCATCGATTTGTCGATGGTCGTATCAAAATATATCGGTGAAACCGAAAAAAACCTCGCCAATATTTTTGACCAGGCGCAAAATAAAAACTGGATCCTGTTTTTTGATGAGGCCGATGCCTTATTCGGTAAACGGACGCAAACCAGCAGCTCTAACGACCGGCATGCCAACCAGGAAGTATCCTACCTTTTACAAAGAGTGGAAGATTTCCCGGGTATTGTGATCCTGGCCACCAACCTGAAAGCAAACCTGGATGATGCCTTTACGCGCCGCTTTCAGTCGATGATCTATTTCGCAATGCCCAACGTGGACCAGCGGTTCAAATTATGGCAAAGGGCTTTCTCAGACAAAACCGTGCTCGAAGAGAAAGTGGACCTCAGGGATATTGCCGAAAAATATGAACTGGCAGGCGGTGCCATCATTAATGTAACCAGGTATTGCTCTATGCTGGCGCTGAAGCGTGAAACCAATATCATTCTTCAAAGGGATATTATTACCGGCATCCGTAAAGAATTCGGCAAAGACGGTAAGATCGTATAAAGCCGGGGCTTACTGTATGTTAAAATAATGGTACATCCCGTATCAGCTCACCGGAACATGGTAGAAGTTTAACTACGTGATATTGCGTTTTTTAAACTATTTTTAAGCACCAGAACTAACTTATGAATCTACGGAAAATAAGGCCATTCATTTATCCATTCCTGATTGCATTGGTCTTCGTGTTTTCTATGATCGGGTTTTCCCAGACCCTGGGTAAGGATTTCAATTTCTGGGGTGTTCTCTTTGCGATCTTCAACTTCTTTATCATGAACGATGCCGACCCCACGCAGGTGGCGGGCAACGGGTTTATCCTGGCGGCAAAATACATCGCGGCAATACTCGTCGGAATAAGTCTCTTTACACTTTCGTATAAATATATGCGCAGGCTTATTCTTACCTATAAGATCCGCATTTCTTATAATGGCCATATCATTATCTTTTCGTTGGATGCATTGGGGTATCGCATCAGCAAAGAATTACTCAACAAGGGGTATCGCGTAGTGATCATTGAACACAATGCCGAAAATCCTTTTATCGAAGAAATAGAGAACGATGGCGGTGTTGTGATACAAGCCAGTCCATTCGAGAACAAAACGCTCGATATGATCGGCCTGTCCAAAGCAAGGGTTTGCATACTGGCGCACGATAAAGACGAGGTGAATATTGAAATTGCAGGACATATCAGCTCCTACAGTTATGCTTTATTTCCCGAAACACCCGATCCTGAACATGATGTGCTGAAGTTGTTCATGCATGTGAACGACCTGAATAATAAAAGCGTTATCAAAGATTATTTTGATATCAATAATAGCGACGAGCACTACGACCTGCATACCATTAATCTTCACCAACTGGCGGCACAGAAAGTATATGATGAATTTCCGCCACATGCATATTTTAATAACGGCAGCGATAAAACGGAAAATTCGATAGCGATCATCGGCTGTGATAAAACTGCAGAATCATTCATATTGGAAAATATGATACTGAGTCATTATGATGATCATAAACCCCTGACGATCTACCTGGTTGATAAAGACGTTGATACCTTCCTGCATCATTTTATTTACCAGTATCCTTTTCACGCGGAGTTTGTGAACCTTGTGCCGGTGAAATTGCTCAATGCAAACTTCTTTGCGAATTTCGCATGGTCAAAAGCACATATCGAAAAACTCAGCCTTATAAAAGCGGCCTATTTTTTTGGAGAGAATGATTCGGTAATCATGAATACGGCTGCATCTTTCAGACAGTTCTTATACATTCAGACCCTGAGCATATCACAGATCCCGCTTATCGTTTCTTTGCCTGAAGACAGTGGCATCTATGATTTTTTAAACGATAGCACACTTCATAAAGATGAAGTGGAGCATTTGTTTAACAACACGCTTAACCAGCATTACATCAAAAGAAAGTCAGATACTTTTTCAGGCAAAAGTGTGATCGAAGAATCAGAAGTGATTGATACGATCTCGCGCGTGATCAATTTTTATTATACAGTTTGTTATGAATTTGCCAGGGTCATCAATACGCAGTTTCAGAAAGAGCTTTCGCAGGACATTATCGATGAACTGGGCGGTTTTATTATTTCTTTCCCTGAAAACCATACATCGTTTACAGAAAAAGAATTTGAGCAGCAGTTCTTTGCATTTCTTTCTTCAAAAACGGGTATACCTGCGGACCAGCTGTATCGCCAGAATTCTATTAAGAAGAACTGGAACCTCCTGAATAACCGCAAGAAAGACTCTAACCGTTATGCGGCAAGGCATATGCAGGTAAAAATGTTCATTATGAACGAGATCGGCTGTACCCCGGTGAACCGTGAAAACATTGTAAAATTTTATCCGAAACTGGCAACGGTTGAACACAGCAGGTGGAGCGGGGAGAAGATGGTGTTCAATTATAAATACGGTCCATTCTCAAAAGATAAAAAAGAAAAATATATTTTAAAAGAAGTGCTGAAGATCCATGACCAGTTGATACCGTATGATAAACTCACGCAGGGTGAGAAAGACAAAGATCTTAACCTGTTCCTGTTATTGCCATTGTTGGATGTACTAAAAAGATCGATGATCAAATCATAAACATGCAGTTTCCTAAAGACATATTTATCAGTTATGCTCATATCGATGATGAATCAATGATCGAGACCCAGAAAGGGTGGATCACTGAATTTCACAGGGCATTGGATATACGTCTGGCACAGTTGATGGGCAGGCGGCCCGTAATCTGGCGCGATCCGGCTTTACAGGGTAACCACATTTTTGACCAGCAGATCGTTGACCAGTTTGAACAGGTAGCCGTTATGATCTCCATCCTTACACCACGCTATGTTAAATCGGAATGGTGCGTAAGGGAGGCTACAGAGTTTTATGAGGCATGTAATAAAAATATCGGATTCAGTATTAACAACCAGGCAAGAATTTTTAAAGTGATCAAAACGCCTGTAAAGGTGGAACAGCACCCGGAAAAGATCCGTAACATTTTGGGTTATGAATTTTATACAACGGATTCTACAACGGGCAGGCTGAAAGAATTATCGCAGGGCTTCGGGCAACAACCCGAAAAAATGTACTGGGAAAAACTGGATGATCTTGCCAATGATATTTCCAGTTTTCTTGATAGCCTTGAATTCATTGATGGTTCAACAGCTAATCATGCATCGCCAAATAAAACGCGCAGTAGTGCCGGGAAAAAAGAATCCGTAAAAATATATCTAGCAGAATCGAGTTACGAAACCAAAGAATTCCGCGATAGCCTGCGCAGGGAATTACAGGATAGCGGTTATACGATATATCCTGATAAACAGTTACCTCTTATTGAACCTGTATTGGTCGAGAATGTGTCCTCCTTCCTGAAAGAAACGGAATTGTCCGTGCATTTAGTTGGCGAAAATTATGGGATTGTACCCGAGGGGACGCAGAAATCAATTGTTGAAATACAAAATGAAGTTGCTGCGTCTGCGAGTGCAGCGGGCGATCTTCAGCGGTTGATCTGGATCCCTGAAGGATATAAGCCAAAAGAAGAAAGACAGCAATCTTTTGTTAACAAACTCAACGAAGGCAAAGAAGGTATTACCGGTGCAGATCTTATTTTCAGTTCGCTTGAAGATTTCAAAGGCATCATGACCGATAAGATCAATTCGATCGAAAAAGCAAAAGCCAAACTGGAAGAGAAAAAAGAAAGGGAAGCGGCAGAAGCAGCAGCGGCCATTGCTGCAAACGCATCCCCGGCAGCCTCCTCCACTCCACAAAATAATGGGGGTAGTGGTTCGCGTATCATATACCTGATCTGTGATATGCTGGACCTTGATGAAATAAAACCACTTGAAGATTTTTTATTTGATAACGGCTGCGAAGTAATGCTTCCGATTTTTGAAGGGGAAGAATCGCAGATAAGGGAGGACCATATTGAGAACCTGAAAATGTGTGATGCAGCTATTATTTTTTTTGGAAATGCCAATGAAATATGGCTGCGATCCAAGACCAGGGATTTTTTAAAGATCAGTGGATATGGCCGTGAGAAACCATTAAAAGTAAAAGCTATTTACCTGGCTGGCGCAACAAGTATGGCAAAGGAAAGATTCCGTTCCAATGAAGCAGAAGTGATCAATGGAATGGGAGAGCTTCCTACTGATAAATTGACAATGCTTTTATCAAATCTATAAGCACAACTCATGTTTAACGAATCGTCGATCATTAATCCGTTTCCTGGCTTACGCGCTTTTGAAGAGGATGAAGACATCCTGTTCTTTGGAAGAGAGAAGCAGGTAGATGAGCTGTTGACTAAGCTGCGTACCACGCGTTTTCTTGCAGTGATCGGTTCTTCCGGCAGCGGTAAATCTTCTTTGATCAAATCCGGCCTGATACCCTCGCTTCATAGCGGTTTTATGTCGGGCGCCGGTTCACTTTGGCGGATCTGTTCGTTCCGTCCGGGTAATGACCCGATCCATAATATGGCCGAAGGATTATCTCAGCCCAATGTTCTATATACAAATCTTCAGTCTGAAGATGAGATCGCCACCTATATTTCCATCAATGAAAGTATTCTCAGGAGAAGCAGTACAGGGTTGGCAGCAGCTTACAAACAATCAGGCATTGATCCTAAACAAAACCTGTTGGTGCTGGTAGATCAGTTTGAGGAACTGTTCCGTTTCAGCAAATATGAAAAAAGCGAAAAAGAAGGTAAGCGTGATGCGGTTGCGTTCATCAACCTGTTATTGAAAGCAACAGAACAGCGTGACGTTCCCGTGTATGTGGTATTTACCATGCGTTCAGATTTTCTTGGTGATTGTACTGAGTTCAGGGGCCTACCTGAGGCAATCAATAGCGGCGATTACCTTGTTCCGCGTATGACAAGGGAGGAAAGAAAAGAAGCAATCGTTGCTCCCATATCTGTTGCCGGTGCGGCGATAGCACCCCGGCTTGTAAACCAGTTATTGAATGATGTAGGAGATAACCCCGATCAGTTACCGATCCTTCAGCATGCATTAATGCGTACCTGGGATATCTGGAAACAGAAAAATCACCCGGAAACACCGATTGATATCGACGACTATGAAGAGATAGGAACGATGAAGCATGCTTTATCACAACATGCGGAAGAAGCCTATGCAGAACTGGTAACGCCGAGGCAAAAAATGATCTGTAAAGCTTTGTTCAAGGCGCTCACTGATCGCGGAAGTGATTCTCGTGGTATCAGGAGGCCGACCAGGCTTTCAGAAGTAGCGGAACTTGCCAATGCCCCGGTGGAGGAACTGGTGCAGGTAGTAGAGATTTTCAGGAAACCCGGACGCTCATTCCTGATGCCGCCTGCAAATATTCCCCTTACCAAAGACACCATCATTGATATCTCACATGAGAGCCTGATGCGTGTATGGGAACGATTGATCGAGTGGGTAGAGGAAGAAACGCAATCTGCCGAAGCATACCTGCGTTTATGTGAAGCCACAACCATGTATCAATTGGGAAGTGGCGGATTGTTACGCAATCCCGAATTAGACATCGCTCAAAAATGGCAGGCACAAAATGCACCCAATGCTACCTGGGCCAAACGATACAATCCAAACTTTGAAAGCGCCATTTCATTTTTACAATACAGTAAAGGCCAACTCGATTTTGAAATTGAACAGAAAGAACTTCAGCAACGCAAACGTATTAAGAGAGCAAGGATTATTGCGGTGGTACTGGGTTCGGCGGCGATGGTATGCCTTATATTCCTGATTGTAGCATTGAACCTGAAATTCAAAGCGGAGGAAAGTGAAAAAGAAGCTATTAAGAGCCGTCTTGCCGCGGTGGCGCAAAGTAAAGAAGCAGAGCGCCAGAAAAATATTGCAACGCAGGAAAAGCAACGTGCAGAGGATCAGAAGACAGTAGCAGAAAAACAAACCATATTAGCGGAAGAACAAACAAGTATTGCAAAACAGGAAAAAAACAAAGCCAACCAGGAAAAGCAAAACGCTTTATTTCAACGCGGAGTAGCTGAGAAAGCAACGGTTGTAGCCGTAAGCGCAAAAAATGAAGCGGAACAACGCAAGAAGGAAGCGGAAGAACAAACCACTATCGCAAAAAATGAAAGATCTATTGCGGACCGCGAACGCCTCAAATCCGAAACATCAGAAAAAAATACAAGAAGATTACGTTTACTGGCTTTGAGCCGTTCATTGGCTAACCAGGCCGTGCGTGAATACAATAGTCACAATCTCGATCTTGCACGTTTACTTGCTGCCCAGGCTTATGCATTCAATAAAGAAAATGACGGGAATGAATATGTTCCCGAAATATTTACCGCACTTTCAACAGTTACGGAAAACCAAAAAGTGCATGTTGATTTTGGCAGCGGTGTAAGAGCCCTCGCCGTAAGCGCCAATAATTTGCTGGCCGCAGGTGACGAATCGGGAAGCATACGTTTATGGGCAAGTGGGGTAGCAGGTGGGAAATCCAAAGAATACAAATTAAAACCATTGCAACCTGGCGGGAATAATGTGAGGGCGATCTCTTTCAGCAAAGACAATAAAAAAATTGCGGTAGGTACAAGATCTGGTCATGTGTACATTTTTGCGACGGACAATTTCCCTGTAACGCCTGTTGCGATAAAAGTTCATAACGGGCCGGTAACGGATATTGTATTTGCTGATAGCGATAACAGCCTGTACACATCATCTGACGACAGCACAGTGAGAAAATCCAATATCTCAGCTGCCGCACAAAATTCCGTGATCATTGAAAAAGCCAGTGGCCGGATCATGAACATACGGCTTTCACCCAACCAGGATAAACTGGTTGCCGCTGAAGAAACGGGGAAATTATTACTGCTTGATAAACTGAATACAACACAGATCAGCAGGAGTGAAATACTGATCGTGAAAGAATTATTGAAATCTGTAGAATTCAGTAAAGATGGCCGTTATCTCGCCTGTGGTACTGCTGATGGAAATATTTTCCTGTTTGAGTCTGCAAAACAGTACGCAAACCCGCAGAAGTTCAAAGCACATCTGTCGCCGGTGTATGCGATCAGTTTTAAAGATGATAACAGTTTACTTGCAACAGGAGCCGGTAACGGCGAGATCAAATTGTGGCGAACCAATAATTTACTGGTAGAACCTTTGTTGCTAACGGGCAACGATTCATGGGTGTGGGATATCCGGTTCTCATCCAATGGCAATACCCTGATCGCTGCAGGCGCGGATAAGAGCGTGAGAACATGGTCGTTTAACCAGGAACAATTAAAGAAACAAAATTGCGAGACTATAAAACGAGGGTTCACTGCGGGAGAATGGCGAACATATATTGGAGATGATATCGCACAGAAAGATGTATGCAACAACCCCTAAAACAAGTCGTATGAAGTTCAAAAAATTGATATTGTTTGCTTTGTTGGCATGTGCATTTTCAACTGCATCTGCCCAGCAGACCTGCGGAGAGCCGGCATTGAGACTGGCGGACAAATTATACCAGACCGGTGCTTTTGAAGAAGTGGAAACGACGCTGTTACCCTGTATCGCAAGCGGATTTACGGACCCTCAGAAAGTACAGGCATATCGCTTGCTGGCGTTGAGTTATATAGCCAATGATTTTCCTGATAAAGCGCAAAAAGCGGTAGAGGACCTTTTAAAAATAAATGCGTCATTCGAGCCAAGCTTTGGTGATGCCGAAGAATTTGCCAGCCTCGTAAAAACACTCAAGATCGGTTCATCTGTACAACTGGTTACATCTGTATCAAAAAAAGCGGAAGACATTCGTAAGGCGCCGGCCACTATTTCTGTGATTACGCAGGATGAAATTATTCAGCGCGGTTATACGGACCTGGTTGAATTTTTGGCGGATCTGCCTGGCTTTCAGATCTCACGCTATTATGGTCCGCAACTGGCCAATATGTACCAGCGCGGACTTCGAACCACAAATACGGAAAAAACACTGTTACTGATCGATGGCGTGGAAGAGAATGATCTGTGGACCAACTGGGCAGATATCTCACGTCAATACTCTTTATCCAATATTAAACAGGTGGAGGTGGTATACGGGCCTGCTTCTACTATGTATGGTTCCAATGCTTTTGCAGGCGTGATCAATATTATTACTAAGAATGCTTCTGATTTTACCACAAGGGAAAAACCAGTTGGTGTGAAAGCAATGGTTGGGTATGGAACGTACAACCATCGCTTTGCAGATGTTACGATAGGTTACAGGAAGAATGTTGTTGCTGCAACACTTACGGCCCGTGTATTTGAATCAGGGAGCCAGGATCTTTCTTCCCAGCGTTTTTATGATTACAATCCTGATGCATACGATGCCATCGATTACAGAACGATCATGAGTATTAAAACCGGTGCTCAAAAATATATCACCGATAATAGTCTGCCCCTGACCAGCGCACTATATACAGTATATGGCCCTGCCGGAAATGCAGATAGCATCGTGCCCAGCGCCGCGGGCATACAGCAGGCGCGCAACCTGGATAAGGGAGCGTATAGCCAGATCGTTAACGGCCAACCGTTGCGTTATTCAAAAACAGACCAGGCGTATCTCATCAATGCAAAAATATCGGTTGGTGATCTCACGATCGGTGCGCAGACTTGGGCCAAAAGCGAAGGAGGTACAACGCAGTTTACTGATCTGTTTGTAGCAGGCGGCGATAACGGCGTGGCATGGAAGCCCACAGAAACTTTCTTTTACGTGAAATACGACAAGCAGATATCAGATAAAGTAACGATCTCAAGTTTCTCCAATTACCGCATCCACGGGGTTGATGATTCAAGATTGGTAACGGTAAGCAATTATGCACGGAAAAATCTTACTATCAGGGACCTTGTAGCAGCAAAAACGCCCTCATGGAATTCAGCGTATTACTACGAGGATTCAAAGCAGTTCCGCACGGAATTAAAGGTATTGTATACACCGAGCCGGAAACTGGATATCATTTCCGGTATTGAATTACGTAACAGCCAATTACAGGGAAATTACCTGGTTAGTGTAAATTCTGCAAATGCACAGGAACTGGGGGTTTTTACCGCACCTGCTGAAGGTGGTAATCAGTTCAATGTAAATGATATCGGCGTGTATACACAGGGCACATATAGCTTTAGTTCTGCATTACGCGCTACTTTGGGTGCAAGGGTGGACAATAATGTGATCAGAACAAAGGGTGGTTATGGAACGGAGATCAACCCGCGTGTTGTAATTGACTACGTAAAAAACAACTGGGTATTCAAAGCCATTTATGCAAGAGGAATTATGAACGTTTCAAACTGGACCAAATTCGCCACTGCCGGTAACCGCGTTCCGAACCCAACCCTCGGTACAGAAAGCATCAGGAACTTTGAAATATCTGCAAGTAATATGTTCACTAAATACCTCACAGCGGATATTGTGATCTATCGTTCTTTAGTCAAAGATGTAGTTGGTGTGCGCCAGTTGCCCGGCGGACTTAGTACCAATGATAATATTGGACGTTTTGCCATTACCGGCATCCAGTCAAACATTACCTACCGCAAAAAAACGACCAGCGCTTATATTAATTACGCGTATACCCGCGGCCGCCAAACACAAAATGAGAATGGGGAAGTAAACCTTGTTGTAGGAGATATTGCCAGCCATACCATTAATGCCGGTGTGTATTATGAACCGGTTAAATACCTGGGCATCAACCTGCGCTCAAATTATATCAGCAGCCAGCCAACAGGATCAGGTACTTCTGTTCCGGCAAATACCATGCAGTTCCCTGCGTACATGATCGCACACGCTACTGCAAGTGTAAAAAACCTTCTCAAAGGAACAACGCTCCAGGTGATCTGTAATAACCTTTTTGATAAAACTTATTTTAATCCGGGTGTTAAGGCGGCTGATGGCATAGAGAACCCGACAGGCATTTTACAAAGAGGAAGGAATTTTATTTTGCGGATTAACTATGATTTTTAAATTATGAATAATATCATTTCGTCGGAATCATTTGAACTACCTGACTGGGGGAGTTATTATAAACCGGCTGTGCCCCGTTTGGAAACGGATGCGGCTTTGCGCGTGGTATTGTTTGGTTCGGCTGGTGCCGGAATGCTGACGCTTGAAGGATTAAAAAAATTAAAACACAGGTACGGAATCGAAAAGATACAGTTAGTGGGATTGGCCACCGATGATGTAAGAACGGATCATGCCCGCATTTCACTTAAAAAAAGGATCTGGCGACATTTTCCACCCGAGATGCGTGTTAAAATGGCGGAAGGGATCATACAGCGCGCTATTGACGAATCGATGGAAGTATTTACGGGAAATATTAAATCAGCCTTTTTCGCAAAGCTGCTCGATGAATGGAAACCTGATGTGATCGTGATGTCATGCTTTGGACAGATCATCCCGGAGTCTGTGTTTACCTATCCGCCTCTCGGTATGTATAATATTCATCCGTCTGATCTGAAAAATGAAATTGGCATCGGGGCAAAACCCCTTGAGGATACCATTGCACTAAAAATGTCACATACATGCGTTAGTGTGCACAAAGTAACCGAAACAGTTGATTATGGATGGATCGTGGGACAATCGCCACCCATATGTATCGTTGACGAGAACGGAGAATACTTAAATGATATATTGTTTATCGAAGAAAGGGTAACCAGTGTATTCCCGTATATGACAGAGGCCCTCGTAAGGCATATACTGTTGATGAAAAACGAATGGGAGGCCGGCAAATCAACGGTCGATCTAACAGCAGAGATCCATACCGTGGTACAAAAAAAATTACTCGAATCGCTTACGGGCGTTCATGGCAGGCATTACCCTTTCCCTGATCCGAAATTGTTTGATCTTTTTCACCCAATACCCCAACAGGCGTGAGTAAGCATAACAGTTCCATACAACAGGCGTTCAAAAAAATCTTTAATATTCATAAAGGAGAAGCTGAAACTGTCAGGCTTCTTTTGTGTTTTTCGTTCATAACAGGTGTATCATTTGTTTTCTATTCAACAGCAACCGTTTCGGTTTTTATTTCTTCTTTCAAAGCAGATATGTTACCCTATGCCTATATCACTTCGGGTATTGTAGGCTATCTTTTGTGGTATGGGTTTGCCAAAATACAACGCATCCTGTCATTTGGTAATCTTCTGCTCTTCGGCTATCTCTTTCTGCTGCTCAGTATTGCTTTTCTTTTTATCATGGCAGAGCAAACTGGTAACAAGTGGTGGTATTTCTCCATGTTTGTATGGTTGCGTTTTTTTACTTTTCTGAATGCGGTTATGTTTGGAGGGTTTGTTGCGCGTATATTTAACCTGCAACAAGGGAAACGATTGTATGGACTGATCAGTGCAGGCGATGTGGTATCGCAGATGTTAGGGTATTTTTCTATTCCCTTCCTGATCAAATCCTTTGGTGTATCCACACTCTTAATGATCGCACTTTCAGGTATCGTAATTCACCTCCTGCTAGTGTTATACGTACGAAAAAAATACCATAGCGTGGTGGGACAACACCCAAAACCTGCGGCTGTGGCCACTCCGGCAGCAACAAAACAAAACGGAAAAGACTGGAAACAATATCGCAGTTTATTATTCGTGGTTTCATTATTACCCATGCTCGGGTTTTATTATGTGGACTATATGTTCCTGAACGAATTACGGGTCGAATACACAACAAAAGAAGCCGTTGCCGGATTTTTTGGGCTTTTCCTGGGAGGCGTTGCAGTAGTGGAACTGATTACACGTCTCTTCCTGTCGGGAAGATTACTTACTAATTATGGATTAAAATTCGGCATCAATATTCTTCCGCTCACATTAACCTTTACCACGCTGCTCACTGTTTTCTTTTTCATATTGCCGGGTTTTGGCGGACTCGTATTTTCTATACTGGCGCTATCCAAGCTAATGGAAAGGGTATTACGTTTTTCATTTAATGAACCCGCGTTCCAGATCTTTTATCAACCCGTTCCTGCAGAACAACGTTTTTCTTTCCGAACGATGCTGGAGGGCGTACCAAAAGCGCTTGGTGTGATCATTGCCGGTTTGCTGATACTTACATTTAACCTTCTCGGATTTAAATCGGCTATCTATCTCAATCTTTTATTCATTGCGGTATTGATCGTATGGTTGTACGTAACACGGGCATCCTATAAAAGCTATTGCACGATGCTTAGATTGTTTGTACAAAACAAATTTAAAAAAGAACATGCCGGGAAAGCTACGGTGCCTGTTGATGCAATTCTTGCCGGAACCAATGAGAATACAAACCTCACCGGTGTATACAGGTGTATTTCAATTACTGAATGGCAGGAATACAAAAAGTTACAGGAGACTGTAAATAATGCAACATCAGAAGAAGGCATAAGTGAAAGACGCTGCGCAGATTTTATGCTATACAGCGGGTTGCCTGGCAATTATTTTACGGCCTGGCTAAAGGCCGACCACATGATGGGACAATTGTTAAAAGCAAAGTTTTCGGTAAGCACAGATATCACAGAGCAACTGCGTATTGTTGAACTGATGGCGGATGCGGCAGGTGATATGGCTTTTCTGAAAGAACAGCTTTTTTCAAAACATCCGCTGATTGGCCTGTTGGCTGCCAAAAAAATAACAGAATACGGCGGGCAATTGGAAGGCAAAGAAAGAAATGACTGCAAAGTATGGCTTCATAACCTGATCGGTTTTATCGTATGGTACGAAGCATGTCATGCTGATCTTGCTGAAGACGAAACGCTTGACTCATTGGCCAACGGCATCTTAAGAGAAAAGGAAAGATTGACCGAATTGTTTTTTTACGGTTTATCATTTGTGTATGATCCTGCGGCGGTATCGGAAATAGAAGAGAGCCTGATCAAAATGCCATCAGCAGAAGGCAGGATGCTTGCGCACGAATTGCTGGAGAATTTCTTTGATTCGGATATCAAGGAAAAGATCATAGCGTTGTTTACCTACACAGAACCTTCTGAAAAACTTCACGCACTCGCAGAAGCCTATCCACAGCGGAAAATGACTGTAAATGAAAGACTGGCCGATATCCTTCTTAAAGAATACCAGTTGGTGCCACTTTATATTAAAATACTTGCTCTCGAAGAGATTGGCAAACATGGTACTGAAAAGCAGGATGAGGTTCTGGCAGAGAGCCTGCAGAATGTACACGGATTATTGGCTGCAACGGCCAGGCGTTTTATGGAAGAAAAAAATGCGGAAGTGTACAATGCCTGTTTCAACCGTTTATCTCCCGCACAGCAAAAAAATATAAACAGTGTTGATCCAGCGCTGTTAAATAAAATAGAATCGTTGAAAGCTTCTACTGGTAAGGATCTCATCGCTGCAGCATTGCTGCCCGGTCTTACAGCAACTTTATGGGAAGATGATGGAAATAAAGAAGTTGGCACCTCAGGTATACTGGTTCCTTTAGGCGGTTCTGTTACAATGCCTCAAACCAGTATTTTTCATCACGATATAAAAGGAAGGGTGCTGGTGATGAACGCAAACTTGCTCATGCCAGCTGAATGTTTATGGTTTCAGAAAAAAAGTGCAGTGCTGGTTAATCTCTAAATACTGCATTGCAGAGCTGTTTATTGGTGTTTATTACTATTTCGATAAGATATGTCAGTGGTGCAAACCTTCAGCGCTATCCCCCAAGAAAGAACCATTAAAAAATAATATTGCAAACGGTTGCAATATTCTGTGAAATAGTGCTAATCAACTACAAAACTTTGCACTATAATCTATGCGCATTTCACTTTATACGCCATTTGCAGCCCACGAAAGTAGTAGTAGTTTTATAGGATATTACTACATATGATGGCAAAAGAAATGGAAGTTGTTGATGATACGATATTCCGGCACATGCTCGACAACATGCTCGAAGGTGTGCAAATGCATGATTTCAACTGGAGGTATATCTATGTTAACGACGCATCGGTAAAATATAGCCCGTATTCAAGGGAAGAGCTGCTCGGGTATACCTTAATGGAAAAATATCCGGGCATTGAACAAACGAAACTGTTCGAAACGATGGAACGCTGCATGACACAACGCGTGAGCGAACACCTTGAAACCGATTTCGTTTTCCCTGATGGAAGAACCGCTTTTTTTGAACTCCAGATATATCCAATCCCGGAAGGTATTTCAATTCTTTCCGTTGATAAAACCGAACAGAAAATTGCAAAGGAACTGATACTAGCCAACGAAAAACGTTTTCGTGCCTTGATCGAGAACAGTACTGATATGATCACACTTTCATCAAGGGAAGGGCAAGTATTGTATAGCAGCCCCTCTGTTAGAAAAGTGTTTGGTTATTCTTTAAAGGAGATCAGGGATATAGGCTATGCTAATTTTATTCACCCTGATGATATTGAGGATTACAGGGAAAACAGGACCTGGATACTCCAGAGCCCGGGCATGTCGTATTCCAATGAGATCCGTCTTTTGCATAAAAACGGTAACTGGATCTGGTGCGAAGCCACGCTTCGGAATATGTTGGATGAACCCGGTATCAACGCCTTGGTATCTAATTTCAGGGATATCTCAGAAAAGAAGCGGGCACAGCACCAACGCGAATTTGATGAAAAAAATTTCAATGCCCTGATCAACAATACAACAGACCTGATGTGGAGCATTGATGTAAACGTCAGGTTGATCACTTTTAACCAACCATTCTACGAGGTCATCCGGTTTGTTTCAGGCAAAGAACTTGCAAAGGGCGACGATATTTTTTCAGTGGTATTATCGCCCGGACAATTAGACCGTTTTAAAATATCGTATGCGCGGGCTCTTGCGGGTGAAGCTTTCACCGAAGTCGAATATATTGATGCACCCGTTGTGTCATGGTCAGAAATTTCTTATTGTCCTATTCGCAAAGGAGAGGAGGTAATAGGAGTGGCATGTCATTCCCGCGACATTACACAAAGAAAAAAAGATGAAGAGAAATTGATACAAAGCGAAAAGCGATTAAAAGAAGCACAGGAAATAGCAGGTGTGGGCAGCTGGACATTGAACTTTGCAACAGGAACTGCTTTGTGGTCTGAAGAGTCCTGCAGGATCTACGGGCTTTCGCTAAATGAAACCAAGCAAACAGAGGCAAGCTGGCAATCATTTATTCACCCGGATGATCTGCATTATGTACTATCCGATGGCAATAAGTCACAAAAAACGTTGAGCGACTCGGTTTTAAAACACAGGATAGTGTTAAGAGACGGAACGGTAAAATATGTGATATCCAAAAGTAAGTTCGAATTTGGTCAACACGGAAAACCAATAGGCTTATATGGAATCGTGCATGATATTACTGAGGAAATGACCGCGGAAATAGAGAAAGAAAAAATAACAGCGGAACTTGTACGAAGGAATCAAAATCTTGAACAGTTTACCTATATCGTTTCTCATAACCTGCGTGCACCGCTTGCCAATATTATGGGTGCCACCGATCTGCTGAATAGCCCATCGTTGAATAATACCGACAGACAACAGGTGAGCCGCGGTCTAAGTGAATCGGCCGGCAAACTGGATGGGGTTGTGAGGGACCTTAATCATATTCTGCAGGTAAAACAAGAGATCGGTGAACCAAAAGTGAATACGCAGTTTTCAGAATTGGCCGAGGATATCAAGACCGTTATTGCGAACATAGTAGACAGCTCACAGGCCGTTATCAAATGTGATTTTTCAGCCATTGATGAGATGGTAACCTGTAAAAGTTATCTATACAGCATTTTCTATAATCTTATTTCCAACAGCGTAAAATACAGGCAACCGCAGGTTCCCGCTGTCATTAAAGTTCAAAGCCGGTTGTTACACAACAGGATCATACTTAGTTTTTCTGATAATGGACTGGGTATCGATCTTGAAAAAAAGGGCCATGATGTTTTTGGGTTATACAAGAAATTTCACCCGGGTATTGAAGGAAAGGGGATGGGACTCTTTATGGTGAAAACCCAGGTAGAAACCCTGGGAGGCAAAATAAGTGTTCAGAGCGAAGTAAATAATGGAACTGAGTTTACCATTGAGTTTGAACATGATCCTTTGGAGAAAGGAACCTGTGAATAGTAACGTGCTGTGCGATAGAAATAACTGACATTTCTTTGTTCACGAAAACTACGATGTCTATTTCTGGCAGTTTATATGTTCAGAAGAAAAGCTGGAACGCAAAGCACCAAAGAACCGCAGAGAACGCAAGGAAAACCCTTGCGTATCCTTGCGAAACCTTGGCGGACTTTGCGCTCCAGCTTTAAACCTGACCGTTCGGCAACTCTATTTAATTCGAGAGTGTTCCAATCATTATATTCAATAATTAATTGCAATCCAATGTGATCATTGATATGACGATGAATTTTCTCATTGTATTTTATTTTGAGTCAAATTCCACAATCCATTCAATACCGTATTTGTCTCTAAAACAACCAAAATAGGAACCCCAGGGGCCATCACCAATGGGCCCTTCTATTTGTCCTCCTGCTGAAAGCCCATTAAATAATTTGTCTGCTTCTTCCTTACTTTCTGCATTGATTACAATTTTACTTCTGTTCTCATTTTCGTTTGTTTTTCCCATAATTTCCGGAACGTCATTTGCCATCAGCATACTGGTTTTACCAATAGGCAAAACAATATGCATGATTTTATTTTCTTCTTTTTCTGCTACTGGGAATTCAGGGCTTGCAAGCTCTTTGAAACGAACGATCTTTGAAAATTCTCCACCAAATACTGATTTGTAAAAGGTAAATGCTTCTTCGGCATTTCCGTTGAAGTTGATGTGGGGATTGATGCGTGCCATAGATTTAAAATGTTTAGTGTAATAAAAAATTGTAACGAAAATTATTTTACCGATAAAGTTGCCAATAGATTGTCCAGGTTGATCAACGACATTTTCATTCCCTGCGTAAAGCCATCAAGTATTCTCTCAAGTCTTTCAAGGGATTCATTGTAAATGGTAATGCTCACTTTAGTTATCCCGTTTTGATCGCTGAAAGTATGATCCCATTCAGATCCCGGCAATTCCGGGTTTTCATTTGCGTCTGCAAAAGCATTATACATTTTAAAGTTGGTTTTCGGGGTAATGGAAGTGTATTCCTGGATCGCCCAACGCTCCAGGCCTTCAGGGCTCACCATTGCATAAAATCTTTTGCCACCAACTTTGAAATCCTGGTATTTTGTTTTAGCCATCATGGGCTTAGGGGCCACCCATTGGTCCAGTAGCTCCTTTTTGGTGAAAGCATCCCATACCAGCGAAAGGTCGGCATCAAATTCTCTTGTTATGAATACCGTTTTAGCTGCTTTGTCTACAGTAAAATCAAATAGCAAATTGTTTGTCATTTTTTTTGTTTTTTAATGGTTGCTAATAGGTTGTCGAGTTGGTTGAACCTGGTTTCCCATATTTTTCTGAATTGATCAATCCATTTATCGATCTCTTTCATTTTGTCAATTTCAAGTGAATAATAGATTTCTCTTCCTTGCTGCTCCTGTTTGACCAGTTCACATTCGGTGAGTATGCGAAGGTGTTTAGAAACTGATTGCCTGGTCGTGTGGAAGTTGTCGGCAATAGCGTTTGGTGTCATTGCCTGCGATGCAATCAGGATAATAATTGCCCGCCTTGTTGGGTCGGCTATTGCCTGGAAAATATCTCGTCTCATATATACTGATGGTTTATTTGCGAAACCATTCGGTTGCAAATATATGTGCAACTTTTCGGTTGCGCAATTATTTTATCAATATTTTTTTGAACAGGGGAAAGGCAGCCAGGGGTTGTTGTTTGCCGCAGGCCGTTATTATAGTGCAATCGGTAAAGGCGTACTTTTAGAAAAATATCTGTATGAAGAATCTTATTGCATTGTTTCTGGTTGTTGGAATGCTGACAGGCTGCAATCGGTCGGGCAAAGAATCTGCACTTCTTATTGGTATGGGCCAAATGCCTAATGCCGTAAAAGATGGTTCAGGAAATCTTCATATTGTATTCGGATCGAAGGATAGCATTATGTATTCAGTTTCTTCTGATAATGGTAAATCTTTTTCCGCGCCTGCTTTGATTGGAGGCATACCGCACCTGGCCGCGTCGCATATGCGCGGACCGCAGATAGCCGTCACTTCTAATGGTGTAACAGTTATTGCAAGTAATAGGGATGGCGATATTTTTTCTTTTAATAGTGGTGGAAATGGGCGCTGGCTGCAAACTGCCAGGGTTAATGATGTAGATACCGTGGCAAAGGAAGGCCTGATGGCGTTGAGCGGCGAAGGGCAAAACACATTTGCAGTTTGGCTTGACCTGCGCGACCACCACAATAAAATATTTGGCTCTAACTCTGCAGATGGCGGTAAAACATGGTCAGCTAATAAAATGATATATGCTTCTCCCGATACTACTGTTTGTGAGTGTTGCAAGCCTTCTGTAGTCATTAAGGGTAAAGATGTGTATGTGATGTTTCGTAACTGGTTAAAAGGAAACCGGGATCTCCATTTGATCCACTCTGTCGATGGTGGAAACAGTTTTGGGGAAGCTCAAAAATTAGGTAACGGCAGTTGGCAGTTAAACGGGTGCCCGATGGATGGCGGTGGACTGACGCTTGATGCAAATGGCTGTCCCAAAACCGTATGGCAGAGAAAAGGTGTGATCTATGCCAGTGAACCAGGAAAGGACGAAAAGGAAATCGCAAAGGGTAGGGGTTGTACGCTGGCCTCTGTAAATGGTAAAACTGTATATGCCTGGACGGATAATGGCGAGGTCTATATTCAGAAACCGCAAGGCATGAAGATCAGTCTGGGGAAAGGTTCCCTGCCCATTATTAAACCAGTGAATAATGAGCATGTTCTTTGTGTGTGGGAAAATGAGAAAAAGGTATATGCCCAGGTGGTAGAGCTCTGATATAGCGATGGAAACTGCTGGCATCGTTTAAGTGATCGGTAATTCAGGAGAAATCGCGAGCCTGATTTTGTTTGCGCTGCATCAAAAATTGTAAAATGAGAGAATTCATCTTAATAACCACCGGATTAATCTTGTCTTCCTTTCTCTGTACACAGGATATAAACGGCATGACTATGCCCAAAAAGCCGGAGGAAAAACAGGTACAACAGGTAACCTATACCTGCCCGATGCACCCAGAAATTCATTCAACCAAACCAGGCAACTGCCCTAAATGTGGTATGAAACTCGTAAAGGAAAAAGCTAAGGTTGTTACGAAGCCACCTGTTAAAAAAAAAACAGGAAATGGAAATGCCGAAGGACACGAGCAAGCCAAAGAAAATGGTCACGGATGAAAAACCGGCTATGAAAATGGATGAGATGCAAATGCCCGCGAAAGACAGCGTAAAAAAAATGAACGGGATGGAAAGCATGAAGATGGATGACATGCATAACATGGACACGCACAAGCCAATACCGGAAGCTATTAAAACAATAGTGAACAATACACCGCCACGAACGGTACACTATGATCTATTCATTAGAGACACAACAGTAACGTTTGGAAAAAAAGCAAAACGGGCCATTGCAGTGAATGGCCAGATCCCTATGCCTACGCTCACTTTTACGGAAGGCGATACGGCAGAGATCTATGTTCACAACGAAATGGATGAAGAAACATCATTGCACTGGCATGGACTCTTTCTGCCCAACCGATACGATGGGGTACCCAATCTTACACAGATGCCGATCAAACCGCATACAACGCATGTGTATAAATTTCCTATCATTCAACATGGTACACACTGGTATCACAGTCATACAGAATTACAGGAACAGATCGGAATGTATGGTGCATTTATTATGAACAAAAGAAAAGAATGGGATATACCAACCCTCCCGGTTGTAATAAGTGAATGGGCGGATATGAAGCCGGAAGAAATACACAGGAGCCTGCACAATGCCACCGATTGGTTTGCAATAAAGAAAGGATCTACCCAGAGCTACCTGGAAGCAATAAAGTCTGGAAATTTAAAAACGAAGTTGGCGAATGAATGGAAACGCATGAATGCAATGGATGTAAGCGATGTGTACTACGATAATTTTTTAATCAACGGCAAAAATCAAAACGAACAGCCGCAGTTCAAAGCAGGAGATAAAGTGAGATTGCGGATTGCAAATGCGGGTGCATCAGATTATTTCTGGCTCACGTACGCAGGCGGCAAGATCACGGTAGTAGCCAGTGATGGTAATGATGTGGAACCTGTAGAAGTAGACAGGCTGATCATTGCAGTCTCTGAAACCTATGATGTAGTGGTCACCATACCTGATAATAAAAGCTATGAATTCCTGGTAACGCCCGAAGACCGCACAAAATCAGCCTCTCTATGGCTTGGCAGCGGGGAGAAAGTGGCTGCAAACCGATTGTCTAAGCTGAAATATTTTGCCGGTATGAAAATGATGAATGATATGATGGATATGAAAGGAAACATGATCGAAATGGAAGGGATGAAAATGAATAGCCAGGTAATGGATATGAATACGGTCATGTATCCGGAAATAACAGGCCCGGAGAATCCCGGTGATACCGCTAAGACTTACGATAAAATGCAAATGAATCACGGTGGTCAAAACATGGCAGGAATGGATATGGGTAACAATACTTCGGATATCCTCACACTTAATTACACCATGCTGCGATCGCCGGCAAAAACAACATTGCCCGCCGGCCCGCTAAAGGAACTGCATTTTGATCTCACAGGTAATATGAATCGGTATGTATGGACACTGGATAATAAAACTGTTTCTGAAAGCGACAAGATCCTGATTAAGAAAGGCGAGAACCTGAGGATCGTGCTTTTTAACAACAGCATGATGCGGCACCCGATGCATTTACACGGACATGATTTCAGGGTGTTGAACGGACAAGGCGAATACGCCCCTTTGAAAAATGTCATTGACATCATGCCGATGGAAAGGGACACCATAGAGTTTGCAGCAACGGAATCCGGTGGTGATTGGTTTTTTCATTGTCATATACTCTATCATATGATGAGCGGGATGGGAAGAATATTCAGCTATGAAAATTCACCCGCTAATCCTGAAATACCTAACCCCAAATTGGCCCAACGCAGATTATTTGCCGATGACAGGATGCCGCATTTCATGACTAAAATCGGTTTGGAAACTAATGGAACAGACGGCATGGCCATGCTTGCACAAACACGTTGGAAATTGAGCACCATGTGGCACCTTGGTTACATGGATATGCACGGCTATGAAAGCGAAACCATGCTGGGAAGATATATCGGGCGGATGCAATGGGTATATCCCTATATCGGTTTTGATTTTCATTTCAAAATGGAAGGGGGGCCTAAAAATATTTTCGGCAGTGAAGAAAAAAACTGGTTCGGACAAACCAGCAATAAGAACGATCGTAAAACAATCGTCGCAGGTATTGCTTACACTTTGCCCATGTTGGTTGTTGCAGATGCGCGTGTTGACGGTGGCGGCAGGTTTCGCTTCCAGGTGAGCAGGGATGATGTCCCTGTTTCGCCGCGACTGCGTTTTGGCTGGATGATCAACACAGATAAAGAATATATGGCTGGATTCCGTTACATCGCTACAAAATATATTTCTCTTTCTACCCATTATGATAGTGATATGGGTATTGGCGCCGGCGTTACATTCACTTACTGATAACAAACCAGCCGTAATTTTTGAATATGACAAAGATCATTTTCCTGTTTGATGAAGATCAGCAGTAAGAAATATGGATATGGATAGCTTTACACCAAATCATAAAACATGAAAAATTTAGCTATTCTGATCATCTCCGCATTTGTGTGTGTTACAAGTGTTTTCTCCCAGAAAAAAGGTGGGGTTCCGGATAATTCAAAACATACTGTTTTCTACACCTGTCCCATGCACGAGGATATAAAAGAAATCAAAGCAGGAGACTGCCCGAAATGCGGTATGAAGCTGCAACTTTCAGGTAAGGAACTTGCGAAAGCGGCGGTTATGAAAAATTACACATGTCCTGTTCACTTGGATGTGGTGAGTCACGATCCCGGTAAATGCCCTCAATGCGGTAAGAAACTCAACCTGTCACCTAAGGAGCAAATGAAAGCAGAAACCATGAAAATGTATACCTGTCCTATGCATCCGGAAGTATCACTTGATAAAGATGGTAAGTGTCCAAAATGTGGTAAGGCGTTAGTGGAAAAAAAGAGTTAGTTCGGCAGCATTTACTAACTTTAGTGCAGTCAAAATCATAACTGTAATGCCTGTACCAAAGGAAGTAAAAGGGATATTAAACCTGGTTTTTTTTTTCTTTTTTTATTTTATTGCAATACAGGTGGCACAGGCCCAGCAGTTTAGTCTTTCTGTAAGGGATGCCCTGAAAAAAATTGAAACACATCTTCCGGTATTGGAATCTTACCGCCAACAGGCAAATGCTGCGCAGCAAAATATCGCCCTCGCAAAGAACACCTCCATTCCAGATCTAACTGCAGGCTACCAGGTAAACATGGCTACCTACAATAATATTACCGGGATGAGTTATCCGGGTTTTTTATTACCGATCAGTGGCCCCCCTTCACTAAACAATGATTTGAATTTTGTGCCTGGTTCTGCAATTGGGGCACTCATTAAATGGAACCCTTTTACTTTTGGCCGGCGACCTGCTGCCATCGAAAGAGCTGAGGCGCAATTTAAACAGGCTAATGCAGCTTATAATGAACAGTTGTTCCAATACCAGTATACAGCATTGAATAATTACCTGCAGGCACTATATTACAAACAGGTGATCAAAAGTGTTGAAGCATCCATTGAAAGAAACAAGGTAGGACTGGAACAATCACTCGTGCTTGCAAGAACCGGATTAAAAGCCGGTATCGATACCACGCAGTTTCAATCTGCCATTGCACAATCTGAGATTGATCTGCTACAGGCACAACGCACTTACCAGCAGGTGATGACAGAGCTCAAATGGCTGACGGGTACAGAAGCATCACCTGAAAAAATCATACTATCGGATACGTTTTTTATACGACCCGTAAGCCCGCAAACCGATACATCGATATCTATCCAACATCCCTATTATCAATCATTACAGGCGCAAAAAAACAACACCGCTGCAGCTTTAAAAGAAATCGAAAAATCATGGGTTCCACAACTTGATTTCTGGGGCAACTTATATGCACGTGGATCGGGAGTGGATGCCGGTGGCGCCGTTCACAAATGGGATGGGCTTGGTTTTTCACGTACTAATGCAGGGGTCGGGTTGCAACTCAGCTTCCCTGTTTTGCAATACAGCAAAATGAATATCCAAAAGAAGCAATATCAATCTCTGTTGAAAGCAGATGATGCAAAATTATTACAGGCAAGATTAGACATCGGCAAACAAACCGAAGCTGCCATTGCCCAATACTGGCAGGATACAAGGATCGCTGATAAGTCGCCCGTATTGTTGAAGGCTGCGAAGGATGTATACCAGGGACTAAAACTCAGTTATGAAACCGGGCTGATAGATTATACAAGATTGGCGCAGGCTCAATACGATTTATTCAAAGCAGAAATAAATGATGCCAATATGCGATTGCAATTATGGCGGTCTTTGTTAGGTGTCGCGGTAGCGAAAGGAGATTTACGTGTTTTTACCGATCAACTGAAATAGCAGCATGAAACTTATTACATCAGCATTAAGACATCCCATCACGATACTGGTTGCGGTACTGACCATTGTATTTTTTTCGTGGTTGTCAATCAGTAATACGAAGATCGACATCTTTCCTAAACTTGGATTACCTACTGTATACGTTGCCCAACCTTACGGCGGTTTATCGCCTGAACAGATGGAGGGCTTTGTTACATCCTATTATGAATACCATTTTTTATATATCACGGGTGTTAAATATGTTGAATCAAAATCTATTCAGGGTGCGGCGCTGATCAAATTAGAATTTAACGAAGGAACTGATATGAGCCAGGCAATGGCGGAAGTAGTGGGTTATGTAAACCGTTCGCGCGCATTCATGCCGCCGGGTACTGTGCCACCTTTTATTACCCGTTTTGATGCCGGTAGCGTACCGGTAGGGCAGTTGGTCTTCAGTTCCGAAACAAGATCGCTTGGTGAGATATCTGACCTCGCACTTTTTAAAGTACGCCCGATGTTTTCAACCTTGCCAGGCGTATCTGCACCACCGCCTTTCGGTGGAAATCAAAAATCTGTGTTGATCACGGTTGATCCGGATAAGATCCGCAATTATCATATGACGCCTGACCAGGTGATGCAGGCCATTCTTAAAACCAATTCCATCAGCCCTGCCGGTAACGTTCGTATTGGTGACAGCACCTATATCACACCACAGAACAGCGTAATTGAAAATTTATCTGATCTCCAGAACTCACCATTACAATTAGGAAGCGGGCCAACTGTGTATGTAAAAGATATTGCCACGGTAAGTATGGGGTCGGATGTAACCAGCAGTTATGCGCTCATTAATGGTAAACGCTCCGTCTACATTCCTGTAACCAAACGTGCAGACGCATCTACCTGGGATGTGGTGCAAAGAGTAAAAGCAGCCTTGCCTGATATGCAGGCAGCCATTCCGGATGATATTAAAGTGTCTTATGAATTTGATCAATCGGGTTATGTGATGAGTGCCTTAAAAAATGTTTTGTTTGAAGGCGGATTGGGCGCAATTTTTACAGGCCTCGTTGTCTTATTATTCCTGAAAGATAGAAGAAGCGCGTTGATTGTTGTAATGACAATACCCCTTGCACTGTTAAGTTCCGCCACGATGTTATACCTGTTCGGACAAACGATCAATATCATGACACTCGGAGGTCTTGCGTTGTCGGTTGGTATATTGGTTGATGAAGCAACCGTCACGATTGAAAATATTCATCGGCACATGGAAGAAGGTAAGGCAAAAGCAAAAGCCATCGCAGATGCTGCACGGGAAATTGCAATGCCCAAGCTGTTGATCCTGTTAAGTATCCTCGCGGTATTTGTTCCCTCACTTTTTATGAATGGTGTTCCCAAAGCCATGTTTCTGCCACTTTCCTTAGCCGTTGGTTTTGCGATGATCGCGTCTTTTCTTTTATCACAAACGTTTGTGCCGGTTGTGAGTAATTGGTTATTGAAAGATCATATTCCTGCAAAGACAAATCGTTCAGGCTTTTTTGAGCGAATGAAAAGTCGTTATGTAAGAAATAGTAAACGGATGAAAGGTTCAGGACTGTTCCTGTTTTTGTTTTTAGCTTTTTCAATCGGATTGGCGGTTTTATTTTTTTCGCTGACAGGCACAGAGCTTTTTCCGAAAGCCGATACCGGTCTTACACAAGTTAGGCTTCGTTTACCTGTGGGCACCAGGCTTGAACGCACAGAAGATGCAACACGGAAATTATTATCCATAGTAAATAATGCAGCGGGGAAGGATAATGTTGCTATCACTTCTGCATTTGTAGGCACACAACCCTCAAGTTTCCCCGTAAATTATATTCATTTGTGGACGGGCGGGCCACAGGAATCCGTCACCAAAATAAAACTTCAGCCGGGAGCAATACCTATGGATGATTTTAAAGAAAAAGTACGACAGGCAGTTAAGAAAGAAATACCCAATGCAAAAATATCTTTTGAGCCAGGCGATATAGCGGAACAGGTATTGAATCTTGGCACAACGAACCCTGTAGAAATAGCTGTTGTAAACAGAAACCTTGATGATGGAAAGAAAACGGCAAACGCTTTATTGAAACAATTATCGTCTATAACATCGTTGCGTGATCTCCAGATCGCTACACCATTGGATTACCCTGCTATCAAGATTGATGTGGACCGGGTCAAAGCCGGGCAACTGGGCATATCATCCGACCAGGTAACGCGATCATTTGCCGCCGCAACATCTTCCAGCCGTTTTATCTCTCCGAGTTATTGGCTTGATAAAACAACAGGAACTGCTTACATCGTACAGGTGCAATACCCGGAATACAAAATGAACAGCACTTCACAATTAGAAATGGTGCCTGTTGCTTCCACACCAGGAAGTATACATCTATTAAATGAAGTTGCCTCATGGAAGCGTATGAGTATGCCGGGCGAATATGACCGGTTGAATCAACAACGTTACATTACCATTACAGCAAATGTTCAGGGCGAAGATCTGGGAACTGCGTTTAAGAAAATAAATACGATTATTGGTAACACATCCATACCAAAAGGTTCCAAGATTTTATTACGCGGACAACCTGAACTTTTGCAACAAACATTAACGAACCTGCAGTTTGGATTGCTCATTGCCATTGTAGTGATCTTTTTATTAATGACGGTTTTCTTCCAGTCCTTCAGGGTTTCATTGGTAACGCTATCGGTTGTACCGGCAGTGGTAGCGGGATCATTGTTGTTATTGTTCCTTTCAGGTAAAACAATGAACATTCAATCTTATATGGGAACCATTATGGCAGTTGGTGTGAGTATTGCCAACGCAGTTTTGTTTATCACCAACGCAGAGCAATTGAGAAAGCAGGGAAATATAGTATCAGCACATTTACTCGCTGCAGAAACAAGGATGCGCCCAATCCTGATGACAAGTCTCGCCATGATCGCAGGTATGCTTCCAATGGCACTTGGTTTTGGAGAGAATGGCGACCAGACCTCACCATTGGGAATTGCCGTGATAGGGGGGCTTTTATTTTCAACAATTAGTGTGCTATTCTTTTTGCCATCCATTTATCAATCAGGCATTGGTAAGAAAAAATATGTATCAGCATCAATGGATCCGGAGGATACTAACAGTAAAAATTTTAAAGAGCAATGAAACAACAACTTGTAATCATATTGGGCAGTGTGATCCTGCTTGTATCCTGTAAGGAAAAACCGGCCAAACCAAATACAGCTACCAGCGCAATGGATACGGTGGCTGTTTTTGTATTACACGATACAAGCGTAAACAAGACAATAGAACTACCTGCAGATTTACTTCCGCAGGAGCAATCTATGTTGTATGCGCGCGTGCAGGGATATGTAAAAGAGATCAAAGTAGATATCGGTGACCATGTTCGCAGCGGACAAACGCTTGCTGTGATTGAAGCACCGGAACTGCAAACAAAATATGCAGAGTTTCAATCCTCTCTGCAGGCGGCAAAGGCGAAGTACATGAGTAGTATAGATCTTTACCAGCGCTTATATAAAGCTTCGCAGGCGAAGACAGCCGGCATTGTTGCACCGGTTGAATTACAAAGAAGTTATAATCAATTGATGGCAGACAGCGCTTCCTGGGAAGCTTCAAAAAAAATGGCACAATCCTACAAAGAGGTTGCGGGCTTATTGGTATTGGCATCTCCATTTAATGGAATTATAACAACCCGTAGCGCCGACCGGGGTGCGTTAGTAGGCAATAACCAGTTGATATTAACTGTACAGAATAATCTTACACTTCGTTTACGTGTTGCCGTGCCGGAATTATACATCGCATCCGGTTCACCAAAAAAAGAAGTCAGTTTCAGGGTTGATGCCTATCCTCAAAAATTATTCACTGCAACACTTTCACGCAAAAGTGGTACCATCGATCCTGTTACAAGAACTGAACAATGGGAATATAGTTTTAATAACGGTGCCAATGAACTTAAAGCAGGTTCTTTTGCTTATGTGAAATTAAACCTGCAAAGAGCGGGCAATTCGTTCATTGTATCACCAGGCGCAATAGTCACTACCCAGGAAAGAAAATTCGTGATCAGGGTTAAGGAAGGAAAAGCTGAATGGGTGGATGTGCGACAGGGAATGTCAACGGATAAAGGGATCGAAATTTTTGGAAACATTGGAAACGGGGATACCCTTATTTCAAGAGCGACAGACGAAAGAAAGCCCGGTACTGTGGCTTACTGGAAAGCAACGAAATAATTACGGTTAACAGAGCATTTATTTTGTACTTCAGCAACGCTATCGCAAAAATCGATATCGCTGAAATAACATTTGAATATAGAACTGAGGGATAGGGCGCGTATTTAAATTAAATCCCCGTGTATTGTTCATCGCTAACCTGCTCCATCCATTCAACCACTTTCCCATCAAGGTTTTCCTGGATGGCGATATGCGTCATACCGTTGGTTGCCGTCGCTCCATGCCAGTGTTTTTCATTGGCATCAAACCATACAACATCACCCGGATGGATTTCCTCGATAGGCCCGCTTTCGCGCTGTACCCAGCCAATACCAGCAGTCACGATCAATGTTTGTCCAAGGGGATGGGTATGCCATGCGGTCCTGGCGCCCGGTTCGAAAGTAACACTGGCAGATGCGGCGCGTCTTGATTCGTTGGGATCGAACAATGAATCAATTCTTACCGCACCGGTGAACCAGTCGGAGGGTCCTTTGGCTGATGGTTTTGTTCCTACTCTTGTGATATTCATACACTGATATTTGAGTTTGGAGAAAGTGAAGTTAGTATAGGCTACGGATTTACACTTCACCTGTAAAATGATTATGCCGGAAACGAAAACGCATATGCTTCCGGCGCGGTTCACCTGATCATGATTTCTTGCATACCACCCATCCAGATTACTGATTCCCTACCAATTTTACGGATTCATTCGCAGAGCGATAAATTTTCAACGGAAGCAACTAACTTTAAGGTGCACAAAACCGTTTAACCAGCCAATAAAGATCTACCTATGGAAAACGTTGATAATAAATACAGCAGACGGGCATTTCTGAAATCCTCAACGCTTGCCGGAGGCGGGCTGCTTTTAAGTTTTACCTGCCTCTCAGGATTCAGTTCTTCCGGCAAAGGAGTAGATGCCGGAACCGCATCCGAATGGATTGAAATAAACGGGTATATAAAAATCACCCCTGATAATATCATAAAGATCCTTAACCCTAATCCTGAGTTCGGGCAAAATGTAATGACTTCGCTGCCGATGATCGTAGCAGAAGAACTGGATGCAGACTGGCAAAAAGTGGTTGTAGAAATGGGGCCGCACGATAGCATCAAATTAGGGCCGCAATTTACCGGTGGCAGTAATTCAATGAGAATGTACTGGAAGCCATTGCGTGAAGCCGGTGCCGCCGCGCGCCAGATGCTGAAAGAAGCAGCGGCCCAGGCATGGAGCGTGCCCGTTGAAGAAATTACTACGAAGGCAGGAATGCTTCATCACGAAAAAAGCGGCAAATCAGGAACCTATGGCCAGTTCTCATCAAAAGCTGCTACCATACCGGTTCCCAAAGGCATGAAACTGAAAGACGTTAAGAGTTTCAGCGTAGTGGGTAATTCAAAGAAAAATGTTGAAGGAGCAAAGATCGTTTCCGGCAAACCATTATTCGGACTGGATTATAAATATGAAGGCATGTTGATCGCGATGATCGAGCATCCACCTGCGTTCGGGATGAAGCTGAAAGATTTTGATGCATCCGAAACCTTAAAAATGCCGGGAATCAAAGATGTTTTCAGGCAAAAATTATATGAAGATGGTTTCGAACAGGCAGCTTTTGATACGCGCACTTTCAATGATCTCCTGGTTGTTGTAGGAAAGACCACCTGGGAGGTAATGCAGGCACGTAAGAAATTAAAAGTAACCTGGGAGCCAGCCGGTGAAACAAAAAATACCATGGGTGGAAAAAAAGAAGTAATCGTTCCGGGAGAATTGGAATGTACAGCCAGGCAACTCGAAAAGTTT
Source organism: Bacteroidota bacterium (assembly GCA_040388705.1). GTDB lineage: Bacteria > Bacteroidota > Bacteroidia > Chitinophagales > Chitinophagaceae > Sediminibacterium. The sequence continues at coordinate 8,618 of JAZKBI010000003.1, read as the reverse complement.
AAAGAATATGCTGCAAAGCCTGCCCAGCAATTAAGAAAGGACGGCGACCCGGAAACTGCTTTTAAAAATGCGGCGCAGGTTATTGAACGTGTGTATACTGCTCCGTTCCTGGCCCATAACTGCATGGAACCGATGAATTTCTTTGCCCATGTTATGGAAGATAAAGCGCTTGTTGCCGGGCCCTTGCAGGTACCGGGCTTCTCCGAACCTACGCTTGCAAAACTGATCAATCTTCCGGCAGACAAAATTGAGATCCAGATGACCCGGATGGGCGGCGGCTTTGGCCTGAGGGCCTACGGGCATTATATCTATGAAGCGGCGCTCATCTCCAAAAAATTAAAAGCGCCCGTTAAACTGGTCTATACCCGTGAGGATGATATGACATACGGCATCTATCGCCCAATGTACACCACCACCTATCGCGCCGCATTGGACGCCAATAAAAACCTTATCGCCCTTCATGTAAAAGGTGGCGGCATTCCTGAACATGCGGTGCATGCCAACCGCTTTCCCGCAGGAACAATTGATAATTATCTTGCCGAAGGATGGCGGATCCCATCCAATATCACGATAGGCGCATTTCGGGCGCCGGGTTCCAATTTTGCCGCTTCTGCAGAACAGATGTTCCTTGATGAACTCGCGGAAATAATGGGTAAGGACCCGATAGATTTCAGGCTGGAGCTTTTAAAAAGAGGCAAAGAAACCCCAGTGGGTAAAAACAATGATTATGATGCCGACCGGTATGCAGGCGTGCTCAAACTGGTGAAAGAAAAATCAGGATGGAATAAGGCAGGCAGTGAAAAATACAGTCGCGGCGTAGCTGCCTATTTCTGTCATAATTCTTATGTGGCCCATGTGGTAGATATGGTTAAACGAAATGGGCAACCCTATGTTGAACGCGTATTCAGTGCAGCGGATTGCGGTGTTGTTATCAACCCCGATGCGGCGGCCAATATGGTGGAAGGTGCCGTGGTTGATGGCATTGGAAATGCATTGTATGGTGGCCTGACAATGAATAACGGCGAGGTGCAGCAAAAGAATTTCAGCCAGTACCGTATTATCAGGAGCAATGAAGCTCCTCAAAAGATCGAAGTCAATTTTGTTCAGAACGATATTGATCCTACAGGGCTCGGCGAGCCGCCTTTCCCTCCGGTATTCGGCGCTGTTGCCAGCGCTCTGTATAAACTTACCGGTAAAAGGCTTTATAACTATCCATTGATTAACCAGTTGAATAGCCCTGACAACGCTTAAATTTTTTATCAATTATGATCACTTTGAACATCAATAAAAAAACATACAACATCGATGTAGATCCCAATACACCGCTCTTGTGGGTATTGCGCGACCACATCAATCTTGTCGGAACAAAATATGGTTGCGGTGTTGCACAATGCGGCGCTTGTACGGTACATCTGAATGGAGAAGCGGTCCGTTCATGTGTTACCAAAGTCAGCCGCGCAGTAGGACAGAAGGTTGTTACAATTGAAGGCTTATCAGAAAACAACGATCATCCTTTACAAAAAGCGTGGCTTGAAAAAGATGTCGCACAATGCGGCTACTGCCAGGCCGGGCAGATCATGTCTGCTGCGGCTCTTTTACGTGAAAATAAAAGCCCAACTGACCAGGATATTGATAATGCCATGTCAGGCAATATTTGCCGGTGCGGAACTTACTTAAGAATTAAAAGTGCAATTCTTCTCGCAGCAGAGATGCAGAAAAAAGAAGGCCGCAAAGCATAGATGTAATAATCGTAAACTCATTTCATATATGAAACAGTATTTCAATAAACGTTACATTTTGCCGGGAAGAATGCTGATGATCATACTTGGTATCGTGATCGTTATCGGCGTGGCGAACTCGGCATTCATGGTTGATAGTAACGCCGACAATAAAGAATTTAAACAAGGCAAAGGAAACGACAGCATTGCTTCGGTGAAAGCGTTTGAAGATGTATACGAAGTACTCAAGAGTCCGCGTTGTATGAACTGTCATCCTGCGGGCGATGTGCCGCTACAGGGCGATGATAGCCACCTGCATACCATGTTACCAAAGCGTGGTAAAGATGGCCATGGTCTTTACGCAATGAAGTGCGGTAATTGTCACCAGCCTGAAAATACACCAGGCCTGCATACTCCTCCGGGCAATCCTAAATGGGCCTTGCCGCCTTCTGATATGAAAATGGTGTTTGAAGGAAAGAAACCACGTGAGCTCGCTTTACAGATCATGGACTATAACAGGAACGGGCACAAGAACAAAGCGAAATTGCTGGAACATGCGAGAGATACTTTAGTAAAAGCCGGCTGGAACATGGGAGAGGGTCGCAATCCACCGCCTTTAACTTTTAAGGAATTTGTTGCAGCATGGGATACATGGATTGAAAAGGGGGGATATGCGCCGAAATAATAAATATTGGCTAATGTATTTTAGACCATTTAGACATTAAAAATGCATGAGTTATCCAATGTAGGGAGGGATATTGTTTATAGCGAAACATGCGACGTCCTTGCGAGGCACGAAGCAATCTGAGCTATAACATTCGAAGAATCCGCAATTCGTAGCACGGATTGCTTCGTGTCTCGCAATAACGGCGCGGGCATCTTTATAGAAGCGAAAATCACACCAATATATTTTTAAAGTATAATTCATAAGCCCGCTCATTTCATCGAATGAAAAGCGACCACATTCCCTTCTGTATCTTTAAACCGTGCCATGAATCCATTGTTGCCGATCGCTGTTTTCGGCATGATAACCGAGCCGCCTGCGGCCTCCACGCGAGCGAGTGGAACTGACAGGTCTTGGCCACCATTGAGATAAACAAGTGTCCCTTTGTCCGAAGGCGAATAACCCGGCTCCTGTAATATTCCTCCTCCAATTTCTCCCTTCTGCAGATCTGCGGGGAACATTGCGTATTTCATCCCGGCGAATGGGACGGTCATTTTTGCATTGAGCACGGCCTCATAAAAGGTTTTCGCTCTTTCAAAATCATTAACAGGTATGTCAAACCAGTTGATCGCGTGTGCCATGGTTGTTAGTTTTGTTTACTACAAGATATAAAAGATGTTTCATAAACTTCATGCAACAACCAAATCGATTCGCATCAAAAAAAGGAAAGATTTCCATCATTCTTTACCGGGAAGTCGGGAGGTGCGGTTTGGCTGGAAGTATTGGTGATGGCATAAGTAAAGTTGTTTTGGTAAAAGAAGATCAGTATCAGGGCTTTAACGGTTGTACAGAAAGTCCATTAATCCTGGATTCATTGTCAACCGATATATACAGATCAAATACCATCTTGTCAAACTGCGTTTTGTATACTGCAAAATTACCATTCACATATTTTTGGAAATTGCGTGTTTTGATATTTCCAGCTTTTGCCTGCAGGTCCTGCATAACTGCTGTCAGGTTATCTAAAGGAAATTTATTTTTCATTGTTGAAGAGAACATGGCAAATATGCCATCATATTTCCCGTTATTGTAGAACTGCTCAAATTGGTCTGCTACGGGCTTGTAGTATGATTTTTCTGTGTCAATGGGATCGATCGCACCGTATATCGCATCACGAAATTTTTTATGTAGCTGCACGCGGTCGAACGGCATCAACTGCGTAAACAGTACTGCCGTGATCTTATTCACCGGGTCAACCCAGAAAAGGGTGCTGGCGGCGCCATCCCAGAAAAACTCACCCACGGTGCCGTTATTTTCTTCTGCAGTAAGTGGCGGCCTTGTGCGAACAGCGAAATCGATTCCAAACCCCACGCGTCCTTTACCGGGCAGCCACATGCGTTTCGAGATCGTATCGGAAAGATGGCTGGTGGACATGAGTTTCACTGTTTCGGGTTTCAATATGCGCACGCCATTGATCGTACCGTTGTTAACCAGCATTCGCGCAAACACCATATAATCATCGACGGTGGATGTGAGTCCCCAGCCACCGGGTTTAAGTGCCCAGTTCTTTGTGTTAAACGCATTAGCCTGCTCATTGGGAGCGCGGGTGAGTACGCCGGAATCGCTGCGGTTATACAGTGCTGCAAACACAGGCAGGTCGCTTTCAGGAACCAGGTACCGTGTTTTGGAAAGACCCAGCGGCTGCAATACATTTTCTTTCAGGTATTGGTCGTATGGTTTTCCCGACAAACGTTCCACGAGATAGGCCTGCACATCAACCGATGGCCCATAGGCCCACTCATCGCCTGGGTGAAATTGCAGCGGTACACTCGCCAGCCTGCGTGCCATTTCGCTTAGCGAATTATTGTTGTTCATCGCATCGGCTTTGCGCACAAGCGCTGCGAGCGCCGGAATATCGGTCCCGGCAAAACCCGCCGTATGCCTGGTGATATCACGGATGGTGATCGGTCTTTTCGCCGGTTCAAGAATCGGGTTGCCATTGCCATCTACACCTTTGAATACTTTCATATCAGCAAACTCGGGTGCATATTTTGAAAGCGGATCGTCCAGCTGGAAAGCTCCTTTTTCATAAAGCGTCATCAGGGCAACACCGGTAATGGGTTTGGTCATGGAAAAGATACGGACGATGGTGTTACGGCTCATGGGTATCGCCGCCTCCCGGTCTGCATAGCCAAAAGCATTGTAGTATACTTCATTCCCCTTCTCATACACCAATGCAGATACGCCGGTAAGTTTATTGGCATCGATAAAGCTTTTCAGCGTTGAGTCGATCCGGAGTTTAACTGCCGATGTAACGATGGATATCTTGCCCTGGCAATCGGCATAATGTGGAACGGCTGTGCACATAATAATTACAGCGAGTAGGGCAAGCATTGATCTGGGCATGATGGTTTTGTTGGGTTGGATGGGGAAGGTAGAAAATAAAGGGGGAAAAACAAAAGGGCAGATGATCATGGCCTGCGCCGGATCAGGGTCAACATTTAACGCAGGATGAGATGGATTGAAGTAATACCAATGCGAACAGCTATTTGCGTTTTCCGAAAGGAGATTTCGGCTATCAAGTACAGTGTTAAGCTTTTATTTACAACGTTTACATTTTTATTTACATTCCAAATCCCTCCGCCGAAAAATACCAAGGTAGATTCGCTGAATCAATTCTGAGAGGATCGCTAAATAAAGTAAATTATGAAATACACTCTCATTTACATCTCATTCTTGCTGCTTGTTTTATACGTTTCTTGTAAACAAAACCAAAGAAACTCACCACAAGATAATATCAAGTCCGAAACCAGAGATACAGTTACTTCCTACTGGCCTGGCGATACAGCTATTCAAATAAAAAAAGGCAGCAATGGCAGCATTTTGATAGCTGCTCGCAGAGGCGTGTTTCGATACGATGGAAAATCGTTTACTAATCTCACAAGCAAATTGGGTTCGCACAGATTCAGTGATGCACTGGAAGATCGAAAAGGAAATCTTTGGCTAGCCACTGATTCTGGCGTTTATTATTACAATGGGAAATCCCTGCCTACCGGACAGGCAGGCTTTCAACATTTTACAACCAGGGAGGGGCTTGCCGATAATTGGGTTATGTGTATTTATGAAGACAAAGCCGGCATTATTTGGTTCGGCACCCGGGGTGGAGCAAGCCGTTACGATGGGAAATCCCTGCCTGCCGGACAGGCTGGTGTCCGGAATTATATAACGAAAGGAGAATATAGGTGGGACACTTTTATTACCACTTTCATGGAAGACAGGACCGGGAAATTATGGATTAGCTCAAGAGGCGATATCTCCATTTATGATGGAAAAGCATTTACTACGCTCCCCAATAAAGACGACAGGGTTTATGATGTTTTTTCTATAACCGAAGACAAAAAAGGCAATATCTGGCTTGGTGGCTGGGATGGTCTTAGGCGTTATGACGGAAAGACATTTACCAAATTCGCACACAATAAGGGATATAATTTTATAATCGAAGACAAAAAAGGAAACGTCTGGACCAGTGGTAGCATAGGTGGTTCTATCAGGGCTCTTTCCCGCTATGATCAAAAGTCCTTGTACAATAAAGAGCCCACTGTAACCGAAATTATGTCTGGACGAGTAAGAACGTTTTCCGGGATCGTGGAAGCTGATGATGGAAGTATTTGGTTTGGATATGACAGTGAATTGTATCGTTATGATGGAACGACCATTACGGTTTTTTAAAGTAAATAGGGGGAGAAATAATATGTACTGACCTACCTGCTACTTTCCGCAAATTATTATCAATATGTTTTACGCTAATTTTAAAAAAATGAAAAAATTACTTGTGTTTGTTCCGGTTATCCTCCTGGTATTATTTCTATTAAATGCTTTTGTGCTAAAAGTAAAGGATGCGTCCAAAGTAATTAGAAATAAATCAGGGCTTGTAAACACCGTTTTTAAATCTACAGATGGCGGACAAACCTGGCAGGACATCAGCAAAGGGCTGCCCGAAAATTTGCGGATAGATAGTATCCGGGGAAGGGGAGATAGCATCTTTGCAAATGAAAAAGGACTGTTTGTAAAGGTTGGAAGCGAACTCTATCACAGTACACCAAATGCCACAGCTCCTTTTTGGACAAAAGACATTTTTTCTGAAGAACATAGCAGCATTGCCCCGGGTAAGTCCGGGATATTTTACTGGGGTGCAAATCTGAAAAAAACAAACGGAACGAGTGTATGGTCGCCGATATTCGAAATTTATCAGAGACCAGGAATACGCACCACTTTTGAGACTGCCGGAGGTACAATTTTCATCGGCACCGACAGGGGCTTTTTTAAAACTGATAACAATGGAAAAACCTGGAAACATGTCCATGCCGGAAACCTGGTAGGACATTTAGCAGAGTCGGATGGCGTACTGGTGGCGATCAGTAATAGGAGGATAATAAGATCGACTGATAATGGCGAAAACTGGGAGTTTGTGACCAGTGAGGGTGGTGCGTTTTTCGATGTAAAACAGGTCAAAGGTGGATTCGCTGCTTTGACTCCCACTTCAGCGAATATCAGGGGGGTAAGTACATCCTACGACGGCGGTAAAACCTGGCAGCCCCATGATGCCCGCGGTCAGGACAAAGTTGTTATTGATTCAATATTTCGAACCTGGAATGATCGCCCTCGTATGCAAGCCTTCGGGACTTCAATTACACAGGTTGGTGAAAACTTCATTTGTACGCATCCTCACGGCATTTTCAGATCATCAGACAAGGGAAAAACATGGAAATTATTACTTCCTTCTGTAGAAGATAAGGGCTTCAATTTATTTGTTTCAGGTAACGTAATCTATGCCATACCCAGCAAGGGTGGATGTTGAAAAACTTAGATTAACATTCATCCGTTGTTTAAAATTACCTCAAGTGGCGGATAGGGTTAGTAAGACTAAAGTTTGCTGGTATATTAAACCTGATGTAGAATAAACAGGAAAAAATTAATAAAGCAAGGGCCAAAATTGCACATATTTAAGTGTTGTGCGTTATACAAAAAAAACACCGTAAGAATGAAAGTAAACTCAGATAGGAAAAACATTTTTATCCTTTGCTCGACATTTTTGATGGCTGCAACAATCTCTTGCAATAGTCAAAGTCAATCAAATAAGGAAAAACAGATAGTGCAGACTAAAACTGACAGCAAACTGTTGAAATACGCAACCGGGGTTCGTTCAATTTTAGAAGATAGTAAAGGAAATATTTGGTTTGGAAGTTACAACGAAGGTGTGTGTTTGCTTCATAATGGAGAGCTCCAATATTTCACAAAAGAAAGCGGACTAAGTAACAACCAGGTCAGGAATATTTATGAAGATAAAAATGGCATAATCTGGTTTGAATGTGGCGAAGGATTAAGTATTTATGATGGTCAAAAAATGATTATATACAAAGAAAGAAATTATGATTCAACAAAACAATGGAAATTATCTGGTAATGATCTTTGGTTTAAAGGTGATGAAATCATGGGTTACAACAAACTTGAAGGGAATCCAGGGGTGTATCAGTATGACGGAAAAAAACTTTCGTTTCGCACATTTCCTGTTACATCAAAATCCGAGGCTGATGTTAGGTTTCATTATGCGATTTCAACATCTTTTATCAAAGGTAAAAATGGAACTTTTTGGATTGGAGCCTATGGTTCAGTAATAGGATATAATGGCTCAGATTTCAAAATAATAACTGATGAATATCTTCGGCTAAATGGAGTTTCAGGTTCTTTGCATGTACGTGACATAATGGAAGACAGCAAAGGGAATCTTTGGATTGGTAATAATGGAATTGGTGTTCTTACATATGATGGGAAAAAAGTCGTCAATTTCACAGACCAACAGAAACTGAAAAAGGAGAACACCAAAGGCAATTCGCTTGAGAGAGTTTTTTCCATTGGAGAGGATGCTTCAGGGAATATTTGGTTTGGGACTGTAGAATCTGGTGTATGGAGATATGATGGTAATTCCGTGAAAAATTTTACCGGACCTGGGAGTGAATTCATTTGGACTATATATAAAAGCAAACAAGGAGAATTGTGGTTTGGAGGGGCAGGTGTATATAGATTCAACGGCAATTCTTTTGAAAGAATATATTAACTATAAGTACGAAAGCACAATTAGGCTTGGTTTGTGCTGATTTTAAAATCATTTGTCAATTATTAATTATGCGAATCAAGGGTTGAGTAGAGCCATAGGCTCGGTTCATATTGTAGCAACG
>JAZKBI010000002.1:0-89285 GCA_040388705.1 Bacteroidota bacterium | reverse complement strand
CTTGCGGAAGTTCTCCGCACACTTGCAGAAGTACTCCGCACACTTGCGGAAGTTCCCCGCACACTTGCAGAAGTACTCCGCACACTTGCAGAAACGTTCGCCCGGGTAATTGTCTTTACGCCGGGCTCGTGCCTAGAAAATAGCCTGATCCAAAGATCATTATTTGTTATATGCAACAAAATCAAGCCCTTAGTGCCAATTTTTGTCTCCCGGGTGTCTTCCCTGGAAGGCGATCTAACACTAACATTCTATGATATAAATACTCGGTTATTGCAGAAAAAGGCGGCAACAGAGTGCGGCCGAAAGTATAGCGTCTATTGCATGGTTTATAGAATCCAAAGGAATGGTTGCTACTGCTGAAAAGTTTGCCGATGATTTGTATGACTACTTTTTAAAACTTGCCAATCCTTTTAAATCCTATGCTACTTGTAAAGAGCCTGTTCGTGCAGCTCTTGGCTATAAAGGTGTAACCTCCAAGGAGAAATATACTATCGCATTTATTGAAACAGAAGATGAACTGATGATATGCGAATTCATTCCTTCCAAGTTGGTTTATTGGTAGGTAATCCGGTTGCGTACAGCAGCTTACATCATAACTCGCGATATTCATAACCCTGAGGTCACGAGTTCAAATCTCGTTCTCGCTACAGAGCTGAAATGTTGATTATCAATGTTTCAGCTTTTCATTGTCTTTCCTCTTGCAGCATTTTTTAACGACAACTATCAATGTATAGTGATGTTATTCCAATTTTTTCGCTAACTTAAATCGTCGCGTTCCCCCCGTTGCATTAATATTTGAGAGCCGCATCAATACTATTTTAGAAGCCGGGATTGTTTATGAAGAGTTTGTGTGTAATATTCTGTTTAGTATTAATACCTGTATTTGCATTTTCGCAAACCATTACATATGTGGCACCTACTACATTTTGTGCGGGAGGATCTATCTCTTTAACAGCAAGTAATAATCCTCCCGGCTCAACATTTCAATGGCTGAAGGATGGGAGTATTATCACTGCGGCCACTGCCCCAACTTACACTGCGACCCTTACGGGAAGTTATAGCGTAGACGTGACTTCAAGTTCGGGTACCGTGTCTTATGCCGCAGTTAACGTTACGGTTATTCCAAAACCCGTAGCGTCATTTACTTTTTCTCCAACAAATCAGTGCCCTAGTAATCCAGTTCAATTTATTAATACTTCTACAGGTACCGGAATAACTTCTCAATGGGCTTTTGCTGATCCTAATTCAGGATCAAATAATAGTTCCACTGTTGATAATGCAATACATCGTTTTATAGGTTCTCCGGGAACCGGCAATCAAAATTTTCAAGTAAGCTTAACGGCTACAAGCGCAGGATGTACCAATTCAATAACGAACACGATTACAACAAAACAGTCTCCGGGTACGGAACTTAATGGACCAAATTCTAAGGTAATTAACGGGTCTACCTATTTTCGACAATGTGCAGTTGCACCTTCGCCATTCGTGTTTAGCAATGGTTCAAGCACTCCAGGCAATACCTCTTACAGAATTATTTGGGGAGACAATACTTCAGATTTTAATGCATCTACATTTACAGGTACAATATCTCATACATATAATATTTCCGAGAGTACACCCTTATTATTTATAGTTACGGGATCCGGAGGATGTGTTGATACCACCACATATTATGTTTACGTGGGAAGTAACCCAGCTGTTGGACTTGGCAATCCGGGAAATACGTCTATTTGTTCAAGTGATGCTTTGACTTTTCCTATTACAGGTACGTCTACTAATTCTGCAGGAACTACTTATACAGTCTCATTTAATGATGCTTCAACACCAATAACATTTCTTCATCCTGCGCCACCTAGCATTACACATACATTTAACAATGTCAGTTGTGGTCAGACAAGCAGTGATGGAACAAATACTTATACTAATTCGTATAAAGCGACCATTTTAGCCTCTAACCCTTGTAATAGTTCATCAGGTACAATAGTTCCTATTTATGTTTCTCAAAAACCAGTAGCCGCTTTTACTGTGTCAAATACTGCTGTTTGTACAAATACAGCCGTAAGTTTTAATAGCGCGTCATCGCTTATAACTGATAACAATAGCGGCACATGTACTTCAGGTAAAACGGTTTGGATAATAACACCATCAACCGGCTTTACTGTTACAAGTGGAACAAGAGGGAATGACAATAACTCTCCAGATCCTTCTTTATGGGCAGCGGGAAGCTCAGCTTTAAATATTGTGTTCACATCTCCAGGAACTTATAGTATAAAATTACGGGCGGGTAATCCAACTTGTGGAGCGGATGAAATTACCAAAACCGTATGTGTTAACTCTATACCCACCGCCTCATTTACAGTTGACAAAAATACAGGTTGCAATAACCTTGCTGTACAAACAATCAACACTTCCTCTGCACCAACTTGCAGCACAAATACGTATGCCTGGACTGTTGGATATTCTCCCACTACAAGCTGCTTGCCTAATACATCGCTTGTTACTTATAAGTCTGGCAGCCCTACTTCGGCAAATCCCGAATTCAATTTCATTAACCCCGGAACATATACTATTGGGCTTACCACTTCCAGTGGTACCGGATGTTCATCACCTCCTTCTGCAACACAAACAATAATTGTTAAATCAAAACCAACTGTAACATTAACAGGACCCACTTCAATTTGTACAAGCGGATCAATTACGCCAAGTGCAACTGTTGGTAATTGCAATAGCAGTACTGCTGCTACTTATGCCTGGACCTTTAACGGAGCTTCGCCATCCAGTTCAACCAGTGCTAACCCCGGGCCTATTACCTATTCAACAACAGGTTCTTTTATAACGCAGCTTGTTGTAACCAATGAGTGCGGTTCTACAACTATTACCCAGACTGTAACAGTAAATCCACAACCAATTGTAACAGTTCCGGTTAACCAGATCAAATGTGCGGGTGCGGCATCCGGTATATTATCTTTTACAAGCAGTATTGGAGGAACCACGTATACATGGGCAAATTCAGCAACATCTATTGGCCTTGCGTCAAGTGGAAGTAACAGCAGTATACCATCTTTTACTTTGGCTAATGCCGGCACTACTGCTGTTATTGCAACTATTTCGGTTACACCAACTGCGGGTGGTTGTGCGGGGCCGGCAGGTACTTTTTCAATTACTGTAAATCCCAAGCCGCCTGCACCTACGGTAATATCGCCGATAACTTATTGTTTAAATGCTACTGCGATTCCATTAACGGCTACTGCGGCTGCAGGCAATACATTATTATGGTACAATAGCCTTCCTGCATCTCCTCCCACAGGTGGCAGTGCTACGATACCAACACCCTCAACAACCAGTTCCGGAAACACCAGTTACTATGTTACGCAGGATAACCCATTTGGTTGTACAAGTAACACATCAACTATTACCGTAACTGTAACCCCTTTGGTAGCAGGCAATACAATTTCTGCAGATCAGACACTATGTGCAGGAACATCCGCATCAACACTAACCGGTACATCTCCTTCAGGTGGTAATGGTGCCGGGAGTTATAATTATCAATGGCAATCTTCTGTGGATGGAGGAAATACTTTTGCAAATGTATCTCCTGGCGGAACTTCTCCATCTTATTCTCCGGGTACTTTAGCAGCCAGTACTATTTATAAAAGAAATGTGACCAGTGGTGCATGTATTTTACCTTCAAATACTGTTAGCATAACTATCCAGGCGGCATTAACCAATACAGGCATCAGCGCTAACCAGGATATTTGTGAGGGAGACCCGATTGCGTCACTGGTTGGATTAACTCCAACGGGTGGAAATGGAGCAAGTTATTCTTATCAATGGGACAGTTCATTGAATAATAGTTTGTGGATACCAATTACCGGAGCGGTTTCAAAAGATTACCAGCCATTAACAACAGCTACAACCGCGTACTACAGGAGAAGAATTGTAAGTGGTTCCTGTAGTGCCACTTCATTATCCAGTGTAAAAATTACCATAAACAATAAACCTAAAGCCGGTACATTATCTGCACCTGTTATTAATACCTGTTTTGCTTCCAATGTGCCTGTTTCAACGACCGGGTTTGTTGGAACAATTCAAAAATGGCAATATAATTTTACGCCGGCAAACCCTGCAACATGGCACGATACGGCAGTTACCAGCAGTTCTATAAACTTCAATAATGTACAAGTCAGTTTTGGAGTAAGAGTAATTGTATTACAGCTTGGAACGTCCTGCACAAACCAGGACACAAGCGCTGTAACACAGGTAAATGTTTCCAACACAACCAACCCGGGAACTACGGGCACTGATGCAACAGTTTGTACTGGCGGCAATAGCGGAGGGGTAACGCTTACAGGCTATTCAGGAACCGTTCTGCGTTGGGAAACTTCAACGAACGGAACCAATTATACAACAGTTGCCAATACCACTGCCTCTCTCAATTATACTAATTTAACCGTCAGCACCTGGTACAGAGCAGTCGTGCAAAGTGGCACATGCCCATCATCAAATTCAAACGCTACTAAAATAACGGTTGTTCCAACAGTAACGGTTGCGAATGCAGGAACCGATAAAACTCTTTGTAACCAGTTAACAGTTACGCTAAATGGAAACACTGCTTCAATAGGAACCGGAACCTGGACACAAACCGCGGGGCCAACCGCCACCATTGTGAATGCTTTGTTAGCCAATACGCAGATCACCGGGTTATTGCCATCTCAAACTTATAAGTTTTTATGGACAATTGCAGGAACCGGAAGTTGTCCAAGCACATCCGATGAAGTTCAGATAATCAATACACCGGCGATCACACAAGCCGCCGTTGGAGCGGATGAAACCATATGTACATTTGCCACGAAAGATTCAATCACTTTAAGTGGCAATACATTAATAAATCCGCTTTATGAAACAGGCTTGTGGAGTTTTGTTTTACCAAATCCAACGGGCAGTTCACCTATAATACGAAATGTCAATAATCCAACATCTCAATTTATTTTTGATAAAGCCGGTACTTATAAATTGACATGGTCTATCAGCAATGGCGCTTGTTCTTCAAGTTCTGCTACAATAAGTGTTTCGGTGTACGACAAACCATCTGCCGGTACTTTATCATCACCTGTTACAGAAACATGCATTGGAAATAATGTAACAATCAATATAGGTAGTCTCTTGAAAGGAAATATTATTAAGTGGCAATACAATTTCACGCCGTCAAATTCTGCAACCTGGGTTGATACCTTAGTAACAAATGCCTCGATCAATTTTAATAAAGTGCAAAATAGTTTCGGGGTTCGTGTGATCGTTGGTCAATCAGGGCCTTGCGTGAACAGGGATACGAGTACGGCTCTCGTCATTACTGTTTCTGCAAATTCTGTAGGTGGACATACTGCCGGCTCCGCGTCTGTTTGTGTAGGAACAAATGGGGGCACAATTACTTTGAGCGGCCATGTCGGTAGTATTACCCGGTGGGAAACATCTGTTAACAATGGCACCAGCTGGACAAACATTGCAAATACAACTTCTTCTATCACTTACAGCAATTTATCAAATTCAACATGGTACCGGGCTTTGGTGCAAGGCGGTTCGTGCACGGCTAATTATTCTGATACAGCTAAGATAATTGTCGCTACTCCTGTTGCAGCTTCGGCTGGTGCCGACCAATTACTTTGTAACCAAAATTCTGTAGTTCTGAATGGTAATACGCCAAGCGGAGGAACGGCTGCCTGGATTCAAACCACCGGTCCGGTTGCAGTTATTACAAACCCATCGCAGACGAATACATCAATTACGGGATTGCAGGCGGGGCAGACATACAAGTTTTTATGGTCTATTACAGGTATCGGAAGTTGTCCAAGTTCTTCCGATGAAGTACAAATCATTAATACGCCGGCCATAACACAGGCCAATGTTGGGCCAGATCTTTCGATTTGCAGTTTTATTTCAAAGGACTCTATTACCCTTACAGGAAATAATTTTGGAAACTCTGGGGTTGAAACCGGTTTTTGGAGTATGCTATTGCCCAATCCTGTTGGAAGCTCTCCTGTTATTAGAAATATTAATAACCCAACATCGCAGTTTATTTTTGATATGGCCGGGACCTACCGGCTGATCTGGACTATTTCAAACGGGGCTTGTCTTCCCACAAAAGATACAATAGATATAAATGTATTTAATAAACCCGCTGCCGGTACATTAACTGCCTCGGCAACATCTACCTGTATTGGAAATAATATTACCATATCAACGGGAAGTTCTTTAAGTGGAAATATTGTTAAATGGCAATATAATATTACGCCAACCAATGCTGCAACCTGGGTGGATAGTTTGATCTCTTCGACGAGTATCGTATTTAAGAATGTTCAGCAAAGTTTTAACGTGAGAGTAATTGTAAAATCAGCCGGTGGTTCAGCCGGATGTTCGCTATTTGACACCAGTGCTGTTTCCATTACCGTAATTCCTGATTTTACAAATATTATTGATACCACTTCTGCTGCAATTTGTTCCGGACAAACAGTTTCTGTCACAGGGCTTATCCCTACAGGAGGAGCTGGTAATTTTCAATATCAATGGCAACAAAGTTCAGATGGTGTAACCTGGTCAAATATTGCCGGACAAACAAATGTTGATTTAACCATTTCTCCCATCAGTTCAGTTTATTTCCGTAGGGTAGTAACACTGGCGCCGTGCTTTAAAAATAGTTTACCTGTTTATGTACTTGTAAGACCATTACTTGGAAATTTCCAGATGAGTGATAGTACCGGTACCTGCTTTCCTTTTTCTATCATATTCACAAATCTGGTTTTACCATCAACATTAACAACCTGGGATTTTGGAGATGGAGCGTTTAACCAGGGTGATGCAGTTTCTCATACTTATAATACTACAGGAACTTTCCAGGTAAAAATGACTTCACAGTATCCGGGCGGATGCAAATTTGAATCAACCAAGACTGTGAAAATTACCGGTCCAACCGGTGTGTTCAAATATGATCACGATAAAATATGTGGAAATCAATCTGTACAATTCCTGGTGTCTTCCAGTAATATCGATTCTGTGAGATGGAGTTTCGGTGATGGGTTGTCAGCAGTAACAACCGCGAAAGTTGTATTTCATCAATATAATCAGCCCGGAGCTTTTATTCCTTCGATTGAATTGCTTGCCGGACCGGGTGGGTTGTGTAAAACTAAGATTACAGGTCCGGATACTTTGTTTGTTGATAATGTTAAGGCTGGTTTTAATACAGCAAACTTGCAGGAATGCAGTATTACCCATGTCGCGTTCACCGATACCGCAAGGGCATTCTACGGTATCAAAGAACGGTCTTGGGATTTTGGTGATGGTGTTACAACCACCGAAAAAAACCCTTTGCATAATTATACCGCAACAAAAACATGGAACGTGCGCCAGATCGTTACTGGCAACAGCGGCTGTATGGACACTGTAAATAAACCTTTACTGATAAACGTATGGGATATTCCGCAGGTCAAAACCAACAAAGACTCTGTTGCATGCGTGGGGCAAACCGTTCCCTACGTTGCGAGTGTTTTTGCAAATGATGCAATTAAAAGCACCGTATGGAATTTTTCAAACGGCAGTGGTTCAACACAACTTTCTGCCCCAAAGGTTTATACATTCCCAGGAACTTATATGGCAGTATTCATCGCAACTACTATCAACGACTGCAGTGATACAGCCCGTTTACCCGTTGTTGTTTACTCGCAACTATACGTCGATCTCGGGCCGGATCAAACGGTGCCGACAGGAACACAATTAACTTTAAAGAATACACTTACGAATGGGCCGGCAAGTATTTGGGAATGGACACCTAATGCAGATTTATCATGTAAGAGTTGTGATCTGCCTATAGCGAATATAAAAAACAACATCACATATATTGTAAAAGCGACTACATCACATGGATGCAGTGCAACTGATACACTGGCAATCAAAGTTTTTTGCGAAGGAACGCAGGTATATATCCCTAACGTATTTACGCCTGATGGTGACGGGCTCAATGATATCCTGATGGTACGGGCCAAAGGAATCCGTACGGTTAAAAGTTTCCGGATATTTAACCGCTGGGGTGAGGTTGTTTTTGAAAGATCAAATTTTGTTCCCAATGAAAAAAGCAATGGATGGGACGGATCTGTGAGAGGGAAGAAGGCTACTCCTGATGTATATGTTTACACCTGTGAAGTAGTTTGTGAAAATGATATTTCGTACACATACAAAGGAAATATTACACTGGTTAAATAATATGAAAAGATTTTCCTTTTTTATTTTTTTATTCTCTGCGCTTACTACAAAAGCGCAGGATTTCGCTTTTTCGCAATTCTATGAAATGCCGATGCTGCGTAATCCCGCACTGTCAGGAATTTTTAATGGAGATCTGCATGTCAGTTCTGCTTACCGTAGTCAATGGGGTAGCATTTCCGTTCCTTATATTACTTCTGCCCTGGGAATAGAATATAAATTGCCCGTAGCTGAACAAAGCAATAGTTTTTATACAATTGGCCTTCAATTGGCATATGATAAGGCAGGGGACCTTAACCTGAAAAGGACTCAGGTATTGCCGGTTGTAACCTATCATCAATCACTAAGCGGCAATAGCGATACTTATTTATCGGGTTCCATTATGTTTGGAAAAGTGCTTAGCCGTTTCGATCCAACGGGAGCAATGACTGATGACCAGTTTGTTAATGGTGCCTATTCTCCCTCAAATGTATCTGGTCAGTCATTTACAAATACGTCATCTTCTTATACCGATGTATCTGCTGGATTAATGTATTCTTCTGTATTCGGAGAAGATTCACATTATTATATAGGCGCTGCGCTTTTTCACCTGAACAGGCCGCGCCTGAATTTTTTTTCCAGTGGCGATGATGTTCCACTTGCCTCTAAAATTGTTTTTAACGCCGGGTTGAGTACGCCGCTCAATGATCGTGACCAACTAATTGCATATGTTGATTATTACCAGCAAGCAGGGAATAAACAATTGTTCGGTGGATTACTATATGAATCAACATTAATGGTATATGATGATGATAACGACAACATAAAAGTTTCAGCGGGCGGTTTTTACCGCTGGAACGATGCACTGATACCAACTCTTAAACTGCAGATGCGGAGGATGATGCTGGGGATCAGTTATGATGTAAACGTGTCGCAACTCAGAACCGCGTCGCAATTACGCGGTGGGTTGGAAATCACACTTTCTTTTCTCGGCTTTCTCAATCAAAGCAATTCTTCGCGCAACAGGGTGAGGTGTCCCGGTTTCGGAAGAACGAGCCAGATTGGATGGTTCTCGACCAATTAGTCCTGCAAACGCCGTAAGCTCATGGTCCTTTCTTCGCTTCAATATTGCGTATATTTGATTATGCATCAGTATAAATTAGACAGAACCGCATTCAAAGCGCAAACCTTAGAAGAAGCGGCTGATCATTCTACTTATTACCATAAGATAAGTTGGAAAGAAAGATTGCGTGTATCTGCCTATTTAAACAGCATTGCATTTAACTATCCCCAGGATCTCCCGCCGCGAATGGATAAAACAAGATTCGAAGCCAAGTCAAGAAATAAATAATGGGCAACATATTTAATGAAGACTTCAGAGATTTCTTATCAGCGCTTAATAAGCAGGAAGTAAGGTATCTGTTGGTTGGCGGGTTCGCCGTAATTCTTCATGGTTATGCAAGAACCACCGGTGACATGGATATCTGGGTAGAAAGAACACCTGAAAACTACCTACGTATTAAGAAGGCTTTTTTGCAATTTGGCATGCCCGTGTTTGACATGACAGAAAATAATTTTTTATCGCATCCTAACTGGGATGTTTTCACTTTTGGAATACCACCTGTGGCTATTGATCTGATGGTTAGCGTAAAAGGGCTTGATTTTGACTCCTGTTTTACGAATTCAATAATATTTGAAGATGAAGGCTTAAAGATCAGAACCATCAATCGCAATGATTTATTACATGCAAAAAAAATTGCAGGCCGCGCCAAAGATGTAAATGATCTTGAGAATTTACCTTCCGGAGATTCATAACCCAGAGGTCACGGGTTCAAATCTGGTTCTCGCTACAGAATACACAAAACGGCCCTCTGGGGCTTTTTTTGTTTTTGTTCGGGCTTACTTCCTTTAAATTTTCCCTATAAACATTGCATAATTCCCTCTGGTTTTTTATTTTGTTTAGACAATCCTTTTAAAACCTTAAAACCGTAAACAACATGCGTACAAACCAACCATCCTCAACCACACACCGCCGCGGATTTTTGGGAGCACTGACAAAAGGCGCCGCTGCTTTCGGATTAACAAGCCTGGCATTACCTTTTAACCAGCTGATAGCCTCAGAACCGGCTACGGGAGAAAAGATTACCTATGCTCCTGCAGATGCTGATCAGTGGTTTAACCAGGTAAAAGGCAAGCATAGGATAATGTATGATGCCACACAACCCCACGAGATCTTCCCGTTTGCGTGGCCCAAAGTCTTTTTATTAACCAACCAGGCAACAGGATCACCTGCCGCTGATTGTGGTGTAGTGGTAGTGTTAAGACATACAGCCATTGCTTATGCATTTGATGATTGGGTTTGGGCAAAATATAAGTTCGGTGAATTATTCAATGCTCCTGATCCTAAAACAAAACAGGCATCTTTACGCAATCCGTTCTGGAAACCTAAACCCGGTGATTTCAAGCTTCCCGGCATTGGAGAAGTACAGATTGGCATCAATGAATTGCAGGCCGATGGCGTAATGTTTTGTGTTTGCGAAATGGCCATTGGTGTATTTACCGGAGCAGCAGCCGGAATGATGAATATGAGCCAGGATGATGTAAAGAAAGACTGGATGAAAGGTTTGTTGCCGGGTGTTCAGTTAGTTCCATCAGGTGTATGGGCCGTTGGCAGGGCACAGGAGCATGGATGTGCTTATTGTTTTGCGGGATAATAAACGATTTGATTATTTACGTATAAGTTTTTCAGTTTAGCTTGCATGCTGAAAACAGCATAGTAATGAAAAAAAGAATATGGTTCGGTGCTGTCGCAATATTGCTTTTGACCAGTTGTAAGAAAAATCCTTCAGCGAACATCATTGATCCCACAGGTTGTAATTATGTGATGGACGAAACGCAATACACCAACAACGGCTGGACAAAAGTATTTGAAGATAATTTTGATACGGATCTTTCTAAATGGAATATCTGGACGGGTGGGGCTTATAATAATGAGTTGCAGTTCTACCAGGCCGCTAATCTCCAGCTTGTGAGCGGATCGCTGGCTATTATTGCAAAAAAAGAAAAAGTAACCGGTGCTACATTACCTACGAACCCTGCCTTAAGTACGTTTAATTATACCTCCGGCAGGCTCGAATGCAAGGCTAATATCTCTGCAAATACCGTTACACCAAAATTGCGGATAATGGCCAGGATACAACTTCCCAAAGGGTATGGTATGTGGCCGGCTTTCTGGAGTATGGGCGACCCCTGGCCAACACAAGGCGAAATAGATTTTGTTGAAGCAAGAGGAAATGAACCCACAAAATATTCAACCAATTATTATTATGGATCGGTAGCAGGCACCATTTTTAATGAAGATGCTGCATACACTGTTAATGCGATATCAGATCTCACAAACTGCTACCATGTGTATGAAATAGAGTGGGCGCAAAATACACTTACGTCTTACCTAGATGGCAAACTGGTGGAAACGAAAAGAGCAGGTACACATATCCCGGATCTTTTTGGCAAAACAGAACACATCGTTTTAAACCTGGCAATTGGCGGCAGTTTTTTTCCTGGCCTGGATAAATCGCTTATTGAAACAGGAACGATGTATGTTGATTGGGTAAAAGTATTCACTTCGAAATAGATTTTGAATTGCCATTCATCCGCATATATTTTCTATCCTCCTGTTAATGATGTTTTGGAGAACTGTTATTTATTTTTTAACGTGTTGTGTTATTTAAATTCTCTGTGCAACACGGTGTACTCTGTATCTCTATGTTAAAAAATATTATTTTGAAATGCTAGGTATATTTATTTCAACACAGAAATACGGGAGATTAAGAATTACACCGAGAACTATTTTATTTTCAATTGAACTTAATAGCACAACACGTTATTTTTTACTATTTGCAGCAAGAGTAAGCACCAACCAGTCATATAGTTAATGCGAACCTGATCTCTGCTTCCAACAAATCAATTTCAGTAAACCTGTTCGTTGCGATATCGCAGCCTGGCAATGGATCGCAGTTTGAATAAAAAATCTGTAACTGTTTACGACACGTGTGTAGTTTTTTTCTGAAAAAAACCTGTTGATTTTTTTTTTAGAATTCTTTTCTCATTACGTAAAAAATATATAACATAAGGCCAGTAGCTATTCTACGGATTTTGATCCCCGGTGTTTTCACCGGGGATCAAACATAAACTTACTACATGCCCTTACACTTGTTAGCTTACAACGAAAATACCTGTTACGAAAAGTTGTTCGCTGTCTTAATGCCTTGCAATCTTTTTTCTATACCTTCCTGTTGGCGCACGTGTTACGGCAGTAATTTAATACGATAAGCGCGAACCAAAATTTCCTGTAGTAAACGTTTTGAATAGTGAGTGATTGATGCATGCGCGTGTGAAGTATCACTAAATAAAAACGAATGGGCTGCGAGTGAGAAAATAGCTGGTGTTAGGCGGCCCGATGTTCAGTAGTACAGTTTTATCTTCCAATACTATCCGCCTATGAAACCGAATGCTACCCACATTCTACTGCTTGCTGCATGCATGCTTGCTTCAGTTACGTTTATCAATGCCCGTTCGGGCAATCCTGTTTCAGCCAAAACAGGTGACCTTCGGGGGAAATTTCTTCCCGCAAAAAAGTCAGCAACTGATCACCAAAAACCATTGAGGACGGTTCGTGATCTGCAGGGAAAAAACGTACTCCAACATATCGTTGCAGATATTGAAACGGCAGCAGGCATAAAGCCAACCGCAACTGCCTATGCAGCGCCATCCACACCAACCAATTGTGTGATCAGCCGGGATCTTTCCTGGACATTGCTGGCAAGTTGTGATGATTGTTCCACACAGCTTAACCTTGGATTTGATTTTAATTTCAACGGAGTTATTTACGATAAAGTATACATCAATACAAATGGTACGCTCAGTTTCGGAACAGGCATCACTGCATATGTACCTTCTGTTTTCCCCCTCTCTCCTTCATTAGGAATGCCACCGGTGATCAGCCCTTTCTGGGCGGATGTGGATACGCGTTTTCAATTAAACGCAGCATGTGCAACGAGCCCTGTGATCGGCACACAAACCGGGCAGATCTATTATAAACTGGAAGCTACCAGGTTAACGGTATTGTGGGAAAATGTGCAGCATTATACCGCTATTACCACAGCCAGCCCTTGTCCGCCGGTAAATACGTTCCAGGTAGTGATCAGTACACTGAATGATCCTATGGTAGGTGTTGGAAAAAATATTTTATTTAACTATGGAGAAATGGGTTGGGTATTTGGTGATGTTACTGTTGGTTCAGGTGCGGTTGCCGGTTATGATCTTACCAATTACAGCCTGTTCCCATACAAGTCGGGAGCGCCTTCAAACAGCAATCCTATCTACCAGAATATCGGTTACTTTAATGCGAATACAACCATTGGCGCACCGGGGGTTAACAACGTACATGCTATTTCCAATAAGTGCTATAGTTTCAATATTTCATCAGTACCCTCTTTTAATTATATCGTTGACCCAAGCTATCCAACCGGGGCGCCTGTTTATCTGGCGCCTGTTTCTACAGGTGGGGAGATCCCGGCCATCCCTTTTGGACAGGCTACTTCTTTTGCGGGCTTAAGTTCTACTGTTTCGGGCTCGGTAAATGGTATAGGCACAGCGGCGAGTTTTAATAACCCGAACGGGGTATCCGTTTCAAAAACCGGTGATATCTATGTGGCTGACCAGGCCAATCAACTGATCAGGAAGATCACATCTGCCGGTGTTGTAACCACGCTTGCAGGAACTACCGGTGTGGAAGGTTCGGTTAATGCTACAGGCACCGCAGCCACTTTTAATAATCCCGCAGGAATTGTGTTTGATAATTTTTCGCTTACCAATATTTATGTATCCGACCAGGGTAATAATAAGATCAGAAAGATCGCAACAGCAACCGGGGTGGTGACTACTTTAGCAGGTACCGGTGTTGCAGGCGCAACTGACGGAGGCAGTATCACCGCTACTTTTAATGCACCGGCTGGTATCGCAACAGATTATGCGGGTAATGTGTATGTAGCTGATAAGGGCAATCATAAGATCCGTAAGATCACCGCGGCAGGTGTTGTAAGCACGATCGCCGGTTCAGCACTAAGTGGCACATTTAATACGGTTAGCATGAATGCATTAAGTGCAACCTTTAATTCACCAACGGGTATTGCGGTCGACAATGCATCAGATACGGTATTTATTTATGTGGTCGATTCAGCCAATAATGCCATCAGGAAAATAAAGCTGCCACCTGTTGCATCAAACGCCACCATCACCACATTAGATTCGGGTTTGAATAAACCATCGGGTATTACCATAGATGGGGCAAATAATTTATACATCACGGAACAGGGATCGAACCTTGTTAAAATGTATATCGAAGGAAAAGCACCTGCTATAATTGTTGCGGGTACCGGTTCATCAGGTGCGGTAGATTCCATCGGCAACCTCGCATCATTCAATTACCCTGCAGGAATTGCAGCAGATGTCAGTACGGTTGCCACTAGCCTGTTTATTGCGGACCGTTCCAATAACAAGATCCGGAAAGTGGCCGTTACAGGTTACAGAGCTGATTCAGGTTTCCCGCTGATCTTAAAACTCGATGGCGCTTCGGGTATCATCAGCGGTATACTTAAACCATCTACCGCGGGAACAACGGATACTGCAGTTGTGTACGGTTTTAATAACGCGGGTTATGCTAAGGATAGCGTGATCATTAAAGTAGAAATCGGAGCACCGGATATCAGTTATACAGATCCTGTAACTGTTTCTGGTGTTGCAACTATGGCACCACTTACCCCAAGTAATGTTGGTGGCCCGGTTCCGGCACTCAGGTATGGCCAGACATTTACGTTTGCGGGTTCTGGTTCTATCGGGGCTTTAAATAATGCATCGCCTTTACTGGCAACCTTTAATAAACCAAGAGGCATTGCGCAGGATATTGCAGGTAATTTATTCATAGCAGATTCCGCGAACAATGTGATCAGGAAAATTTCGCCTACGGGTATTGTAAGCAATTATGCAGGTTCGGGAACAGCTGGTTTTGCCGACAGCAGTGTTGCAGCAATGGCCACTTTCCGTGGACCGAGTGGTGTTGCAGTTGATGTTGCGGGTAACGTGTACGTAGCCGATGCGGGAAATAATAAGATCCGGAAAATCAGCACTACAGGTGTTGTAAGCACGTATGCCGGTTCGGGTACGCAGTCGGGATCTGCAGATAATGCAGTGGCGAACCTCGCAACTTTCAATCGGCCACTTGGATTGGCAATCGATGAACGCGGAAATTTATATGTAGCTGATGCAGGCAATAACAAAATCAGGAAGATCAGTACAACAGGTATTGTAAGTACGTATGCCGGTTCGGGTACGCAATCGGGTTCAGCAGACAATTCTGTTCCAACGCTCGCTACATTTAATGCACCATCAGGGTTGGCCATTGATGTTATGGGTAATGTGTTTGTAGCAGACCAGGGTAATCATAAGATCAGGAAGATCACGCCAACAGGTGTTGTCACAAGTTTTGCAGGATCAGGAACGGGTACAGTGGATGGTGTAGGAACGGCCGCCAGTTTCAAGTCGCCTTCGGGAATTGCTTTTGATATTGCAGGTAATTTATTTGTAGCGGACCAGGGTAATCATAAGATCAGGAAGATCACTCCAACAGGTCTTGTTACCAGTTTAGCCGGATCGGGTACCGGCGGATCAGCTGATAATATAAAAGGAAGTTTATCAAGCTTTAATTTCCCAACAGCCCTTGTCGTAGGCGACTCAGGAAGAATATATGTGGCAGATGAAAACAACCATAAGATCAGGAGGATCACGCCACTTGGTTATACCATCACACCGGCTATTTCACCAGGATTGCAATTTGACAGTACAACCGGCACCGTGAGCGGTAAGCCTGTAACGTTTGCGCCACTTACTTACGCAGTTACTGCATATAATCAATTTGGAAGCAGTACAGATTCGCTGGAGATCAGGTACACATCCTCTGAAACAAAACTTGCGTCGCTTGTATCCGTTGGCCAGGCTTTCTCACCGACAGTTCCTTTAACTCCAATATTCAGTTCCGTCGTATTAAGCTATGCTTCAAGCGTTACAACACTTACACCATACGTTACACTCACTGCCACGGCATTGCAGATGAGTTCAACCATAAATATCGGTATCATTTCAACAACGGGTGCAGTGCAGCCGGTGCCGATATCACTGACTGGCGGTATAACAGGAATCACCGCAACAGGTAGTGTATTGTCGATGCCGATAACATTGACTAACGGCGGTATCACGAGGATAGCGATAAAGGTTACATCAGAGAACGGCCTGTTTTCTACCACTTATGTATATACAGTTACGAGTGTTTTGTCAGCCGATCCCAGATTATCAAATATTGATGTGAGCGCCCTTACGCCTGTGGGCACGCTCTCACCGGTATTTGCACCGGGTGTTGTTAACTATACCGCCATTGTGCCAACACGTACTTTCACAACTACCATTGGCGCAACAACACTGTATCCGTTTGCATCGGTTAGTATTAATGGACAGTCATATAAAACAGGAAATGATGTAGCCGTAGTTCCACTGAGTTTTGGAAACAATGTGTTTCCTATTATAGGAAAAGCGGAAGCAGGTTTACCGGGGTTGACTTATTCGCTTACCATCCTAAGGCCTTTATCTACCAATAAAGATCTGTCGAGCCTTGTTCTCAGCAGTGGTGCATTATCTCCAACATTTTCAGGAATTGCATATCCACTTTCACCGGCAACAACTTCCTATACTGCCGCAACAGTGCCATTTAATACGGCTACTGTTACACTAACACCTACGCTTGTAGATACACCTTACTCATCAGTAAAAATAAATGGCATAGCGGTTACATCAGGTGTTGCATCTGCACCTATCAGTTTAAATGTTGGCATTACTGTTCTTACCACAGTAGTTACCGCACAGGATGGCTCTATAAGAACGTATACGATCACTATCATGAGATTGCCCGCGCCAACGGCTAATATTACGGGAACGATCTCTACCTGTTTAGGTACAACCGCCCCGGTTGTAACGTTTACAGGAGCAGTAGGTGCGGCGCCTTTTACCTTTACTTATAAAGTCAACGGCGGGCCTGATCAGACTATTACGTCATCCGCTTTCACAGCAACGGTCAGCGTGCCTACCAATGCAGTAGCAACGTATGTATTTAGTTTGGTC
Source organism: Bacteroidota bacterium (assembly GCA_040388705.1). Lineage (GTDB taxonomy): Bacteria > Bacteroidota > Bacteroidia > Chitinophagales > Chitinophagaceae > Sediminibacterium. The sequence goes on along the minus strand of JAZKBI010000002.1, from coordinate 71,831 downwards.
AGTGTAGAAGATGCTGCGCATTCGAGCCAGCCGCAAACGGGTTCGGCTACGGTAACGGTGAATGGATTGCCGGATGTTATTAATATCAGCGGAATAAAAACTATTTGCAGTGGCACATCCACACAACTTTCTCCAACAGGTTCATTTAACAGCGGTTCAGCTGTATTCAAATGGTATGATGCATCTACTAATGGAAACCTGGTTGGTACCGGTGTTTTAACAACACCTGCTTTAACATCAACCACCAGTTATTTTGTCGATGTCACGAACAGTACCACAGGATGTGCCTCTTCTTCGAGAGCAGATGTTGAGGTTGTTGTGAACCCATTACCAACGATCAATTCTGTTACAGGAAGCCTTACTATCTGTGAGGGCACATCAACCACATTAACGGCTTCTTCAGACGCACCCGCACCAACTTTCCGTTGGTATCGCACACTCACAGGCGGAACACAGTTTGGAACCGGAGCCACTATTAATACAGGTATATTAACAGGCACCACCACTTTCTATGTAGAAGCTGAAAGCAACGGTTGTACATCTGCTGTAAGAACACCGGTTACCGTAACCGTTAATCCATTGGCGATCATAAACGCCGCAACGAACAGTGTGAGTTGCCCTGGCGGAAACGATGGAAGCATTACTGTTAATGTAACAAGCGGAACAGCACCTTATCAATATTCAAAAGATGGCGGATTGAATTTCCAGGGCAGCAATGTTTTTGCAGGACTTACCGCAGGAACTTATTCCATTGTAGTAAAAAGTTCTACAGGTTGTTCATCAATTGCACAACCTGTAACAGTTGCTACTGTTCCCGACATAACCAAACCCGTTCCGAATATTACAAACCTGCCTGTTATAACAGGACAGTGTTCAGCAGCAATTACTACGGTGCCAACCGCAACAGATAATTGTGTGGGCATTGTAACCGGTACAACAAGCGATCCTGTTTCCTATAGTACGCAGGGAACGTATGCTGTTACCTGGTCCTACAACGACGGGCATGGTAATACCGCGACACAAACACAAACAGTGATCGTTCGTGATGTAGCGCCGCCGGTTATTACCGTTCCTGCAACGATAGCGGTTAACAACGATGCGGGCAAATGCGCCGCCGCAATAACAGTGACAGCCCCGGCTGTTAATGATAATTGTGCAGTGGTTTCTCTTGTTGGTGTAAGAAGTGATGGTCTCTTGCTAACTGCTGACTATCCTGCAGGCAATACAGTTATTACCTGGACCGCCACTGATATTGCTGGAAACACAAGCTCGCTTGCTCAAACCGTTACGGTAACAGATAATGAGCCGCCGGTAGTTCATACACAAAATATCATAGTGCAATTAGGAACAAACGGAACGGCAACGATCACACCGGCGCAGATCAATAACGGATCAACCGATAATTGTGGCATTGGTACAATGGTGCTTGGTAAAACAACATTCAATTGTAGTAACATCGGTACGAATACTGTGACCTTAACAGTGACTGATATACATGGTAATGCGTCTGGCCAAACCGCCACAGTAACGGTGCAGGATAATATTGCGCCTACTGTGATTACGCAAAATATCATTGTACAGTTAGGTACAAACGGAACGGCAACAATTACGCCTGCCCAGATCAACAATGGCTCAACGGATAATTGTTCTATTGCAACTTACAGCCTCGATAAAACCACATTCAATTGCAGCAATGTTGGATTGAATACCGTTATTCTTACGGTGACGGATGTAAATGGCAATGCCGCTAATGCAACTGCTACTGTAACTGTACAGGATAATATTGTTCCGACGGTGCTTACGCAAAACATCATTGTTCAGCTTGATGCAAATGGAACAGCAAGCATTACCCCTGCACAGATCAACAACGGATCAAGCGACAACTGTACTATTGCAACATACAGTCTGAATAAAACAATATTCAATTGTAGTAATGTTGGATTGAATACGGTGGTCCTTGCGGTAACAGATGTAAATGGCAATGTTTCTACGGGAACTGCTGCGGTAACTGTTCGGGATAATATTGCACCAACTGTGACCACACAAAATATCACAGTCCAATTAGGTGCAAATGGATCAGTGGCGATCACACCTGCCCAGATCAATAATGGGTCAACTGATAACTGCTCTATTGCGACTTATGCGCTTGATAAAACAACATTTGATTGCAGCAATGTAGGATTGAATACAGTGATCCTTACGGTGACTGATGTGAATGGCAATGTTTCTACGGGAACGGCCACAGTAACTGTACAGGATAATATCGCACCGATTGTCGTCGCTCAAAACATTAGCGTACAACTTGGTATAAACGGAACGGCAACAATTACGCCGGCCCAGGTCAACAATGGCTCAACGGACAACTGTTCTATTGCGACTTACAGTCTTGATAAAACGACATTCAATTGCAGCAATGTTGGATTGAACACCGTTATTCTTACGGTGACCGATGTAAATGGCAATGTATCTGCTGCCCCGGCAACGGTAACTGTGCAGGATAATATCGCACCGACAGTGATCACACAAAACATCACGATACTATTGAACGCGAGTGGATCTGTAAGTATTAGCACTGCGCAGATCAACAACGGATCAACTGATAATTGTTCTATTGCGACTTATGCGCTTGATAAAACAACATTTGATTGCAGTAATGTTGGGTTGAATACAGTGACCCTTACAGTAACCGATATGAATGGCAATGTTTCAACAGGAACGGCCACCGTAACTGTACAGGATAATATCGCACCGACAGTGATCACACAAAACATCACAGTACAATTGGATGTAAACGGATCAGTAACAATTACACCTGCCCAGATCAACAACGGTTCAAGCGACAATTGTTCTATAGCGGTTTACAGTCTTGATAAGACAGCATTTGACTGCAGTCATGTAGGATTGAATACGGTGATCCTTACTGTAACTGATGTAAATGGCAATGTTTCTATGGGAACGGCCACCGTAACCGTGCAGGATAATATTGCACCGACAGTAATCACTCAAAACATCACAGTACAATTGGATGAAAACGGATCAGTGACGATTACACCTGCCCAGGTCAACAATGTTTCATCTGATAATTGTTCGATCGCAACATACAGTATAGATAAAACAACATTTGATTGCAGCAATGTTGGATTGAACACTGTTATTCTTACAGTAACGGATATAAATGGCAATGTAACTGCTGCCCAGGCAAAAGTAACCGTGCAGGATAATACCGCGCCAACCGTGGTTACACAAAACATCACGATACAATTGGATGCGAACGGGTCTGCAAGTATTACTACTGCACAGATTAACAACGGATCAACTGATAATTGTTCTATCGCAACTTACGAGCTTGATAAAACAACTTTTGATTGTAGTAATGTTGGACTGAATACAGTGATCCTTACAGTAACAGATGTAAATGGGAATATCTCTACAGGAACGGCCACTGTAACTGTACAGGATAATATTGCACCAGCTGTCGTTACACAAAACATAACTGTACAATTGGGTGCAAATGGATCCGTGACGATTACACCCGCCCAGATCAATAATGGATCAACTGATAATTGCTCTATTGCGACTTATGCGCTTGATAAAGCAACATTTGATTGCAACAATGTGGGATTGAATACAGTGACCCTCACAGTAACAGATGCGAATGGCAATGTTTCCATAGGACCGGCCATTGTAACCGTGCGTGATAACATTGCGCCAACGGTGATTACACAAAACATTACTGCGCAGTTAGATGCAACCGGATCAGTGACAATTACACCGGACCAAATCAACAATGGCTCAACTGATAATTGTTCTATTGCGACTTACAGTCTTGATAAAACAACATTCAATTGTAGCAATATTGGATTGAACGCCGTTATTCTTACAGTGACAGACGTAAATGGCAATGTATCTGCTGCTCCGGCAACTGTAACTGTGCAGGATAATATTGCACCGACAGTGATCACACAAAACATCACGATACAATTGAACGCTGGTGGATCTGCAAGTATTGCCACAGCGCAGATCAACAACGGATCAACTGATAATTGTTCTATTGCGACTTATGCACTCGATAAAACTACATTTGATTGCAGTAATGTAGGATTGAATACCGTGGTCCTTACAGTAACAGATGTAAATGGCAATGTTTCAACAGGAACTGCCACTGTAACTGTACAGGATAATATCGCACCGATTGTCGTTACACAAAACATCACAGTACAACTTGATGCAAACGGATCGGCAACAATTACACCTGCCCAGATCAACAATGGCTCAACGGACAATTGTTCTATTGCGACTTATAGTCTTGATAAAACCACATTCAATTGCAGCAATGTTGGGTTGAACTCCGTTATTCTCACGCTGACTGATGTAAATGGCAATGTATCTGCTGCCCCGGCAACGGTAACTGTGCAGGATAATATCGCACCGACAGTGATCACGCAAAACATCACGATACAATTAGATGCCAGCGGATCTGCAGGTATTACAGCCGTACAGATCAACAACGGCTCAAGTGATAATTGTTCTATTGCGACTTACAGTCTTGATAAGACAACATTTAATTGCAGCAATACCGGGGTAAATACCGTGACTCTTACTGTAACCGATGTGAACGGAAATGTTTCTACCGCAACAGCGATGGTAACTGTGCAGGATAATATGGCACCAACGGTTATCACGCAAAACATAGTAATATATTTAGATGCAAACGGAACAGCAAGCATTACCCCGGCACAGATCAACAATGGCTCAACTGATAATTGCAGTATTGCTACATACAATCTTAGTAAAGCAATATTTGACTGTAACAATACAGGATCGAATACGGTTACTTTGACCGTAACGGACGTAAGTGGAAACAGCAGCAGTAACACGGCTATTGTTACCGTAAGGGATACCATTGCTCCTGTAGTCAGTGCAGCGCCTGCGAATATAACAGTGGAATGCAGTGCAATACCAGCCGCTGCCATTTTAACCGCCACTGATAATTGTTCGGTTGTATCACTTGTAATGACTGAAGTAAGAACCAATGGCAGTTGTCCAAATAATTATACCCTGAAAAGAACGTGGACAGCAACAGATCCAAGCGGTAATCATTCCAGTGTTTGCCAGGTGATTACTGTAGAGGATCACTCTGCACCGGTATTGAGCGCTGCACCTGCTGATATAACAGTAGAATGCAATACTATTCCGGCAGCAGCGATCTTAACAGCAACAGATAATTGTGAAACACCAGCCGTTGTGTATACGGAAGTAAGGACTGATGGTAGTAATCCAAGCAATTACACCTTAACCAGGATATGGACAGCAATGGACGCCTGTGGTAATACCAGCAGCAAGACACAGGTGATCACGGTACATGATGTAACTGCTCCTGTGATCATCTGTCCAGCGCCTGTAACATTGAATTGCCAGGATAATAATACCTCCGCTGCAACTGGTGTTGCAACAGCTACGGATAATTGCACTGCGTCATCCAGTATTGCTATTACGCAGAGTGATGTAAGCACGTACAGTGCTGATCCATCAAATATGTTGCATTATAATTACACGATAAGCAGAACATGGAGAGCAACAGACATTTCTGGTAATTATAGCGAGTGTGTTCAGTTAATCACAGTACGCGATATCACCAAACCAATAATTACAGTACCATCTGCTATCACGCTGAACTGCCAGGACAATACCGCTCCTGCAAATACAGGAACTGCAACCGGAACAGATATATGCAGCCCTGTAACGATCACTTACAGTGATGCAAGTACACAGACAGCAAGCCTCACCGATGCGGCTCATTACAATTATGTGATCACCAGAACATGGACCGCAACGGATGTAACAGGTAATTATATCTCAGGTGTACAAACAATCACAGTACGTGATATCACCAAACCTGTCATTACATTACCATCTGCTATCACACTGAACTGCCAGGATAATACCGCTCCTGCAAATACAGGAACCGCAACCGGAACAGATATCTGCAGCCCTGTAACGATCACTTATAGTGATGCAAGTACACAGGTAGCAAGCCTCACCAGTGCGGCTCATTACAATTACACGATCACCAGAACATGGACCGCAACTGATGTAACAGGTAATTATATCTCAGGTGTACAGATCATCACAGTACGTGATATCACCAAACCAATAATTACCGTACCATCTGCTATTACACTTAACTGCCAGGATAATACTGCTCCTGTAAACACCGGAACAGCAACCGGAACAGATATATGCAGTCCTGTAACGATCACATATAGTGATGCAAGTACGCAGGTAGCAAGTCTTACCAATGCTGGTCATTACAATTATACGATCACCAGGACATGGACCGCGACCGATGTAACAGGAAATAATATCTCAGGTGTTCAAACAATCACTGTACGTGATATCACCAAACCTGTGATCGTAACCTGTCCATCAGGCATTACACAGTGTAACGACCAGGCAGGCAATATCCGTAGCTTCAATTTTGTAGCTACAGATAATTGCAGTCCGTTAGCAACCACCTATACCATCGTTGGCCCTGGCGGAACCGTTAACGGAACAGGCAACACGATCACCACCGGTTTTGCGGTAGGTACTACCACGATCACCTGGACAGTGAAAGATGTATCGCTTAACAGTAATACCTGCACTACTACCGTGGTCATCAATCCATTACCTGTAGCAGGTATCACAGCTGCGGGAGCAGATGCTTTCTGTAATGGTTTTGTATTGAGCGGTAGCAGCACACTAACAGGTCCGTTCACTTACCAATGGTTGTACAATAACCAAAATGCCGGCACAACGCAAAACATAATACTTGGCCTTACCAATGGAGATGGGGTGTACACCTTATTCACCACCGATGGTAAGGGATGCAGAAGTGCAACAGGAGCCGTTTATAGTTACCAGAAACAAAACCTGGTAAGCAGTTACACGATCATCGCAGAGAAAGAAGTGGATCTTGGTAAATACAATAAAGTGGCATCAGGCAGTGTAGGCATCACTTCTTCAAAAGGAGAAGCGGAATTCAAAGCCTACAGTTCTGTAAACGGAGCGGGCTCATTTGTAAAAGCGCCTAAGATCGATAAGGATGGATCGGGTATCGTAATCAGCAGCCAGCTGATCGGTATCGCATCTGTAACACTTCCTGTAATGCAATACAATACAGTGAGCACCAATAATCTGCCTAATTATACCGCATCAGTAAACAACGCCACCTTAACAGGCAGCTACAAGACCCTGACGGTTAAGAAAGGCATCAGTGTAACGGTAACAGCCAATACCTTCGGAAGTATTAAACTGGAAGAAGGCGCAAGCATCCGGTTTACCGCCACGGTACTGAATATAGCAGACCTGGTGGCTGACAAGGGAGCGAAGAATGATGCTTATACTTATATCCGTTTTAACCAGAACACAAGCGTGCGTGTGAGTGGCAAAGTGAGCATCGGCAGCCAGGTACTGGTAAACCCTGAGAGCAACAAGGTTACGTTCTACATGGGCGATCTGAATCATGATGAAGAGAAGTTCACTGTGAAAGGCGGCGATACCCGCGTGATAGCGAACATATATATGCCTGATGGTAAATTGCGTGTAACAGCTACAGACTCGGACAATGATGATCATGGTAACTGTGACCATAGGGCCCACGATGCACGTTATTGCCAGCATAAGAATCATGATCACAATGATTGCGATCACAGGGCCCACAGCGCCGCAAGTTGCAATGATGATGTATACATGACCGGTCTGTTCATCGCAGAAGAAGTAGAGAGCAAGGGCAATACCGTGATCTGGAACAGCTATGATTGCAGCGCACCACCGCCAGCTATTATTGTTAACGCAGTTACTCCTGTGATAAACTCTGTTGTGGCAGAAAAAGTAGAAACAAAAATTACCACCGAAGAAGAACTGAAAGTAACCGTAATGCCAAACCCAACCACCACTTACTTCACCCTGAAACTGGAAAGCAAATACCAGACACCGATTAGCTTGCGTGTGATGGATGCACGTGGCAGGGTAGTAGATGCCAGATCGAAGATCAGTGCGAACAGTACTATACAGATCGGGCATAACTACAGTAGTGGTACTTACTATGCAGAATTAATCCAGGGAACAAAACACAAACTAGTACAGTTAATAAAAGGAAGAGGATAAATAGTATCAGTTGCAGCCATTCATAAAAACCTTGTCTTTGAATCTTTGCGTGAGAAATTGCGCAAAGATTCAGACAGGTAATGCCAATTAGATTTTTATAAACTACCAATTAGATTTTTTCAATAAAAAGAGAAACGAAGAAAAGAAGTGACCCCGAACTTCGGGAACGCTTATTCTCTTCGTTTCTCTTCTATTGCAATTTCTTATTAGTGAGAATTATCTGCTGGCCCTTCACTATCGCTTCATCCACATTAACGAAAGAGGTGTTTTTTATATTCAATATCGCAAATACCAGGCTATAAGAATTGGATAATGCTTCGTTGGCAACAACTGTGATATGATCAAAATCTGTATCAGTCAATTTATTTAGTTCCGTTCCGATCAATAACCCGCTGAGATAATAATAATTTTCCTGTTTTGTACAAGAATGAAACAGGTCATTTGTACGGACAAGAAACGAATGATGTAAAAGGTCAGATAACAAGCTATCCTTAACGCCTTTTTCAAAAGCCTGTTTATTTAGTGGAGCTTCGGAATCATCTCCTTGTTCAATAGAGAGCGCCAGTACACTTTTTTTGGAAAGCAATTCAAAGAATTCCCCGGACATATAAGTTTTAACCGAGATCGCCTGTTTGTTTTTAACGATAATATGTTTTGAATGTGTACCGGGAAAAATAAATAACTGTTTCTCCTGCGAGGCAATAGCTGCAACGCCGACCAGTTGGGTTTCTTCGCCACGCATTACATCTTCTGTATCCCTTGCGCCGGAAATAATAAAACTATTGTGTGCAAAATCTTTGGTCGCTGGTAGGTTATGTACAACAAGCCCGGAACCATCGATAGAAAACGGGAGCATGGCATAGGGCAATTCTATCATTCCGATATTTGCAGAAGCCATTCCTGAAATAACAAGGGGTATCTCAACAAGTGATGTATTCAGCTTGGTTTCTATTTTATTGATCGCATTATCAATAATAGATAAATAAAATGCCGGCCTCGTTTCAATAGCTGAATTCGTTTGTTTCCATGCAGCGTAGGTATCGGCGATGCCTTGCCGATTTCTTTCTTCGGCAATAACAGCACAGTCAACCGCATCAATCAGTCGTAAACGAAAAGTTGTAGTACCCCAATCGCAACTCAGAAATCTTTTCATTTTTTTCTATTTAAGAAACGCGTGTTATTTCAATGTTCTCAACTTTGCCTACCAGAAAAATATACGAACAGGCGCCGATAAAGGCGATCGAGCCAATCAATATAAGCGCAGGTGTAAAATTTCCATCATGCACCAATAGCCCGATTAAAATAGGTATTACCAATGCGAGTCCGCCCATAAAATTAAATACACCACCTGTTAACCCGATCAGGTGTTTCGGTGCAAGCGCTGAAACAAATACCCATGTGATAGAAGCAAAGCCGTTGCCAAAGAACGCAATGCTCATGAATAAAATGATCAGTACGGGACTGTTTACATAATTGGCGCCGACGATAGACATGGAAAGGATCAGTCCAATGATCACCGGCGATTTTCTTGCAACTCCGATCGATACACCTCTTTTTAACAATCCATCAGAAAGAAATCCTGATAGCAGCAACCCGGCAAATGCTGCGAGAAATGGAACAGAAGCTAAAAATCCTGATTTAATAAAATCCAGCCCGCGGTATTTTACAAGATAGGTAGGGAACCATGTAAGAAAAAACCATAGCGTTGAATTAACAGCAAACTGCCCGATATAAATACCCCAAAGTTTTTTATGCGATAAAACTTCTTTCAAGTCACTCCATTGAAAACTTTGTTTAGGATTATTTGTTGTGGTAACCGTATTTATTTTGCCACCACCTTTTTCGATATGCGCTAACTCCTCTTCATTAACACTTCGATGGGACGAAGGATCACGGTACAAAAAATACCAGGCAATACCCCATACAATTCCTATTAATCCTGTTGTAATAAACAAACCCTGCCAGCCAGCATAATATTGAAAACTGACGAGCGCCGGGGTTAGAAATGCGAGTCCTAAAAATTGTCCTGAAGTATATACCGCTATTGCAGATGCCCGTTCATTATCCGGGAACCAGCTGGTTACGATGCGGTTGTTGGTGGGATAAGCAGGTGCTTCAAATGCCCCCAATAAAAGGCGCAATCCAAACAGCGCGGCAAAACCTTTTATCAACCCCTGGCATACGGTGGCGAGCGACCAGGTGATCAATGTAAAAGTATATAGAACGCGGGGCCCGAATCTGTCAACCAAAATTCCACCCGGAATCTGCAAAGCTGCATAGGTCCAGCCAAATGCAGAAAAGATCAAACCCAATTGCACTGACGTTAAATGAAGATCTTCTGTAATGGCAGAAGCTGCTACTGAAATATTGCTTCGATCCATGTAATTGATCACAACACTTATAAACACAAGTGCGAGAATACGGAAACGTATTTTAGTGGGTTTAACGGGAATTGTTTTCAATGCATTGGTTTAAAATTATTTACCATTCTGCTACGCTCCTGGAAAAGTTCATGGCGTTTGATCTTCACAATAATACAGGTTAAGATCAATGACTGATCGCAGTTACAAATTTTTCTGCGAGCATTGTTAATTGCAACAAGTATTCATCTGTTACTTTCTCCCTGGTATTTACCAACGAACTGCCAATGCCAAACGCAACTGCGCCTGCTTTTTTGAATGAAGCGATGTTGTCAAGATTGACGCCACCTGTTGGCATTAGAGGAATATGTGGCAATGGCCCACGCAGATCAGCAAAATATTGTACGCCGATGGAAGCGGGAAAAACTTTAATGATATCTGCACCATTCTTGAATGCGGTTACGATCTCTGTTGGTGTAAATGCACCTGGAATACTGACTGCTCCGAGATCTTTTGTTGTTTTGATCGTTTCAATATCGAGAGATGGAGAAATAATAAATTGCGCACCCGCTTCTATGGCTGCTTTTGCCATATGTTTATCCAACACAGTACCTGCGCCGACGAAAATTTTATTTTCCATTTCTTTCCTGATCAGTGCAATGGATTCCAATGGATCCTTTGAATTCATAGTAACTTCTACCAGCGATACACCACCCTTATATAATGCGTTCACGATCCTGATCACATCCCCCGGTTCTGCTCCGCGGATAATGGCTACGATCTTTCTATATAAAATAGCAGGCAGTATGGGTGTCATGACTAACTTAAAAATGTACTGAAATATACTGTTTTTTGCGACGATCTGCCCGCAAGAACTTACTTTTAATACCAGCTATGAAAAAGAGAAAAATGTTTGTCTGTATGATTGCATTTATTTTAGTGCAAACCATACATGCGCAGGATGCCTATCATTTTACCAAAGGCCTCGTGGTCTCCGGCGTAACACGTTATGGCCGGGAGGCGATCTATACTGACCAGCTTGCTTACCAATTATTCTCAAACACACTTGAGAAACCATCAGAAAAAAAATTGTTCGGTAAAAACGAAAGAGGCCAGGATATTTTTTGGGAGCCGGTTATTGCAGACAGCCTGTATCGTTTCAGAACACGAGGCGGCGGATTTGGCGGTGGCGCGGGGGGCTATTATTATCTTACCTACGAATCAGAACAGGAAACAACAGCTTTGCTCAATATAAAAGGTAACAGCTCACTTTTTTTTAATGGGGAACCACATGGAGGCGATGCCTATTCCTTAGGCTGGTTATATATTCCTGTAAAAATTAAAAAAGGAATCAACGAATTATATATAAGAGCGGGGCAGATGACCGTTGACCTGTTACCTCTTCCCAAAAGTGTTTTTATTTCAGTGCCCGATTCAACATTGCCATCGGTAGTTCTTTCGCATAATAATCAGTCGCTGCAAGGTGCGGTGGTGATTGTAAATGCGGGAAACAGCGAACTCAAAGGGCTCTCTATACGTTCATCAGTTAATGGCAAAGAAAAGGTATCTGCTGTGCCTGTTATTCCGGCAATGTCGACACGCAAAATTATTTTTTCATTTGATGCATCTACTGCTGTTACTAAGGGACAGGCCAATTGCAGTCTGCGGTTGTTTGAAAAAGACAAAACCATCGACGAAAAAAATATTCCGCTTGATGTGGTCGATCCCTCAGGAAAATATTCAGAAACATTTGTGAGTGATATCGATGGCAGCCTGCAGTATTACGCTGTAACACCGCAACTGAATGGGCCGCAGAAAAATGCCGCCTTGTTTTTATCTGTGCATGGTGCAGGAGTAGAAGCTATAGGACAGGCTCGCGCCTATCAATCAAAAGACTGGGGAACATTGGTAGCTGCAACCAACCGCAGGCCACGAGGTTTTAACTGGGAAGATTGGGGAAGGATCGATGCGCTTGAAGTATTAGAGATCGCCAAACAGAAATTTAGTCCCGACCCGCAGCATATTTATCTTACCGGTCATTCAATGGGCGGCCATGGTACCTGGTTCTTAGGTTCAACTTACCCCGATAAATGGGCCGCGATCGGCGCCTGTTCGGGTTATCCTACATTAAAAGGATATGGCTCTGCTGACGGATTGATCCCCGATAGCAGCAGGTCCGCCGCTGAACAAATATTGCTTCGCGGAAGTAACCCGAGTGATGTTTTAAAACTCGTAAACAATTATAAACCGCTTGGCATATATGTATTGCACGGTGATGCAGACAAAACAGTTTCTGTTATGTATGCAAGACAGATGCGGAAGATATTAGGTGAGTTTCATACAGACATGAGTTATTATGAATACCCCAATGGCGAACACTGGTTTGGTGATCAAAGTGTGGATTGGAAACCCATGTTCGATTTTTTTAAATGGCATACACTCGCAGCTGATACTTCTTTTGATAAAATAGAATTTGTAACAGCGAACCCGGGCATATCTGCGTCTTACCGATGGAGCTCTATTGAACTGCAGGAACATCCGCTTCAATACGCGAAAATTAACCTGGCAAGAAACAGAAAAAATACAACCATAAGCGGATCAACTGAAAATGTTGCCCTGCTAAAACTGAAATTAAAGGAGTTTGGCAAGGATAAGAATATTTCCATCACACTTGATCAGTCGCCCGTTATCAATTATACAACAACACTGGCTGATGACAGCATCTATCTCGTAAAAGAAAATGGTTCATGGAAAAAAACAATATCGCCTGGTACACAGAATAAATCGCCGCACAGGTATGGAACATTCAAAGATCCATTTAATCACCGGATGGTTCTTGTGTATGCAACTGCCGGTTCTGCCGAAGAGAACCAATGGAGTTTTGATAAGGCAAGATTTGATGCAGAAACATGGTATTACCGCGCCAATGGTTCGGTAGATGTAGTTGCAGACAAAGAATATTCATGGGAAAAATATGAAGGAAGAAATGTAATTATTTACGGTAATGCCGCTACCAACCGCGCATGGAAAACGTTACTAGCCGATTGCCCGATACAGGTTGAGAAAAATAAAATAGCGGCAGGTGAACAGTCATTTACAGGTAATGATCTTGCTGTCTATTTTACATGGCCCATCAAACAATCACCGGTTAATTCGGTAGGCGTTATTGGAGGAACCGGATTGGCAGGAATGCGTGCTACCTTGGGCAATCAATACTTTGCCGGTGGAAGTGGGTTTGCAGATTATATGATCTTCAGCCTTGAAATGCTCGCGAAAGGTAGTGAAGGGATAAAAATGGCCGGGTATTTTGATAATAACTGGAAGATAACCGGCGGCGATTCGTTTGTGCTGAAATAATATGATGGCTAAAGCTATCCTTTTCAGCGATGAAGAGTAGGATAAGAATACTATTCAATCTCCTGCACGGAAGACTGGTCGCCATTGCCAAACAGGTCGTCAAGTGTTCTGCAGATCAGTTGCAAAAGATCCTTGTTTGAGGTAGCCATTCTTTCCACGTCTGTATTGGCGATCACAGCGCGGTAGTTTCTTTCCTCATCGGGTTCAAATAAAATATCTGTGCCCTCAACATTCACTTTTATCTTATGGGTAAAACCCATCGGCAATAATTCTGCAGGGAACAGTATTTCTTTTCCTTTGTATTCCACCGGCAGGTCAAACAGATCAAACATAAGTGGAAGATAGGTTGTTTGCACGGTTAAAGAGATAAGATGATAAGCGCTGTTATTTTCTTTCCGGGCTTCCCTCATCAATATCTTTTACAAAAGGAACTTTACTATTTTTTTGTTTCAGCGGCTTAACAGGCTCATTGTGATTTCCTTTGAGAGCGTTGGATGCAGCAGTAGTATTCACTGTTGTTTTTGTTTTAACTGGTTGTTTGGGTATGGTATTTTTCTTTTCCATTTTCTTTTTTTTATTGCATGAAATTGATGGGCAAGGATCATTGATTAGCACAACAAAATCATGCCAACAGAAGCGCGGAATGCCGTGTATTTTTTTCTGCAAAATCCCGTCAAAAGGAGGGAGAAACAATTTTAAAATCCCGGTTAGAGATCTTTTTTACGCTCTTTCTGATCCATTTTAAGGCAGTTATTACCGTATTTTTCCCGGTGTGAATAACTTGGCGCTTCCGGAAGTTATTATTTTCGGGAAACGCATTTATCTTGGAGTTATGGATAAGCGATATGTTACTCTGCAAACTCTTGCGAACATCGTACGCGATACACAACACCCAACTCAATATCTCTGCACACCAAGAGAGATGATCCTGCATTCTGTATTTGATTGGGACCTGATACATACGCATCTTTCGTTACTCGCCAACGAAGAATTCATCCGCATGGTACAGGCAGATACTTTACAATTTTTTATTACAGAAAAAGGATTGGAAAAAGTAAATGCAGCAACAGAATCCGTTGATGATAAAATGGTATTGTCGATCAGGAAAGAAACAATCAATAGTTAATCTCAACCGTACTCTTCTTACTCCCAGGTATTACTGTTTATAAAACTGATTTAAAATTATAAAAATGGGAAATCTTGGATTCCAGGAACTGCTGCTTTTCTTTTTACCGTTGCTCTTGTTGATCGCATTAGGAAAATTATTAACAGACTGGTTTCACGAGATCAAAAAAAGAAACCGGTACATGGAAGCACAGATCAGGTTGCTGATGCAGATCGCAGCAAAACAAGGCGTTGATATCGACAAGATCGCCGAGATAGGCGCAGAGGCCCAACTGCCGCTAAGGAAAACAAATTCATAGATTTTCTACAGGTCCACCTTATATCCTATAACCGGGATCAATCCCAGTAAATTGGTGTATTTTATCTTCCCTAAAGAAGCGTCATATGATTGATTTACAGGGTTTTGCCTGTTGGTCAGGTTTTGCACGCCAAAGATCAGGCTGCCCGTCATTTTTCGATACTGGATGCGCCATTCCGTTTGCAGATCGATGCGGAATAAAGGCGGCAGTTTATCTTCAAATATCCGGTTGGCGTCTAATATGGTTGTTTTTTGAACGATTGATTGGGCGAGGTTGATCGGTGTAACTCTAACCCCACCATTGTGTATCATTTTAAGATCAAGACTGATCGTTGATGAGCGTTTGGAATGAAGGTTCCATTCCTTTCCC
The DNA here is from genome assembly GCA_040388705.1 of Bacteroidota bacterium. Classification (GTDB taxonomy): domain Bacteria; phylum Bacteroidota; class Bacteroidia; order Chitinophagales; family Chitinophagaceae; genus Sediminibacterium. Next base: position 56,173 of record JAZKBI010000002.1, on the reverse strand, counting down.
AATAAAAAGGTCCATGATTCATTCGAGTTGAAAGCGGTATTGCGCCAGACATTATCAGAAGGAAGATATTTCGATTGATATAAACTCAAAGTGCCGAGTAGATAAAACTGATCATTCCAATACCTTTCCAATGTGAATTCGATACCATAGTTTTTTCCTTTTCCTTTATTGCTTAATGCTTCGATCGCATAGTCATCATCCTGGTTAATGATGCTATAGCTGTTTGATTTTGTAGCCGATATAGGAATACTATATAATGATTGATAGTATACCTCTGTTTTAACATTCCAGTTCTTCGCAAATTGGATACTATAGCCAACAACGAAATGATGTGACTTGCTGAAATCCATTGACTTGTTTGGCTGTACAGAATCAGCACCGATCTTTATCCTTACAAAATAATCGCCGAGCGGTTGCACCTGCGCATGCAACCCATATCCCAGAGAAAGAAACTGGTTTTTGGCTGTCATATATCTTATACCTATCCTTGGTTCAACAGTAGAAGTTTTGTTTAATGAAAAATATTGGCTGTGTATTCCCATTTGTATTCTCAGGACCGCGGATGGATCCCATTTCCATTGTGCAAATGCATGTGTTAGCCTTGTGTTGCCATCGGCTTTTATCTTATCACGCAAAACATTGCTTACCGCCTCGCGTTGTTTCAGATCGAAACCATTGCCGGTTGTATACGCGCCTATTTTTACCAGGTGGTGTTTGTTTATTTTATGCGTCGCTACGATTGAAAAGACTGCATTGTTCTCAGTAAATTGATTGTTTCTACTAACGATCAAAGGCGTATTGAATTTATCAAAGCGGCTGTCTTCATCTTTGTAATCAGTAGCGTTGATACTATAGATCGTGTTCAATAATGTTTTTTTGCCCAGCATGATGCTGTGCTTTATTGCCAGCATGCCTGTATTACTTGCATCCAGCCTGCCGCTTCTTTTGGAAGGGTCGGTAACCCAGGTGATCGAATCATTGGAAGCTGATTTCTTCTGCTGGCTCAATCCACCAAATCCAAAAAAAGAAAACTCTCCCGCTTTTTTGGTAGCCAGGTGAATATTGAATGATAGATCCTGGAAAGAAGTTGCCGCATCACTGATCTTGAAACCCAACTGCTGCATCAGCGTTAAAAAACCATAACGATAGTTGACGAGGTAAGAACTATTACTTCCTTTTTTAAAATAACCTTCCGTGGCAAGATCAACACCGATGGTGCTTACAGAAAAAGTATGTTCCCTTTTATCTTTATTCCCTTTCCTCAGATGTATATCAAAGACACCGGACAAAGCGTTCCCGTATTCTGCCGGGAACGCAGCGGTCATAAAATCCGAATTGGCCAGCAACTGCGCACTTAATATAGAGATCCCTCCACCCGAAGTTCCTACACGCGCAAAATGATTGGGATTGGGAATATCCACTCCTTCCATTCGCCACAAAAGCCCATTGGGTGCATTGCCACGAATGATCAGGGCGTTTCTGTCGCCATTACCCGATACGCCCGCGAATGCGGTGGCAATACGCGCAGGGTCATTTAAACCGGCTGCATACCGCCTCGTTTCCTCCACGCTGAACATCCGTGAGCTGACCAAAGCCAGTTCATTCAATGGCCTGGACTTATTGGACCTGCTTTGAACGATCACTTCTTTTGTTGCAGCAACCACTTCTTCCATTTCAATAGTGAGTATCAGTTCTTTCCCGGATTCTACCAGTAGATTGGTTAAAGTAATGGGCTTATACCCGACAAAACTAACATGGATGGATTGCCTGCCCACGGGGATGGCGCCCAGCACAAAAAAACCGGTTGAATCTGATGTGGCTATTTTTTCTTTTGCAGTGCCATTCGAGAAATAGATGGTAGCACCATGCAAAGGCGATTTGAGCGAACCATCGATCACCGTGCCCTTCACTGTTTGAAACAGTTTTTCCTGCGCCGGAACGGCGAAGTAAAAAAATAAGCAGGAAATTAAAATGCAGGTTAGTTTATGGTTCATTAAGTGTTGCCTTCCGGTGACCGCAAAAAATTATACTGGAAATTATCGAAAAGCTGACATCTTTCAGCATTCATTTAGAGAATACGCATGAAACAGGTGCAAACGATGGCAGGGACAGAGAAGGGACCGCGATAGCAGGACAGCGGTTATAACTCAGGAGAGAAAATTCTGTGATAACAATCCCACATACACATGATAGGTTGATTCGTTGACCTTAAGCTTTTTTTTCTTTCCACCTATATTCAGGATCAATGTCTTTAATTTTTTCTTTGTCATGGATGGTAATTTGATAACAAATAAAGGATGTTTCTTTTATAAAAAAAAGCGTACTTCTACGTAATTTATGTGTGTTTAATTATCTATTATGAAATATTTTCCCACAACTATGTTCTTGCTTATATGAACGGAAAAGTTGAGTAAATCCTTCTACAAAATGATGCATATGCACTATTCTGGACGCTAACTAGATACTAGATACTGGATACTGGATGCAAGATGTCGCAGGTGTACAATGTCTTAGAAATTCGAGATCCAGTATCCAGTATCCAGTATCTAGCATCTAGCATCTAGCATCCAACATCCAGCATTATTTTTTGCTCAACCCTTAGAATCTTCTGATATTACAATCCGGCTGCAGATACCAGCAATAAAATCGATATATGAAAAAAACGTTTCTTCTCTCATTCCTTATTCTCAGTTGTGCAATTGTATTTGGGCAGAAACCTACCGTGGTGGATACCTACTATCCTTTGTTGCGAAATCTGTATAACGGCGACAATGCATATAACACGGTTTCTTTCGTTGAGAAATACTGGCGCATAGCTGGTAATACGGGTTTCAATGAAAGTATTTATCATGTTGAAAAAATATTGCAACAGGCCGGGTTTAAGAAAGAAGTAAAAGGAGAAGCAGATGGCCCGCTTACGTATCGTATCGAAACAAGAAAAATGCGCCGCCCTACCTGGGAGCCGGTTTCTTCTTCATTGACCATTGTTGGCGAATCTGCTCCCTTGCTTGAATCTGTTACCAACCGCAATATGATCGCCATCAATTCTGCCAGCACACCTACAGAAGGTGAAACTGCAGAACTCATTTATGTAGGTAAAGGAACGCCGGCTGATTTCCAGGATAAAGATGTAAAAGGCAAGATCGTTTTTGGTGAAACATCTACAGGTGCGTTGTTCAGGAACGCGATAAGCAAAGGCGCGATCGGTGTGATGGGTTATTCCATGCCAAAATATACGCAGCCGGAAAAAAATATCAATTCCATCCAGTTCACGAGTATTACTTATGATTCTGCAAAACCGAGGTGGGGAATTGTTCTCTCTTTCAGCGCGAAAGAAAAACTGAAAGCCGCACTGGCCAAAGGGCCGGTGAGGGTAAATGTAAAAGTGGTATCAAAAATATATCCATCCGAAGAACTCACTATTGTTGCGAATGCGCGAGGCACTGAAAAACCCGATGAACGTTTTGTGTACAGCGCACACGTACAGGAGCCTGGCGCCAACGACAATGCAACGGGTGTAGGAACTTTGGCAGAGATGGCTCGTGTTACAGCAGAGTTGATAAAGCAGAAGAAATTCTCACCAAAACGTACCATTACTTTTTTATGGGGCGATGAGATCGTTTCTACACGGCGTTATATCCAGGATGATTCGATACGCGCCAAAGGGATTAAATGGGGATTGAGTTTGGACATGGTAGGAGAAGATGTTTCCAAAACTGGCGGCACTTTCCTCATCGAAAAAATGCCAGATCCTTCTGCTATCTGGACACGCGGTAATGATAAACATACAGAATGGGGTGGGGGCGTATTAAAGGAATCAGATATGTTCCCGCATTATTTCAACGATTTTTTATTGAACCGATGCAAACAGCAGGCAAAGAGTAATGACTGGATCGTTAATTCAAATCCATATGAAGGCGGCAGCGACCACCAGCCTTTCCTGAATGCAAAAATTCCGGGTGTGTTGATGTGGCATTTTACAGATGTCTTTTATCACACCGATGGCGACAGGTTAAATATGGTATCAGCAAAAGAAATGAAGAACGTAGGCGTAAGCGCATTGGCCGCGGCATTTACTTTGTGTTCTGCAGATGAAGCAACGGCTTTATCATTGATTGATGAGATCAGAAAAAATGCGTTGGATAGATTGCAGGCAGAATATGCATTAAGTAAAGAAGCTTTGCAAAACGGATCAACCGCGGAGAAAGAACAACATATTTTAAAAGTATGGGACGATTGGTATAAAGCGGCTTTGGGTAGGATGAATGATATTAATGTGGAAGGAGCTACAACAAAAATTCAGAAAAAGATTAAAGACGCGCAAGAGAGTATTGGGGCGAAAACGGATTCTTTTGTAGCGTTGCTGGGTTCGAAATAAGTTTGTTTATTTGTTGCCACAGACCACACAGATTATCACAAAGTTATTCTGTGGTAATCTGTGTCGTCTGTGGCAAATATATTTCTTCAGAACAATAGCCAACTTAATATCCGCCGCAGGCGGTGGGATAGTGGTCACTCGGCAGAGCCGAGCGACTGCGGCCCGCTACAGCTTATCCTTTCATAGCTTTCTCAAGCGCATCCTTCACCAATTTCAAAAACGGCGGAACAATTTGAAACGGATCTCCGGGACTTAATGTTTCTATAGGTAAATAACCACGATAAGAAGAGGCATTGATGATCCTGAATAATTTTTCAAGATCCATATTCTCTGATTTGCCGTTGTAGTTCAGCTTTTCTTTTACCTGCCAGTTCACTGCCCACTGTGTTGTTTTTTCGATCTCGCTATAGGGTTCATTGGTTACAAAACTGCCGGTATCAAGCACCAGGCCAAACCATTCGCTGTTAACTTTTTTCATGATGTCGATCGCTTGGTCCGCGGTCTTTACAAAATCATTATGGTTCTGCAGGGCAACGATCACGCCGTGTTGTTTGCCATATTCAACACAGGTCTTAATATCTTCTATGATCCATGCTTCCGCCTGTTCCCATGTATAATTAGCAGGCAATGCTTTGGCGGTAAAGATGCGGATCACGGGTGCGCCTAATTTGGCAGCTACTTCTATCCATTTTTTTACCAGCACAATATCTGCTGCACGTTTTGTTTTATCCGGATCGCCAAACTCATTGCGTACCCCGGTACCGCTGATGTCTAAGCCTAAGCGGTGGGCTTTGTTCTTTAAATGATAAATGTATTCATCCGTAGGAATTTCAGGATAGCCGGGAAAATAATAACCGGTGATATCGATCGCATCAAACCCTGTCTTCGCACAAAACTCAATTACTTCATCCAGGTTTGTCTTCTTACTGGTTAACGGGCCATTGAAAGAATAGGCATTCAAGCTTATTTTAAAACGGTTGCTGTCAGAACCAACGGCTGCTTTCCTTTCCTTCGCATGAGCGATAGAAAAACTACCGGTACCGATAACAGCTGAAGTGGCTACTAAAGATTGCAGGAATTTTCTTCTTTCAAATGGTTTCATAAAAACGATTTTATTATAAAATTCAAATGGCACACGGATGACGCGGATCTGGCGGATATTCGCTGATCTGATCCGTGTTAATCCGTTAGATCCGCGTCATCCGCGTGCCATTATTTGCCATAGGCAAATCTCTCCATCACTTTCATCGATTCAATAGCATCTCCCGCCGAACATGGATTTTCTCCGCTGCCCAAAAAATACTGCACTACTTTTTCGATCATCGGTTGCTGGATATGTGCCGGCGGTTGAAAATTGATCAGTTCCTGACCTGCCGCGGTGATTACGGTGACGGTTTGTCCAAAAACAGGAAAAGAAATTTTTCCTTTTGATCCTGTGATCTCGCAAATATCTTCCTGCGCAGTTTCACTAACGGTAAAACACCATTGGCCGTTAAATAAAATATTTCCCGGTAAGCGCATCACGCCCGTCACTACATCTTCTGCTGAGTATAAGCCAGCGAGATTGGCGCTGAGGCCATGTGATTCAATCGGGTTTCCAAAAAAATATAGAATGATATCGATCTGGTGAGGTGCAAGATCATAAAACAAACCTGCTCCTGCAATAGCAGGATCTACCCGCCAGTTGTTTTCTGTTTTAGCAGTGATGGAAGATTTATCCTGCTGCAACATACTTAATCGAACGGTGCGGATATCACCAATGATTTTTTCATTGATCAATTCTCTCACTTTATTGAACATCGGTAAGGCCCTGCGATAATGTGCAACCGTTAATTTCCCACCTGTTGCTTGAACAGCGGCCTGCATGCGTAAACAGGATGCGGTGCCGATAGACATAGGCTTTTCTACATACACCGGTTTACCTGCATTCAATGCAGCGATCACATACTCTTCATGCGAGCCAGGCGGTGTAGCAACATAGATCGCATTAATGGAAGGATCGTTGATCAGTTTCGCTGCATCATCATACCATTTAGGTACACCGTGCCGTTGCGCATAATCCTTCGCCTTTGCGCCGTCTCTGCGCATTACAGCTACAAGCGATGAACCAGGCACCTTGTTAAACGCCGGCCCGCTCTTCACTTCTGTAACATTACCACAGCCAATAATTCCCCAGTTTAGAGAATTGAGTTTGGAACTGATTCCCATATGCAATCGATTAATGACCGAAGTTAAGATAAGCTATTAGCTTTGAGCTGTTGCCTAAAGCTTGAATTTTTTCCCGCACAACTCACAGCTCACGGCTCATAGCTCGCAGCTTCTTAATACTACATCGTTTTCGTAAATTTAGCACTGCTTCCTGCGGAAAAAAAACAAATTTCACAGTCACTACATCTACCGGTTGCTTAAATAAATACCATGAAAAAATCAAGAAGGGGTTTTCTTAAAAATCTTGCGCAAGGCTCTGCCGTTGTTGCAGTTAGCGGTGTGAGCAATGTATTCGGCGCCAAAAGTTATAAAAGAATTGCCGGGGCCAACGACCGTATCCATATGGCTGTCATCGGCTGCAACGGCAGGGGTGAAGCAATGGCGCCTATTTTTGCAAAACAGGCAAACACGGAAGTGAATTTTATTTGCGATGTAGATGAGAAAGCAAGACAGAAAGGCATCAATGCCGTTGTGAAAGCAGGCAAGGATGCACCGAGAGGTGAAAATGATTTTCGTAAAACTTTATTGAACAAAGATCTTGATGCGGTTTATATCGCCACACCTGATCACTGGCATGCACCCGCTGCTATCATCGCCTGTGCGGCCGGTAAACATGTATACGTTGAAAAGCCTTTGTCGCACAACCCTCGCGAAGGAGAACTGGCTATTGCCGCTGCAAGAAAATATGACCGTATTGTTCAGATGGGCGCACAGCGCAGGTCATGGTCTTTGTTAACTGAAGGCATCAATGCATTGCATGAAGGCGTTATTGGAAAAATTCATCTTGCCAAATGCTGGTACACCAATTCACGTAAAACAATCGGCGTAGGAAAACTGGCTCCTGTTCCCGCAGGACTTGACTACGATCTCTGGCAGGGACCAGCACCTCGTATGGCTTATAAGGATAACCTGATTCATTACAACTGGCACTGGTTCTGGCATTGGGGTACCGGCGAAGCATTGAACAATGGTACGCATGAAGTGGATGTAGCGCGCTGGGGTTTGGGTGTTGATTATCCAACCTCTGTTGCATCAACCGGTGGCCGTTATTATTTTCAGGATGATTGGGAAACACCCGACACACAACTCATCACCTATAACACACCTGATGCAACGATATTATGGGAGGGCCGCAGTTGCAGTGGTTTCAAAGTACAGGGTGCAGACAGGGGCGTTTTATTTCATGGAGATAAAGGCATTATGCTAACAGGACATAACGGTTATACCATCTACGATGAAAAAGGAGCTGTTCTGAAAGACATAAAATCAAATGCCGTGATAGATGGCCGCAATACGGCAAGCCCTAATGAAGGATTGGATGCGGTGCATATTGCTAATTTCTTAGAATCTATCCGTTTAAGCAAACGCCCGAATGCAGATGTTGAAATTGGTTATAAGAGTACACTCTGGGTTCAACTAGGGAATATCGCGCAGCGGGTGGGACGAAATTTACAGATCGATCAATCGAATGGCCATATCAAAGATGATAAAGCTGCCATGAAACTCTGGGGCAGGGAGTATGAGCATGGTTGGGAGCCGAAGGTGTAGGGGTGAATCGGCAATAGTGAATAGTCAATAGCGAGAGATTGCCCATTCACTATTGATCATTCACTGTTCACAATAACATAGTTACTTTAAATCTTCACAATAAAAATTCGATACATGTCATCACGTAGAAGTTTTCTTCAAAATACAGCACTGGGATTAGCCGGTTCTGTTACACTCCCTTTGTTAGGCAGGTCAGCAGCGTCGCAGCCCGAAAGCGCAACTGAAAAAGCGGTAAGCCCTTTGTCCGTTGGTGTTGCGGGTTACACATTTGCAAAATTCGATCTTGAGAAGTCTATTACCATGATGAAAAAGATCGGTGTGTACAATCTCTCTGTAAAAGAGATTCACCTTCCATTGAACAGCAGCCAGGAAGCGATCAATGCAGCCATGGCGAAATTCAAAGAAGCGGGTATTAATGTATATACCGTTGGTGTGATTTATATGAAAACCAAAGAAGCAGTTGACCAGGCGTTTTCTTATGCAAAAAAATGCGGTGTTCCCATGATCGTTGGCGCACCTTCTTATGATGTGCTGGATTACGCTGAAGAAAAAGTAAAAGAATACAATATTAAACTCGCGATACACAATCACGGTCCTGAAGATGCTTTGTATCCAGGTCCGAAAGATGTATACGACAGGATAAAAAACAAAGATGCAAGAATGGGTCTTTGTATCGATATCGGCCATGCAACCCGTGCAGGTGTTGCTGTTGACCAGGCAGTAAAAGAATACAAGGCGCGTTTATTCGATCTGCATATCAAAGATGTGAGCCTTGCTGCCAAAGATGGCAAAGCCATCGAGATCGGAAGAGGCGCTATTGATTTTCGTGCTTTGGTAAAAGCTTTGCAGAAAATAAAATACCAGGGTGTTTGCAGTATTGAATTTGAAAAAGATATGGGCGATCCGTTAGTGGGTATTGCCGAGTCAATTGGGTATTTTAAAGGTGTAATGGCAGCAGAAGCATAGTGTAAAATTTAAAAAAACAAAGCCACTGAAATTTTCAGTGGCTTTGTCGTTCGTAGACACTTCTTTTCTTCGTTTTTCTTCTATCGAGACCATTACAATAAAAGAAGAGCGAAGAAAAAAAGAACGGTTGATGATTTGATCATCTTGTGATCCAGTTGAATTCGTATTCTAAAGGAGATTTGATGGAACTGCGTTCTGCTATCCTTCTGAATCTATCCGGTAATGACATTAAATAATCTCTTGCTTTTTCGGCAGCATCATTAATTCCCCTGATATTGGCGAGGTCCCATTCTTTGATCAGGTTCTCTAAGATATCGGTGTAATCAATGGTTGTGTACACACCCAAACGTTGCGCAGCATCGCTAAAATGCGAAAAACTTGCACTGATCTTTTCACCCTGCTGGCGAAGGAAATGCGCAGGCATCACAATTTTCTTGCGCATCATATCTTCGAACGCAAGCATCATTTCACTTGTATCAATTTCAAATATTTTAGAAATAAAACTTTTATACGCTTTGGCATGTCGTGCCTCATCGGCGGCTATCACACCGCAAATTTTTGACAACTGGTTATTGCCATATTGTTTGGCAAGCGTGGCTGTGCGGCGGTGAGAAATATTGGTGGCCATTTCCTGGAAAGAAGTGTAAACGAAATTCCGGTACGGATCTCTTGCCGCGCCTATTTCCATTCCGTCTGAGATCAGGTATTGTGTGCTGATCTCCATCTGCCGCATATTCACACGGCCGGAGAGATAAACATATTTATTCAGCAGGTCACCGTGGCGATTCTCTTCTGCTGTCCACATACGGATCCACCTGCTCCATCCATCACGGTTGGTTCCTTTGCCAACGCCTTCCATATCTGTTAACCAGGTTTCGTAAGTAGGCAGCGCTTCTTCAGTGATGATATCACCCACTAATACAGCTAAATAATCGTAAGGCAGTTCCCTGCATTCCAATTGTAATTCTTTTACATCTACCAGGAAATTTTCGTGGCTGCTATCGGGCAAGAGATCAGAGGGCTGCCAGTTGGTATCTATCTTTTTGAGAAAAGTATCAATTATGGTATCCATTGTTTGTGCCAGGAAATTCATGACTTCCAACCGGGTGTGACTAAGATTCATCGTTCTGCTTAAGTGATTCTGTTAATTCTTACAATAAAGTGGCGTGCAAGGTACGCTAATAAGGAGGGAAAGATTTCAATATTAACAGCAACCTCGTATAAGGTCAAATTATAATCAAGTCGCCGGCGCCTGTCTTTAGATTGGAGGAGAAAAATTGCTGCTGTAGAGGGGGAAACAAAGCCTTATTCTGCCTCATTTGGCATGGTTTGGGCTGTTTAAGCCCGAAAAGCACTAAAATCCGGAGAAATCATTATATTTAACGTATAAAAATTAATATTATGGCATTAGGAGTAGTAAAATGGTTCAATGATTCAAAGGGTTTCGGGTTTATCACACCGGATGATGGTGGTGAAGATCTGTTCGCACATTTTTCTGCCATTAATATGGGCGGATTCAAAACTTTGAAAGAAGGTCAAAAAGTATCATTTGAAATAACAACAGGCCCGAAAGGAAAACAGGCCTCTAATATTCAAGCTGCAGAATAACTTTTTTATCGTCAACCGTTACGTATGATCTGCGTAACTTCTATCTCTATATTCTGGATTGATGTATCGCCAGGATATAGGGATATTTTTATTAGTGAGTCATGAGCTGTGAGCTTTGAGTCTTGAGCTGGAAACTGCTCTTCGAGGTAAGTAGTGCCAGGCTCATGGCTCTAAGCTCATAGCTCACAGCTTATTCCGGGCAGTCCATCTTCCCAATGATCTTCTTCCTGCTAAAAGGATGTATCGATAATAAAAGATACCCTCCTCCATTTACATACGGGTCTTTCTTAAACAGCAAACCAAGATCATGAAAACCTACCACCAATGGCCCGGCTTTAATTGCGAGACCCACCCATAATTGTCCCTGCGTATTGTATTGTATAGGAAGATAAGCGCCTAAGCCGACGGTCTCCCACCTCGGCGTAATAGTCAATAGGTTCAGTTCCCTTGTACGTAGTTTGGCATAGTTGGACGTGGAATAAAAGTTCATACTCAGTTCTCCGTTCACATATAAATTCCTGCCGAAATTTTTGTCTATGTTCAGGATCAGTCTCGTAGGATTACTGATCCTGTAATTATCTGTGATATCAGCATTGGCGGCAAATATGGTGCTTAAAGAATCCCGGAACTCTTTTGTGTCGCGCACGTAAGATAGCTTTGCGTCGAGATCAGCATCTGATACGTTTGCGACCGGATTGTAATATTGCCCCGAAGCAATACTGGGTGTGAATGAATTTGCGCCAAGATCCATCAGGCTTAGACCGATTTTCCAGTCATAATTAAGATTGTTATTGCCATAGGCATTAGCATCGGTATTATAAGTCATGTATTCAATACCCACGCTTAATCCAAGCGCACCTAATGATTTCTTATAAACATCTTTAAAACTGCTTTCGTCATAATTTGCAGAATACGCCATGGCTCCACCTCCACCTGTAAAAACGAAACTGGTATCAGTAGCGGATTTACTTTCGAGGTAAGTTATTTTATTTACTTTAACATAGGCGCCTGAAAGACCTTTCATGATCTGTAAGGTCAGCCCACCACTTAATTTCGAATTACTATTCTCAAACAATACCTGTGAATAATTCAGGTCAGCTTCCAGCCAACCGGTATGCGTGCCAAAACCTTGTAAATAAGGTGTGGCCCTGTTGGCAATAAAGAAACTATGCGGGCTAAAGATGCTATCTGAATATTGAAAAGGCATTGTTTTAATATGGCTGTAGGTTCTTGCCCTTATTCCGAAATTAACTGCATGCTCATTATCTATCTTATACAAAAAATTCAGCAGGCTTACATCAAGATTGGTATGCAGGAACCTTGACTGGAACCCTTCTTTCATAGTCAACTCTGTGCTGCTGGTTGAGGGAAAATTTTTCAGATACATTGAATTATTACTCAGTTTCACCTGCGCAGAAAAAAGCGTGAGGTCCCATTTGTAGGCTGAGGTAACAGAGGCCGCCGGGTTATTGAAAACAGCAGTGCTGCCGGTTAAGCCCGATCCGTGTAACGCCTGGTATCCCTGCGCTTTGAGTGCGTAAGGGAAGAAAAAGGCAAAGCAGGTAGTGATTAGAATTATTTTCTTCATTACGTGGTTAATGATTCGCACGGGATACAAACCGTTGCCCTAAATAACCGATTTAGGTTTTTTTTACATATTGTTTTGGTATAAAAGCCTGATCATCAACAAAGATCTAATATCCTGCCTATCGATTCAAAAATGAAAATACGGAAGCTTTTATTGATTTTGGCCGAAGGTTTTTGTAGGTTGTAACGTCAAATCACTAATACGGCATTATTTGAACGAACGGGAATTCATTCTATCCTTGCAAAATGGCGATCAACTGGCGTTTAAGCAGTTGGTAGAAACCTGGCAGCATATGGTATATAATAATGTGCTGGGTATTGTGCAGGATATACAGGAAGCTGAGGATGTGGCACAGGAAGTATTTATACAGGTGTACCAATCGATAAAGGATTTCAGGGGCGATGCAAAATTATCCACCTGGTTATACCGGGTGGCGGTTACCAAGGCCCTTGATGCAGAAAGGAAAAAGAAATCGAAGAAGAGAGTGGCCAACCTGAAATCATGGATAGGCCTCGGTGAGAAGCAGGAAGAACCGGTTCATTTTTATCATCCCGGTGTGGCATTGGATAACAAAGAGCGGGCAGCTGTTCTGTTCCGGGCCATGCAAAAACTTCCGGAGAACCAGCGGATCGCTTTTACATTGATCAAAGCAGAAGGGTTGAGTTATGAGGAAACAGCAGATATTATGAATATAACCATAAAAGCAGTCGAGGCATTAATGCACAGGGCGAAAGAGAATTTGAAAAAACATTTGCAGCAGTATTATCAGCTATGAATTACGGGCCGGAAGCGCATAGCTAAAATCATCCTTATGGAACAAAAATTTACTAACGAAGAAATCGACTTAACATTAGAAAGTCTCAACGGCGTGAGCAGGGCCGAAATGCCGCCGTTTTTTTATACACGTTTGCAGGCACAACTTGACAAACGAGTTGCATCGCCCAATACTTTCTGGATGGTGATAACCAAACCGGCTGTATCGCTGGTCACACTTTCATTATTGGTTGTGGTGAATATAACAGCGATCAGTTATTATATAAGATCCTCTAAGCAAACTGTTTCACAGCAATCATCGGGGATCGAAAAATTTGCGCAGGCTTATGATCTCAGCGCTTCTTCCGATTATACTACTAAAACCACGAACGAATGAGTTATTTTACCAGGAATAAAGGATGGGCCATTGCCTTTTTATTACTGATAGCATTGAATGTGGCTACCCTTGCTACTTTCTGGCTCGTAAGAGAAAGAAAACCCGGCCCGCCTCCCGTTCCGAGATCAGGCGTTGTGGATTTTCTTTCGAATGAACTTGGTTTTGACTCTGTTCAGAAACAAAAACTGGTGCAACTGGATGAAGCACACCAGGACAAAATGCGTGATATACGCAAAAGCAACCGCGATGCGAAGGATGCTTTTTTTGCTTTGTTGCGGCAACATGATATACCTGATTCCGTTGTTGAAAAAGCCGCTAAAGAATCTGCGAAATATGATTCGGAAACGGATGTGCTCACGTTCCATCATTTTAAACAGGTAAGAGATCTTTGCAACGAAACACAAAAGAAAAAATTTGATGAAGTGATACAACAGGTGCTGCGAATGATAGCGCCGCCACAGGGAAAACCACAAGGACCACCTCCACATGGAGGAGAGAGTATGCATGATGGTCCGCCACCCGGTGATGATAGAAGAGGTGCGCCGCCACCGCCGCCGCAACAATAATTTTTTATAAGAGCAAAGGTTTTTGTTTTGCTTACGCATCTAACAAACAAAACCAGGCGTTATGAAAAAGTTTAGTCACGCAACAATGGCATTGCTCTGCATCATTACTTTGATCTGTATTTCATGTAGTAAAGATTCCGGCACAGGAACAAACACCGGAGGTAGTACAGCGACAGTACCTGATGTGTTTAAAAAATTCAATACAAGTGTAACCATTTCAAGTGATGGAACAACCATCACCATTAAATGCGATGGTGTGCCGGATCATAAGAGTGTATATTTTGCTACCAGTGATTCACGTTACCAGGCTTATAATGGAACCAATACTGCATTCTCAAAAAATCCAAATAGTATCGGAACGAAAAGTTATACTTTTAAAATACCCGTATCGCCTGCAGTAAATGCTGCACATGAAGCAACACCACTTGGCCCGATCGGTGTTTCAGTAAATGGTGTGCCTATGTATAACCAATATGCAGGGCCGAGTACACCACTAACCAACGAGATCAATTCTTTCGATCAGTACAATGGCCACCCTGATCAAAGTTCTTCGTATCATTATCATGTAGAGCCTTTATATATAACCGGTAATAATACAAAGAGTGCGTTGATCGGATTTTTACTGGATGGATTTCCTGTGTATGGTCCCTTGGAAAATGGAAAGACATTGGTAAGCGCTGACCTGGATACGTATCATGGACATACAGGTGTAACCGCCGACTATCCAAATGGTATTTATCATTACCATACTACAGCTGATGCACCGTATATAAACGGATCAGGTTTTTACGGAACAAAAGGATCTGTAACACAATGATCTTCTTCATCGAAATATAAAGAGTACAAAAAATTATCATCATAAACCCAACGATCATGAAAAAGAAATTCCTTGTTTTATTTTCGAGTGCCATGCTGCTTTCGCTGTATGTGCTGGCGCAACCGCCACAACCACCCAAGCCACCAACTGCAGAAGAAAGGCTGAAGCATGTGTCTGAAAAGATCAATAAAGAGATCACACTAACGGCGCCGCAAAAAGCAAAGGTAGAAGCAGCATACAAAGACTTTTTTGCTGATATAGATAAACTGCGTGCAAAGAATGGTAAGAAAGATATGCCGCCGCCACCACCGCCTCCACCCCCGGGCAGCAAGGAAGAAATGGATAAATTAACAAAAGCGCGTGATGCAAAGATCAAAACAGCATTGAGTGAAGCACAGTACAAAAAATATACAGAAATCGAAAAAACCTTACGTCCGCCAAGACCTGAAGGTGGCCCGGGCAAACAGGGTCCACCACCGCCGGATAAAAAACAATAGCATGAGATCTGCCTGCCATTATTTTTCAGCCATATTGATCATAGCAACCCTTGTTTCCTGTAAAGGTCCCGCTGCAAAGCGGGAACAGGCAACAAGGGTATTGCCATTTTATACCTCTGCGGATTTTACACCGCAATGGATAGAAAAGAATTCAACTGCTTACAACACAATTCCAATCATTCCTGCTTTTCAATTTGTTGACCAGGATAGCATGGCAGTAACGGAAAAAACTTTTGCAGGTAAAATATATGTGGCTGATTTTTTCTTCACAGCCTGTCCTGGTATCTGTAAAAGACTCACCACCAATCTATCGCTTGTACAAACTGCTTTTAAGGAAGACGAGGATGTGTTGCTGCTATCGCATAGCGTAACACCTGAAAACGATAACGTGGCACGTTTACAGCAATACGCCAATGCATTTGGTGTGATCAAAAACAAATGGCATCTCGTAACCGGTAAACGCGAAGAGATCTATGGCATCGCACGCAACGCTTATTTTGCAGATGAGGATATGGGTGTAAAAAAGAACAGCAGTGATTTTCTTCATACAGAGAATATGTTGCTGATAGACAAGCACAGGCGGATACGTGGTGTGTATAAAGGCACTTCTGTAAAAGATGTAAATGACCTTATCGCCGATATTAAAGTATTGAAGCTGGAAGAATGAGATACCGCTACCTGATCATACTATGTTTTCTTTTTGGATGCCATAGTGCTATTCATCCACCTGCTAATGCATCATTGGTAAATCGATCTATTCAAATCCCATCTGTCATAGTTCGTTCCACTGATACAGCTTTACATCTCGTAAACGGAGAATGGTTTTATCAGCAAAAATTATTTAGCGGTATCATCGAAACCTATTTCCCTTCGGGCTCATTAAGATGTAAACAAAGTTTTTACAACGGTAAGGAAGAGGGGCTGTTGAGTACCTGGTACCCGAACGGCAACAATGACACGCGCCGTTACTATCATGATGGCGAAAAAGACAGCGTTAACCAGGGATGGTGGCCCAATGGAAATACAAGTTTTGAATATCATTTTAAGAATGGTGTGTATGATGGCGATTTCAAAGAATGGTATGTAAGTGGCAAACCACTTAAACATATCATCTATCAAGATGGTAAAGAACAAAGCGGCATCGGCTGGCGCGAAAACGGTAAAGTATACATGAACTTTGTTGTAAAAGATGGACGCCTATATGGATTGATCAATCCCAACCTCTGTTATTCCCTCAAAAATGAACGTGGTGAATTTGTGAAGAGTGAGTAGAGCGAGGCTAGATGCTGGATACTGGATGCTAGATACTGGATACTGGTGTCTCATATTCGTAGCCTGCTTCGAATATCCAGTACCCAATATCTAGCATCCAGCATCTCAAAATTCCTTACCCTCCCGCCAACAAAAAGTCCCCTGTAGAAACAGGGGACGTCTTCGATTGCTTGCCATATAAGAAAAGAGATAATTATCAATTCGTTAACCCTTGAACCGGGAGAAAGCATTTGGTGTTGCTGTATGTTTGCTTTCTGAAGTAAAGATAAGGGTAAATAATAGTATTTAATTCAATAATTAATATTTTTTTCTAAAAATTTCATAAAAAATGACATTTTTATGAAATTATAATAATATTAATTAAAATATAATATGATTAAATATATAGAGTTATTTTATTTTAGTACGATATAAGACGTTGTTTTACAGTCTATTTTTTGATCAAATATTCTTTCAACGCAACTTCAAGGCAATTCATGGCATTATTTATGTCATTTAAATTTAATACGTATGCCAAACGTACTTCCTGCTTACCCAAACCGGGTGTTCCGTAAAAACCAGTAGCAGGGGCCAGCATGACCGTTTGGTTCTCAAAAGAGAAACTTTCCAACAGCCATTGGCAAAAAACATCTGCATCATCTATGGGTAGTTTGGCGATCGCATAAAACGCGCCGCCTGGGTTTGGACAGAACACGCCTTCCATCGCATTCAATCTTTTTACGATGAGGTCGCGGCGTGATTTATATTCTGCTTTTGTTGTATCAAAATAATCAGCGGGGAGATCAATAGCTGCTTCACCTGCTATCTGCGCAAAACTTGGCGGGCTCAATCTTGCCTGTGCAAATTTCATCACAGCATCCAGCACTGTTTTATTTTTTGTAATGAATGCACCGATCCTTCCGCCACAGGCGCTATACCGCTTGCTGATGGTGTCCATGATGATCACGTTCTCATCAACTCCTTCGAGGTGCATGGCACTGATCTGTTTTCCTTCGTAACAAAATTCACGATACGCTTCATCAGAGAAAAGATAGAGATCATGCTTGCGGATGATATCGCGCAACTGCTGCATCTCTTCATAACTATATAAATAACCGGTTGGGTTATTAGGATTGCAGATCACGATCGCCTTTGTTTTTGGCGTTATCTTCTTCTCAATTTCTTCAATAGGCGGCAGCGCAAAACCATTTTCTATATATGAGGTAACCGGTACCACTGTTACACCGGCTGCTACTGCAAAGCCGTTATAGTTGGCGTAGAAAGGTTCGGGAATAATTACTTCATCACCAGCATCGAGACAGGCCATAAAGCCAAACTGGATCGCTTCACTTCCACCGGTGGTGATGATGATCTCGTTATGGTTCACATGAATCCCAACGCTCTCATAATAACCCACTAATTTTTTACGATAGCTTTCATTACCTGCGCTGTGACTGTATTCCAGCACTTTAAAATCACTGTGGCGCACAGCATCAAGCACCATTTTTGGTGTTTCGATATCCGGCTGGCCGATATTGAGGTGGTAAACTTTGGTCCCTCTTTTTTTTGCAGCTTCTGCATAAGGAACCAGTTTGCGAATAGGTGAGGCAGGCATAGCCTGTCCGCGTTGACTGATCTGTAACATTTTGCGAAGATAGCTATGAGCTATGAGCCGTGAGCTGCGAGCCGGAAAAATTTCTCAAGTTCGCAGCTCACAGCTGATGGCTCGCGGCTCAAAGCTTGTTCTACTGTTTTGCTTTCGCCTTCGCCGGAGCCACCACTTCACCTTCAATGGTAAGCGTAACAGGCAGGGTCTGATCTGCGAATTTTACATTCACATTCTTTTTGAAAGTGCCGATCGTTTCTGAATTGTAAGTAACTTTTATTGCGCTTGATTTTCCCTTTAATATCGGGCTCTGGCTGTATTCCGGTTTGGTGCAGCCGCAATCCGCGTTCGCAAATTCAATGATGGCGGGTTTTGCCGCATTATTGGTAAACGTAAACACATAGGTGGCCGGCACTTTCTGTTTCACCTTTCCAAATTGATGGGTGGTGGTTTTGAATACGATATCTGAAGGTGATTGTGCAAAAACGCCAACACTTAATATGAGAGCGAATAAAACCAGTGATCTTTTCATAGCCTGTTTTTGAGTGTGTAAAAATACGAGATACATTTTGCCCGACAAATGCAGTTTAGCCAAATTCATGCCATATCTTCATTTAGCTGGCGTTTCCGCGATTGTTGCTTGTAAAACCGGGGAAAAAACAGCTGTTTTGGGTGGCAGACTAATTTCTGTTACCCTATTCAACCTGTAATGTTATTTTTGCCATTATGGAACAGACCCCTTCATTAGGATACAAGGAGGACATGCTTTCTTTCGAAGGCTTCCGCAACACCATACTCGACGATTACAGGACAGCTGTAGTGAGTCGTGAAGTGAGTCTGTTAGGCAGGCGTGAAGTGCTTACCGGCAAAGGAAAATTCGGCATTTTCGGTGATGGTAAAGAAGTGGCGCAGTTGGCCATGGCCAAATATTTTCAACCGGGCGATTTCAGGAGCGGGTATTACCGCGACCAAACCTTTATGTTCGCAGCGGGACTGGCAAGTGTGGAACAATTCTTCGCACAATTGTATGCAGATCCTGATGTAAAAAATGATCCCTTCAGCGCTGGCCGCCAGATGAACGCGCATTTTGCTACCAAATTTGTAGACGATAACGGCAACTGGCTCGACCTGGCCAACCGGAAAAATATTTCATCTGACATGGCGCCTACTGCTTCTCAAATGCCGCGTGCATTGGGATTGGCCTGGGCATCCAAATGTTTTCGCAACGCAAAACATGCAGATAGTTTTGATGCGTTGAGTCACAATGGAAACGAGATCTGTTTTTGTACCATTGGTGATGCAAGTACTTCAGAAGGTCATTTTTGGGAAACCATCAATGCAGCAGGCGTATTGCAAATTCCCTTAGCAGTCTTTGTATGGGATGATGGATATGGAATTTCTGTTCCGAAAAATTTTCAAACAACCAAAGGTTCTATTTCAGAAGCGATCAAAGGTTTGGAAAAAGAAGATACCACCAATGGGATCCGCATATACAATGTAAAAGCCTGGGACTATGCCGGTATGTGCGAAGTATTTGAAGAAGCTTTACAAAAAGTAAGAGAAACACATGTGCCGGTTTTGTTTCATGTTGAGGAAGTAACACAACCGCAGGGCCACTCAACCAGTGGCAGCCATGAAAGATACAAGAGCCAGGAAAGATTGGATTGGGAGAAAGAATGGGACTGCATCAGGAAGATGAGAGAGTGGTTGATAGAAACCGGTTTGTCAAATAATGATGAATTAACGGAGATAGAAGCAGGGGCCAAAGAATCGGTACGTGCCGGCAAGAACAAGGCATGGGAAAAATACCAGGTGCCTGTTAAAGCTGCAGCAGCGACCGCTATCGAATTGATACGGGGCATCATGGTAAATGATATGGAGAAATACAATCACTTGCAAAAACTTGCGAATGATCTTCAGTCAAACAAAGAACTGCTACGCCGCGATATTTTCAGAACGCTTTCATTAGCGATGGAAACCGCGCCCAATTCTCCAACCATCGAAGAGATCAAAACATTTTATAAAGAACAGCTGGCTGAGAACAAGAAATTATACAACAGCGATCTATACAATGAAGGTCCTAAGAGTGCATTGCGAGTTGAGGAAATAAAACCCATGATCGCTTTTGATGCACCAACAGCAAATGGTTATGAAGTATTGAATAAATATTTTGATGCGTTATTTGCACACAATCCATATGTATATGCATTTGGAGAAGATGTGGGGCATATCGGTGATGTGAACCAGGGCTTTGCAGGTTTGCAGGATAAACATGGTAGGGACAGGATCTCCGACACTGGCATCCGCGAGTTGACCATCGTTGGACAAGCCATTGGCCTATCGCTTCGCGGGTTAAGACCAATAGCCGAGATCCAATACTTAGATTATCTATTGTACGGATTGCAACCTTTGAGTGATGATGTTGCCACGACGCATTTTCGTACGAAAGGCCAACAAAGCTGCCCAATCATCATCCGCACAAGAGGACATAGATTGGAAGGCATCTGGCACAGTGGTTCGCCAATGGGCATGATCATTAATGCTGTAAGAGGCATTTATGTTTGTGTGCCAAGAAATATGGTGCAGGCTGTGGGAATGTATAACACTTTGTTACAGGCAAATGATCCGGCGATCGTGATCGAGTGCCTGAACGGGTATCGTTTGAAAGAAAAAGTTCCGGCTAATCTCCTCGAATATACTGTTCCGTTAGGTGTTCCTGAAATAGTGCGGGAAGGAACAGATATCACGATCGTTACTTACGGATCAACCCTGCGTATTGTTGAAGATGCAGCTGAACGTTTACAAAAACTGGATATCAGTTGCGAAGTGATCGATGTACAGACCTTATTACCTTTTGATATACATCATAAAATAGTAGACTCCCTCAAGAAAACAAACCGCATTGTTTTTGTTGATGAAGATGTGCCAGGTGGAGCCGCCGCTTTTATGTTCAGCCAGGTGATGGAAGAACAGAAAGCTTTTCAATGGCTGGATGTTGCACCAAGAACACTCACCGCACAGGCACACAGGCCAAGTTATGGAAGCGATGGTGATTATTTCAGCAAACCGAATGCAGAAGATGTGATCGGCGTAGTGCAGGAGATGATGGCAGAGTAGCTAATTGAATCCTTTTGATTATTTATGCCTTCAATTTTGAATCAATATTATGTAACTTAGACTCAATAAAAGAAATGCCATGTTAATTGAGCGAACAAGAAAAGAGGTGATTATTAGACTGCCGTCTAATGTAGACACAACCGGCTTACAACGCCTTGTTGATTATTTGACATATAAAGAAGCCACAACCGGTTCAAAAGCAAAGCAAGCTCAGGTTGATCTTTTAGCCAAAGAGGTTAAAGCAGGATGGTGGGGAAAAAATAGGAGCCGTTTAATTAAATGAAAATAGTAGTAGATACTAATATCATTTTTAGTGTACTATTAAACTCTAACGGCACTATAGGTGATCTGTTCTTCAATTCCGATAAATATTTTGAATTTTACAGCTGTAATTATATGCGTTATGAAATTCAAACGCATTGGGAAAAACTCAAAAAACTTTCAAAATTATCTGACCAACAACTTCAGATATCTTATACACAAGTCATTTCAAATATCAGGTTTATAAATGAAGAGATCATACCCGTAGAAACCTGGTTGGCATCGGAAGAGATTACAAAAGATATTGATATCGATGATATCGATTTTGTTGCTCTGACTAAGTTCCTGCGCGCAACATTATGGACAGGAGATAAGGTTCTCTACAAAGGGTTAAAGAAACTGAAATTCAAAAAGATTATCAATACAACAGAATTGCATGCGCTTCGTAATATTAAAAGCGAACGATAATTTCTCACTCTCTAAGTTTCAATACACAAGAGCATACATTATTGTTTCAGCGTTTCAGGGCAAAAAATGATGCTAAATAATAAGCTTATAAAGTCTTTAACAAAAAGCAATTCAAATCCGGTATATCTTTCTGATGCTATACTTATAACGGAACGATAGCTACCAAAATGACCGCTGACCAAATCAATCGCCTCATACTGGTTTCATTGCTGAGCATATGCCTCTTCGTCCTGTTCGAATGCTATGTGCTTCCCTTTCATACTTCCAAAGGAGTTGTTGTAACAAAAACAGAACAGGCTCTGTCCCGTTTGCGGGTCGTCATTTTTAAAATAAAAACAGAAAAAGGGCTGATCACCGTTCCCTCATCGGCGTATAAGAACACCAACATAAACGATACCATTGAGGTTGGGAGTTCTTTTATTACACATACCATTCAACGAATGGCTGTTTATAAAAAAGGTGATGCCTATAGCTGGCGTGTCGGATTTGTTGCATTGGGCGGGCTTGATTTCCTGGTATTGCTGATCGTAAGTATTAGCAGTTATGTTTTCTTTTTTTACCAAAAAATGAAAAAGGAACAAATCAAAAAAGACATCACAATTTTTCTCATCTTCCTTTCAGCAATATTTTTCCTGTTCTATTTTTTATTTGAATAGCTTCTGTATGCGGGTTCTGAAAACGATAAAACTTATCTGGACATTTTACCTGGGTTTCCTGTTGTATTCTATGCTGGTAACGGGATGTTGCCTGTTCTTCTTCTATCGTTACGGCTTAGGCGTTTTTACTGTATTATTCTGGTTTAAAATCATAACACTCGGCATCTCGTATCATTTTGTAAATGAGTATAAGCAAAGAGAATATTATTATTACCGGAATCTCGGCGTTTCTAAATTCCTGCTTTGGTCGGTCACGCTCAGCTTTGACTTTGTTTTATTTATATTTCTCATCATACAGGCCTACCAATTCAAATGATACATACGTTAGAGGCAGATAGTATCCGGTTGGAATTTGATGGCAGAATAATACTATCTGATATTTATATTACCTGTGAGACCGGAAAAATAACAGGACTGTTGGGAAGGAACGGGCAGGGAAAATCATGTTTGATGAAGATCATTTACGGTGATCTGCCCTCCGAGAAATCTGTACGGTTTGATAATGTTGCGCAATACGAAGCATTTAAAAGGCCGGATCTTTTGTTGTACCTGCCTCAATTTAATTTTATCCCGGCAAGGCTTTCGTTGGAAAGAATTTTCAAGGATTTTGAGTTAGACTATTTATTGTTCGCGAAGAATTTTCCCGAATTTGAGTCAAGAAGCAGATCACCTATTGGAAACTTATCTGGTGGACAAAGAAGATTGGTTGAACTGTATGTGATTGTAAAATCGAAATCGCAGTTTGCCATGCTTGACGAACCTTTCACACATTTGAACCCAATACAGGTTCAGCAAGTGAGGGAGCTGCTTTTGGAAGAAAAGAACAACAAAGGATTGCTGATTACGGATCATATGTTCAGGCATGTAACCGGTATCAGCGATAGTTTGTATGTGCTGGCAAATGGGAAAACACATTTGACGAAGAATATAGGAGATATTGAGAATGTGGGATATGCCCGGTTATAAAGAGGCATGAATTATGACTAACCCGAACTCCACAATTTTTAGTAAATTTGGACTATGAAGACTCTCACCCTGCAAATACCCGATAGCTTAGATGAAGGGCAGGCTAAAACATTGCTTGCTGCCAAGTTATATGAAAAGGGGTCGCTATCAATTGGACAGGCTGCTGAGCTTGCTGGTTATTCAAAACGTGATTTTATGGTGGTACTGGGTAATTACGAGGTTTCTCTTTTTAACTATTCTGAAAGTGAGTTAGCAAAAGAAGTTATGAATGCACAAAACTATCATCTCTGATACCAGTTGCCTGATTTTGCTTGATAAGATTGGAGAGCTGGATCTTCTCCATGCTTTATTTGGAACAATTACCACCACTCCTGAAGTTGCTGAAGAATTTGGTGAACTTCTACCTCCATGGTTCGAGATCGTTGAACCTTTAGATAAAAATTACCAAGCAATTGTTGAAGCTACCGTTGATAGAGGTGAAGCCAGTGCCATTGCATTGGCTGTTGAATCAAATGATTGTTTACTTATCATTGATGATTTGAAAGGACGGAAGTTTGCAACTCAATTAGGGTTAACGATTATTGGAACAGTTGGCGTTATTGTAGGTGCTAAACTCGCAGGTATTATTCCATCAGTCAAACCAATTATTAATAAAGTAAAGGCGACCAATTTTAGAATAACTGAACAGTTGGAATTATTGATTTTAAAACAGGCAGGTGAATAGAAGGATATTTTCGAGTTTTAATAAAATGAATAAAGTGTCATGGCCAAAGCAACCAAACTCTCCGGCCCCGAACAGGTAACCGATTTTATCTGCAAACTCAACCATCCCCTAAAACCCGTCGTAATTACCTTGCGCGAACTCATTCTCAACGCTGACAAAGACCTCACCGAACACATCAAATGGAACGCCCCGAGTTTTTGTTTCGGCGGTGATGACCGAATAACCTTTAACTTACACAAGAACGACTGCATCCTTCTTATTTTTCACCGCGGTGCGAAGGGCAAAGAGGTGAAAGGAAAAGAACCCCTCTTTAAAGACACAACGGGCCTGCTTGAATGGCTATCCAACGAAAGGGCTGTTATAAAGTTCAATAGCCCGGATGAAGTAAATGAAAAGAAAGAAAAATTGATCAAAGTGGTGAAACAATGGATCAAGGAAACAAGTGATTAATGTTTAAAACAGATACCATGAAACAACACGTAAAACATTTTCGTCACACGAAGCAAAGCAAGATCGTTTTAGTGTTGAGTATTTTGGTAGCAGCTTACTGGTATCTGGGCAAAACCTATAATGTGTACCAGACCAAAGTGGCGGGTGCAGTCTTTGAGATCTTATGGTTGCCAATGATCATTTTATTATTTGCTTTACCGATAGTAAGTATTGGATTTTTTGTGAAGGACAAATTTAACCCGCGATCATTTTATTTATATTCTTTATTGATAGGAGTGGGGGCGATATTGATAACGATGTTGATGTGAGTTTTTTTCACGCAAAGGCGCCAAGGGGCTAAGGCGCAAAGAAAAATCATCAATTCATTAATTAATAAAAAGTTCCTTCAACTCGGGAGTCGGTATCCAGCATTCCTCTTTTTTCCCGAACCACTTGTACCTGTTCCTTGCTACCCAGTTGTACACACCATTCCTGATAAAACCCGGAACGATCATAAACGCATACAATGCGGGCCAGGCTCCTGAGAGTTTTTTGGCTACGGTAAGTGCGGCGGAAGATCTAGTGTAAATTTTTCCTTTTTCAAATAAGATAAAAGAGCCGAATTCGGCAGTAGGTAAATTGTATTCCCGTAATAATTGTTGACCTGTCTCACTCTGCAAAGAAGCAAAATGAAACCGGTGTTTCGGATCGTGCCTGATCACAAATTGTACACTGCCTGCGCAAAGATTACATACCCCGTCGAAGAAGATGACGGGGTGTTCTATGGTGCTTAAATCTACCATCACGCAAAGATACTTCTAAGTTCGTAGTTTGGTGTCCGGCGTTCAACGAACCACAAACCACAAACACCAAACCACAAACTGCCTCTACCCCATATTATGAAACACCTTATTCACATCCTCATCCTGCTCCAGTCTTTCGATGAGTTTGCTCACGTCTTCAGCCTGCTCATCGGTAACAGGAACGGTGGTGGTAGGGATCCATTCCAGTTCTGAACTTATCGGTGTGAGGCTTTTTTCTTCCAGTGCTTTCTGCAGTTTTCCAAAATCCACAAAAGCGCAGCGGAGAACTATGATCGGGTTACCTTCTTCATCATTGCTTTCTCCCAGTTCATCAAGGCCGTGATCTATCAATTCAAGTTCCAGTTCATCAATATCCAGTCCCTCAGGTTTTAATTTGAACACACCCATTTTCTTAAACTGGAAACTTACGCTGCCGCTGTTTCCTAATGCGCCGTGCCCTTTGTTGAAATGGCTTTTCACATTGGCAACGGTACGCACATGGTTATCAGTAGCTGTTTCAACCAACAGGGCCACACCGTGTGGTGCGTAGCCTTCGTATAGCACTTCCTCGTAGTTGCTGGTGTCTTTACCCATCGCCCTTTTAATGGCCGCTTCTACGCGGTCCTTCGGCATCCCTACGCTTTTGGCGTTCTGGAAACAACGGCGCAGGGCAGGGTTGGTGGCCGTATCCGGTCCGCCGGCTTTTACCGCAATCACAATTTCCTTGCCTATCCGGGTGAACTGTTTGGCCATTTTATCCCAACGGGCAAACATGGTGGCTTTACGTACTTCGAAGATCCTTCCCATAATATTTACATTAAGATTCGTTGTTCTAAGGAGGGCAAAATTAATGTAAGCTTGTTAAGCTGCCAACCCTATGTTCAAATTGATCCATTTGAAACCTGATACTTACTCATCAGGCCGGAAATAAAAAAGTCACGCCTGGGCGCGACTTTTTTATCAATAACTGTGTTTGTTTAATGTTTTTCAAAATCAGAAGCATGTGGCAAAATTTCACCAGGCTGTCCAAGCTTACTGTTGGCTTTACTGTAACTAAAGTAAACCACTAATCCTACCAACATCCATACAAATGCTGATAATAGTGTTCTGTTATCCAATGAATAGATCATAGCAGAACAAACAATAATACCCAGGATCGGAACCAATGGAACAAATGGCGTTTTGAACGGACGTACACGGTCAGGATCATTCTTTCTCATTACCAATACACCCACACAAACGAGTACGAATGCGAAGAGTGTTCCGATACTGGTCAGGTCACCCGCGATGCTTCCAGGGATGAACGCAGCAAACAATCCAACAAATACAAACAGTATCATGTTTGATTTATAGGGTGTACGGAATTTTTTGTGCAGATCAGAGAACATTTTTGGTAATAGGCCGTCTGTAGACATGGTGTAGAATACACGGCTTTGTCCCATCAACATCACCAATATTACAGAAGAGAAACCGGCGAGAATAGCAATGGTAACCGCTTTGGCTAACCAGCCATAACCGGCCATATAGGTTTCGATCGCGTAAGCAACCGATGCTTCTTTACCTGATTTTACGAAATCGGTATAAGGAGCAACACCTGTTAATACATAAGAAAACAGGATGTATAAAATAGTACAGATCACCAATGATCCGAGGATACCGATAGGCATATCCCTTTTCGGGTTCTTGGCTTCCTGTGCGGCGGTTGATACGGCATCAAATCCAATGAATGCAAAGAATACAATGGCTGCGCCCGTTAGCACACCACCCCACCCGTGGCGGAACGTGTCTTTATAACTGTACAAACTGCCATCCGGTTTCAAAGCATCCGGTGCATTATCAGGGATCAGGTAAGGAGTATGGTTCCCGGCGTTAATGAATTTCCATCCTACTACAATGAATACAACAACGATAGCCACTTTGATAAATACGATGATCGAATTTACAAAAGCAGATTCCTGTGTACCTTTTATCAATAACATAGACAATAAGAAGAGGATGAACAAAGCCGGAATATTCACCATACCGTGGTGCATCACACCGGCGGTATCAAGGGCTTTTTCAAAAGGGGAGTGACACCATTCGTACGGTATTGACCCTAGGTGGTATTGCTCTAAGAGCTTGTTCAGGAATTCGCTCCATGCAATAGATACGGTAGCGGCGCCCAAAGCATATTCCAATATCAGCGCCCATCCAATGATCCAGGCGATCAACTCGCCCATGGTAGCGTAGGCATAGGTATAGGCACTACCTGCGATCGGGATCATAGAAGCAAACTCGGCATAACATAAACCTGCAAAAGCGCAACCGATAGCGGCCACGATAAACGACAGGGTTACGGCAGGCCCGGCATGTTCTCCGGCAGCAGCAGCAGTACGCACAAACAGGCCGGCTCCAATAATGGCTCCAATACCTAATGCAATAAGGCTTCCGGCTCCAAGGGTACGCTTCAATCCTTTCTCAGAATCGGCGGCCTGGGCCATCAAACCATCTAATGACTTTGTTCTGAATAAACTCATAGTACAGTGGTTGGGTTTTCTTTAATTAAAAAGTTCTGGCAAAATAGGCAATTCCTGCTTTTTTCGCTCAAAAGTTTTATGGGGCGGCTATGAGCTGCGAGCCTTGAGCTATGAGCCTGGCAGTGTAAACGTCAAATTCCTTGCAAAACCCGTTGGGTGGGCCAGATCTCTCGGTCTCCGGCTCGCAGCTCGCAGCTCACAGCTCAAAGCTTTTCAATCAACATAAATCTTATATTGCGAGACTAATTTGCCCGAGACAATGAAGAAATCGAACCGGCTTACCTTATATATTATAATAGCCATGATAGCCGGTATTGTGCTGGGCTATGTGATTCATACTCAATCCTCTCCTGATTTTATTAAGTCGTTCTCGGTTAATATTAAACTGCTGACCACCATTTTCCTTCGGTTAGTACAGATGATCATCGCCCCATTGGTATTCTCAACCCTGGTGGTGGGTATTGCCAAATTGGGCGACCTGAAGACAGTAGGCAGGGTTGGCGGAAAAGCAATGTTATGGTTCGTCACCGCATCTTTGGTGAGTTTGTTATTGGGAATGTTACTGGTAAACGTATTCAAACCGGGTGAAGGAATTGACCTGAGCAATGCGGATATCAGCGGTGCAAAAGAGATGGTGGGAAAAACACAGGAATTCAATATCCAGAAATTTATTGAACATGTGTTTCCCAAAAGTGTGATCGATGCCATGGCCAATAACGAGATACTGCAATTGGTGATCTTCAGTATTTTCTTCGGGATAGCAACTGCCGCATTAGGAGAGAAAGCAAAAGTTGTGGTGAAAGGATTGGATGCAGTTGCTCACGTGATCCTTCGCATGGTGAATTACGTAATGAACTTTGCACCGCTTGGTGTATTTGGCGCTATCTCTGCGGTGATCGCTACCAAGGGATTGGAAGTATTTGTTTTTTATGGCAAATACCTTTTGTATTTCATGATAGGGATCATATCGCTATGGGCCATCTTATTATTGGTAGGATTTATTGTTTTAGGAAGGCGTTTACCGGAATTATTAAAACGGATCATGCCGCCGTTGATCATTGCATTCAGTACCACCAGTAGTGAAGCGGTATTTCCCAAACTCACAGATGAACTGGAAAAATTCGGGTGCAAGGATAAGATCGTTGCGTTCATCCTTCCCCTGGGTTATTCTTTTAACCTTGATGGAAGTATGATGTATATGACCTTCGCCAGCATTGCGATAGCCCAGGCATATGGAATACAGATCGATCTTGGCACGCAGTTAACCATGCTGATCGTACTCATGTTAACCAGCAAAGGTATTGCCGGTGTACCGCGTGCATCATTGGTGGTGGTGACCGCCACCTGTGCCATGTTCCATATTCCGCCGGAAGGCATTGCATTGATATTGCCGATCGATCATTTTTGCGATATGTTCAGAACCGCAACCAATGTATTGGGAAATGCTTTGGCAACAAGCGTGGTAAGCAAATGGGAGAATTCGCTGGAGCCTGCTGTTGTTGATCAGGTTATTTAACAAGTCCATAGACCATGGTCCATAGTCCATGGGTGAAAAACGAACTTACTATGGACTATGGTCTATCGACCATGAACAAAAAAACTCAAAGCCTGCAGCTAATAGCTAACGGCTAAAACTTAAAACCACATGCTTGCAGATATCTTACTAGCCTCCTTTCACTGGAGCCAGCTGTTACAGCCGCAATTTTATATTGAACATGGTGGTTTATGGTTGCTGTTATTTGTTGTGTTTGCAGAAACAGGATTATTTATCGGGTTCTTTTTACCTGGTGACAGTTTATTGTTTGTAGCGGGTATTTATAGTTCCAATATTGCCAACGAAATAATTTATACCGGCAATGAGTACCTGGATCTTTTTTTATTACTACTGCTCATATCCATTGCCGGTATTGCAGGAAATGCAACAGGTTATTGGTTTGGAAGAAAGGTTGGCCCCACTATGTATCACTGGAAAGAAAACATGTTGTTCAAGCGCCGGTACCTACGCGAGGCACATGATTTTTATGAGAAACATGGCGGTGGCGCTATTGTTATCGCAAGATTTATTCCTATTGTAAGAACCTTCGCACCGATTGTTGCAGGTATTGTGCAGATGCATAAGAAAAAATTCTTTTTCTACAATTTGATCGGCTGTGTTGCGTGGGTATTCAGTATGTTGTTTGCAGGGCATTTTTTGCAGAAATGGATCTTATCGGAATTTGGTTTTGACCTGAAAGACCATCTCGAAGTGATCGTACTGGGAATAGTTCTGGTCACAAGCGGGCCGGTGATCATCAAGCTCTTTTTCAATAAAAAAAAGAAAACCACTTCACACACCGACGAAGTATGACAACAGCACAAAAGCAATACGGTGTTCTCTCACTCCCGGTTATTGTAGGCGCTTTAGGTTTTTTTGTAGATGTATATGATCTGCTTCTTTTCTCTATTATACGAAAGCCCAGTTTAGAATCTTTGCATCTATCACCTGAAGAAGTTTTGTCGAAGGGCGAGCTCATCATCAGTGTACAAATGATCGGCCTTGTTGTTGGCGGAATTATCTGGGGCATTATGGGTGATAAAAAAGGAAGGTTGAGTGTATTGTTCGGCTCTATCATTTTATATTCTTTGGCAAACATTGCCAATGGCATGGTACAAACCGTTCCACAATATGTATTGATGCGTTTCCTTGCGGGTGTTGGTTTGGCAGGTGAATTAGGCGCAAGCATTACATTGGTAAGTGAGATGTTGCCAAAAGAAAAGCGAGGCCTCGGTGCAACCGTTATAACTGTTGTGGGCGTATGCGGCGCCATCACTGCATTTTTTGTATACAAAGCATTTGCCGACTGGAGATTGTGTTTTTATATCGGCGGTGTAATGGGATTGTTGTTGCTGATACTTCGCGCGAACGTAATGGAAAGTGGTATGTATGGAGAAGTAAAAAAATTAGGTGTACAAAGAGGAAATTTTTTAATGCTTTTCAATAAAAAAGAAAGAGCGCTCCGTTATTTGAAAGGTGTGTTGATCGGGCTGCCGGTTTGGTATGCCATCGGGATACTTGTAACGTTCTCAGATAAATTCGGGAAAGAATTTGGCATCGAAGGCATTGAGCCGGGTAAAGCGATCATGTACCAATATATCGGCATCGGTCTTGGTGACCTGAGTGCAGGCTTACTCAGTAATTATTTAAAGAGCCGGAAAAAAGCACTGTTTACTTTTTTCTGTATACTGGGAACTTTCATCATCTTATATTTCCTGCAAAGTGGCGGAAGGGGAACGGTGCAAAGCATGTATATTATTTGTTCTTTTCTCGGCTATGGTGCAGGTTTTTCTGTTCTCTATATTACTATGTCGGCGGAGCAATTTGGCACTAACCTGCGTGCGTCGACTGCAATCTCTATTCCCAATGTGGTTCGCGGGATTTTGCCT
This sequence comes from Bacteroidota bacterium, assembly GCA_040388705.1. GTDB lineage: Bacteria > Bacteroidota > Bacteroidia > Chitinophagales > Chitinophagaceae > Sediminibacterium. The sequence continues at coordinate 24,627 of JAZKBI010000002.1, read as the reverse complement.
TTGATCATTTTATTGCATCGTTGGTTGCGTGGCCTTACGGGAGATTATATTACCGGCGGATGGATGACTGGTGTTATCATCATGGCATTGGCAGTAACAGCAGCATACTATACCAAAGAAAGTTTTGGAAAGGACATGAATTTTCTGGAAGAATAAAATTCACGAAGAAAAAAAGAAATTATGACTGAAAAGAAATTCGGGATACTCTCACTTCCCGTGATCGTTGCAGCATTGGGTTATTTTGTAGATATCTACGACTTGCTATTGTTTACGATCGTGCGTGAACCAAGTTTGCAGGGCATAGGCGTTATTCTGACAGATAAAGTGCAGGTAATAGCAGCCAGCACAAAAATCATCAACTGGCAAATGGTGGGTTTGTTGATCGGAGGGATCCTGTGGGGAACGATCGGTGATAAAAAAGGAAGGTTAAGCGTATTATTCGGATCCATCGCATTGTATTCGATCGCTAATTTCTTAACCGGGTATGTAGAAACGGTTGATCAATATAAATGGGCCAGGTTTATTGCAGGCATTGGCCTTGCCGGAGAATTAGGTGCGGGTATTACACTTGTAAGTGAATTATTACCAAAAGAAAAAAGAGGCGTAGGTACATCGCTTGTAGCAGGCATCGGATTATTTGGTGCGGTATTCGCCTACTTTATTTACAAAACAACCAATGATTGGAGAATGTGTTATAAGATCGGCGGCGGGCTGGGAATTGTGTTGTTGATCCTGCGTATCTCTGTTGCAGAAAGCGGTATGTTCAATGCAGTAAAACAGCAGGTAGGTGTGCAGCGTGGTAATTTTTTAATGTTCTTCAATAATAAAAAGCGGTTCAAAAAATATTTTCTTGCGATACTTATCGGTTTACCTACCTGGTATGTGATCGGTGTATTGGTAAACCTGAGTAACCGTTTTGCCAAAGAGATCTATGGAGATAATCATATAGAAAGCGGTCGCGCAATCATGTATGCTTATGTTGGTATCGCTATCGGTGACATATTGATTGGCCTCGTGAGCCAGTACTTCAAAAGCAGGAAGAAAGCCCTTCTCTGTTTCTATCTTTTATGCATGGCTATGTTAGTCCTGTTCTTCAGCAGCTATAATAACAGTGATGAACGCATGTATACCATCTGCGCCCTCCTGGGATTTAGCACAGGTTTCTGGGCCATCTTCATTACCATGGGTGCAGAACAATTCGGTACCAACCTGCGGGCCACTGCAGCAACAACAGTTCCGAATATGGTTCGTGGCGCTTTGCCCCTGATTAATATGATGTTCCTCGACCTTTTTCAAAAAACATGGGGATGGGATTTTCTTAAAAGCGGAATGATAACGGGCGTTGTCGTGATGGTTATTTCGCTGGTCGCATTTTACTTCACCGAAGAAACTTTCCACAAAGACCTAAACTATGTTGAGCAGTAAGGGACAACACGAATTTATAAACGAATTGCACGAAAAGAAGGCGCGAACCGTACATTTTACCTGGTAAGAGATTTAATTTGCACACTTGGTATAAGATCCGGTTTAGTACACTCAATTCGTAATAATTCGTGTAATTCGTGTTCTTAATTCGTGTATTTCATAATAATTCGTGTCATGAAGTTTTTGATCATCCGCTTTTCCTCCATTGGCGATATCGTACTCACCACCCCCGTCATCCGTTGTTTAAAACAACAGGTGCCTGGTGCTGAAGTGCATTATCTCACCAAAGAAAATTACCGCGGACTGGTCAGCAGCAATCCTTACATTGATAAAGTGCAGGTATTGGGAAGCAGTTGGGAACTGATGATGCACCAACTGCAATACGAGCAATACGATTATGTAATAGACCTCCACCACAATCTCAGAACACTCCGTATCAAGCGGGCATTGAAAACTGCGAAACATTTTTCATTCAATAAACTGAATATCCAGAAATGGTTATTGACAGCATTAAAAATTAACCGGCTTCCTGCAGTTCATATCGTGGACCGTTATCTCGATACCTTGAAAACATTCATCGTAGTGAATGATGGAAAGGGCCTGGATTATTTTTATCCTGAAAAAGATAAGATCAAAGACCGAGACCTGCCCATCTCTCATATTCATGGCTATGTTGGAATAGTGATAGGCGCCGCATTGAATACAAAAAAACTACCCAATCATAAACTGCAGGAATTGTGTGCAGCGATTCATCACCCCATTATTTTATTAGGCGGCCCCGAAGACAGGGAAGCAGGAACCGCTATCGCTTCTGTGGACCCCATCAAAATTTATAATTCCTGCGGGAAATTCAATTTGAATGAAAGTGCGGACCTCATACGGTATGCGAAGATCATTGTGACCCATGATACGGGACTCATGCATATTGCAGCAGCATTTAAAAAACCGATCATCAGTGTGTGGGGTAATACGGTTCCTGAATTTGGTATGGGACCTTATTATGGCGATGCAGTTATAAAAATTGAGATTATGGAGATCAAACCGTTGAGCTGCCGCCCATGCAGCAAGATCGGTTATGATAAATGTCCAAAGGGACATTTTAAATGCATGGAGATGCAGGATATGCAAAAGATACACGAACTTGTACGAACCTATTTGTAAGCGATAATTTTTTATATGAGATACCTGATTTTTTTCTGCGCATTTTTATTAGCAATACAAAATGCTGCGATCTCACAAACCAAAGGTTGGGTTGTGTTAACCGGATCAACAAAAAATTTCAATAACCAGGTAGAAGTGCAGGACATGTCGGAAATGAGCGACCTGCTGCTGCCGGATGCGGACCGTTTTTTTGTACCTGATGCCGATGGGCATTTTAAAGTGAAATTCAAACTGGCTTCTCCAAACTATTTCAGGATGGGAAGGAATATTTTGTATCTCTCCCCGGGAGATAGCCTTGTGATGTTTGTTGATTACAGCAATCCTAAACTCGCAACTTTCAGCGGAACGCATAGCAGGGAGAATGAGTACCTGCGTGAAACCCCGTTTCCCAAAGGCGGGTCTTTTTTAGAAGCGGGTACAAAGATTAAAAGCACGGTTGATTCAAGTGTGATGGCTGTGGAAGAAGCTGCAAATCAACGCGCAGTTTCATTGGCAGGCTACACAGATGTGTCAAAAGAATTTGCAAAACTGGAAACAGCGCGCATTAAAGCGGACCTGATCAACAGCCTGTTGGACATCAAACCGTACTTTCCTATGCGGCGTAAACTTTCCAAAGACTCAACTGGCGTATTTGAAAAGAACTTTGCGCAAACGATAGCCCCATATACAGCTAAATACAATACAAGTTTTATTGACCCGCAGTTTTTAAAGCTTGCAGTGTACCGTGATGTGATCGATGAGCTTGTGGAGAATGAAAAAAATCCTTCTAAAAATCTTCAACAGGTAAAAGACTGGATCGTTGCAAGGGATATGGCGCAGCAACTCAAACGGGCCAGTGACCGTGAAGCAAAAATGAAATTTGAGCCAACCATTATGGCATTGGGTAATGTTTCGTATCGTATTGCCCTTTCAAATACATTAAACAAAGTATTGCAACTCTCAAACGGTGATATGGCTTTTGATTTTGCTGCGATGGAAGCAGATGGCAAAACAGCACAGCTTAGTAACCTGAAAGGAAAACTGATCTACGTGGATCTCTGGGCAACCTGGTGCGGCCCATGTTTACAGGAAATGCCTGCTTATGAAAAACTGAAAGAATCATACAAAGACAATCCATCCATCAGTTTTATTTCTTTATCTATTGATGATAACAAGGATGCGTGGAAAAAGAACATGCAGCAAAGAAATGCACAGGGCCTTCAATGGATCGTTGACCGGGCAAAATTGCAACCGTATAATATCATGAGTATCCCGCGTTCTATTTTGGTGGATAAGGATTTTAAGATTGTGGAGATGAATGCGGCTTTGCCGTCTTCTAAAACAATTAATAATACTTTGAATGGATTATTGAAATAGATAATTACCGAAAGCGAATAATTATGGATGAAAACTTTGATCAGAATAAAGTAGTCTGTTGTTTTTGTGGAGATTCTCTTTTACTCAGAGTAAGCTGCAGTAATAAAGATAAAACCTAGTTTTCACAGTGATGAAATGCAAGAACTTTTTTGTCATAAACATCATCTTACAGAACGAATTATTAAATCCATTCCTCTGCACCCTGACTTTTTTGAAGATTGATTAATAACAATGTGTTGCGCTATTAGCGAAAGTTTTTAGAAATGCGGCCGTCTCTCTGTGAAACTCTGTGTTCCCTGTGTCTCTGTGTTGAAGCCTTCGCTTCGATAGTAACAATGCCGAAACACAAGATTTTTTTCAACACAGAGATACAGGGAACACAGAGTTGCACAAAGGATTTCTAATAGCACAACCCGTTAATAATAATAAAAACGCTATCAGATTAAGTCGCGAAGTGCAGTCGGTCGGCTCCGCCGAGTGACCCGTATCCTTCAGCCTCCGGCTGATCACAAAAAAATCCCCCTGAAAAAATTTCAGAGGGATCACCCAAAAACCTCAACTGTAAATTCTTATTTGATCCTTTTCGATTCGCTTTCCAATCCGGTTTGTCTTTGTCTTGCTGCTTTTACCTGGTTGCTTCCGAAACGGTAGGTAAAGCTTACACGTAATGTCTGGCTCTCCCAGTTACCACCACCGTCGATATACAGTCCGCCAAAATTAACATTGGCTGTCCATGGTGCTGTGTGGAATATATCGGTTACGGTTACTTTCAATGTTGCCTTTTTATCGAACAATTGTTTTTGTATGCCAATATCCATAGCACCCTGTGGTTTTGTTTTCCATGTGGCACCCCAAACAGATGGGCCGTTAAACCAGCCGCTTAATTCGGCAGTATAATCCTTACCTAAACTGAATGTGTTCTGCAGGTAAGCATTATATCCCGGGATATTTTGTTTTACTGTATTGGCACCAACCTGTCCGTTAAACATCTGGTAATTGAACGAGAAGTTCGCATAACCGTTCCACCATTTGTTGATCGGTAAAGGAGACCCGATGCTGATACTCAGAATGTCTTGTGTAGCCAGGTTCTTTTGTTGAACAAAGGTTGCATTGTTTGCGGTATCTGTGGTTTGTGTTGCATAATCTTTAACATGACTGTAACCGAGAGTAGTGGTGAGCATATATTTGAATGTATGCGACAACTCAAAATTATTGGTGTATTGCGGGCGTAAGAATGCATTTCCTTTTTCATAGGTCAGCTCATCCAGTTTGTTTTCAAACGGATTCAGGTCCTGGTAACTTGGCCTGTCGATACGCCTGCTATAGGTAAGGTTCAATGTATTTTTCTGATCCACGGTCCATGTAAGCGCTGCGCTTGGGAACAGGTTGATATAATCTTTCTTCACTGTATTGTCTGCCTGTACCACACCATCCGCTCTTGTCAACACACCTTCGCTGTTGGTTTGTTCAACACGAAATCCTGTCTGTAAACTCCATTTCGGGCTGAATTGCCTTTGATAGTTTACATAGGCCGCGTTTACATTTTCTTTATAGGTAAAGCTGTTGCTGCGATTCAATTGTTTAACCGGCACACCGCTTACATCATTAAAGAAATCAAATGTGTTGGTTGTTTTTACATAAGAGAATTTAGCGCCGTAACCCAGTTTGCCTTTCCATTTTGGTAATTCAACATCCACTTTCGCAGTATAGATATCGATATCGGTAGGCGTGTAGTTGCGGTTGATCACCTGGTACAATGGTGCACCACTCTTATCTATATAATAATTGGGTTGGTAGCTGCGGCCTTCACCACGGAACAAACCATAATCCGCATCAAAATTGATCTCCTTGCCACTTGTATCGGTATAGCGATAGTTGAGGTTCGAATTCATATTGGTGCGCTTGCCCGGAACAGTATTAAACGCCTGCAAACTTTTGATGAATGTATTGGTAGGTTTATAAGAAACATCTGTACGGCTGTTACTTGTCCAGTCGTTATTACTAAAACTACTCGTTACCAGGAATCCAATCGTATGGTTACTATTGATAAAATAATCCGCACCTGCTTTTACATTGAGGTTCTTATCGTTATTGCGGTTAACGCTGCGCTGATCGTAGAGAGAATCTTTTTGGATCCTGTACAGGTTCAATCCATTTTCATTCATACCCAGGCTTCCACCTACGTTGCTGAAGAGATTCACTTTTTTATCGCGGTAGTTCAGGTTCACGGAACCATTTCCTTTTGGCGTAACACCCTGGATAAATCCTGATGTGACGCTACCATTCGTTCCGAATTTTTTATTCTTTTTCAAACGGATATTGATGATGCCGGCATTGCCGCTCGCATCGTATTTCGCGCTTGGGTTACTGATCATTTCGATCGCTTCCACATCATTGCTGTTGATCCCCTTCAGGTATGCAGCAAGATCTTTTGAACTAAGCTGCGTAGGTTTACCGTCGATATAGATCTTTACACCGGTCTTTCCTTTCATGCTGATATTCTCGTTGTTATCAACCTGGATGCCCGGGCTTTTCTGTAAGAGTTCAAGCACATTGCTTCCTGTTGCATTGATGCTTGCTTCTACATTAAAAATGGTCTTATCGGCTTTGATCTCGATCAAAGGTTTTTTTGATATTACAGTAACATCCTGTAATTTTTTGGAAGCCGTTGCCAGGCTTGTTGCAGGTGCATCAAAATTCTGTCCGTCTTTCAGATCAAATATTTCCGAGAATTTTTTCTCAAAACCGATGATCGAATAGCTCAGCAGGAATTTCCCGCTTTTTGCAGAAGCGATCTGGAATTTTCCTTCCCCGTCGGTAACATCCGCTTTTACCAGGCTGCTGTCTTTCGCCTGCAAAAGAGATACGGTAACTGATTGTAAAGCCTTTCCTGAATTGTCCTTTACACTGCCTGAAACAGTGGTCCTGCTTTGCGCAAAACCCTGTGTTGTAATTGCCAGTCCTAATACTGCCACTGCTAATAAAAGTCTCATTGTTGTTAATTTTGAACTTATGAGACGCAAAGGACTTTTAAATGTTACAACTATCCCGTCCATTTAGGATAAAAGACATTTTCAAAGGGATGAATGGTTTCTTTTCCTAGATGAATATATTGGAGAACCGTTTTTTAATGAATCAATGTTTATACGCTAATAGATACAAATAAAAAACCCTTTGAAATTTTCAAAGGGTTTTTTCCTCAGTCGCTCGGCTCCGCCGAGTGACTGATATCCTCCGGCCTCCGGCCGAAAAAATAATTACAAAGTCTTCAACACATCATTCATACTCCTCACTGCATCAGCGCTCTTATTAAACATCGCCTGCTCATCTGCATTCAATTTAAAATCAAGGATCTTTTCCCAGCCATTACGTCCGATCACAACAGGAACACCTAAGCAAATATCTTTCTGTCCATATTCACCATCGAGGCTAACGCAGCAGGTAAATAATTTTTTCTCATCGCGAACAATGCTTTCCACTAATGCAGCACCAGCAGCGCCGGGTGCATACCAGGCAGATGTGCCGAGTAATTTGGTGAGTGTTGCACCGCCAACCATTGTATCGGCCACAATTTGTTTTTGCTGGTCTTCGCTCAGGAAATTGGTAACAGGAACGCTGTTCCAGGTAGCGAGACGGATCAGTGGTATCATAGTGGTATCACCGTGTCCGCCAACAACTACTGCATTCAGATCAGCGGGACTGCATCCAAGATGCTGGCTCAGCTGGTATTTGAAGCGGGCGCTGTCTAATGTACCACCCATACCGATGATGCGGTTCTTTGGTAAACCAGTGGATTGCAATGCTAAGTAAGTCATTGTATCCATCGGGTTACTGATGACGATGATGACTGCATCAGGTGAATATTTCAAAAGGTTTTCTGTAACGCCTTTTACGATGCCTGCATTGGTACCAATCAGTTCTTCACGTGTCATACCGGGTTTACGCGGTAGGCCTGAAGTGATCACTACTACATCAGACTTCGCTGTTTTTGAATAATCGTTGGTGCTTCCTGAAACGCGTGTATCAAAACCCAGTAATGCGGCTGTTTGCATTATATCCTGCGCCTTGCCTTCAGCAAAACCTTCTCTGATATCCAGCAGAACCAATTCATCTGCCAGTTGGGCACGGGCAATATTATCGGCGCAGGTAGCACCTACGGCACCGGCACCTACAACAGTTACTTTCATAAAAAGCTATTTAGATTGAGGAAGAATTTTTGACGCTGCAAAGGTAGGGTTTGCAGGAATGGGAAACATTCAAAAAACAGGATTAATTCTTGTTCACCAGCCTGATCAGATCACGCGCTTCAGGTACTTCCGTCACCTCAGGGTCATATACTTTTTCGAGCAGGCCCTTTTTATTGTAAACAATCACATAAGGTGTACGGGTTACACGATAAAAAGAGGGTATAAAATACTGTGGATCGCGCCCAACACGAACGTTTGGAAATTTATCAAGCTGGTAATAAGAGGCAAATCCCTGAATATCCTCAAGACTCTTGTAAGCCACAAAAACGAAAAAAGCATTTTTGAGGCTATCCATATTTTTTGAGATCTCAGTTGCCTCATGCTGGCAATGCCCGCAATCTGGTGAGAAATAAATGATGATGGTATAATCGTATTTCGTTTTAGGCAACTGGTCTTTTGTAAACCAGGTACTATCGGGCAACAGGATATTGAACGAAGGGAGATTGGGATCCTTTTTGTAAGGAGCTTCTTCCTTTGTTTGCGCGGTCAAAGACCCGCTTAACAGGATCAATAAAAACAAGCCTAACCAGTTCTTCATATAGAATTCGTTTCTTTTATTTTTTATGGGTTCCATTTGCTTCCATCATGCGCATCTGTTTGGCATCCTGTAAGAATTCCGACGCAAAGATAAATTTGTTCAGGAGTTCGTCTTTACTGAAAATAATATCCTGTTTAGATCCTTCCCATTGTTTTTGCCCCTGGTGCAGGTAAACGATATGGTCGCCTATTTCCATCACGCTGTTCATATCATGTGTTACCACGATGGTGGTGATATTAAATTCCTGCGTGATCTCCTGGATCAGTTTATCTATCACCAATGATGTTTGTGGATCGAGGCCTGAATTGGGTTCATCACAAAACAAATATTTTGGATTGAGTACGATAGCCCTTGCGATGCCAACTCTTTTCTTCATTCCCCCGCTGATCTCTGATGGGAAGCGTTTGTTTGCGTCAACCAGGTTCACTCTCGCCAATACTTCATTCACCCTTTTCTTTTTTTCAGCAACGGTCCAGTTGGTGAACATATCCAAGGGGAACAAAACATTCTGTTCTACCGTCATCGAATCAAACAAAGCCGTTCCCTGGAAAAGCATACCGATCTGCTGGCGCAATAATTTGCGGTCATCGTTCTCCATAGTGATCATATCCACCCCGTCGTACAATATCGCGCCTTCATCAGGTTCGAACAATCCGACCATGCATTTCGTCAATACCGTTTTCCCGCTACCGCTGGTACCGATAATGAGATTGCATTTACCTGCTTCCATCACAGCGCTGATATCGTGCAATATCACCCGCTCGCCAAATTGTTTGCGTATATTTTGTATTTCGATCATTGTATTGCAAGATAAGCCGTTAGGCGTTAGGTATTAGCTTTTAGCCACTCCGCTCAACGGTCTGAAAAGAATCAGCGACCTCAATTTTAGGCTTTTGCTAATACCTAATTGCTAACGCCTAAAAGCTCAGTTCCACCTGGTTCCTCAACAAATCTTCCCAAACATCTCTTCTTCCGATCAGATGCGCTTTGCCTTTGATAACCAAAACCTGTGCCGGTTTAAAGCGGGAATTATAATTACTTCCCATTTCGTAGCCATAGGCGCCTGCATTGCGGAAAACCAACAGGTCGCCCTCGTGTATTTCTGCAATTTGCCTGTCGGCGGCAAATGTGTCTGTTTCGCAGATATTACCGGTTACGGTATAAGTATGTTTGGGCGCATCGGGGTTGCTGATATTGATGATGCGGTGGTAGGATTCGTAGAACATGGGCCTGATCAGGTGATTAAAACCGCTGTTCACGCCCGCAAATGTGGTGGAGCCGGATTGTTTGATCACATTCACCTGCGTAATAAAATAACCGCATTCGCTAACGATGAATTTGCCGGGCTCGAACCACACTTCAAAATCGTGCGGGTAGGTTTCTTTTACCTTTTGCATGAATTTGGCTACTTCTTCGCCAAGCAAAGGAACATTGGTGCCTTCCTCTTCTTCTTTATAAGGCACTTTAAAACCACCGCCAAGATCGAGATAAGCCAGTTCGGGGAAATGTGGAACAAGATCGAAAAAGATCTCTGCCACTTTCATGAATATGGAAACATCTTTGATCTCACTACCCGTATGTACATGCAATCCGCAGATAAATAAATTGTGTCGTTCTACCAGTTCAAGGATCTTGTCTAACTGGTCCACAGGAATACCAAACTTGCTTTTTTCATGCCCCGTGGAAATTTTCAGGTTACCGCCCGCCATAATATTTGGACGAAGACGGATACCTACAGGATAAGAGTGCCCGTATTTTTCACCGAATTTTTCAAGATTGGATAAACTGTCGATATTGATGTTTACACCCAGTGCAACCGCTTCTTCAATTTCACTGAAAGCGATGCCGTTACTGGTATATAAGATGCTCTGTCTTTCAAATCCCGCATGAACAGCCATCTTTACTTCATTAATGGAACTGCAATCCACATCACAACCAATTGAACGGATATGTTTGAGGATATTGATATTGGTCAATGCCTTACTCGCATAAAAAAAACGCGCATTGCTTGCCTTAAAAGCTTCCTGTAATTTTTGAAATTGTTCGGTGATTTTTTCTGCGTGATATACGTACACAGGTGTGCCGAATTCGTTCGCGATGTTAATCAGTTGTTCGTTGGAGAGGGATTGGGACATGGTACGAAGATAACTTTCTTAGTAATTTGATCCCGCTGCGCGGGAGAAAATTTGAAAATGGATAGACTACTACGCCGAACTAATTTTCAAATTTTCAAATTTGCCACATTTTCAAATTATTCCGGCGCTTCTTCTTTTCCTTTCTCTTCTTCAGAGCTGGTACCTTCTTCAGGCGATTCTTCAGAAGGGGTTTCTTCAGAATTAGTTTCTTCTTCCTCATCCTTTATAATGAGTTCACCATCTTCATTCACCGTAAGCTCAGAAACCTCTGCTTTCACTTCTTCAATCACTTCTTCAGAAACCTCATCGGCCACATTCTGGTCTGTAAAATCACCTGGATTGATGATCGTTCCTTCCACGATCTGTTCAGCCAGCACTTCCCTGATCTTGGGAAGATCAGCCGCTGAATTGATACCGAAATAATCCATGAAATTTTTAGATGTAGCGTACACCAATGGTTTACCCGGCATGTTCTCGTTGCGTCCGCTGATGAGTACGAGCTCTTTTTCCAGTAATTTCTGGATGCTGTAATCGCTGTTCACTCCGCGGATCGCTTCTATTTCGCCTTTGGTAATGGGTTGTTTATAGGCAATGATGGCAAGCGTTTCCAAAGCCGCATTGGATAAACGTTTCAGGAACTTATCGCCATTCAGTTGCGCGATAGTGGTATGAAAAGAAACCTTGGTAAGGAACTGCCAGCCACCGCCGCTTTCCTTTACTTCAAAAGGATAAAATTCAGAATTGTATTTTTCACGGATACCTTCCAGCGCACTTTCCACCTGGTCGAGCATTACTCTTTCTTCCAGGAAACCAAATGTGTTGTTGATCAACTCAACAATATCCAAAGACGACAATGGTTTTTCGCTGGCAAAAATGAGTACCTCTATGTGAGGGATGATCTGGCTGATTTCCATGGGTAATTTGAAAATTTGTGAATTTGAAAATTTGAAAATGAGAAAACAGGTAGTCTGCGTCTAAACGCATTTTCAAATTACCACATTTTCAAATTTTCAAATTGCTTATCCCTGCAACGCTGCTGCACCACTCACGATCTCCGTAAGCTCGGTGGTGATCGCTGCCTGTCTTGCGCGGTTGTAGCTGATCTTAAGTGATTTCAGTAATTCGTTCGCATTATCGCTGGCTTTATCCATTGCAGTCATACGTGCACCGTGTTCGCTGGCATTGCCATCCAATACGGCTTTGTATAATTGCGTGTTCAGGATCTTCGGCATCAGTTCTGCGATCAGGTCTTCTTTGGCAGGTTCAAAAATGAAATCGGACTTTTTGCCACCGGCTACTTTAGCAACTTTAGGAATCGGTAAGAATGGTTCAGCCACAAAACGCTGGGTGGCTGCATTTTTAAATTCGCTGTATACCAGTTCCACTGCATCAAATTCTTTGTTCTCAAAGGCTTCCATAGCGGCTTTTGCAGCGGCCTGTACAGATTCAAAATTGAGATGCTGGTAAATATCTTTAAAAGCCGCATCGGTTTTATAACCCGATTTGGTCATGCTTTCCCAACCTTTTTTACCAATGTTCCAAATGGTAACATTGCCTTTCTTTAACTGCGCAGCATATTTTTCAGCGATCGTAAGCTTGGCCAGTTTAACGATATTGGCATTATAGCCGCCGCATAAACCCCTGTCGCTGGTGATCACGATCAACAATACTTTTTCAACCGGTCTTTCATCAGCCAGTTTCAGGCTCATACCGCCATCAATGCTGCTAACAATATTGCTGAGCATTTCCTGCAGTTTCTGCGCATAGGGCCTCATCTGGGTGATGGCTTCCTGTGCACGGCGCAATTTGGCCGCACTCACCATTTTCATCGCTTTGGTGATCTGCTGGGTACTCTGTACACTCTTGATCCGGTTACGTACCTCTTTTAACTGTCCTGCCATTTTATAGTAAGTTTCAAGTTTTCAAGTCTCAAGTTTCAAGTGTTTCAGCCTTGTGGCTTGTAACTTGAGTCTTGATTCTTCGTTTTAAGGCTGCAAAAGTAGCAGAAACGGCCTGAAATTCCCATTGTTTGGGGTAAAAATCCTGTTGGGGTGGATAAATGTATGGAAACAGGGTTTTGCGGGAATTGGCCGGTTTATTATACGTCACCTTTTGCAACCGCTGCCTTTTGTTCAGTATCGATGAGGTGATCGGGACAGGTTAATGGTTAATTGTTATTTTAAACATAGTTTCAACACACTTCCAATACACTTCTAATACACTTCCAATACATTTTTAACGGAAAATGTATTGGAAATGTATTGGAAACATATAGTAACTGTGGGTGACCTATGGTTTAAATACGACTGAACTGCATTCGCTGACTGAATGGTATGTAATAGTAGCATATGTTCTTATAGAAATCTCCAAAGGACAGGGGTGCCGGAAGAGTATTTAAAACCTGTAGCTAAGCCCAACTCCATTCTGGGTTGTTCCAATTTGCCAGTTAGCCATGCTTTCTTCAAGCAATTTGCCATTACGGCGGTGGCCGGTGTATTGGATGATATCGAAAATGAGTAAAAAGCCGCCCTGCAATAGCAAACTATTGCCATATCCTGTGGTTTGGTCCTTATTCAAGCGGTTGCCCCGTTCCCGCAGGTACAGGCCGGTTGCGAGATAAGCCAGGTCAAGGCCACCATTGAAAACGATGATCTTTTCCAGCTGGTGCTGTTCTTTCATGTTCCGTTCAAAACTATGCGGCCCGGTCAATTGTTTCCTGATGGATAGCAGTCCCATTCCTGCAATTGCGATATTAGCAATGTTCCAATACGCATTCATTTGATGAAAATAATGCTCAGTTCCCTTGGTATTTGATGCAGAAATGGTTCCCTGAAGAATATTGGCGCCGGCCCATGCACCCAATATGTACATATTTTTTTTGTTGAGACTGGCACTGCTTACAGCGATTGAATCCTGGACAGAGGACTGCGCTGATGCGGAAACAGCGGAAAACACGAGTAAAACACAGAATAGTTGTTTCATTTTCAGTGGTTTCGTTAACTAATTACTAAAGATAAGCCCGTTCCGGATTGCCGGTTTTGCTCAGTTCAAATTCTTTACCTTTGGCGGCCCCGGCAAAAAAGGGTGTCAAATTGGCTCGAAAGTTTTTTTCGCACCCTTTTTGAGTAATACTATTTTATTATACACCAGACCAAGCTATATGTTGAAGTTTATATCAAAATTATTCGGTGGCAACAAAAGTGAAAAGGATGTTCAGCAATTGATGCCCATTGTCGAAAAGGCTAAACAGTTCTTCGATCAATACCAATCTTTAACAAACGATGAGTTACGTAATAAGACCGTAAACTTCCGTGAACGTATCAAAAACCATCTTACAGAGATCGATGCCCTGATAGAGGAACGTAAACAAGCCGCAGAAAGTTTGTCCGACGTGGATATTCATGGGCGTGATGCCATTTACCAGGAAGTAGATAAACTGAAGAAGGACCGCGATAAAAAGATTGAAGAGGCTTTGGCTGAGATCCAGCCCGAAGCTTTCGCCGTGGTAAAAGAGACCGCGCGCCGCTTCAAAGAAAATACTGAGATCGTTGCAACAGCTACGCAGCTTGACCGCGACCTGAGTGTGAAAAAAGATTATATCATTATCTCCGGCGATAAATCAACTTTTAAAAACACCTGGACAGCCGCCGGTGGCGCCGTTACCTGGAACATGGTGCACTACGATGTGCAGCTGATCGGTGGTAGCGTATTGCACCAGGGGAAAATTGCCGAGATGGCAACAGGTGAGGGTAAAACATTGGTATCGACTTTACCTGCCTACTTAAATGCATTGGCAGGCGAAGGCGTTCACATTGTAACTGTGAATGATTACCTAGCACGACGTGATAGTGAATGGAACGGAACTATTTTTGAATGGCTCGGATTACGTGTTGATTGTATCGACAAACACGAACCAAACAGTGAAGCACGCCGCAATGCGTATTTAGCAGACATTACTTACGGAACCAATAACGAATTTGGTTTTGATTACCTCAGGGATAATATGGTGCACACTCCTGAAGAAATGGTGCAGCGCAAACACCATTTTGCGATGGTGGATGAGGTGGATTCTGTATTGATCGATGACGCGAGAACGCCGTTGATCATTTCAGGTCCAATTGGCCATGTTACAGGGGAACAACAATTTTTTGAACTGAAACCGAGAATCGAAAAATTAGTAGAGGCGCAGAAGCGCGCCACCAATCAATTCCTGAACGAAGCAAAGAAAAAAATAGCGGAAGGAAATGATGATCCGAAAGATGGCGGCCTGGCTTTGTTCCGCGCGCATCGCGGATTGCCAAAGAATAATGCGCTCATTAAATATTTGAGTGAGCCGGGCATGCGTGTAAAATTGCAGAAAGCAGAGAACCATTATCTCGCCGATCAGCAACGTGAAATGCCGAAGGCGGATGAAGAATTGTATTTCTACATCGATGAAAAAAATAATTCGGTTGACCTCACTGATAAAGGATTGCAATTAATCACACGTTCAGGAGAAGATCCTAACTTCTTTATATTGCCTGATATCAGTCTTACGCTGGCAAGTACAGATAAGGATCCTTCCTTGACAGCAGATGAAAAACTGCACAGGAAAGAAGCCATCATCAATGAGTATTCTGTAAAAGCAGATCGTATACATACTGTTCAGCAATTACTAAAAGCATACACGATGTTCGACAAGGATGTTGAATACGTGGTGATGGATGGAGGAGTAAAGATCGTTGATGAACAAACGGGCCGTATCCTTGATGGACGTCGTTATTCAGATGGTTTGCACCAGGCGATAGAGGCGAAAGAAAACGTAAAGATTGAAGCAGCTACACAAACTTATGCAACGGTAACTCTTCAGAACTATTTCCGTATGTACCACAAATTAGCGGGTATGACGGGTACTGCAGAAACCGAAGCAGCAGAGTTGTGGGACATTTATAAATTAGACGTAGTAACCATACCAACCAATGTTCCTGCCATCCGTAAAGATGATGAGGATTTGGTGTTTAAGACCAAACGTGAAAAATTTGGAGCGGTAATAGATGAGATCGGAAAATTAGTGGCAGCGGGAAGACCGGTGCTGGTGGGTACCACATCTGTTGAAGTGAGTGAGTTGCTGAGTCGTATGCTACGTCAGAAACAAATTCCACATAATGTATTGAATGCAAAACAACACGCGCGTGAAGCACAGATCGTTGCCGAAGCAGGTTTTGCAGGCGCTGTAACGATTGCAACAAACATGGCTGGTCGTGGTACCGATATCAAACTAGGGCCCGGCGTTAAAGACGCAGGCGGTTTGGCGATATTGGGTACAGAGCGGCATGAATCACGTCGCGTAGACAGGCAGTTACGCGGTCGTGCCGGTCGCCAGGGTGATCCGGGTTCATCTTTATTCTTTGTTTCATTGGAAGATGATTTGATGCGTATGTTCGGAAGCGAGCGTATTGCAAAAGTGATGGACTTTGCGGGATACAAAGAAGGTGAGGTGATACAACATAGTATGATCACCAAATCGATCGAGCGCGCACAGAAAAAAGTAGAAGAAAATAACTTCGGTATCCGTAAGCGTTTGCTGGAGTATGATGATGTAATGAACAAACAGCGTACGGTGATTTACACTAAACGTAACCACGCATTGTTTGGCGAACGCCTTGCATTGGATCTTGATAATGCATTGTATTCTGTAGCGGAAGGACTGATCAATTCATTCAAAGAAATGAATGACCATGAAGGTTTCCGTTTGGCTTCGATCGTGAATTTTGGAATTGATCCAACCATCACGCCGGATGAACTGAGCAGGTTGCCGGAACATGAGCTCGCAGAAAAATTATATTCTGAAGCGGCTGCTAACTATGAACGTAGGAAGCAGGAGCTGATGGCGCAATCCATCCCTGTTTTCAAAAATATCAGGCAGCAACAGGGTTCGCATATTGAGAATGTAATTGTTCCTTTCACTGATGGAAGGAGAGGAATGCAGGCATTATCAAACCTCAATAAAACACTCGATACCAAAGGCGCAGAACTGGTAAACTCATTGGAGAGAAGTGTAACGCTCGGTTTTATTGATGATGCATGGAAAGAACATTTACGTGCCATGGACGACCTGAAGCAAAGTGTGCAGACCGCCACTTACGAACAGAAAGATCCGTTGGTGATATATAAAATGGAGGCTTTCGAACTGTTCCGCAAAATGGATAGCGAAGTGAATAAAGATATCGTTCAGTTCCTTTGTCATTCAAGCATCCCATTAAATGATGGCGAAGAATTAAAAGAGGGCCGCCAGAAAAAAACTGATATGAGCCGCATGAGTGCCAACAAAGAAGATGTTGATGCACCGCCTACAGAGAATGACTATTATGATCCGACTCCTGCTAAGCAACAACCTATCCAGGTTGGACCGAAGATCGGGAGGAATGATCCTTGCCCTTGTGGAAGCGGGAAGAAGTATAAGGCGTGTCATGGGAAAGAGAGCTAAGACAGTTAAAAGTGAAGAGTTAAAAGTTAAAAGGTTGCGTATTAATACCTGACTTAAATATTAGAATGAGTTTGTATTTTGATGCAAACTCATTTTTTATGATAGAGAGTATAGTCGCACAAAAATCTTATCGATTTGCCGTTAGAGTCGTTAAGCTTCATTTGTATATCTGTAAAAAGGAGAAGTATGTATATAGCATGAGTTCTCAACTACTTAGGTCAGCTACGTCAATTGGAGCAAATGTAGAAGAAGCACTGGGTGGGCATACGCGTAAAGATTTTTCAGCAAAAATGAGTATCGCATATAAAGAGGCGCGCGAAACAAGATATTGGATACGTATACTGGTTGAATGTGGTATTATTGAAACAAGAATGGCTGCTTCGTTTATGAAAGAAATAGAGGAATTAGCCAGAATACTTGCTTCAATAGTAAAATCCAGCAAGGAACATACAGGGTAACATCTTAACTTTTAACTATTAACTTTTAACTAAATAAAAATGAACCTGTCAAAATATATTGATCATACTATCCTCAAGCCAACAACCCTCATCAGCGATATAGAAAAGCTTTGCATCGAAGCGCGCCAATACCACTTCGCCGCTGTTTGTGTACCGCCAAATTTTGTTAAGAAAGCAAAGATCCTGGTAGAAGGAAGCGCTGTTAAAGTGGCTACCGTGATCGGTTTTCCTTTCGGTTATTCTGCAGTCGAATCCAAGATAGCCGAGATTTTATTGGCCATGGTAGATGGTGCAGATGAACTGGATGTTGTAATAAATATATCAGCGATAAAAAATAATGACTGGATGTATCTCGCTAATGAGATCAACCATATCATGCCCATCGTCCGGAGTAAGAACAAAGTGATCAAGATCATTATCGAAAGCGGGATATTGACGGATGAAGAGATCATTAAATGCTGCGAGATTTATGGCCTGGCAGGTATCGATTATTTAAAGACCTCAACAGGCTACGCAGAAAAAGGCGCAACAGTAGAAGCAGTAAAATTATTCAGGTTGCATTTGCCTGATAATATACAGATCAAGGCTTCCGGCGGTATTCGTGATTATGCATTTGCCAAACAGTTAATAGATGCCGGGGCTACCCGACTGGGTTGCAGCGCCGGTGTTGCAATTGTTCAAGGCGCCCCCGTGGGTAAAGACAACTATTAGGTAGGAAATAGCACGCGGACGACGCGGATCGGACGGATTTTCACGGATTTAGAAAATTATCCGTCTCAATCAGCTCAATCCGCGTCATCCGCGTGCCATTCCTGCTCTCACCAGAGTGCCTTACCTTTGCAGTCAGAAAGTACAAACTATGAATCGCTGGTTGAAACTGGTATGGATATTATTTTTTATGATAAGCGGACATTCATTGTTCGCGGCTGATTCTGTCATTGTAAAAAAAGATGCCCGGCTGGATGTACTGAGTGTTAAACAAATGCAGTCAAACCAGCGCAGTGCGTTGATGACTTCGAACGGTTTGTATAAGGGTTTCCGCATACAGGTGATCAGTACGAACAAAAGAGATGAGGCTACATTTGTGCAAGCAGACCTGCAACTGAAGTATCCCGAAGAGAAGATCTATCTCAGTTTTCAATCGCCAAATTATAAAGTGCGTATTGGAAATTTTCTAAAGAAAGAAGAAGCGGAGAAATTTAAAACGGAGCTGAACAAATTATTTCCCAATGGAGCTTATATAGTGGAAGATGCGGTAGAATATATTTTGAAAGAAGGAGAAGATATCATAACCCAATAACAGATCATGTTTCAACAAAAGATAAAAGAATTAGCCAAACAATACCTTACTGAATTTATCGAAGTTCGCCGGCATCTGCATGCCAATCCTGAATTGAGTTACCAGGAATTTGAAACCAGCAAATTTGTGCAATCTAAATTAAGTTCATTTGGAATTCCTTTTGAAGTAAAAGCGACAACAGGTGTTTTGGGAATAATCAAAGGAAAAAATCCTGAGAGCCGTGTGATCGCTTTGCGTGCAGATATGGACGCGCTGCCGATACAGGAAGAAAATGAACTGGCGTACAAATCAAAAAACGCCGGTGTGATGCATGCCTGCGGCCATGATGTGCATACCACCATTTTATTGGGCGCCGCAAAAATCCTGAATGAACTAAAAGATGAATGGGAGGGAACTATCAAACTCATCTTTCAACCAGGCGAAGAAAGAAATCCGGGCGGAGCGAGTTATATGATCAAAGAAGGTGTATTGGAGAACCCGAGGCCGCAAGGTATTTTTGGTTTGCATGTGCACCCGGGACTGGATCTTGGCAAACTCAGTTTTCGCAAAGGAAGGGTGATGGCGAGTGCCGATGAAATTTATATCACGATCAAAAGCAAAGGTGGACATGCAGCAGCCCCACATTTAACCGCTGATACTGTCTTGATCGCTTCTCATTTAATTGTGAGTTTACAACAGATCATTTCGCGCAATAACAATCCTACTTCACCATCGGTATTGTCTATTTGTTCCATCCAGGGAGGCCATACCACCAATGTTATTCCAAGTGAAGTAAAACTGATGGGAACATTCCGTGCTATGGATGAAACATGGAGATATAAAGCACATGAACTGATACGCAAATTAGCAACCGGCTTGGTTGAATCGATGGGCGCTGAACTTGATCTGCATATTGATGTGGGTTATCCCACGGTTGACAATGATCCTGCATTAACAGACACTGCATGGAAACTCGCAGATGAATTCATGGGCAGAGAAAATGTTTCCGAAACTGAAATGCGGATGGGCGCTGAAGATTTCGGTTATTATACGCAGGTAATACCCGGTTGTTTTTACAGGCTTGGTGTGCGCAATACTGAGCAGGGCATCATACATAATGTGCATACGCCTAAATTCAATATTGATGAACGTGCTATTGAAACGGGGATGGGAATGATGGCTTGGTTAGGCGCCTCCTCGAAAGTGTAACCATTAAGAAATCTCGTACATTTTTCGTAAAATTGAATGATGCAGGTAGATTTATGTCTTTGTCTGAATAGGTTAAAAAACATCCATTTCAAGTATAAATACCTAACGCAATATTCATTGTAACGAATAATTTTAAATGCAAAACCATACTCCATGGAATTGCAGGTAATTCATGAAAAGATCTATAGTATCAGGGGTTGTAAAGTAATGCTTGATTTTGATCTGGCTGAGCTATATATGGTTGAAAACCGGCGTTTAAAAGAAGCGGTCCGTCGTAATATACAACGGTTTCCACCCGATTTTATGTATGAACTTACACAACAGGAATACCAATCTTTAAGGTCGCAAATTGCGACCTTAAAGATTGGTCGGGGTATGCATGCCAAATACCCTCCTTTTGCTTTTACAGAACAGGGAATAGCCATGTTGAGTGGGGTCTTGCATTCCGACAGAGCTATTGAAATGAATATCGCGATCATGCGTGCTTTTATAGCTATCAGGCAATTTACACTCCAATATGATGACCTGGCTGAACAGATAGTGGAAATAAAAGAATCTGTCGCCAATCATAATGACCAACTCGAGCAGATTTATGGAGCTATTGAGAAAATACTTGATAGGAAAACGGAGCAAAGAATATGGGCCGAACGAGAAAGGATCGGGTTCAAAAAATGAACCTACCTCCCATTACTGCTCCAAAATTGCTATTCTGCTATCATTTTAATAAATTGTATTTTGCAGCCCCAACTTTAGAGGTCAAACGGCGATAAGCGAACAGAACCCTGAAGTGAGTGACACAACTACAGTTGATATAGGTTGTGTTGCCGGTAACCTAAAAAAGAACTATGCCTAAACATACAGATCTGCGTAAGGAACAGGCGCTTGAATACCATTCCAGCGGGCGGCCAGGTAAGATTGAAGTGGTTCCTACCAAAGAAGCCAAAACGCAACGCGATCTTTCGCTGGCATACAGTCCGGGTGTAGCTGAGCCCTGCAAAGAGATCTTTAACAATGTTGAGGATGTTTATAAATACACTGCCAAAGGGAACCTGGTTGGCGTGATCAGCAATGGAACAGCTGTTTTGGGATTAGGCGATATTGGCCCCGAAGCCAGTAAACCCGTTATGGAAGGAAAAGGTGTATTGTTCAAAATATTTGCCGACATAGATGTTTTTGATATCGAGATCAATGAAAAGGATCCCGTGAAATTTGTGCAGATCGTAAAAGCACTGGAACCAACATTCGGCGGCATTAACCTCGAGGACATTAAAGCGCCGGAATGTTTTTATATAGAACAGGAACTGAAAAAGCAGATGAACATTCCTGTAATGCATGATGACCAGCATGGAACAGCCATCATCAGCAGCGCGGCTTTATTGAATGCACTTGAATTACAGAAAAAGAAGATCGAGAAAGTTTGTTTTGTAGTGAACGGCGCCGGAGCTGCGGCAATGGCATGCGTGCAATTGTATGTGGCTTTGGGAGCGAAGTATGAGAATTTTACTTTGTTTGATAAGGATGGTGTATTGCATAAAGACAGGGATGATCTTGGTGAGATACGTGCGAAATTTGCCGTAAAGAAAGCAGACCTCACGCTTGAAAAAGCGATGAAAGATGCGGATGTTTTTTTAGGATTGAGTGTAGGAAATGTAGTAACGCAGGAGATGGTAAAAAGCATGGCAAAAAACCCGATCGTTTTTGCGATGGCCAATCCCGATCCGGAGATCAGTTATGAAGATGCAATCGCTGTGCGCAAAGACATCATCATGGCTACCGGCAGAACGGATTATCCTAACCAGGTGAACAATGTACTCGGCTTCCCTTATATATTCCGCGGGGCATTGGATGTGCGCGCAAGACAGATCAACGAGGCCATGAAACTCGCTGCAGTAAGGGCTCTGGCCGATCTTGCGAAATCGCCCGTACCGGATATTGTGAACATGGCGTATAACCAGCAGAGCATGGCTTTTGGCCCGGAATACATTATTCCCAAACCGCTGGACCCCAGATTATTATCTACCGTTGCACCCGCCGTCGCTAAAGCCGCAGTGGAAAGTGGTGTGGCGCAAAAATCAATTCCTAACTGGGAAGCATATACACTGGAACTGAACAAACGTTTGGGATTAGATAACCAGTTGATACGCGTGATTGGTAACAAAGCAAGAAGGGATCCGAAACGTTTGGTGTTTGCAGAAGCAGATAACCAGAAAATATTAAAAGCGGCCAGCATTCTTTATGATGATGGCATTGCTTACCCCATCTTATTAGGTGACCCGCAAAAGATCAATCGAATAGCCGAAGCGAATAATATTGATATCAGCGATATCCCGATCATTGATCCGCGAAGCGATGAGATGGAATCAAAGCGTGATTTCTATAGCGAACTGTTCTTTAAGAAACGACACCGCAAAGGCATTAATAAGTACGAGAGTTTAAAGATCATGAAGGATCGAAACCATTTCGGTTGTATGATGGTGGAAACGGGCGATGCAGATGCGATGTTATCGGGGCTCACTAAAAATTATGCAGAAGCGATACGTCCAGCATTACAGATCATCGGTACGGAAGAAGGCGTGAAAAAGATTGCCGGTATGTACCTCTTGCTAACGAAAAAAGGTCCTTTATTTTTGGCTGATACAACGGTGAACTTTAATCCTTCCGCAGAAGAACTGGCTGATATTACTATGATGGTTGCAAAAGAAGTACGCAATTTCAATCTTACCCCAAGAATTGCGATGTTGAGTTACAGCAATTTTGGCAGCAGTGATTCAACGGAAGCGAGACTGGTGGCGGAAGCAACACGTATTCTGAAACAGCGCAACCCTTCTTTAATTGTTGATGGAGAAATGCAGGGCAGTATGGCATTCAATAAAGAGATCCTGCGCGATAATTATCCTTTCAGTGAACTGGTGAATGAAGATGTGAATGTTTTAATGTTCCCCAACTTAACATCCGGCAACGTAACTTACAATCTACTGAAAGAAGTAGGCGGCGCCGATGCCATTGGCCCGATTTTATTAGGATTGAAAAAGCCGGTGCATGTATTGCAATTGGGAAGCACAGTGAGGAGTATTATCAACATGGCGCTGGTGGCGGTGGTTGATGCGCAGCTGAAATGCCGGATCAACACGGATGAAGTGGTGCAGAGAAGCGCTTGGTGGAAAAGGCTTAAGAAACGCAATAAGTAAGCGATTGAATTAATAACCCCAGCTTTTAAGCTGGGGATGTAAGTACTTTTGAAAAACGGGCTTTAGCCCTAAACATAGGCTGAAAATTTTAGGGCTAAAGCCCATGATTTTCTTATCATGTGTGATCCCCAGCTTAAAAGCTGGGGTTAGGAAGCTTGTTAGTTTTACACCTGCCGTTGTTGGTCGCCTGGCCAACAACAGTAACCATAAAAAATAATCATGTCATTTTTCACACATCTCGGAACCTACCTGTTAATGCTCAAAGGCATGTTTACCAAGCCTGAGAACTGGCGCATGTATTGGAAGGAGTTCATGCACCAGTGTGTGGAGATCGGGATCGGCGCTTTGCCTATCGTGGTAATTATTTCTTTGTTCCTTGGAGCGGTAACCACTGTGCAGACAGCTTACCAGTTGGTGAGTCCCCTGGTACCCGCATCAACCATTGCTCAGATCGTAAGAGATAGTATGATATTAGAGTTATCGCCAACCGTAGTAAGTATTGTATTGGCGGGTGTGGTAGGAAGTAAGATCGCGAGTGAGCTGGGTAATATGCGGATCAGTGAGCAGATAGATGCATTGGAGATCATGGGTATTAATACAAAAAGTTACCTGGTGATGCCAAAGATCCTCGCAGCGCTTGTGGTGATTCCTTGTCTTATTGTGATCTCTGCGGTATTGGGTATCTGGGGTGGCCGTACCGCCGGTGCTTTATCAGGAATTCTTGCCACTGATATTTTTGATATCGGCCTGCGGCAGAACCTGAATATTTACAATATCAATTTTGCATTGTATAAATCTTATACGTTTGCTTTTATCCTCAGCAGTATTCCTGCGTATTATGGCTATAACGTAAAGGGCGGCTCACTGGAAATCGGGCGGGCCAGTACAAGTGCGGTGGTGGTAAGCTGTATACTGATATTGTGTGCGGATTATGCACTGGCGGCCTTATTGCTGTAATCCCCTAAGTGTTCAGAAGAAAACGAATAAACCTGGAAGGTGACCTGTTTGTAGTAATAGCGTTATGTAATGACATAGAAGCTCCGTAGGAGTATCCTGTAAATATGCATGATCTATGCAAACAATCGACGTGATAATACCAGCTTCAATATTTTTACAGGTCGCTCCTCCTATGTAAAGGTATGTGCTGCATCAGGCAAGAAAAAAA
>JAZKBI010000001.1:666233-709003 GCA_040388705.1 Bacteroidota bacterium | reverse complement strand
ATAATATTTAGTTATCCTTCATTCAATTTACAATTAAATCCTTGACTTCCACCTGTTCAAACGCCTTCAGGTGTTGGCTGTGCATATTGGCGCACGATGCGAACAAACCGCCGCATCTCTCCAGCATGGCGCAGTTGACACATTCGGCGACATAAATGTTTTTCCAGTCAGAGATCGACCGCTTATTATACTTCCATAAAGTTTCGGGCATCAGGCACAGTTGGGAATTGTAAATGGATACATTGATCCCGTGGCCGGAGAGAAAATCGGCTGCTTCTCCGAGTTCATTCATGTAATCCGCAGGGTCGATCCATAACTTGTCGATATTATGGGGAGTATAGCCCTGGTTCTCTAACCCCATAAAAGCAACATGTTCGACAAAAGGCAGGTTCATAAAAATGAATTTTGCCAGCCGGGTCAGGCGTGGTAAAGACTGCCTGTGTAGCACGACGCGGATTTCCAGCCGCTGATCAAAAGCCGCGAGGTTATACAGTCCGCGTATCGTCTGGTGAAAAGCATGCGGGGCCTGAACGATATAATCGTGCACCTGGTAATGATCCGCATATAAGGGGATTCCCAGCATTAGGCGCCGCAGTCCGACCCTTTCAAGTCTCTGCGCGATGTTCTTCCAGGCAAATGTTCTTCCGTTGGTCAGGCAGTGGATCTCCGTTTCGGGCAGTTCTTTTTTGATCATGTCCAGCAGAGAAAAGAAGCGCTCGCCCATCAGCGTGGGTTCACCGCCCGTAATGCCGAGCTCGGCGCAGTCCTTCGGGATCATGGGTATCAGTTGCGAGTAGACACCGTAAAGGTAATCTGTGTCATCACGGTCCTTTGGCGGTTGCGAACACATCAAACAATTGCTGTTACAGCGTTCCGTGGCGAGCAGGAAATTCTGGAATGACTTTGTGCGGTATAGGGTATTGATCGAGCCGTCTGAGTTGACCACGACGATATCATCTTCGGCGAGATGGTCAAAAGTACCTACCGAATAAACTGATGGCATATCAATCCTTTGGCTGACAGGAGCGCTTGTCAATACGGCTTTGAAATCCGGGGATTCCCCGATGCTGCCGTCTTCGACGATCAGTATTTTACAAGGATCGTCCGCAAACCTGTTCCGGGTCAGTTTGGCGACGATGGGTCCCCCGATCCTGTGTGGTGTACCGCGTGTCTTTAACAGCATATCAATTCCTCCCGCTTATCCATGACCTGAATATTTTTTCGATCCGTGCATCACTGTCCATCAGTTCGATCAGGTGGGTAATGATCCCCATGTTCCGCTGGCAGAAAGAACTGGTCGGACGGTGCCCTACCATATCGCCCTGCGTTGCATGGTGAAACACCGGGTCGGCGCCGCAATAGGACTGGAAAGCGCAATCCGAGCACCCGGGCAGGGATTCATTGGACCAGCACTCTGAAAAAGTCATCGCCTTGTCTCCATAAAAGATCTCTTCATAACTGTGGGTATCAAGAGACCCGAGCAGGAAACTGAAGTCCTTCATCTCAGCCAGCATCCGCGATTCGTCGGTAGCATAGATGCTACCGTCATAATTGAACACAATGACGTTATTGATCATGCCGGCCGGTGACTGCAGGTCAACATACCCCACAGGAAAAGGTGTCAGCATTTTTTTGAGGATAATACAGGCATAATCTTCACGGAAAAATTCTCCGGAAAGATTATAGTCTATAATATGTGCCAGCGCTTCTTTATAAAAGGCCAGGAAATCCGCAGTAAGGTATCTGTTCTTCTTTTCGTTCCTGGCTGCAAAACCATAGGGACTGATCGGCCTGAGAAAGATCGAACGGAAACCCCTTGCAAAATATTCATCAACGATCTGCCTGGGATATTGCAGGGACAGGTTGGTAGTCGTAAGTAATGCCGAAACACGGTCGCGCCCCAGGATCTCCCTTGCCAGCTCAATCCCGGCAACAGCCAGTTCATAGCTGTTATTACCGGGACGGTGCCTGTTTTGATTATGAACGTGAGCGGGTCCGTCAAGCGAAGTGGATAAAAGTATCCGGTTCTCTTTACAGTACAGTGCGATCTCATCGTTCAGCAAAGCGAGGTTTGTGCAGATCACATAGGTGACATCCTTATTGTACCGCAGCGATTCTTCTTTTACTTTTTCAACTGCGTAAACAATATTATCAAAGGCAAGCAATGCCTCACCTCCCTGGAACTCCATGGTCACATGCGGACTTGGTGAACGCATCATCATGGCGATCCCCTTGTCAATATGATGATGGCTCATATCAAAAGCATTCTTATCCTGGCTGGCACGCGAGACCTGGCAGTAATGACAGGTATGTTCACAGCGCAGGCTGATCACGAAAATGTGCAGGGATGTAAAATAATCCAGGAAAGATTTTTTTGTTCTGTAACGTGTGGCCATCACATCGATCAGGGGAGGAACAGCTGTTTCGCTGATGAAAAAAGCGGATTCAAGATCTGCATATAATACGGGATCAGCGGCTTTGCTGAGCTCCCTGGTGATAATGCGTTGCGCGGTTCCGCCGGGCACGATCAGAAAATCACCGATCTCGCTCACCAATACTTCTTTGCCGTTATGGATCCTGTGAAACCGGAAAGGCAGCAGGTGATACGCCTGGTCCCGCTCAAGCGAATAGGCATCATACCCGCTGAATTTTCTTGTCTTCCTATGTAAAGAGGGTTCATTCAACGGAAATGGTTTTGGTGTCGAATCCAACAGGATCCGCTACTGCTGTTTGCGGGTCTCCCGCCGTATCATAATGTGCGAATGCTTTGGCGATCAGTAATTCCCGGACTGTTGCGGTTTCGCGGCTGACAATATCCCGCAGGGCGAAATCGATCAGGTCGCGTTTGACTTTATCAGCAAGTGCATCTTCCTGCTGGCTGGTAAACGCCTCCGATGCAGTGAGCACAATGGTTGACTGGCCGTCAACAGGCGGGTTGATCTCTACACCATAGTTTCCCGTATACCAGTAAAAACATTTATGCAGGACGCTGTTACCATACAGAGCTTCAGCTACGGTTATGCAAAAGACCTTCCCGCTGCATGCTATGATCATATTATTTGTTTTGCAGGGCCATAAATGTTTTATTACCCACTTTACCGTCTGCTGTCAGTCCGTGGGAAGACTGGAACTGTTTGACTGAACGCTCTGTCAGGTTACCAAAAAAAGCCCGGATATCAATTTCATAGTTCATCGCGACCAGCAGGTCCTGCATGGCGGCGACATCCTCTCCTTCCATGCCTTTTACCAATACCCGTTGCAGTACCTGTAAACCTTCATAGATGATTACCTGCTTTTTGGCCGGTGAGGAATAAGTAGTATCTATCTGCCGCGAATGGATGGGTTGCTTTTTGGTGACAGATCCTTTTGGCAAACTGTAAGGGACAGTGTTGCCCGGTGTATAAGTAGGTGATGAGGAATAATGAGAACTGTGAGAGCTATGGGAGCTATGCGAATAATGCCCCGAAGAAGATCCTGATACATGAGAGCTGTGCGAGCTATGAGACCTGTGCGAAGTATGCATCGCCAGTAAGGGCCCGCCATCACTGGTGTTGAGCCTGAGCACCAGCTGGGGCCTATGTTTGAAAAGGTTGGTCTCTTCGCTGCCGTCGGTGATGGCTGGCGCCGTGTCGGCTTTTGCCTCACTGCCGGAAAAAAAACCCATCGAAGCCGTGATGACTGCGAGCGTTTTTGCCGCCAATACCTTAAAACCGTCTTTTTGCATCCGTTAATGTATCTATTTATTTTACAATTCGCAACTAATCGCGCGTGCGGTCAACAGCAATATGGGCAATTTATACGCTTACCAGAAAAATAGCCATCCGCATTTTTCAAAATACCGTATCGTTACGCACATAAAAGGTATCGTTACCATAGTCATTTAGGTGTTTTTATTGCGCACTAAAACAGCCCGTTCCTAAAACGCTATCTTCATCTATTTAAGGTATCCTGCGATGTGAACTGGCTCGTAGTTTATCACCGGTTATTGCACCAAAATAAAAGTGTTCATTCAGAAAGCAAAGAATATCCTTGCACACCTTTGTATCATTAGGAAAATGGATCTTTCCACTTTTGACCTCTATTTGGAGGTTAAAGGCCGCCGCCTCGTCCTTTACTTTTTTGGGATCGGCCCTATCTAGTATCTTATTTTTCTGCAACAATGTAATCTGCTTCCTGATCGCGCTGTTGGTATTGCCTTGAAACCATAAGCTATCCATTTTTACCTTACTGTTTTTAGAAAGTCTGTCAATTTCGTCATCGGTGGCTGCATGATAAAAATCACTAAGACCAAAAACTTTATTCGCATTAGCATAAGATTTAAAATAGAACTTGCCATTTCGATGAAAAGCGGATACTGTTTCCTCTACGATAAACGCCTGCTTTTGAAAGCTCGAATAAGTTTGGGACTCATAAACCAATATATGTTTATTATGCAACAGTTTTCGACTATCGAATGTCTGGAAATAATAAACAGGATGTTTACCAGCTGCATCTTCAGCCCAAACAATATATTTAATGGGTTCTTTTTCTTTGCCAAGATCCAACACTGTAATACTTATAGGTTGTGCAATAGCATCTATAAGATATGCCGGTAATGTAAAATTGATATACAAAATTTCATCTTCTCCGGTACTATAATTACCATCAAATTCGATCTCGGTAGTATCTGGAGTAAGCAAGAAATTGCCTTGCTCAATAAAAATGCTTCTGATCGCAGGAGCGATATCCTGTGTCATGCTCACTTTACGGACGGACTCGTCCGATAAAACTGCATATAATTGATTGACTGGTCGATTTTTAATTGGAGGCATAAAACAATTTTAAGTAACGTCCATAATGACATATGAAGTAAGTTGAACATAGTGTGTGACAGCATCCCTGCTTTTTAATTCCTGTTTGGTGATCATGATGTATGTAAACTCATCAGTAGTTGCGACCTCGTAGAACTTGAAACCAAATACAAGGCTTAGCAATGGATTAAAGTGGTAAGTATTCGTATTGATTATAATAACAAACAAAACAACAATAATAAATGCCCAGGCATAATATTCGTCTTTCTTTATAAAGTCAAAGACAGGCAATAGATATATGAAGAGAAAGCTGATTACATTATGGTCAGCGCTCTTTACAGATTTTAGTTTGATCGTGCGGATATCCAATTTCTTTTTCGCCGCATTAAGCAGCAATTTGCATGCACACATCAGAAGCGCGAGGAAAATCAGGAGCCAGTATTTATAGTAAATCGAATGGGTATGCAGGACTCCGACCAACCAGTAAACGAAGACGATAGGGGCCACAGAAGTGGCGACAAGCAGATATTTAACCGGTTTTGAAAACATAGATTTTAGATAAAATGTCGGGGATATCGAAAGTATTGGCGGGGGGAGTTCAGCAATATAATATTATTTGACGGAATTCGCAAAGCGGCTAACTTATTTTCGGTTCCTTGCCTCTATATCACAATGTAAGTGGGTAACCTTTATCCGCATTGTCTCTGAACAATTTCCCGATCACCTTAAGGTTCTCATTATTTTCTTTGAGCCTCTCTGATATATACTTTTGGAGTCCGGCCACAGTTGTTTCGTTGTCGCCGGTCACCATCGCCTTTGATGTTTTATTAATTTCTACCAATATGTTACGCATAGCAGTTACAAGGTCGGAATATCTTGTCTGCTCCATCTGGTCAACAAATATCCTGAACCGGAAATAGGCTGCATATAATTCTTCAAATTTTTCATCAACCTTTAAAAGATAGTCTTTGCTCGTTATTGTCTGAATGTCAAATGATGGATTAAGGATCTGCCGGTACAATTTTTGCAGTTCGATATACGCATCAAGGAACTGCATAACGATAGCATTTCTTTTTTGCTGGAAAAGTTCCTGCTTAATTGCGATTTTTTTACTTCGCTCGTCAAGTATTCTTTTGATCAGGTATGCCACTGCCGCGACGGCCAGTACCGTTTGTGCCCAATAAGTAGTTAGCAGGTCTCTGAGTGTAATGTTCATGTTAAGATCAATATTAATCTATCCAGTCCCCAAACCTGATATCCTCATCAGGGTACTTATCCTTTATATACTTCGCTGCCTGCCTTTTCAGCCGCGCTTCATCAAATTTTTCCAGGTTTGTGATGTCCATATTTTCCAGCAGAAAATCCAGGGTCTCCCGCAGCATGAAAACCTCGTGTTCCAAAGCAATGATACTTTCTGATACTTGTTCTTCGTGCAATGCCATAGTGGTATTTTACCCTGAATATACTTTAGTTACCGCAAGAATATTCGCGGGTGCATCAAACCCGCTGACTCTTTTCCACAAATTGTACAGTCATTTAATTTCTACCGGCGCACAAACCCGAAGCTTTGCTAATTTTACGAATGCCCGCCACCACCTCCCTTCCCAAACATTACACACCATACCCCGAATTGATACTGGCAGGACTATCAGGCACGATCAATTATCAGGTGGCTGAACAGATCCGCAACCGCACCCGCTTCTCTGCGTTCAGCGCCTGGGGCGTATCGGGAAAGATCTGGTGGGATGAAAAAAATAAAAACTGGTGCGCAGAAGTTTCCAAAAAAACAAACCTGCTGGCAACAGTAACCGCAGAAGCTATTGAAGACCTCGCCTTCAGCATCCAGAAGCAATACGGCTGGAAATAAAATTTGCAATGCGTTAAAACACCTCCGGTAATTGCGTATAAATACCTAACGAAATTTCGCAACATCATTTTTATTTTTACTTCAATGAAATGGAAAGAAAAAATACTGCGGCAACTGGAAGATATGGCTCATCAAAACGGGCGGCTACTACTACGCGTAGAGCAATCCTGGTATTTCCTGCCAACCGGATTTTGCGAGGAAGTCAGAAAACTGGAACAACAGATTAATAAGCTGCAACAATTGGTGCAATAAAAAACCGGCACCCTAACCAAGTGCCGGCGCATGCGGGGGGATCATGCTATCTTATGCGATGGCTATACGTTTTCTTTTCTTGATCGTTTTTTGCTCATCCACCTTTTCCATTTCTTTTACTTCCACCGGTATCTCTTTTGCTTCTTTCATCTTTGGCACGTACAACGCTTTTCCTTCCAAGTCAAACATCAAAAAGGATCGGAACATAGGACAGGCTTCAAGCAGCACGATCTGTGTCGCGCCCTCTGCTTTGTGTAACTGAACCCTGCACCGGTTACCCGCTTCCAGCTGGCTGATCAACTGCGCCAGTTGATCAGAAAAGATCTGCTCCTTCAAATGCACGCGCTCAAGGGCAGGCTCGATCTCGTACCCGTAATTAGAATAATAGCGTGTTATACGGTAACGCCCGTTCGTTCCAGGAGATTTCAGATCTAACTGCATCCATACCTTATGAATGGGAACTTCTTCCCCTTTTTCAAATGCCGCCCTGTCTGATTGCTTGACATACGCTGCTTTCAGCGCCCTTCCGCTCAGCAGGTTACCCGCTTCCCGGAAGCTGATATTCAATTTTGCGTTGCGGTGTATGTAGAAGGGATGTTCGCGTTTTCCGTGGGCCGTATCCAGCGATGCATCATAACGGTTAAAAAAATAATTACCGGCACTGGAACAACTGAAATGCAACACCGCTGAAAGGGGTTGACCGTCTAGTTCATGGGTGACCGCCAGTTGGAACAATGGCTTTTTTTCATCCATGTTTTTTGCAAGCGAATCAAACAACCCTTCGCCGAAGCCCGTAAAACGTAACTGGTTTTTTAAGTACTCAAGATTTTCTTGGCTCATAGTAATTGGTTTTATTTAAGACATAAAATTATTTTTTGGCCGGCCTCACGAATTTCGACTAGTCGAAACAACCAAAAAAAAGCTCTGCTCAAATTTGTACAAACCTTTCCTATGAGTCGCTACCTGCAATTTGTTCTTGTGTTGGTGTACGCGTTATACAGTTACTGGCTGTTCGTATACTGCACGGCACTCGACAAAGATTTTCATTACCTCTTCCCCTGGCTGCTTTTCTGTTTCAGCGGCAGTTGGTGGTTCCCTCCTTACCAGTCACTTTTTTCGCGCCTTAGAAACCCGATCCTCGAAGAAGAGCAATTGATACGTGGGTGCCTGGATGAAGTGCTCTCACGCGCCGGCCAGTTCCGTCATATCCGGCTCGTACTGGAAAGCCGCGACATGCACGCGATGTTCGCCACTGGCACCAATACCATCGGCTTCTCACAGAAAACAGTAAAGTTGCTCGAAGCGCAAGAGCTCAAAGCGGTAATTGCGCACGAACTCGGTCACCTGACGACACATGATACCCTCGCACTCGGTGCCTACCAGGCATGTTCCTTTCTCCCCAATAAAATCATGCATGGATATAAATGGTTACGCTTTATCGTCGCACGCGGAACAGCTTGGGTCGTGTTGCCGCTCGTTACGATTCTATCCGCAGCGATCATGTTTACCATCGTCCGTGGTCATGGCCTGCTGCTCCTGCGGGTAATACTGTTCATCTTCACCATTGTGAAATTGCAGTTCCTCTTCCGCTTAGTTCAGAACATGATCGCCCGTTACACCGAGTACCGGCAGGACGCCTTCGCGCAAAAACTAGGTTACGGTCTGGCACTAAAATCCGCACTGATCAAATTATCGGCAGAAGAAAAGTGCACACCCAGCCCTTTTGAAAATTTTTTGTTTGGTAATCATCCCCTGACTTATAACCGTATCCGTCGTCTCGAAAAACTCGAGGGTCTGCGCCCGGACGGTTAAGGACCGATGAGATTTCGTGAGCGAAGCGTACTCAAATACGTTTCGTTCACGCCAAGGTAGCTCGCTAAATAACGCGAAGGAACTCGCTGCAAAATTTTCGGGAACTGTTCAGCCAGGTATTTGTAACTGTCATCGGCCCTTTTATAACGAAGCGCTTTTAACTGCCGGACAGCCTGCACATAATACCGTTGTGTGAGAATGCGCCCGTGGTAATTAAACGTGGGGAAACGTTTATACACGTCTGCCAGTTCATCACGCGAGAGGCTGACGGTAACAGTCGGCTCCAATGCCTGGATATATTCTTCCGAAACCGTTTGTTCAAAAAAACTTTCGACCGATATGGCCACATCACCTTCCATCAGAAACCAATTACACACTTCCTTGTCACTCGCACCCAGCTTGGAAGGCGTATCCGAAAAAATGCGCACGAGCCCGCTTGCAACAAAACTCAACCGGTCCGAATTATCGCCGGCATGTAACAAATATTCTTTGGCCGCGAAGCTGCGAACGGTCAGACGTTTCTGCAAAAACGCTTCCACTCCTTCCGGTAAAGGCGCAATGGATTCCAAAAGTTGCACCGCCATTTGAATGTATTGGGATGATTCCAGCATATTGAATTTATCATTATAAAAATAAAGCGCAAAAACGCAACTGTCAAAAAAAACAAGGCCGACAATCAACTCCTATGAAAAAGAAAAAACAACCCACCAGGTATTGTCTTCAATGCATGACCGAAAAAATACCGCAGGGATCAAGGATCGATAAATTGTTTTGCAGTGATAGTTGTCGCTTCACTTACCACAACAAATTGAAACAGGAAACTGATCCTGAAATTCCCCGGATCAATAAAATCCTTAAAACCAATTTCGATATTTTAAAAGAATGTCTCCATGATCAGAAAACGGTTACACGGCCACGCGAAGAAATGATGCGGATGGGTTTCAGTTTCGATTATTACACCCAGGTCAGAGGAGAATATAAATTCTGTTATTATTATGGATACACACCTAAGAATGACAAATACATCCTCATTGTGAAAGGATTCGATGAGATTGTAAAAAAGATTTGAATACTCAACTTATCAGTGTTACACGTTTAAAACGAGTACATACGTAAACATACGTGTAGGATTAGGTATCACCTTCCTCGCGATAGCAATTTTGTTCTGTTAATCTCATAAATCAAATAGTATGAAAACACAGAACAAAGTACAACTCATCGGCTATCTGGGCCTGGACCCTGTCATTATTAAATTACCCAGCGGCACCACCAAAGCTCGCCTGCGTTTAGCCACAGACAAATTCCGTAGAGACCAATCCGGAAACGTACAACGAAAAGTTACCTGGCACGATGTGATCGCCTGGGACAAGCTTGCTGAGACTATCGAGAACCAGTACATCACCGGGAGCCATATTCTTGTGGAAGGCGAAATTATCCACCGTTCTTATGAAGACAAGATGGGGCAAACACATTTTGTCAGCGAAGTGAAAGCATTTTCCATCATGAATCTTGACCGGTAAAAATCCAGCACATGAAAAATCGTTTCCAATATAACAAGGCACAACCACTCGCAGGATGGGGCTATCGATTCGATTCCATGACCGAAGTAAAATTTGCGATCTCCGTAATGGAAGAATTTGCTTTCATCCGCTCCCCGGTCTCCATGTATTTTCACCCCGGCAGTTTTCAGTTAACCGCACATCCGCGTTTATTTCATCGCCGCTACACGCCCGATTTTCTCATCCGTCATCTCCGCACAAAAATGGCATTCCTGGTCGAGATCAAGCCCCGCGCTTTTGAAAGAAACACGGAACTGGATCAGCACAGGCAGGTAGCCACCAACTATATCCGCGCATTAAAATTCGATTGGATATACAAGGTTGTATACGACGACGAAATAATACTTAATGAACAACAACTGCACGATTTCGAAGAATGCCTAAGTCTCAAACCTGAGTTCAGGTACGCTTGGTTCGATAAATATTTAAAAAGGATGAGCAGCCTTCCGCCACGCCTGATGGATAGATCCAATGCGCATATTGATTTTATCATGCGCGGATGGGAATCTGCAGCACCCAACCTTTTTACACCAATAAAATAATCATGCGCCCACTTTGTAAAAATGTGCTTGTTTGCCGGCACCATAACACATAGGCTTCTTCGGTGGCGACGCTCCGGTTGACTTTTGTTCCCTGTTCTTATCTACCCATTAAGTATTCATCGAACAATTCTTATCAACCCCTCCATTGGTACCCGAGAGGGGATTGATAAGAAATCTCCTGCTTTCAATTTCAACCTTTTAAACACCATTTATGGAAACGGAAAAGAATATGTCTTGGAACATGGTAAGCGAAATCGAACTGATTTACAGGTCAAAAGTAAAGCCTTCAAAAAGGCCCGAAATAAAAACTGCACGCGCTGCCTATGAGTTGCTATTGTCACACTGGGATGATAACACCATAGAACTGACTGAAACGGCAATTGCACTATTAATGAATAAAGCAAACCGGGTTATGGGAATGTATCGGATGTCCACCGGCGGAATTACAGGAACGGTAGTTGATCCACGACTACTCTTCGCTGCGGCATTGAAAGTAAATGCGAGCGCATTCATTCTTGCACACAATCACCCAAGTGGCAATTTATTGCCAAGCCAACAGGACAAAGCAATAACCGAAAAGCTAATGTCAGCTGGAAAATTTCTCGACATAAAATTGCTGGATCACCTGATTATTAGTACTGAAAACTATTACTCTTTTTCAGATGAAGGCCTCCTGTACTAACACGGATATCCCTTATCAACCCCTCCATTGGTATTGAGAGGGGATTGATAAGAAATCTCCTGTTTTCAATTTTTTAAACTTTAAAAATTATGTTATGGAATTCACAG
Organism: Bacteroidota bacterium; assembly: GCA_040388705.1. Taxonomy (GTDB): domain Bacteria; phylum Bacteroidota; class Bacteroidia; order Chitinophagales; family Chitinophagaceae; genus Sediminibacterium. The sequence goes on along the minus strand of JAZKBI010000001.1, from coordinate 697,392 downwards.
GAAGAATCACATCAGACGCAAAAACAAGCACAGTAAAAGGTGACAAAGAAGTGGTCAACTTTTCAGTAGCGATCAACGATCGTTACCGCCCAAAAGGGGCAACAGAAACCAAAGAGTTTGTCACCTACATCAACGTGGCCTGGTGGATGGGCACAGGCATCACGAAGATCCTGCGCAAAGGCGCCATCGTCACTGTATCAGGCAGGTTGTACACCAACGCCTATATCGACCTGCAGGGAAATGCAAAGGCAAGTATCAACTGCCATGCAAGCGAGATCAAACTCGTTCATTCCAAAAAATCGGAAGGACAGCCAGAGGTTAATCCTGCCGACATCACAGAACCGGTAGCAGACCTGCCATTCTAATGCTCACTAAACCAAATTCTTTCACTTCAAATTTTAAGCAATGGCACATAATCTTTTCTTCAATGAAGACACCAATCAACATAGCTTCTTCTCAGTAAAAGAAAAAGCATGGCACGGCCTCGGCCAGATCGTGGATCAATATCCGACAAGTAAAGAAGCACTGCAGTTTGCAGGTCTTGACTACACTGTAGAAAAACGCAAACTGTTCACTTATGATAATGAGAACCAACTCGCCGACGAAGACACCGGCATCAAGATTCCTGAACTGGATGTTCCTGATTACTTCGCAACGGTGAGAACGGATAATGAGACGGTGCTCGGCGTAGTAGGCAAAGACTACGAAGTGGTACAGAACGTCGATGCATTTTCATTTTTTGATTCTATCGTAGGCGGCGATGGTATCCAGTATGAAACAGCAGGAGCCCTCGGAAAAGGTGAACGTATTTTCATCACAGCCAAACTTCCCGGTTATATTAAAGTAGGCAGCGATGATTGCATAGAAAAATACTTGTTCCTGACAACTTCACATGATGGTTACGGCAGCATTATGGCAGCGTTTACTCCTATCCGTATATGTTGCAACAACACCCTCAATGCCGCACTGCGTAATCATTCAGGTTCGATCAAGATCAGGCATACTGCAAACGCTAAAGAACGTTTGGAACAGGCGCACAAATTAATGGGCATCAGTAACCAGCTTTCCCAGGAAATGGAAAACATTTTCAATCATTGGACCAAAGTTCCGGTGACTGACAACCAGGTTAAACAACTGATCCAACGGGTACTTGTTCCTAACAAGGAAGCGTTACATGCATTGCAGCAAGGCAAACAGGATGAGTGTTCAACCTATTACCAGAATATGTGCGATACCGCGTTCAACTATGCAATGACCAACGATACGCAGCAACTCGCAACAACGCGTGGCACACTCTTCGGAACCTACAATGGCATCACGGGCTATTTCCAGAATGTGCGCAAATTCAAAGATGATACAGCCAAGATGAAATCATTGCTGTTTGGTGGGCTTGCCCAACAACGCAGCCAGGCAGCGTTCGATCTCTGCACCGACTTCGCTTCAAATGCACTGCAACTTAATTGATCACCACAAGGGCAGCGAATCTATCGCTGCCCTTAAAACTTTACATATGCATATCATAGACTTAAACGGAAAGAAGATCAAAATCACGGATCTCCATGCCGCCATCGATCAGGCTAACTTATTCATAAGCTACTTCGATTCAGATGATCGCTTTCGTGACTTCGAAGAAGTACAGAAACAATATTGGAGAGATATCGTTCAAAAATTACAGGAACTCGCAAAACTCAATTAAACAAAAAGTTATGGAGCAAACCAGTAAAACAAACTGTCATCACTGTCAGCATACGTTAAAAGGAAGATCCGATAAAAAATTCTGTGATGACAGTTGTCGAAATGCCTTTTATAACGACTGCAATAAACAGCAGAATAACCTGATGCGAAACATCACCAATATTCTAAGGAAAAACAGGCGCATCATTCGTGATCTCCTCAGCGATAATACCTTCGCAAATGTTCACAAAGAGGACCTGATGAATAACGGTTTCCGAAAGGAATATCATACACAGGTGCTCGTCAATAAACAAGGCAACAGGATCTATTTCTGTTTCGAATACGGTTACCACACAATGCCTAATAATACGATTAAAATATTTTATCAAAACAAATCAAAATAGTAGACATGGAAACAAACTTCTTCCAGCAAATAGCCGACTTACAATTGTCAGGTAATATCCGGTTAAATATCCAACCGCAATCCGATAACAAACTGCTTGTATCACTTCTGCTAACCAGCGACCAGGTAAAAGACAAAACAGCTTACAACATACCACCATTATTGTTGAACGGCACGCCTTTAGAACTGGACAACGGTTTCTTCGAAGCCGTTACCAAACCTATACAAAAAACAAACGGGCTGCTCTGCAATTTGATCGAACATGAAAAAGGAATGGAGAAAGCGCAAAAAGAAAGTCGCGTCGAAAAGGACAAAGCAGAAGCCAGTAAAAAAGACAAAGAAGGAAAACGCAAAAAATTCGATGAGCAGATGAAGAAAGTAGAGGAACTGGAAAAACTCAAAAAGATCGGTGAAGCTATTGGCCAGTTACCTGATCTGAAACTCTTCCCTGAATTCACCGAAGAGATCAAAAAGAAAAGCCAGCAATTACGCAGTCAACATGGAACACTATCACTTTTTGAGGAACCGGTTTCTGAAAACAATCCTCCTGGTGAAACGGGTGAGGACACGCCGGAGGAAGAGGAGAACGAAGATAATAACGACGAGGACAATTTCGACTACGATAACGAACCCGATGACTATGACGAAAATAATGAATAATCTTAAAACTTCTCAACCATGTTAATAGCCAATCAACTCCCGCGCGTGTTCCTGTTTAACTGCCAGGGAACCAATATCGAACTCGCCGATCCTTCCAATGATCTTTTACCGGCTGCTGTACTGAATTTTTATTCTAATACTTACCCTGAATTAACGACCGCCAAATTGGAAGGTCCGGAGATAAAAAACGACCGGGTAGAATACAGTTTTCAAACCACATTGGGTACAAAAGGATAATCATGAAAACCAAAATCAAAACACGTTTTACCAAACAGCCTAAAGATCAATCTATATGCCAGCATTATCAGCGCCTGGGCGCATTCGTCGCAAGTCTCAACTGTCTGCCCGATGCGGCCCAGGTAAAAAAGCAAAAAAGACAAAGCGTTCCGCAAGGCATGCTTCCCATGATTTTCTAAAGCAAACCTTTCTTCCTGTATCACACTTCGAGGGTTACCGGAAAAACAAAACAACCCTGCTGGAACAACAGTTTTTCCATTCTCTGTCAAACCTTTCGATACGCTACAATCTGGAGCCGCCAGCAACCACTGATGAATCCTTCCCTTTCAATATCCTCGCTGCTTTCCAACACACAAAAAAATTATTCGAAAAAAAGCAACCGGGACTTGAACTGATGATCACGGAATTCGACGGTGAAACCACCCTCTCTACAGTTGAAGAAATCGGGATCAGTTACACGCTTTACTTGCCCCCGCTAAGTGCGCTTGACTGGCTCCATGCACGAAATGAACGGGACAATTTTCAACTGCTGCTCTCACTCTATGCATACCTGAACCAATCGGCAGGAATGCCACTACCTGGCGACAATGATTATCTGACCAGTTGTTACGACGCGATTTGCGACTGGCTGGAAAACTGTGCGGACGAATATGAACCAGTAGAATGGCAAGAAAAAAAAGCAAGCATAACCGAAATGAACCGCAAACAAAAAATCCTGGAACGCGCAGTCAGCGACCCCGCACAGCTTACAGCATTGAATGCCCGTGTTAGATCCTACAAACCTCGAACAGAAATTGAAAAAAATTTTCACACCGTCGCTAAACAAATCGCAGCGTTGTATAAACAATATCCAACACGCAATTTTTTTCAGAACATTCACACCGAACATTTGGGTGAAAACGAGGATGAATACCGTGGTTATCCTGAACACTATTTCAGCTTTTTCTGGGACGATAACGGGTGGCTGGAAGAAAGCCTGATGCAATACATCAATGGCGACCTGCAGGAGTGCAGCCGTTTTGAACAACCTGTAGCCATTCAATACTTCAATCACAAAGACGCGAAACCATATTCCTGTATTGATTTTGAAAAGCGTCTCCTGCAACTCATCAGTGAACTTACTTCCATTATCTACAAACTCACTTTATGAAAAATCTTAACCAGCAATTCACGACTCTTCACGAGCCGGTAAAAGCACTCATGTTTTACCGTTCCAACACAAATGACAGAGATTATTTTGTAGAGTCATACGACATAAATCAGCATGGCAGATTAGTTGATCCGCACCCGCTTTCGTTACAGGAAAGCCAGCGACTGGCAGAAACACTGCTTACCACCGATCGCCTGTCCGATCACTACTTGCAACCCGAAGGTTTCCTTCCCCCGAATTTGCTCTACACACGCAGTGGCCAAAATGGCTTCGCCATCTGGTATACACCACCCACGCGCCGCCGTTTATTTTTCACCAGCAGTTTAGGTTTGAAGGACGGCATGTATTCTCTGCCCGCAATGATCTGGAAAGCCGACCGTGAACAACTATCAGTCTATGCATTAAAGGATACCGATAAACCAAAGCTCTCCTCCCAACTTTTTCACGCACCTTTCTTTAATATACATGAAAGCGGAAACGTATGTATGGGAACAGTTGACATTGAGATAGATCGCCATACGCACCTTGAATCATTTATTAAGCAATGGGAAGACTATTTCTTCGGCAGTAAATTCTCCCATACGCTCGGCACATGCGCACCCATCAAAGGCAACATTATCCAACTCTGGGAATCGCTCTGTGACAAACGCAAAAAGTTTCCTGTCGCCTGCCTGAAAAAGCATCGTCTCAGTTTAAAAAATCTCATCTCATGAATGATAGTAAACCAACCGTCCACTTCACAGATAAATACCTGCTCTCACCCACCAACCCGATTCTCGTAAACTTAATTGGCGCAGGTGGCACCGGCAGCCAGGTATTGACCGCCCTCGCACGGATGAACCACGCCCTGATCGCACTCGATCATCCCGGCCTATTCGTCCGCTTCTTCGACGATGATATTGTGACACACGCAAACCTCGGTCGCCAACTTTTTGCGCAGTGCGAACTCGGCCAGCACAAAGCCTCCGCACTCATCGCCCGCGTCAACCGTTTTTTCGGCACCAACTGGAAATCGGTCTGTACACGTTTCGATTCAAAATCCTGCGAGCCTTCACTGCTTCAAAGCAATATCACGATCTCATGCGTTGACACTGCGAAGTCAAGGTTCGCAATTGCTTCTGCATTGAAGAAATTCTCCGGTAGCAATAACCACCGCGATCGCTGCATCTACTGGATGGATTTTGGAAACGCGAGAGCTTCCGGCCAGGTAATGTTATCAACGATTCACGCAGTCGCCCAACCGGCATCACAACAATTCAAAACATCCCCAAATCTTCCATGGGTAACCGCCGAGTACAAATCAGTTTTACGCTCCACGAAAGATGACGAAAGCCCGAGCTGTTCTCTCGCTGAAGCATTGCTCAAACAGGACCTGTTCATCAACACTTCTTTAAGCGCTCTCGGTGCTTCGCTCTTATGGAGTTTATTCCGCGAAGGAATGATCCATTCGCGCGGCTTTTTTTTGAACCTAAAAGAATTCCGAACGCAACCCATTCCTATCACAAACAACAAACACAAATAACCATGCAAAATCTTCTGTTTATCCTTATGGAAATCGATCCCAACGATCCGCCGCAAGATGGCCCGTTTTATGTCATCGAAAACTTCCACGAACCTACATTTATTACAGACGAAAACGGTGTACTAAAATCCTTTCCCACATATATAAAAGCCTCCGCCAAAGCAGCAGAATGCCAGGACGGCTATGTCCTCGCTTTCTAAATATCCTAGCGCTTTTTTAAAGCTTCATCAACGCACCATTATTTGATCTCTTAGATCTTCACCTGCTTTGAAAGGGTAATTTTATACTGTCATAAAAGCCAGGCGCCTTCCCGGCACCGGCAAGATGTACAAACGTTGCACGTTTGGGTTAACGGGCACTCACTCGGGACTCGTTCGTGCTAGACAGTGAAAATGAAAAGTGATGAAGAAGGAAATTAGTACAGTCAGAAACAAATGGGTCACCATTCGTATGAATGAAGCAGAGTTTGAACTGCTCGAAAAAAACCGCAAACAAACCACCGAAAGAACAAACAGCAATTATCTCCGCAAACTGGCATTGCGACAACCCCTTACCAAGCTAACGCGCAACCAGTCACTCGATGATGCAACTGCTGCGATCATTCAATTAAAAAAAGAGATCAATTATATCGGCCACAATTTTAACCAGGTCGTTCATAAACTGCACACACTGGATAAAATTCCTGAATTCCGCAACTGGGCGACCCAACATGAAATAACGCGTGAACACATTCAAACGCAGACAACTAACCTCTTAATTCAGGTGCACAAAATCCTTTCCCAATGGTCGCAAAAATAACGATGCCCATAACGATCAACCGCGCACTGAATTACAACGAACAGAAAGTGCAGAAAGATAAAGCCATATGCATAGGCGAAGGTAATATGCTCCTGCCTGCTAGCTGCATGAACTTTTACCAAAAACTCGACGTCTTTGAAAGCCGGAATCAACTCAACGAACGGGCGAAAACAAAAACTATTCATATCTCCCTCAATTTCGATCCATCCGAAAATCATTCGCCCGAAAAATTAAACCGCATAGCATCAGAATATATGAGTTGCATTGGATTTGGTGAACAACCTTACCTCATTTACCAGCACCACGATGCAGCACATCCGCACATTCATATAGTTAGCACAACCATTCGCGAGGATGGATCACGGATCAACACCCACAACATCGGGCGTGAAAAATCAGAGCCCGCCCGCAAACTGATTGAGGAAATATTCGCGTTAGTTCCCGCTCACAAACAGGAAAAAAATCAGGAATATGAATTGCGCGCCATAGAAATTTCCAAAGCAGAGTATGGCTACTCCGAAACACGCCGCAGCATTGCAAACATCGTAAGTGAGGTTGTAAACAATTACAACTTCATTTCCTTACCCGGCTACAACGCGATCCTTAAACAATATAACATCATTGCAGATGAAGGAAAAGAAGACGGTATTATCAGGCGAAACAAAGGTTTGCAGTACCGTATCCTCGACGCGGGCGGCAACAAGATCGGTGTCCCTATCAAAGCAAGCGCCCTGCCGGGTTCGCCAACCATCGCAACCCTTGAAACGAAATTCACTCGAAACGAGTCCAAAAGAGAGCTTCCCAGACTGGCCTTGAAAAACACCATCGACAGCCTGCTTGATAATAAGCCTCACAACCTTCAAAGTTTAATCGACGATCTCTTGTCGCAAAAAGTACAAACCGTGCTTCGCCAAAACCCGCAAGGCATGACATACGGGATCACCTTCGTCGATCTGAAAAACAAATCCGTATTCAACGGATCAGAATTGGGTAAGCCGTATAGTATTGCCGGTTTGCAAAAACAATTGGAAAAGAACACAAGCACCACATCAAAAAACATTGCCAGGCATCAACTTGATTTCAAGGGTCATAGTATCAATGCAGACATATTGGACAAATTACTCAAACCTGAAAACGAAGAACAACAGACGCCTTATGAATTACGAAAGAAGAGAAAGAAGGATAACTAACCAATAAAATCAAACTTATGTCAACCGGTGAAAACGAACAGGGATTGAGGAAGATAGTTGACCTATCGAGGCTTATCAGCGTTGTATTATTGGCGCTTCATTTTTATTATTATTGTTACGGCGCATTTAAACGTTGGGGATTCACCGCAGATCTTAGCGACAGGCTTTTGCAAAATCTTCAGCATACAGGGCTATTCACATCTTTGCTATATTCCAAGACTGCAGCATTATTATTCCTTGGGATTTCGCTACTTGGAGCGGAAGGAAGAAAAGAACCGGAAAAGAATGTTCGCAATGCAATAGTAGGTTTACATATTAGCATCGCAATCTATTACGCTACCGGATGGATATTCGTCCTCGATTTAAACATGCTTACGCTTGCTATCAGTTACATGCTGACCTGCATCATTACATATCTCATAATACTTGGCTGTGGTACGCAATTGACAAGGTTCATCCGTTTGAAATTCACTTCAGATGTTTTCAACGCTGAAAATGAAACCTTTCCGCAGGAAGAACGCCTCCTGAACAATGAATATTCTTTCAGTTTCAAAGCGCGCTATTTACTCAAAGGAAAAGAACGGTCGAGTTATATTAACATCATCAACCCGTTTCGCGGCCTGTTGATTACCGGAAGTCCGGGTGCCGGTAAATCATGGTTTGTGATCCTGCCGATGATCAAACAGCAACTACAAAAAGGGTACGCTATGCTGATCTATGATTTCAAGTACGATGATCTTTCCAAAGCAGCTTATAACTGGCTGCTGAAATACGAGGATAGATTTGAACATAAACCATCGTTTTATGCGATCAATTTTGATGACCTGAAAAGTTCACATCGCTGTAACCCACTTCAGCCCGAAGGAATGACAGACATAACAGACGCCATCGAATCGGCACGATCAATCCTTCTCGGACTGAACAGGGACTGGATCACGAACCAGGGCGACTTCTTTGTAGAGTCGCCCATCAATTTCGTAACAGCTATTATCTGGTATTTACGAAAATATGAGGATGGCCGCTTCTGCACATTGCCGCACGTGATAGAGTTGATGCAGGCTGATTATAAAGAGTTATTACCGGTGCTGAATACACAGCCTGAAATTGAAGTATTTGTCAATCCATTTATTACCGCCTACCAGAACAAAGCCACCGACCAGTTGGAGGGGCAGGTCGCCAGTGCAAAAATTGGCATGGCGCGTCTCGCCTCACCGCAACTCTATTGGGTTCTCTCAGGAAACGATTTCACGCTCGATATCAACAACCCAAATGAACCCAAGTTACTTTGCTTAGGAAATAACCCTGAAAAGAAAAACATCTACGGCGCAGTATTGTCTCTTTACATCTCACGTTTGCTGCGTGTCATCAACAAAAAAGGAAAACTGAAATGTTCGCTTGTCTTCGATGAATTTCCAACCATTGTCGTAAACAATGTTGACGACCTTATCGCAACAGCCCGCAGCAACAAAGTAGCAACGACACTCGCCATGCAGGATTTCAGCCAGTTAAGTAAGGACTATGGTCAACAGGCTGATGTCATCACGGACATCTGCGCCAACGTAATCAGCGGACAGGTTAGCGGTGACACTGCTAAATCATTATCTGAAAGGTTCGGCAAAATTTTGCAGGACAGGCAAAACATAACTATAAACAGGAAAGACACTTCCATCAGTCATTCAAAGCAACTGGAAAGCGCCGTCCCTCCGTCAAAAATATCATCTCTTTCTTCCGGGCAGTTTGTTGGCGTGGTGGGCGATAACCCGGATGAAAAAATAACATTGAAAATGTTTCATTCCGAGATCATTAATGACAGCAAAGCAATGAACAAAGAAATGTCGGATTTCAAACCCATTCCAACTGTTTACGATATAACGGAACAGGAGATCATGGATAACTATTTTCAGATCAAATATGATGTGAGAGGAATCCTTGATAAGGAACTGGCTATCCTGATCAAAAGAAAACAGGAGCAAATGAAAAGAATGCAGAACTAATGGAAACTAAAATCGCAGACACCCGTTTTCCCTTGTCAAAGCCCCCAGGAGTTGGTACGGGGGTATTGCCAAGGGAAAACAAGTAACGGAAAGTTTTGGCTGGTTGCTTTTACAGCAACTTCGCCGGTGCTTTGACATCAGAAAGTTTTTCCTGCATGTTGTCCGGCACATTCTATGAGGTTCTCAAAGGCGGCGTATATATTCCGGTTGGGGCAATTAATTAACAACTGGCCGCAATTGGACAGACCCTGTTTGGCTAATTGCTTCCTTATCTATTCATTTTTTAAAACCGATCCTTTCCCGGTCTTCCCATTTTTTCTCTTCCAGTTTATTATCTAAAAGATTTTCAATGGCATCGTATATCTGGTTCAACTGGATATCGTGTTCACCAATTCTTTGTTTTAACTCCAGCAATTGCTCCAACACATCATTATGCTCCAGCACGAATTTTTTGAGTGCGATAAACGCCCGTACGATGGCAATATTCATTTTTCTGGCCTTTGGGCTTTTAAGAATACTTGCCAGCATCGTAACGCCATGTTCTGTAAAAACGTATGGAAGATATTTTCCGGTACGGTTTTTTGGTAAGGAATCCATCATCACAAATTGTGATGATGAAATTACTGTCCATTCTTTCGCCGTCAACCTGAACATAAAATCTTCAGGGAAGCTCTCGATGTTTCTTTTAATAGCCTGGTTCAGGACCCTGGTCTCTACCTCATATAGATCGGCAAGGTCAAAGTCAAACATTACTTTAAGCCCCCGGATTTCAAATATCTTTTGCTGAATTATAGCAGGATTCATTTTTCTGTTTATTGCGGTTATATAATAGCTTTCTTCATCGTGATAATCTTTGCTGTCTTGATTGTTTCCGGGGCTTTAAAGGCAGTTAACGCGCTGGCAAATTCCTTTTTTACCTCTATCTCGAAACTGTCCAGGTAATTCTCAGTTGTAGCCTTGTCTGTATGACCCAGTGCTTCCTGAATAAATTCAGTACTGGCACCTGATCGTTTCAGTTGCGTGGAGAAGCTGTGGCGGGATACAATTGTAGTGATCTTCCGGCTAAGCCCTAAGTGCCTTCCCATCTTCGCAATCCTGTCGTTAATAAACTTGATGAAAGCCCGGCAGGTATAGTGACGGTCGTAGGCAGACATGCCGTCCTGCAAAATGGGGAATACATAATTATCCGGATCCTGGTCCTTGTTACCCCAGCGATCCATAATATCTCTTATCTCTTTTGTGATATAAACGACAATTTCTTTCGGATCCTCCCGCGTCGACCGAATCGTTTTTGCGCGGAAGAATGTGAAGAATTCATCCTTAACATCCTTGTATTTTAGATAAGCGACATCTTTGGGATTCATACCATTGGCATAATAGCAGAACATCCAGAAATCCTTCGCTTTCTGATCATCAATGCAGGCAGGTTGATAATAATACAGCGAACCTATTTCCTCAATTCCGATTGCCCGTTTTTTATTTCTTGATTTCGGTATCTGGTATTTCCTCCGGCCGAATGGATAATATTTTTCTTTCCGGATCAGACCCTCGGCGATCACCTCGTTGAAAATGCAACGCAATGACCGCAATTGAATTCCTACAGTTCCCAGAGTCCTGCCGCGCTCAATCATCCATTTTTCAAACTGGAACAGAAAGCCCGGCGTTATATCTGTAAACAATACATTACCCTTAAACTTCTTGATAGATGTATAGCTTGCCTGGTAATTCAGCGCATTGCCGATCCTGTCTTCCTGCAATAATTTTTTTATATACGCCAGATACGCCCTCGATATACAGCCAGGTCTTGAATGATCCTCATCAAATAAAGGGAACCTTTTGAGGTAAGTTGAGTAGTTAAATTCAATTGAATTTTCTTCGACTGGTTTTACTTTTAATTTGCGGGGCCGGAAATGCGGATTTTCAAAAATGAAATCCTTTTCGAAATCAGATAAGTCGAACGGTACTATTTGTTTGGCTGCGTGTGAAGCATCACGTTCAATTTCGCGAAGATGTTCGCGAATAACCTGGAGATGGTTTTTTACTTTCTTTTCACCGAGACTTTCATACTCCTTTTCTGTTAGGTCGTATATCGTCTGGAAATCTCTTGTCTTTCCACTTTCAATAATTCGAAGTTTAACTGGAAAAGTTTCTGTGCTTTTTTTCATCCTGCGTTTGTCCAGAATGATTTTGATTGTTATTTGCATACTGTCTATTTTTTCTTTTTCACAAATCACTCTGGCGATGCTTTGCTGCATCAACATTTCACGTAAAAACAGTACAAACTGATTGGTGAAATTAAATAAACAGTTTTATATTTAATTGTTAATCAATAGATTAGCTAACCAGTGCTAAGTAGTGCTAACTAAGAATAACTGACAAATCGTCTTTTAGAAATTTGCGTGATCATTTGCGCGTAAAAATGATTGAAGCAATACTAAATAGTAATAAACAGGAATAATTTTCGGCACGCGGAATTTTGTAAGCAGTCTATTTATGCTAAGGAAGCATAACCAATAACATCCAGTCGTCGTTCCTAACGATACTTAGGATCTGGCGCCGTAAGGCATGCAGGTTCGACCCCTGTCATCCGCACTGGTTGATCATCAATCGGTTTTACAGAACCCGCTTCGGCGGGTTTTGTGTTTTTTCAAATACATGGCTGATCCGTTTCTTATTTTAAAACCGGCATCAAACAACGTGGTTTATTCTTTTTAAACCTGCCTATGGCCCCACTCTTCGCTGCTCACTTTCTGAACCTCCTGTTTCCCTTTTCTTTTTGGTATTGCTATCAGACCCAAAATTGTAAGTGAACCCGATTGAAAAAGCACGGTTGGCAAAATCATTGCGATAAGTGGCCGTAACATTCGGCACCTGTGTAATGTTTCCGCCGGGAATATTGTTCTTGAACAAATCGCGGAAACTGATCTTTACTGAAGCCTTATTGTTAAACATTTTTTTCTGAATACCGCCGTTTACCTGCCCGATGGGTCTTGTTACAAATTGGCCGTAAGCACTGCTTGTCCGGTAAAATCCACCCAGTTCAGCACTCCAGCCGCTGTTGAAAGCAAACGTATTATTGATAAAGCCGTACGCATATGTAACACTGGACTTTATTGTAAGACCCGGAACAGTACCTTCATAGGCATTGTTGATTACCTCGCCATTAAGATTGAATGTCCACCATTTTTTTACGGGTATATTAAGATATAATGTTGCGCCTTTGTTGATTGCGTGTGTAAGGTTATAGCTGTGCGCCACAAACTGGTCGCCTTCCTGCAGGTCCACTTCGGATTGGAAATCTTTCATGTATGCATATTGCACCGAAACGGAAAACAGGCTTTTATAACTGTAGCTTAGTTGTAAGGAAGTTGCGTATTGTGGCAACAGAAATGGATTTCCTACCCAGGTGCTGTATTTGTCAACAAAAGTTACGAACGGATTCAATTGGCGATAATTAGGCCTGTCGATCCTGCGGCCATAGGATACATTAATTGTATTCGAACCGGCACTATCTAATTTATAAGAAAGATATGCGGTGGGAAACAAACTGGTGTAATGCCTGTTGAAAGCTGAGTCGGTGCGCAAAGGGTTACCCAGTTGGTGTGCATGCGCATTGGTGTTTTCACCACGTAGTCCAAGTTTTACAGAGAACCGTTTGAACTCATTCGTGTAACTGAGGTAAGCAGCATTGATATTCTCCGCATACTGGAAACGGTTGGTACGGTTATAATCAGGGTATTTGGCACCACCGATCAGCTGGTAATAGTTCGCTTCATTGTCAGTATCTACAAGACTTGTTTTTACACCAGCCTCCAGTTTTGCCTTGCCATTGAGTGGATGAACATAGTCTGACTTGGCAGCATAAATATGAATTGCAGTGGGAAGATTATCAGTAATGATTTGCGTATAAGTAAGTGCGTTGGATCCGTTATAAGTTCGATTAATAAATTCCTGGTCCTGTAGCGAATTATACTGTACATAATCAAGATCCACCGTCAATACCTGTGAAGGCCTGGCAAGCTGTCTTAAAAAATTGAGGTTGATTCCGCCGTTGCTGAAATGGCTGTTGGTATTATTGTCAGCTATGATCGCAGAATCTACGCCGCCGGCAGCGTTGCCGATAATGCTGTTGGTAGGACTGGGACTCTGGCCCTTTGTAAGCGCGCCTGTAAGCACAATACCAAAACTGGTTTTATCTGTAACGGAATAATCGATTCCCAGTTTGATGTTCACGTTATGGTTGGTTGGATGGAATAAAGCGCCTTCTGCATACGTTGAACTGAGTTTGCCCATATTATCAAAATAACTGCGGAGCAGATCCAATCTGCGGTAATTGTTCTGGAACCCATACCCGACATTAGTGAACAGGTTAAACTTATTCACCCGGTAGTTCAATGAGACGCTTTCCAGTGTGCGCCAGTATCCTGCATTATTTACGCCGGTGCTGGCGGCAGTATTACCATTGAATCCGCGCGTCTTTAATTTTTTTGTTTTGATGTTGATGACGCCTGAGTTACCGGACGCATCATATTTTGCGGGTGGTGTTGACATCAGTTCTATCTGGTCAAGTTGCGAAGCAGGCAAAGAACGCAGGTAGCTGACCAGGTTATCACCAGAGAGGTAAGTTGGCTTATCATCGATCATCACAATCACGCCAGTCTTGCCTTTAAAAGTAATATTGCCATTCTCATCAACAATAATTCCAGGTGATTTTTCCAATACCTCCAATGCATTTGCTCCAGTGTTGGAGATCATGGCGCCGACGTTTACAACGGTGCGGTCGGTTTTCTGCTCAACAAAATTCTTTTGTGCAGTAACGGTTACTTCCTGCAATTGTTTTTCCAAAGGCTGAAGGGTAATGGAAGGAACCGTAACATTCTCAGTTTGTATGGTTACCGGCACAGACTGCTCCGCAAAACCAATCGATGATACAAGAAGGCGGTATTGGCCCCGGTCGACCGCTTTTATGATGTATTGCCCCATACTGTCCACGATAGCATTCACTACCGATGCAGAATCCTTGGACTTGCGCAACAGTACAACGGCTCCGGAAGCCGGCTTCCCATCCTTGTAGCGAATCAGGCCCGAAACGGCAGCACCCTGTTGTCCAAAAGCATTGGTTATAACAAATACAATGCAACATCCTACAATCCATTTGATCCACCTGTTACTCCTGGGCATTCTTTTTAATTTGAATTAGAGAACGCCTAAACAGGTAAATGGTTACAGCAGCAATATATGTTCACACTAACTTCGATCAATAAGCATCCACAACACCCGCTTTTTTTGCCCCGAATAAACATGTAAAACTGATCTCGAAACTCTGCAGGTTGCGGAACGAATTGGATGCATTGGAAGTAATGGGATAGGGAATATAATGTAAAAAAATCTCACGTAACCTGTTTAGCGCATTCATGGTTGGTTTAACCTAATCCGCCACGACAGTGAAAAAAAACGTTGTTCCCTCTCCTTCCGTACTTTCTGCCCAGATCTCCCCGCCTCCTGCCGATACAAACTCTTTAACCAATAACAATCCTAACCCGGTTCCTTTTTCTCCTTTCGTACCGAAGCTCGATTCCATTCCGGCCCCTGCAAACTGTTTCAGTTTTTCTGCTGAAATTCCAATGCCCTTGTCTTTCACTGAAAAAACAATATCCCGGTCTTTTCGTGAAGCATTGATCTCAACCTGTCCACCCGCCTGGCTGAACTTGATCGCATTGGATACAAGATTTCTGATCACCAGTTCAAAATGATCTGGGTCGGCCATTATACTGAGTTGCGGATCGATATGTGTGATGAGGGTAACCTGTTTTGCATCTGCCTGTGCCTGTAAAAGTGAAAGGTTCTTTTGTATAAGTGCCGCGGGATGGAGGGATTCAGGATTTACCCGCACACCCTGTAATTGTACCTGGCCCCATTTCAGTACAGATTCGAGCACGGCAAGCGTTGACTCGCTCTGTTTTTGCAACATAACAATTAATTGTTTTTGTTCAACGGGATCAATGTCACCGTTCATCATCAGTTCGCTTAACTGAACGGTAGCGCCTATGGGTCCTCTCAAATCATGTCCGAGTACGGAAAAGAGTTTATCCTTTACATTATTTGATACTGCCAGGTCACGGTTCAGTTTGCGCACTTTCCGGAAATAAAAATACAGCAGCACAAGAGATACAAATATGAGAATGATGATCACAATACCTATATCCAGTTGCATTGTCTTCTCCTTATTAGCCAGCGTAAGGTTCTCCACCTGTTCCCGCGATTCTATCAATTCGTAAGAACTATCCAAACCCGCCAGTTCCCTGGCTTTATCAACACCAAAAAGACTATCGAGGAGACGATGATGTTCATCAAGTGTCATAAGAGCCTCCTTATAATTTTTTTCCTGCCGGTAAATACCGGCCATGGCTTTATAAATATTAGCCGCAAGCTGTTTATCTTTTAAAGAAGCCGCAATATTTAGTGCCTGCTGCAAATCGTTAAGACTGCTTTTTGCGTTCTGGGATTTTAGTATACCTGCAATACTCACCAATGCTTTGGCCTGGTCAAAAGGCAATTGGTATTGCCTGGCCCTTTGCAGTTCCAGTTTATAAAAATCGAGTGCTTTCTTTTTTTCACCTAACCGTTCGTATGCTTTTCCCTCTTCATCCAGCAGTTCAGTCTCGGTGTCGGCGAGGGCGGCGTCTCCATGTGATCTCCTTACACCCTCCTGCAGGTAACGCAACGCCTCACGCACATTGCCTTTCTGAATATACAACTGGCCAATATGATCAAGCAAATGGAAATAGGTGGCTGAGGAAGGAGGAATGTTCCCATACTGTTTCAATGCGCGCAAATAATAGTCAAGTGCCCGGGCGGTATCGCCCCTGTTTTCATAGATCTCACCAAGGTCACTATAGGTCTGCACGATCCCCATGGTATCTCTTGTGCCGATAAAAAACTTCAGCGCATGGTCGAAATCCGTGCCGGCGCCTTTGTCGTCCGATCTTTTTCCTTCTAACAGGCCGAGCTCCATATAGGCCATGGCCATTCCTTCTTTATCATTGATCTTACGTAGGGTGGTTAGAGCTTCGTTCACAAGTTTCAAAGCAATGGTTCCGTTACCATGTTTTTCGTTGATGGTACCAAGCTGAAGCATGAAAAGTGCCTGCGCCCTGCTATCACGCAGTTGTTCTGCTGATTTCAGTCCTTCGCTGATATAGTATACAGCAGAATCCATTTGCCTCGGCTCGTAATAAGTGCCGATGTCTTTGTACAGCTTTAAACGGAGAGGGCCTGGCGCAGTGCTTTTTAATTGCCGGAGTAGTATTGTAATATTTTTCTGCGCTGTTAGGGACGAAACAGTAAAAAGCAGCAGAAAAGTAAGAGTTGATCGCATGGGTTTGAGGATGTATACCTCCCGAAGTTCTGTTTTCCTTACGACATCAGTGTACGGAATTTAACATAAGGATGTAATCCTACAAGCAAGACCTTCCGGTGGAAATCCATTTAGACAAGTCAGAAAAATGAACCGGTTTGAGTCATAGCAATGTCAGGTGTGACAAAAATTGAATCTGGAACGGGGAATGTTCAATGTTGAACCAGCGCCATCATCTGCCTTCAAAATTCATTATTCCTTGTTCAACATTCAATATTCCTTCCGTTTCCTTACCTTTGCAGCCCAAATTTTAAGATTAAATAGTACGATTATGGCTACTGTAACCAGGGAAAACCTCGGTTTGCTGAACGACAAACTCACCGTTCAGATCAAAAAAGAAGATTATTACAATGGCTTTGAACAGAGCCTGAAGAAATATGCAAAAACAGCCAATATCCCCGGTTTCCGTAAAGGAATGGTTCCGGCGGGACTGGTGAAGAAGATGTACGGACAGGGAGTTTTCAGCGATGAGATCCTGCGCAAAGTGGAAGCCGAGCTCAATGCCTACATGAACAACGAAAAACTGGAAATTTTTGCCCAGCCACTGCCATTAGATAATGATGCAGCTAAACTGGACATGAACCAGCCTGTTGATTACACTTTTTCGTTTGAAGTAGGATTGAAACCGGAAGTGTTTGTAGATCCTAAAAACATCAAAGTTACCCGTTACAAGATCAACGTTACCGATGAAATGGTGCAGGAAGAAGTAGAACGTTTACAGATCCGCAACGGCAAGATGACTGAGCCGGAAGCAGTAACTGGTGACGATAATGTATTGAATGTAAAATTCATCGAATCTGATGCAGAAGGTAATGAAGTGGAAGGCGGCATCAGCAAAGACAATTCTTTACTGGTAAAATATTTTGCAGAAACATCGCGCAAACAGTTCATCGGCAAAAAGAACGACGATACGGTTGTGATACAGTTAAGCAAAGCTTTTGAAGACAAAGAAAGAGAAGCCATTTTGGGAGATCTTGGTTTAACAAAAGAAGATGCAGATAAGTATTTCAAACTCCTCATCACCAAAGTGGGCCTGGTTGAAAAAGCAGAACTGAACGAAGAATTCTTTGCTACGGTTTACCCCAATAGCGAGATCAAAACAGAAGCTGATTTCCGCGCAGCAGTAAAAGCCGAGATCGAAAACCATTTTGACCAGCAGGCACGCAACCAGATCTACGATCAGATCTATCATGACCTGGTTGATCATAACAAGATGGAATTCCCAGAAGCATTCTTAAAACGCTGGTTGCAAACCGGCGGCGAAAAGCCCAAGACTGCCGAAGAGGCAGAAGCCGATTACCCGACTTTTGCCAACCAGTTAAAATGGACCCTGGTAAGCAGTAAAATAATCGAAGACAACAAAATCGAAGTTTTGCCAGATGATATCCGCGATTTTGCCAAGCAGCAATTGTTCAGTTATATGGGTGGCCAGTTAGGCGCCCTGGGCGATAACCAGCAATGGGTGGATGATTACGCCAACCGTATGATGCAGGACAGGAAATTTGTAGAAGACAGCTACCACCGCATCAGCACAGACAAAATGTTCAATTTCCTCGAGGGCCAGGTAATCGCCAAAGAAGAGAGCATCAGTGCCGAAGATTTCGCGAAGAAATTGCATCATCATCACCATTAATCACCCCCCAACCCCCTAAAGGGGGAGTTAAGATACCCGCCGGACCTTTGTGGTCCGGCTTTTTTATGCATGTACTGACAATAGGAGACTAACTCCCCCTTTAGGGGGCCGGGGGGTATGACTTGTTGTCTTGCAAACCCCCTTTGCACAGTATTTGCCATAGAATTCATTCTGAAATAGCAAATCACTTATCTTCAAAGCGAAAATAGAAACCTATGAATATTGGAAAAGAATTTGAGAAATACGCTGTTAAACATAAAGGCATCAGCAGTGCCACATTGCATAATTACCAGCAGAATGGTTTTACTAACCTCACACCCTATATTATTGAAGAGCGGCCGTTGAATGTTGCCAGCATGGACGTGTTCAGCCGTTTGATGATGGATCGTATCATTTTTCTTGGCGAGGGCATCAATGATTATGTGGCCAATATCGTGACCGCGCAATTACTGTTCCTCGAAAGCACCGACCGCACCCGTGATATACAGATGTATATCAACAGCCCCGGCGGAAGTGTATATGCTGGATTGGGTATATATGATACCATGCAGTTTATCAGTCCCGATGTGGCTACCATATGTACAGGTATCGCTGCCAGCATGGGCCAGATCTTATTGTGCGCAGGAATAAAAGGCAAACGCACGGCATTGAAACACAGCCGCGTTATGATACACCAGCCAAGTGGTTCTATCGGTGGCCAGGCAACAGATATCGAGATCACAGCAAGGGAGATAAAAAAACTGAGGCATGAATTATACGCCATCACCGCCTTCCACGCAGAGAAAGACGTAGAAGAAATTGAAAGGGATAGCGACCGCGATTTCTGGATGACTGCCGCAGAAGCGAAAGATTATGGTTTGATAGACGAGGTGTTGTTTATGAACCCGAGAAAGGAAAAGAAAAGCTGATCATAGTGAATAGGCAATAGTGAGTAGTGAATAACATTGACTATTGCCCATTCACAATTCACTAAAAAATTAAGAACTCAAAAAAAAAATCAAACATGTCGAATCAAAAATACATCGTCAACCCTTACTTAATGAATGATGACGATGACGAACCGGAGAACGAACCAAAAAAAGATGATAAGAAAGATGAAGCGGTTAGCAGCTTTATCGATAAGAGACTGGAGAAATTATTTTTCGAGAAAAGAGCTGTTTACTTATGGGGCGTGGTGGATGATAAATCTGCCCGCGAAATAGTGACCAAACTCCTGTTACTCGATGCGGATAAAAAGGAAGAGATCAAATTTTATATCAATAGTCCCGGTGGGGTGGTAACCAGTGGTATGGTTATTTATGATACAATGCAATTGATCGATAGTCCCGTAAGCACCGTGTGTATGGGATTAGCGGCCAGTATGGGATCGATTTTATTGAGCGCCGGCACCAAAGGCAAACGTTTCATATACCCGCATGGCGAGGTGATGATACACCAGCCAAGTCTTGGTGGTTATTACCAGGCCACCAGTGCTGATATAGAAATACAGGCCAACCAGATCATCAAGACCAAACAAATAGGTGCACGGATCCTTTCTGAGAACTGCGGAAAAACTGTTGAACAGGTGATGAAAGATTTCAACCGCGATTACTGGATGAATGCGGACGAAGCAGTGAATTATGGCATTGTTGACGCTGTTTTAACAAAAATCTAGGCGGAAATCAGTTTTCCAGGGCAGCTTTTACATGAGAAAAGGCGTTCAGGAGCCTGAACTGTCATAGCTTTGCAACGGATGGGTGCAAAGAAGTGTCTGTTATGCAGGCTCTGTGGTGTTAAGGAAAAAATTAAATTATGGCTAAAGCCTCTCAATTACATTGTTCTTTCTGTGGCCGCAACCGCGATGAGGTCAAAATCCTTATTGCCGGGCAGGATGGGCATATCTGTGAGAACTGTGTAGAACATGCGCAGGAGATCATTGCGCAGGAACTCACGTCCAAACAGGAAGGTGCGCACGCCAGCGCCAATTTTAAACTGAACGTTCGCCGTCCCGCCGAGATCAAAAAATTCTTAGACGAATACGTGATCGGCCAGGATGATGCAAAGAAAGTTTTATCGGTAGCCGTTTACAATCACTATAAAAGGGTCAATAATAAACAATCACAGGATGATGTTGAAATTGAAAAAAGCAATATCATCATGGTGGGCGAAACCGGTACGGGTAAAACCCTGCTGGCAAAAACCATCGCTCGTTTACTGAATGTGCCGTTCGCTATTGTGGATGCAACCGTTTTTACAGAAGCAGGTTATGTGGGAGAAGATGTAGAAAGCATGCTTACCCGTTTACTGCAAAACTGTAATTACGATGTAACTGCTGCAGAACGCGGGATTGTATACGTGGATGAATTAGATAAAATAGCCCGCAAAGGCGATAACCCATCCATCACACGCGATGTGAGTGGCGAAGGCGTTCAGCAGGGTTTGTTGAAAATGCTGGAAGGAACAGAAGTATTGGTTCCACCACAGGGCGGGCGCAAGCATCCCGAGCAAAAAATGATCAAGGTTGATACCAAGAATATCCTATTCATTTGCGGAGGTGCATTTGACGGTATTGATAAAGTGATCGCCCGCAGGGTGAACACCAATGCCATCGGCTTCAGCGTAAACAAGGAAGAACAGGAACACCAACGTAAGAATCTTTTACAGTTCATTAATGCACAGGACCTGAAGAGTTTTGGTTTGATACCGGAATTACTCGGACGCCTGCCGGTGATCACCCACCTGAATCCTTTGGACACAGAAACACTCCGCAATATCCTCACCGAACCTAAGAATTCGCTGATCAAACAGTTCACCCGCCTTTTTGAACTCGAAGGCATTGAACTGCTGATCGATAATGATGTAATGGATTTTATGGTGAAGAAAGCGCTCGAATACAAACTCGGCGCAAGAGGCCTTCGCAGTATCTGTGAAAGCATTTTAACCGATGCTATGTTTGAACTACCCGGCACCGATACCAGGAAATTGCATATCACATTGGATTATGCTGAACAGATGTTTGGAAAGAGCAAGTTGAGTATTTTGAAAGTAGCATAGCTCCCAATTATTGGTCGACTGACCAGTTGTTCTGAGGAACAATTTGATCTGAGTAATTACACTCGGGACTGGAAGTCCCCCCAAAAAAATCTTTATTACCTGATACCCACGCTCTAAAGAGCGTGGCAAAGTTGGCAGCACTCCGCTTCCTTCTTGCCACGCTCTCTTATTCTTGCCACGCTCTCTTATTCTTGCCACGCTCTCTTATTCTTGCCACGCTCTCTTATTCTTGCCACGCTCTTTAGAGCGTGGATATAGAATGAAACTTTATCCTCTCCCTGGGGCTTCCAGCCCCGCGTATGGATAAGAACACCTGCGCGATCAGACGACTATCAACTACAATCCCAGTCAACATGGGAATAACTTCTTATCGCTTTTTTATTTCCAGCCATTAATATTGCAGTCAACACTAACCAGCATAACCATGAATGAATTAATAGACCGCCTCGTAAACGAAGCCAAACTAACGCCCGAACAGGCACATAAAGCTGTTGAGACCGTTGCCAATTTTGTAAAAGACAGGTTCCCGATGTTGGGTGGGGCGGTGGACCAGGTGTTTGGGGCAGGGAATAAGAGCGATGAATAGGGAAGAAACGAAAGCTGCGAGCTGCGAGCCGTGAGCTATGAGCTGTGAGCCCACCGGCTCATGGCTCACAGTTCGCGGCTCATAGCTTTCAATCCACACTGTACGGCATCCTGATCGTAAAGCTGCTTCCTTTGCCCGGTTCGCTTTCTATAATAAGTTCTCCGCCGGCTTTGGTGATCAGGTCGCGGCATAACATGAGGCCGAAGCCACTGCCTTTTTCGTAAGATGTTCCGGTGGTGTTATAGTATTGTTTGGCGTTTACTTTTTCAATATCTGCTTTCGTCATACCGATACCGGAATCTTTTACAGTGAGGTATAGAACATGACCGTCTTCTATTCGCGAAGAGAGTTCTATCAAACCATTTTCATTGGTGAATTTGATCGCGTTGCTGATCAGGTTGCGCAGCACGATACGGATCATTTCTTTTTCGGTTATAATAGAAAGATCCCTGTCAATCACATTACGCAATTCTATTTTCTTTTTCACCAGGGGCAGCCTGTGTTCTTCTTCCAGTGTCTTCATCAAATGGTACAAACCTACTTTCACTTTATCATCTTCCTTCCCTTCCATCTGCCCTTTGATCCAGAACAGGAGGTTATCGAGTAATGATGTGGTACCGAGGTATTGTGTTTCCAGTAACTGTAACAGGCGGTCGGCTTCTTCCGGCGGTACCATGCCCTGGTTCACGAGATTCAAGACGCCCTTGGTATTTACCAATGGCGTTCGCAGGTCATGTGAAATGATGGAAAGCAGCTTATTCTTTGTCTTATTATCTGTTTCGAGCAATTGGTTCTGGTGAGAAATTTCTTTGTTGAGCTGATCAAGCGATGCAGAATTTTTTTCAATGATCTCGTTCTTCTGTTTTAGCTCCTTACCAAAGAAACGCTGGCGCTGGTAGTTTACAAGAGCCAGTACCGCAAGCACTGCCACAATGATCAAAATAAATGTTCCCACTGTTATGATCAGCAACTGTTCTTTCTGCACCTGCCGCTGACGTTTCACTTCATTTTCTGCATTGGTATTATTGGCCTCCTGGTTCTTGATCACATCAATGAAATTGTTGGCATACTCTTTTTCATTTTCGATCTGCACCTTTAATACTTTCACCAACGAATCCTGCCATTGCGCTGCTTTTATGATGTCATTCCGTTCTCTATAAATAGTGGTGATATGAGCTGCTGCATCCCGTAACAAATTGAACGCGGGAACCATTGCAGCATTTCGATAAGCTTCGTTAGCCATATCAATGGAAGCATCCACCATATTCTGTTTTTTTCGGATGGAGGCAAGCTGTAAAAAATTAAGCGCCATGCCATAACGATCCTTCAACAAACTATCTTTTGTAATGGATTTTTTATAGTAAGACTCAGCAGCCTTATAATCCCGTTTGTGCTCTTCCAGCAATCCGAGATTATAGTATGATTTTTTCTCCCCGTAGGTATACCCATTGCTGATGCTGATAGCGAGCGCATCTTTAAAAAGTTGTTCCGCATCAACCAAAGCGTTCGAATCAAGCGCAATAGCGCCAAGACTGTTCTTAATATTGGCGATCTCATTTTTTTCATTGAGGTCTGTATACACTTTTAGTGATTCGATATACAGGTCTATCGCTTCATTTTTTCTCCCGCTGAGCTGGAGAGAAAGGGCTATCTGCTGGTTGGTCTTCGCAGTATTCAACGTGTCTTTTAATGTTTTGAAAAGCTGTAGTGCTTTGTAGTAGGTAGACAGTGCTCTTGTGTTGTATCCGATCTGGTTAAAGATCCCGCCTTCGGTTAGATAGGTTATGGCCAGGCCCTTCTGGTAAGACGCAGCAACGGCAAGGTTTTCTGCGTTGAAAAGGTTATTCAATGCCCTGGCCACATCAAAACGTTTTTGACTGAAAGCCAGGTTATTGAGTGAATCAATTTTTGCCTTTTCGTCGATCTGGGCCTTAGTGTCTGGCGCTGCAAACCCCGCAAAATGAAGGACGGTACATAGGATGAGCGCAAAGAATATATGTAAGCGGTTAGATTTGGTCACGGTCTACTACTACTAATGATAAAGAAAGTTAACTAAATAAATTAAAGATTTTATTAAAAAAGCCCTCGTTACGGAGGGCTTTTTTATAAGCAAGCAATCGAAAAGAGACTAAGTATGGAGAACCTCTCTTGAGATGACCAGTTTCTGTATCTCAGAAGTTCCTTCTCCAATAGTACACAATTTTGCGTCACGATAGTACTTCTCTACAGGAAAATCTTTTGTATAGCCATAACCACCGAAGATCTGAACGGCATCATTGGCTGTTTTTACTGCTATCTCGCTGGCATAATATTTCGCCATAGCGCTCTGTTTAGTCACTTTTTCGCCCCGGTTCTTCAGATCGCAGGATTGCCAGATCAGCAGGTCGGCCGCTGCTATTTCGGTGGCCATATCGGCCAATTTAAAGCTGATTCCCTGGAAATTGGAGATCGGCTGATCGAACTGGTGGCGCTCCTGGGCATATTGAAGGGCCGCTTCATACGCTCCTTTTGCGATGCCGGCAGACAGTGCCGCGATAGAGATCCGTCCCCCATCCAATATTTTCATGGCCTGCCTGAAACCATCTCCCACACCGCCCAAACGGTTGGTATCGGGGATCCGGCAGTTCTCAAAGATCATTTCAGCGGTTTCGCTGGCGCGCATACCGAGTTTGTTCTCTTTTTTCCCGGCGGTGAAGCCCGCTGTTCCCCTTTCTACAATAAAAGCAGTGGAATTGCCGCTGGTGCGGGGTTCGCCAGTTCGGCAGATGACCACGGCTATATCTCCGCTTTTTCCATGTGTGATCCAGCTCTTGGTGCCATTCAGTACCCAGCTGTCGCCATCTTTTACAGCGGTGGTTTTCATATTTCCTGCATCGCTGCCTGTATTCGGTTCGGTCAGCCCCCAGGCCCCTAGCCATTCAGCCGTTGCGAGCTTTGGCAGCCATTTTTGTTTTTGTTCGTCGTTTCCAAAGCTGAGAATATGATTGCTGCAGAGTGAATTGTGTGCCGCCAGGCTAAGGCCGATAGAGCCACACACTTTTGAGATCTCCTGTATCACCGCATTGTATTCAAAATAACTCAATCCCGATCCACCATATTCCTCCGGAACCAGTACGCCCATTAAACCCAGTTTACCCATTTCTTTGAATATATGCAGGGGAAATTCCTGTGCCTCATCCCATTCCATTACATGTGGACGAATATGCTGGTTGGCGAAATCCCTGGCTGTTTGAGCCACCTGCTGGGTTATTTCATCCGGTTGAAAATTCATAGTAATGGGTTTAAATAGACGGAGGT
This sequence comes from Bacteroidota bacterium, assembly GCA_040388705.1. Taxonomy (GTDB): domain Bacteria; phylum Bacteroidota; class Bacteroidia; order Chitinophagales; family Chitinophagaceae; genus Sediminibacterium. Next base: position 671,798 of record JAZKBI010000001.1, on the reverse strand, counting down.
TGCCAGGAACAAGCAATCGTTAATCCGGCAACCTCCTTATAAAACAAACGATTGTTTGTTAGTATTTCGGCAAAAATAGGGGAATATGGATAATGAACAAATAGAATTTGTGTTAAGAAACAATGGCACGCGGATGAAACGGAAAAAACGGATAGTAACGGATTTAGTCTCATCAGCAAAAATCCGTCTTTTTCCGTTTCATCCACGTGCTATTTTACGGCACCGAAACTAAGAGTGCCACACGTTGAAATAATGTATCACTTACTAAAACCACTTTTTTAAGATCATTTATGGATTGATAAGTACCATACTGCTCTCGATAAGTAACAATCGCTTTCGCCACCGCATCAGGAATATTGAGCCGCCTTCGCATATCGTAAGCTGATGCAGTATTCAGGTTTAGTTTAGGCAGGTTTGCCTGATCAAGCCTGAGAAAGGGCCCTATCGCCTGGAAAACAGAATCACTAATACCATAAGTTTTATGGAACTGCTCCATCGAACTAAAACCACCGATCCTTTCGCGGAATTTGATGATGCGGTTGGCGAGTACTTCGCCTATTCCGGGTAATGCTTTCCATTCTTCCGCGGTTGCGGTGTTAATGTCAATTTCGGCGGGTTTGGTGCGGGTTGCGGGTTGTTGGAGTTGCGGGTTGGGTGTACCTGCTTTTTGTTTTATTTCCTGTTGAGCTGTTTCAATTCGTACAAAAGGGATCAAACGGTCGGCATCTTCTTTTTTAAAACCCCAGATCTTCCTGATGTCTTCTGCTGAGCGAAATTTCCCGCCTTTATTCCTGTAATTAACAATGGTGCGGATGGTTTTGTCGCCCAATCCTAAACGTTTCCATTCCTCAGCAGAAATTATATTCGGGTCAAAGGGGAAATTTTCTTTTTTGGATGGAGGGGCCTCAACCCGGGTAGGTCGCAACGACACCATATTTTCTTCACTACTATCAACAACTCCCGTTTTATTCTTCGCCAGGAAATCAGCCAATGCCTTATTAATGACCGGCGGCTCCCGTTTTACGGAATAGAGATACGGCGCCGCAATAAAGCATGCGATAAGCAGCAATAAAATAACAATGGCTGTGCGCTCCTTCTTACTGAAGGTGAAATAGTCTTTGATGATCCTTTTCATACATAACATGTTTAATGTTAGTAGTCAAAGGAGGTTACAAACAGATCTTCAATCCATCATATGCGAGACGAATATGCTGGGGCAATTCGCTATTGATATCTTCGTGTTTTCCCAACTGGTGACTGATATGCGTAAAATAAACTTCCGGCACCTCGAGCTCCATCGCCATATTCACAGCATCGGCTAAAGTAAAATGCGAAACATGCGTTTCTTTGCGAAGCGCATTCAGCACCAATACTTTTGAACCTTTTATTTTTTCTTTTTCGTGGTCTTCAATTTTGCTGGCATCGGTGATATAGGTAAAATCACCAAACCTGAATCCAAACACCGGCATTTTATGATGCAGCACCTGTACGGGCTGCACAGGTATATCGCCCACAAAAAAGAAAGACTCATCGATCGTTGTCATATTCATTTCAGGCACACCGGGATAACGGTTGTCCGCAAATGCATAATAAAAATCGCGGCGGATCGCTTCTTCTGTTAAAGCATTTGCATAAATATTGATCGCTTTTTTTGTAAAGAAATTGAATGCGCGGATATCATCCAGCCCGGCGATATGGTCCTTGTGCGGATGGGTAAACAGAACAGCATCCAGGTGGCTCGTTCCTGTTCGCAACATCTGGTAGCGGAAATCGGGTGTAGTATCTACAACCAGAACCGTATTTTCTGACTGTACCATGATGCTGCTACGCAAACGTTTATCGTGTGGGTCTGTAGAAGTACACACTTCACAAGTGCATGCGATCATCGGTATACCCGTGCTGGTACCCGTTCCAAGAAGTGTTATGGTTAAAGGAAGTGCGCTCACAGGTCAAATCTAAGGCAAATCGGAGAAGTGTGGGTTAGGTATTAACCGCAGGGAAAAGCCGCGAGCCATGAGCTGTGAGTTACGAGCTGACCGCTGAGGGCTCGAAGCTCGCGGCTCATAGCTCATAGCTTGCTACGCTTCCAACGTCGATTTCTTCACCACTTCCTCATACAGCTTCTGCGATTCGTGGGTGAGTTTATCGAATTCGATATTAAGTTGCGGGATGATCTCCATCAGGGTATTGATACGGCCCTCTACGCTAAGGAATTTATTGAGCACCACAATTTTCCTCGCCTCAAGCAGGCACCAGCCACTCTGGAAAGTGCCGCGCTCGTATCTAACCACATAGCCTGAATCTCCGAGGATATCGCCGAGTTTATCTAATGTTGTTTGCGTGTATTTCATAACTGCCACCCCCCAACCCCCTAAAGGGGGAGTTGAGAAGCTTCAAAATTAATGATGTGTATTCTCTAAGAGAATTTCATTTATCCACAACCTTCCTAACTCCCCCTTTAGGGGGTCGGGGGGGTGGGTTAGGAACTCTTGCTCACCATCTTAATAATCGGCACGATCATCTCCTCCAGGCTGATGCCTCCGTGCTGGAAAGTATTTTTATAATAATTAACGTAGTGATTGTAATTATTCGGGTAGCAGAGAAAACCATCTTCTTTGGCAAAAATAAAAGAGGAGTTCACATTCGGCACCGGTAACCCTGCTTCTTTGGGATCGCGGAAAGCCAATACATCCCTTGCTTCAAAATTTAAATTACGGCCATGCTTGTAGCGGAGATTAGTGGTGGTCTGTTTATCGCCAATCACTTTATGCGGTGTGTTCACGCGCACACTGCCATGATCCGTTGCCAGCACGATCTTCATTTTTTTATCGGCGATCTTTTTTAATGCCTGGTGTAAAGGGCTGTGTTCAAACCAGCTTCTTGTGATACTTCGGTAGCTGGCTTCATCGCTGGCAAGTTCTTTCAACACTTCCATTTCTGTTCTCGCATGGCTCAACATATCAACAAAATTGTACACGATAATATTGAGGTCGTTCTGCAACAGGTTATGAATGTTACTTACCAGTTGCTGGCCATCATTGTGGTTCACAATTTTATTATAGCTGAATTTGATGTCTTCTCTTTTCAGCCTTTTTAATTGTCCTTTGAAAAACTCTTCTTCAAATAAATTTTTTCCACCTTCTTCATCATCGTTCTTCCATTGCTGGGGAAATTGTTTTTCGATATCGATCGGCAATAATCCCGCGAAAATAGCATTGCGGCAATACTGCGTGGCAGTGGGAAGTATGGAATAAAAAGTTTCTTCTTCCAGTATACGGAAGCTCTCGGCAAAAATGGGCTGAATGGCTTTCCACTGATCGTAACGCAGGTTATCGATCAATATAAAAAAAGTGGGTTCGCCTTTTTCTACATGTGGCAATACTTTAAACTGGAACAGATGATTGCTCATGATGGGCGCCGAAAAACTTTTCGGGTTGAGCCAGGATGTATAATTTTTTGTGATGAACTTACAGAATTCCGTATTCGCTTCCTGTTTCTGTGTATAGAAAACCTCGCGCATTTCGGGGCTATCGCTTTTTTCCATCTCCAGTTCCCAGTACACTAATTTTTTGTAGAGTTCCATCCATTCATTGTAATCGGGATTATTGTTCAGCGCCATAAACAGTTCGCGGAATTGCTGCTGGTAGGCTGTTGTGGTTTTTTCCGCCACCAATCTTTTATTGTCGATGATCTTTTTCAAACTCAATAAAACCTGGTTTGGGTTTACAGGTTTGATGAGGTAATCGGTTATCTGGCTGCCGATGGCATCATCCATCAGGTTCTCTGTTTCATTTTTAGTAATGAGCACAACAGGCACCTGCGAGTTTGCTTCTTTAATACGCGCCAGCGTTTCCAGTCCCGTAATACCCGGCATGGTTTCATCCATTAACACGACATCTACGGGATTGATCTTTACATACTCAATGGCATCAAAGCCATTGGTAAAGGTTACTACTTCATAACCTTTGTGTTCGAGAAATAATTTCTGCGATTGCAGGCTCTCGATCTCGTCATCTACCCATACGATCTTTGCTATGCCCATGTTTATTAGTTTATTTGTTTACTGGTTTATTGGTAGCAGGCTTAGTGGTGGTCATACCAATAAACGAATAAACCAGTAAACCAATAAACAACAATAAAAGTAAGAAATCAGTTAGTAGAATTGGCTGCGATAGGGAATGTTTTGGTAACGGGGTTGGTTACATGAGTAAATATAGGGTATCGGGATTCTTATTTGTACTTTTGCTCACAGGTACTGATCGGTTTAACAATTCAACAACAGGCATGGCAGATATCAAAAGAAAAATCATTAATGACCCGGTATATGGTTTTATCACCATCAATAACCCGCTGATCTTTTCTATTATTGCGCATCCATGGTACCAGCGGCTGCGCCGTATTCAGCAGATGGCCATGGCACAGCTGGTGTACCCGGGTGCGGTACATACAAGGCTGCATCACTCATTGGGCGCCTATCATTTGATGAGTTGTGCGGTGGCTGAATTAAGAAGCAAGGGCGTTGAAATAACTGATGATGAAGAGATCGCTGTTAAAGCAGGCATTTTATTACACGATATCGGCCACGGACCTTTTTCACATGCACTCGAACATGTATTGGTTGAAGGCGTTCACCACGAACAGCTTTCCTTACAGATCATGCACGCGATCAATAAAGAACTGAACGGGCAACTGGATCTTGCTATCAATATTTTTACTGATCAATACCACAAACCTTTTTTACACCAGTTGATCAGCGGGCAACTGGATGTTGACAGGATGGATTACCTGAGCCGCGACAGCTTTTATTCCGGTGTGAGTGAGGGCGTGATCGGTTACGACCGCATTTTAAAAATGCTGGTGGTACACGAAGGCCAATTAATGGTGGAAGAAAAAGGAATTTACAGTGTTGAAAAATTCCTGGTAGCGCGTAGGCAGATGTATTGGCAGGTGTACCTGCATAAAACAGTAATGGCAGCAGAAAAAATGCTCGTGAAGATATTAGAGAGAGTAAGACATATTTATACAGCCTCAGATACGCAACTGATAACGCTGTCGGAACTGGATTTTTTTCTCGGAAAATTTAACGGGCAGATGGATGACGCCGCCCTTGAAAAATTCTGCTCCATAGATGACCATGATGTAATGCACGCAATTAAACGCTGGAGCAAACACCCTGATAAACTATTATCCCTTCTCTGCACGCGTTTTCTTAACCGGCAGTTATACAAGGTGCGTATTCAGGCCGAACCGTTTGAAGAAGCTTTTATTGCGCAAAAAAAAGAACAGGCAATACAACAATTCTGTATAGATCCTGCAGATATTGAGTATTTGTGTTTTACCGGAGAGGCAACCAATACATTGTATCAAACTAAGGATGAACGGATTAACATCCTGTTCAAAGATGGCACGGTAACTGAAATATCAAGGATTGAGAATGCATTAATTCAGCAAAACCTTTCCGCCGCGGTTAAAAAATTTTACATTTGTTTGTTAACTTAGGCTCATCAAGGATCAAGGATCAAGGATCAAGGATCAAGGATCAAGGATCAAGGATCAAGGATCAAG
>JAZKBI010000001.1:0-666133 GCA_040388705.1 Bacteroidota bacterium | reverse complement strand
CAAGGATCAAGGATCAAGGATCAAGGATCAAGGATCAAGGATCAAGGATCAAGGAACCAGAGACTGATTAAAACCCCCTCTATGCAATTTACCGCCGCGCAAATAGCCATGATCATCAATGGCAAACTGGAAGGGAATGCTGCTGCCACAGTAGCGTCTTTTGGTAAAATAGAAGAGGCCCGCGAGGGGCAGTTATCTTTTTTGGCCAATCCTAAATACGAGGAGTTCCTATATAATACCAGCGCGTCTATCATCATTATTAATGAAGGATTGGAACTACGGGAGAAAATAAATGCCACCCTGATCCGTGTTCCGGATGCTTACAGCGCTTTTGCCACATTGTTGGCCAAATACCAGGAACTCCAGACACAGCAACTTAGCGGCATACAGCAACCCAGTTTTATCGCTTCAAGCGCCGTGATAGGTGATCATGTTTTCGTGGGCGCATTTGCGTATATCGGCGAAAATGTAAAACTGGGAAACAATGTAAAACTCTTTCCCGGAGTGGTTTTGGGTGATAACGTGACCATTGGCGATAATTCCATCCTCAACGCCGGCGTTAAAGTTTACGTGGATTGCGTGATCGGTAAAAATGTGACCATACATGCCGGCACAGTGATCGGCAGCGATGGTTTTGGGTATGCCCCTCAACCTGATGGCAGTTATCAAAAAGTACCCCAGATCGGGAACGTGGTGGTGGAAGATTTTGTGGAGATCGGCTCGAACACAACCATCGACCGTGCAACCATCGGCTCCACCATTATCCGTTCAGGCGTAAAACTGGATAACCTGATACAGATCGCGCACAATGTTGAGATCGGGGCCAATACAGTAATAGCGGCACAGGCCGGCGTGAGTGGCAGCACTAAGATCGGGAGGAATGCCCTGGTGGGTGGACAGGTGGGTATCGTGGGACATCTGACCATTGCCGATGGAACCAAAATCAACGCGCAAAGTGGCCTCACAAAATCTGTGAAAGAGCCGAATAAATCCTTTAATGGAAGCCCCGCCCAGGATTTTTCGCAATCCCTGCGCATCCAAAGCATGACCCGAAACCTGCCGGAACTGGAAAAAAGGGTTAAAGAACTCGAAAAACTGGTCGAACAACTGCTCTCCGAACGTGTAAATGCCTGAAAAAGCCATTTAACCGCCCCGAAATCTTATTTTTGCAGATATTATTTTCGAAAACATGCCTGTCGGATAAAACATAACGGCAGCAACATGATCGGCATTTCTTGTTTTGCCATCATGTAAACAAACAAAAGAATGGATAGTAATTTCAATCCCGACAAACAACATACGCTCAACAGTGCCATCAATATCAGCGGTACCGGATTACACACCGGTGTTTTGGTTGATATGACCCTTCGCCCGGCCAATCCCGGTTTTGGCATCCAGTTTCAGCGTGTGGATCTTCCCCAGCAGCCCATCATTAAAGCCGATTGCGACCTGGTTACCGATACCAGCCGTGGAACCACTTTACAGGTTGGCGATGCCAAAGTAAGTACGGTAGAACATGTGCTCGCAGCCCTGGTAGGTATGGGTGTTGACAATGTACTGATAGAACTGAACGGCCCCGAGATCCCGATCATGGATGGCAGTTCATCTCCATTTATTGAACTCATCGCCGACACCGGCGTGGTAGAACAGGAAGCTACTAAAGCCTGGTATAGCCTGGACGAAAATATTTATCATTATGATGAAGGCAAGCGCGTAGAAATGGTTGCCCTCCCATCTATGGATTACCAGATCACTACCCTGATTGATTTTAATAGCCCGGTATTGGGCACACAGCATGCCGGTTTAAAAACCATCAAGGATTTTCAAACCGAGATCGCGCCCTGCCGCACATTTTGTTTTTTACATGAGCTGGAAGCTTTGCTCGACAACGACCTCATTAAAGGCGGCGATATCAATAATGCGATCGTTGTAGTAGATAAACCGGTAACTGATTCGGAAATGACGCGTCTCGCAAAGGTTTTCAAACGCGATAAAATAGAAGTGAAGAGTGAAGGCTACCTGAACAATCTCGAACTCCGTTTCCCGAATGAGCCTGCGCGACATAAATTATTGGATGTTGTGGGTGATCTCGCGTTAATAGGTTTTCCCATCAAGGCACGGATCATCGCCAACCGTCCCGGGCATAGTACCAATGTTGAATTCGCAAAAAAGATCAAACAATACATCAAAAAGAACAGGCATGTAAAAGATGTACCGGTGTACGATCCATCTATGCCGCCGGTGTATACGCTGGAACAGATCGAAAAAACATTACCGCACCGCCATCCTTTTTTATTGGTTGATAAGATCGTTCAGTTAACCGACACATATATCGTTGGTATCAAGAATGTAACTTTCAACGAATGGTTCTTCCCCGGCCATTTCCCGGGAAACCCTGTTATGCCGGGTGTTCTGCAGATTGAAGCATTGGCGCAAACAGGCGGGATCCTTTGCATCAACTCCATGCCGGAAGGCGTATATGATACTTATTTCTTAAAGATCGATAACTGTAAGTTCAAGCAAATGGTACGCCCCGGCGATACCATGGTATTGAAAATGGAATTCACCGGCCCTATCCGCCGCGGAATCTGCGAAATGCGCGGAACCGTATATGTTGGCGGAAAAGTTGCTACTGAAGCGGACCTGGTGGCGCAGGTGGTGAAGAGACAGGACAAATGAGGTGATGTGAATGGTGAATAGTCAATGCTGAATTTGACGACTCCCATTGACTATTCACTATTGACTATTGACAAAAAAATCACACTCTCAAAAATCAACGATGACGCATCCCTACACATACATTGACCCCAATGCAAGGATCGCACCGAATGTGAAGATCGATCCCTTTACCGTTATTCATGGTGATGTACAGATCGGTGAAGGCACGTGGATCGGCAGTAATGTGACCATCATGGATGGAACGCGTATAGGAAAAAATTGCCGCGTATTTCCCGGCGCTGTTTTGGGCGCCATTCCGCAGGACCTGAAATTCAGCGGCGAAAAAACAACTGCCGAGGTGGGCGATAACACCACGATACGTGAGTTCGTTACCATCAACCGCGGAACAGAAGACAGGGGCAGAACAAAAGTAGGCAGCAACTGTTTGATCATGGCGTACAGCCATATCGCGCACGACTGCAATATCGGTAACCACTGCATCATGAGTAACAGCGTGCAGGTAGCGGGCCATGTAACCATGGGCGATTGGGCCGTTGTAGGTGGTGTAAGTGCAGTGCACCAATTTGTAAACATTGGCCAGCACACATTTATTGCAGGAGGAAGCCTGGTAAGCAAAGATGTTCCACCCTATATCAAAGCCGTTCGCAATCCATTAAGTTATGGCGGTGTAAATAGTGTTGGGTTAAAACGCAGGGGCTTTCCACTGCAACAGATCAATGGCATTCTTGATGTGTACCGAACGATCTACAACAAAGGTTTCAATACTTCACAAGCACTTGAATTTATTGAAGAAGAATTGCCTGCAACTGATGAACGAGATGAGATCGTAACATTTATCAGGGAGAGTGGACGAGGGATTATCAAGAGGTTTATTAAGGGGGCAACGGAGGAAGATTAAACCCCACCCCCCAGCCCCCTGAAGGGGGAGTTAGCATACCTTACTAATATTACTAAGCATCATGGATAATGCCACTGCGCAAAAGAATTCCTCAGTTAGCTCCCCCTTTAGGGGGCTGGGGGGTATGGGGTTGGGCAGAGTTGCGTTGTCTGATCTTGGTAAACGTTTTAACCGCGACTGGATCTTCCGTCATGTCAACTATAATTTTGAAGTTGGTAAATCGTACGCAATCACCGGCCCAAACGGAAGTGGCAAAAGCACTTTACTGCAGGCCATCGCGGGAAGCCTTCATTTGAGTGAGGGAAAACTGGAGTATAACATTAAACAAGGTTCAACAGCTATTGAACCCGAAAATATCTATCAATACATCTCTATTGCCGCACCATATCTTGAGCTGATCGAAGAAATGACGGCACGGGAGTTCCTGCATTTTCACGGGCAATTCAAATCATTACTTTCATCAGTTACGGTTGAAGGGATTTTAACTGAGATCGGTTTGGAAAACGCGATGGATAAACAGGTACGCTATTTCAGCAGCGGCATGAAACAGCGCCTCAAACTTGCGCAGGCTATTTTTTCTGATGTACCGGTTTTATTGTTAGATGAGCCCTGCACCAATTTAGACAAACCGGGGTATGAATTATATCATTCCCTGATCGATAAATATTGCCTTAACAAACTCATCATCGTTAGCAGCAACGATGCCATGGAAATGGATTTCTGTTCTGAGAAACTGAACATACTCGACTACAAATAATGCGAATCAAGGGTTGTATAGAGCCATAGGCTCGGTTGATATTGTAGCAACGGATTTTAATCCGTTGTTTGCAAGCCAGCATAGTTCGTGAGTGCCGTAGGCACGGTGCATATATGGACCGCACCTACGGTTCTCCCGCAACTCGCTATTTTTTTGTTCAACGGATTAAAATCTGTTGCTACAATATGTATCGAGGCTACGCATCTGCAATCATCCTGATATTCAATTTCAATCCATGCATTGCATAAATAATGTCGTTCTTTTTAAAAAAATTTAGTTAACCTTTTTTGCAACACCGTTTCTTAAATGAACGGTATTTTTATCCGTCGTATTTTTACTAAAAAAAGATGACAGATATTAGCGAAACCATACAGGAAAGTGTAGAACAGGGCAGTAAAAATAAGATCAATGCAACAGTGGCTGTATTGGTTGCCCTTACCGCTACATTCATGGCGCTTTGCAATGTGAAAGATGGAAACATAGTACAGGCTATGTCGCAGGCGCAGGCACATAGTATAGATGCATGGTCCTATTTCCAGGCAAAAAGTACCAAGGAATCCATTGCGGAAAATTCACTGGATATTATAGAACTGCAGAAGGGTGCAGATAATTCGGCAATGATCAAAAAATACAGGGAGCAGGTTGCACGCTATGAAAAAGAAAAAGCCGAGATAAAAAAACAGGCCGAAGGATACCAGAAAGAATATGAGGACATCAATGTTTTTGACGACCAGTTTGATATGACCGATGCTTTCCTCTCTATTGCCATCGCCATGTTTGGAATAACCGCACTCACGCAAAAAAAATGGCTTCTCTATTTTGCAGCAGGGATCAGTTTGTTGGGAATTATTTTAGGTTTGGCCGCTTTCTTGCACATCAGCCTGCATTCCGATCTTGTTTCTAAAATATTGGGATAGTGAAGTAAATGCGTTGCATTTCAAATTTTCGCATTGCGTTTGTTCACTTTATTTTTTGAACCACATAGTTTCCTCTATGTGAAATCCTATGTTTTCTATATGTCTATGTGGTTCAGATCGGCTAAAATTTGAAATGTGCGAAGTGAAAGATAGATTATAAAAAAATCAGCGTAAACTTGTTAAAGAATCTATCCAGTTAAACGCATACCAATGAGATACCAGAACATTCTTCGTATTTTACTTCTGTTGAGCGCTGTTCCCTGTTTCGGCCAGAACAAACTCATCACGTGCAGAAGCGAAAAGAATTCCGATAATACGATAAGTATTTATGCCGACTGTGAGGTAACCGGTGAATACACAGCCAAACTAACTTTTACAGAGTTGGAAGGTTTTAATTCAACGGTAAATATCATTTCAAATGTTGCGCTGGTCACTGTTCGCAGGGGGCATACGGAGATACTCAAGTTAACACCCATGCAGTCTGCCATCAGGCGTGCCATACATTACAAGTATGCCATTTATCCCGGTCGCGTTTTACACAGATCGCCTGATACAAGTTTTACCTATTTACTGCCTGCCAGTAGCGGTGTTTCTTTGCGTATTTTGAAAGTAAACACGCTGCAGGAATTTACCGGCAAAAAACCACCGGATGATTTCGGCGCGGTTGATTTTATTTATAAAAAAGGCGATACCATCTGTGCCGCACGCGCAGGTACCATCTATGATTTTGATGATGAGATAACTGTTGGTGAAAAGAAGAACAATCTTTATACCAAAGAAAGGAACAGGATCTTTATTCAGCATAAAGATGGCACCCTTGCGCACTACACCATGCTTGCACCGATAGAAATATTCGTGAGTGCCGGTGATGAAGTAATTCCGGGCCAGCCCCTGGCTGTATTTAGCAAGGAAAGCGATAAATACCATCTCCTGTTTTCAGTGGCTTATCTCGATGAAAGGAAAGCTGCAGTTAACTATATCAATGACAATACGCCGAGACCTACTTTCTACCATTATGTTCCGGTTACTTTCGTAACAAATGAAACCACAACAGATCACCTGGAGCCCGGTAAAAAATATACGGCCGAACAACCAAAAGAAGTCATCGGTGCAGAGATGAGCAAAAAAGATAAAAAGAAACTGGGACCGTAAAACATCAGCCATGAAAGATCCGGATATAGAAGGGTTACTGAAAGACGGCAAAGGATACGATCTCAACTTTGCACATGTGATGGAATTCTTAATGGCAAGAACCATTGCCAACTCATTTCTATCCGCCGAAATCCTAAAGAGACAGATAGAACTGGAACAACTCATCAAAACCGGTAGCATCGATCATGAAAAAGCAGCACTCGAATGCGATGCGTTGTGTAAGCAGGTTGCTGATCTTGCTACGACAGAGAAGAATAATGTAGTTAGCCAGTTGTTTTTTATGAATAAGGAAGGGCAATAATTTTTTTAGCTTCTCGCTAGGTTGCTTAATTACTGATAACTAATTATTAATTACTAATTTCTCTTCGTGAACCGCATCGACCGCGTAACCGCCATCCTCATCCAACTGCAATCCAAGCGCGTAGTAAAAGCACAGGAGATCGCGGACCGGTTCACCATTAGCTTACGTACTGTTTATCGAGATATTAAAACACTGGAAGAAGCAGGTATTCCCATTATAGGTGAAGCAGGTGTTGGTTATTCAATTATGGAAGGATACCGTTTACCGCCGGTGATGTTCACAAAAGAAGAAGCCACTGCTCTATTAACTGCCGAAAAATTAGTCGAGAAGTTAACGGATGAGTCTACGCGGGAAATGTATAAGGCATCCATGTTCAAAATAAAATCTGTTCTTCGTTTAACCGAGCGCGACCATATGGAAAATATGGAGCAACATATTGAAGTGGTTGACAGCCCCTATTTCTCCAAACAAAAAAATGAAACCGCTTACCTTCAGAATATTTTAAAAGCCATATCAGAAAAGTCGGTTCTTAACATCGATTATTTTGCCGAGCATTCACAGGAAAAAAGTAACCGGAATATTGAACCTATCGGTATTTTTTATATGGGCAGATATTGGTACCTGATCGCCTGGTGCACGCTACGAAAAGATTACCGCAATTTCCGTATAGATCATATCAAATACTTATCCATCACCGCCATTCATTTTGAAAAAGAGCATCCCGCATTAAAATCGTTCCTTTCCAAAACATCCAAAGAAAAAGAACTGCATACCATCGTGATCCTGGTAGAAAAGGATGTTCTAAAATATTTGGGTGAGCAGAAATTCTACAATGGCTTTGTTTCCCAAAAAGAACTGGATGATAAAATAGAAATGACCTTTCTCACGCAATCCCTTGAAGGTTTTGCCCGATGGTATATGCTCTTCGGTGAATCTGCAGAGATCGTTACCCCGCGGAAATTGGTAGACACGATCAGGAAGAATATCCTCGCTCTTTCCAGCAAACTGAAGTAGACCATAGTCCATGGACAATGGTCTATCGGCCAGAAATCTTTCCTAAAAATATTTTAAAACTTTCTCTCCCCCTGTTGACATAGGGCTGTCACTACCCCACGGTTTCTTTGTATCACAAACCAAAAAACCTATTTTATGTCACAGATCAAACAGTTCCAGAAAGAATTTGAAAGGGAAGCCGTTACCACGCGTAAAATGCTTTCTGTAGTGCCTAACGACAGATACGATTGGAGGCCGCATCCCAAAAGCATGAGTATCCGTCAACTGTCAACCCATATTGCCGAGCTGCCTTTATGGATCGGTATGGTCCTGAATACCAGCGAGCTGGATTTTGCCGCCAATCCCTATACACCCACCGAGATCAACGATACCAAAACCCTGGTGGATTATTTCGAAACAAATATTGCAGACGGCAGGAAAGAACTCGCCGCCGGAAAAGAAGAAACTTTAGATGAGTTGTGGACCTTACGCAACGGAGAAGAAATTTACAGCAAGGAACCTAAAGCCGATGTGATCAGGATGACCTTGAACCAGATCACACATCACCGCGCGCAATTAGGTGTTTTTCTTCGCCTGCTCGAGGTACCGATCCCCGGAAGTTATGGGCCGAGTGCCGATGATATAAGCTTCTGATTATTTTTTGAAAGTAACGGTCAGAACCTGTCCTTCTGCACGGGTTTTGATCGTTATATTATAGAACAAAACTGCATGGTTATGGTCCTTGTTTTTAAAACAACTGTTGATTCAGAAGGAAAGGCCCGGAAACTGAAACCGCACCTGGACGAATTACTCAGGCCCGTAAAATGGAATTTCGACTTGTCTGATTGCGACAGGATCCTGCGGGTGGAGGGGCCGGAGCAGATCTCAACCACGGTAATTCATGCGTTGAAAACACATGGCTTTGATTGTGTTGAGCTGGAATAATATTGTCTTATTTGCCCCCTGTATTTGCCGTGTTTGCACCGCAATAGATAAAAACCGCTTTAGTAATTTGCTGTATCAATAACTAAACCTCAGCTATGTTACTAAAAAATAAGGTCGCCGTAATTTACGGCGCAGCGGGCGCAATTGGAACTGCAGTGGCCCATTCTTTTGCGAACCAGGGAGCCAGTTTATTTCTTGCGGGCCGCACATTGGAAACGCTCGAAGCTTTAGCCAAAGAGATCAACCTTAACGGTGGTAAAGCAGCGATCGCGCAGGTTGATGCACTTGATAAAACAGCAGTAGAAGATCATCTCAAAACAGTGATGCAAAAAGCAGGCAGGATCGATATTTCTTTTAACCTGATTGCATACAACGATAGACAGGGAAATGCTTTGACAGAAATGGTGATAGAAGATTATGCAACGCCTATCGCTAACGCAATGCATACGCATTTTATCACCGGCACTGCTGCGGCAAGATATATGTCTACGCAGGGTTCGGGTGTAATATTAGCGCTCACGGCCAATGCCGGCCGGAAACCGTACACGCATTCAGGTGGCTTTGGTGTGGCTTGTGCCGCGATAGAGGCTTATTGCCGGCAGTTGGCGGCCGAAACGGGAAAGGACGGAGTACGTGTGGTTTGCCTGCGTTCGGCCGGATCTCCTGATACGCCGGGTGTACAGAATGCCATCAAAAAGCATGCTGATAAAGAAGGTGTGCCTGTTGAAACATTCGAAAAGAATTTTGCTGCCGTTACCATGCTGAAGCGCCTGCCCTTAGCTGCTGAGATAGCAAACACTGCGGCACTTGCAGCATCTGATCTTTCAAGTGCCATCACGGCAGCAGTGATCAATGTAACCTGCGGCGAGATCGCAGATTAAACATTATTGTCGCATAAATAATTATCTTCAAACATTAGATTTCCACCATGATGAAGATATCCCGTTATTTATTACTACTCGGCTATTTCTTATTTGCATCCCAAATTAACGCGCAGCAGTCAAGAAGTTTTTTGTTGAGGGATGAGGGCCTCTCTCAATTAGCTTATGTAAACCTCGCGAATCCTTCAAAGAACTGGTATGTTCCGATACCCACCGGGCGCGATATACAACTGATCGGTAATGGACATGTATTGATCGGCATCGATAATGGCTACGAAGAACGCGAGATCAGCACTGGTAAAAAAATATACGAGCTAACCTCTTTCCCCGGCACTATTTCAGCAAGAAGATTGTATAACGGTAACACCATGTTGGTAGGTGTGAACTGGCAGGATAAACAAGGGATCGTGTTGGTTGAAATAAATTCGAATGCATCTGTTCAACGGTTGATAACCTATCCCGGTTTTACCTATGCAAGAATGGTTCGCGAAACAGCTGCAGGCACTTTTCTTATCACGGCTGATGATATTGTGTTCGAAGGAGATATATCAGGAAAAGTATTATGGCAGGCAAAGATCACCGGTAAAGATAAACCCCATGCATGGCAGGCATTGCGTTTGGCGAATGGGCAAACTGTTGTAAGCACCGGTTATGCGGCCAATCTCCAGTTCTTTGCAAAAGATGGATCGATGATCAATTCGATAACCGGCCCTGCGGAAGTGAAACCGAATTTTTATGCCGGCCTGCAGATTCTTCCCAATGGAAATTATGTAGTGATCAATTGGGAAGGGCATGGAAAGGACCATGGCGCTATTGGTACACAATTATTGGAATATACACCCGATGGAAAACTTGCCTGGTCGTGGCAACAGGATGCAACGCATTTTTCTTCCTTACATGCAGTGATCATCTTAGATGGACTTGATACTAATCAGATGCATATTGAAGATGGAAATGGAATGCTGAAGCCGGTGAAGATGATGAGATCTAATTTAGAATAATCTTGAAAATAAAAAAATGGAATTACTTGCACCTAGTCCAGGTTTAATCATCTGGACGTTGTTTGCGCTCGCCAGTTTAGTATGTTTGATAATTACATTGATCAGTATTCTACGAACTGATTCTAAAAATTTGAATACAAAACTTGCGTGGATCCTCGTGATCATCCTTCTCCCAATATTGGGACCGATACTGTTCTTTATATACGGCAGACGATCAGGGGTGCATATTTCCGGACAATAAGAAATGTCTCTTGAAAATAAGATCGATACTTCATTTATACGAGGTTCTTCCTGAAGAGCAAAGGATCATCGTGGATGTATTAAGACAGATCGTAGCCGAAACCCTTCCCTCCCATTGCAAAGAAAAGATCTCTTACAATGTTCCTTTCTTTTATGGCAAAAAAGGCATCTGTATTATCTGGCCGTCCGCTATCCCGCGTGGCGGAATAAAAGAAGGTGTGTTATTGGGATTCTGGTACGGGAATAAACTACCTGATGCATACAACTATCTTTCCCATGGAACCAACAAGCAGATCTTCTATAAAATATTTCATTCTGTTGATGAGATAGACCAGGAAGTTATTGTTAGTTTATTAAAGGAATCGATTGCACTAGATGCTTCTTGGTGACACACGTGATTTTTTTTCAACACAGAGATACAGAGATTGGGAGTTACACAGAGGGATCTCTGTGAACCTCTGTTACTCTGTATCTCTGTGTTGAAAAAAATATCATTAAAAGCCCATTACACCAATTGCTTTCCAATATTAAGATGGTGGCACAGTAATTTCTGTTTTATTAGTCAGAATGAATAAATCCTGTACTGTCGTATAAAAATTTCCACAGTCAGTTAATTATTGTTAAAACGAACCCAACACAATGAACACATCTTTTTTAGATCGTCTCCTTGAAAGAACCTCCGACTGGCACACCAGGCTTGGTCAGAACATGCTGTCAGTTAATTTATTAAGCCCGAATGTGACGCTTGAGGATTACAAAAAAAATCTCTCTGCGTTATTTGGGTTTATCGAGGGTTTTGAAAAATACATTTTCCCCGAGTTAACACAATTCATACCTGACCTGGAGCAAAGAAGAAAAACACCGATCATAAAAACTGATCTTGTTAAACTGGGACAAAACACAGATGAACTGGAAACAATGCCTGAAAGCTATTTCCGTGCAATGTACAAAGATCCTTATGCAGCACTAGGCGCCTTGTATGTTTTGGAAAGTTCAACATTAGGCGGAGGACTGATACAAAAACATTTACAGGATGCATTGAAAGATCCAGTGGTTAATAAATTAATATATTTTGTTGCGCAAGGTGAAAATGCAGATGCTATGTGGCAAAAATTTCTGAATACTTTTTCAGCTATTGGCGAGAAGAGTGATAAAGAAGAAAATATTATTGATGGTGCTTTGCGGACATTGCGCCTTCTGGACCAGGTAATGACGGAGGAGTCGGTAAAAGCGTAGCGGAAAAGTTTCCATAAGAGAAAAACAGGAAAAAAAGAGTGTAGCAAGAGATGAGATATTTCCCTCTTGTCACACTCTTTTTCTTTTTAAGCTCTTATTGAAATATCATCTCCTGCTCGCGATCAACAAATTCAGATCTGTATATTTCAGATCAAATCGCTGGCTGATATAAAAATCTGTCAATGCACCCTTGAACATATAAATGCCTTCGCGAAGATTAAATTTGTGCCACACCATTTCCTCTATTCCGCCTTCATCACTGATCTCTAATATCAATGGCATCAACACATTGCTGATGGCCTGGCTCGCGGTACGTGCAAAACCGCTGGGTATATTGGGTACGCAATAATGGATCACATCGTGTTTTACAAATGTAGGGTCCTCGTAACTGGTGAGTTCACTGGTTTCAAAACAGCCACCACGATCAATCGCCACATCAATGATGATACTGCCGGGGCGCATGGCTGCTACCATCTCTTCTGTAACTACTACCGGCGCACGTCCATATTCATTGCTCAATGCGCCAACTGCTACTTCACAGGTCTTTAATTGTTTGGATAAGATGCGTGGTTCGAGCACACTTGTCCAGATCCGTTGTCCTAAATTATTCTGCAGTTGTTTTAAACGGTACACATTGTTATCAAACACTTTTACTGATGCACCAAGCGCCAATGCATTGCGCGTGGCAAACTCGCCAACAATGCCTGCCCCAATGATCACAACCTTGGTTGGCGGGATCCCGCTGATACCGCCGAGCAGAACACCTTTGCCTTTATTAAAACTGCTCAGGTATTGTCCAGCGATCAGCATTACCGCGCTACCTGCGATCTCACTCATACTTCTTACGATCGGGTACGTGCCGCTATCATCTTTAAAATTCTCAAAACTCAAAGCGGTGATACGCTTCTCCATCATCTTTTCTATGTATTCTTTTTTCAAAGCAGAAAGATGTATCGGGGAAACAATGGTCTGGTTTTGCTGCAGCAACGGCATGTCCTCTTCAACAGGCGGAGCACTTTTTACGAGTATAGGGCATTTAAAAATTTCGTTGCGGTCGTACACGATACGTGCACCGGCTTCCGAATAATCTTTATCAGAAAAATGACTGCCATCGCCTGCATCATGCTCAACAGACACTTCATTTCCATTGGCGATCAGCACACCCACTGCATCAGGCGTAAGCGCAATACGGTTTTCCTGGAAAGCGATTTCCTTGGGGATACCGATATGCAGTTTAGCGCCCTGCGGTTTAACATCCAGGGTTTCTTCCAACGTTTCATACGTAAAAGAAGGACTGATCGAGGGTTTGGTGGCCATGATTAGGTGTTGGTTGAGAGAGGTAAAATTAAATCATTTGCTGCACAGTTTGGGGTTTGGCGCTTGCTCGTTTGTAGTTTGTGGTTTGTAGTTTGTGGTTGGGTGCCCGAAGGTAATAAACCACTAACTACAAACTACAAACCACAAACCTATTCTGTATAAACCCGCCGGGTATCAACGTCCAACACCTCCATATGAACATGAAAAGTATCATCGGATAATAATCCTTCGGCATTCTCCGGCCATTCTACCAGGCAGAGCTGGCCGCTTTGCAGGCTGTCTTCCACGCCGGCATTCATGGCTTCTTCTTCGCCTTTGAGGCGGTACCAGTCCATATGATAGATCGTGCCCGCATCCGGGCTGCTGTATTCGTTAATAATGGCAAATGTCGGGCTGCTGATCGCTGAACTCACACCCAGTTCCTCGCACAAAGCATGAATAAAAGTGGTCTTCCCCGTTCCCATACCCGCGTGAAAGGCCCATACTTTCTTGCTTTTGCCTTCTTTCCACAAAGCGCGGGCCACGTGCCGGATCTGTTCAAGTTTGAAAATTGCATCCATGAAGCGAAGGTAATTAGGGGAGAGCAATTAGTAATTAGTAGTTAATAATTAGTAATTGAAACCCTTTTCAACACAACGGCGAGTAAGATCAAAAGAAAACTATTCGGTCTACCGATTGTTATCTATCTGTTTACATGTTTGAAACCATGATGTATTTATTAACCGCATTTCGATAACTACAGCAATATGGCTTTGCTACCTTTGTAAAGAAATCAGAGATTCAAAACAAGTTTTAACAAAAAACACGGTAATATCAAACCCAAACGAATTACTAATTGCTAACTCCTAATACCTAATGGCTTCTTCATGGAAAAAGTGAACTGGAAAATAGAAGGCATGAGTTGTACCAACTGTGCGCTAACTGTAGATAAATTCTTACAGGGCAAAGGCATGCAGCAGGTAAAAGTAAATTTTATGGGGGGTGATGTGAGTTTTGAAATGGCCGCCAATGTTCCCAAACAGGAGATCGCAAAAGGTATTGAAAACTTAGGCTATCATGTAGTGACAGGTGAAGGGACAGACAAAAAAGATAAGAGAATATTTACGAATCATTTCCAGCGTTTTCTTTTCTGCATCATTTTTACTGCACCCCTGATGCTGCACATGATACCGGGCGTACATATCCATTTTCTCATGGATCCTTATGTGCAACTGGCATTAACCATTCCTGTTTTTATTGTGGGCATGGATTTCTTTGGCCGCAGCGCAATAAAAAGTCTGCTCAAAGGAATTCCCAATATGAATGTGCTGATCGCTCTCGGCGCAGTGGCAGCTTTCGGTTATAGTTTATATGGAACCTTATCGGGCCAGGCGGAGCAATATATGTTCTACGAAACCACGGCTACTATTCTCACCCTCGTGTTTCTCGGTAACTGGATGGAAGACAAATCTGTTCAAACAACTCAGGCGGCTTTAAGAAAATTAGCGGTCAGCCAGAAAACAATGGCGAATATGATCGCTTATGATGAGCAACACCAGGAACATGTATTCCCGGTAGAAAGCAGCACATTAAAAGTGGGCGATCTCCTGCTCATTAAAACCGGCGAAACCATCCCGATGGATTGTAAAATACTCTGGGGAGAAGCCAGTGTGAACGAAGCCATCATCAGCGGTGAAAGTGCTCCTGTAGAAAAAAAGATGAACGACAAACTCATCGGCGGAAGCCTGTTGGAAAGCGGCACGGTTAAAACCTATGTAACTGCTGTGGGAGAAGATACTGTTCTTGCCAATATTTTAAAACTGGTAAAGGATGCACAAACAGAAAAACCACCCGTACAACAATTAGCAGATAAGATCAGCGCCATATTCGTTCCCACGGTGATCAGTATTGCTGTCATCACTTTTCTTATTAATTATTTTTTCGCAGCGTTGCCATTTAGTGATAGTTTATTAAGATCTATTGCAGTATTGGTGATCGCCTGCCCCTGCGCAATGGGCCTTGCTACGCCTGCCGCCATCGCGGTTGGATTAGGCCGCGCAGCGAGGAATGGTGTACTGTTTAAAAATGCAAAGAGTTTAGAAATATTCAAGAGCATTAAACAGGTGGTATTTGATAAAACGGGGACGCTCACAACAGGGAATTTTAATATCTCCAATTTTCAGACCGTCATGGAAATCGGAGACACAACCACAAACCCCAAACTACAAACCACAAACTCATTCAAACGCATCGCCTATTCTCTTGAGAAATACTCCAACCACCCCATCGCCAAAGCCATCACCAAAGAGTGGAAAATAAAAGATGAGATTCGCTGGGCTAAGATCGAAGAGGTGAAAGGATTGGGAATGAAAGCGGTTGACAAAGAAGGAAATGAATTCATGGCCGGCTCTTATAAAATCGCGGAGCAGTTTACAAAAGATTCATCACACAATATTTATCTCGTAAAGAACAATGAGTTATTAGGCTGGATAGATACGATCGATGAGATCAGGCCGGAAGCAAAAGAAGTGATCAGCCTGTTGAAAATAAAAGGCATCAAAACAATACTGCTCAGCGGCGACCGGAGAGAAAAATGCGAGCAGGTAGCGCAGGTATTGGGAATTGAGGAAGTGATCGCCGAACAAACCCCGCAACAAAAATTAGATAAGATCACATTACTTAACCAACAGTCGCCTACTGCAATGGTGGGCGATGGCATTAATGATGCGCCGGCATTGGCCAAGGCAACTGTCGGTATCTCGTTGAGCGATGCCTCACAGATCGCCATGCAAAGTGCACAGGTGGTGTTGATGAATCATGGATTGAAGAATCTTCCGCTGTCGCTTGGATTGGGAAAACATACCTATATCACCATCAAACAAAATCTTTTCTGGGCGTTTGCATATAACGTAGTCGCTATACCAGTTGCGGCTTTGGGATTTCTCAATCCAACCTTTGGTGCATTAGTAATGGGATTGAGTGATGTTGTTCTTGCCATAAACTCTGTAAGGCTCAATTTCAAAAAAGTAGTTTGAGTTTCAGGTATTTTTACTCTCTCAATAATCATCATTACAGCTTAATTTCACCCAAAGACAAAACTCAACTTTGCGCATTGGCCCCTTTGCGCCTTTGCGTGAAAAAATAGCATCAATGAGTACTGCACTTTCGATATTAAAACAATACTGGAAACATGACGAATTCCGCCCAATGCAGGAAGAAATCATTGATTCGGTATTACATGGAAAAGATACACTTGCATTATTACCAACAGGTGGCGGTAAATCCATCTGCTTCCAGGTGCCTGCATTATTGACCGATGGATTGTGTTTGGTCATCAGTCCACTCATAGCTTTGATGCGCGACCAGGTAGAGGGCTTGCTACAGAAAGATATTCCTGCAGTAGCCATTCATAGCGGGCTAAGTTTCTACGAGGTGAAACAAATACTGCAGCAGGCAACACATGGTGATTTTAAATTCATGTATCTCTCGCCAGAAAGACTGGAGACAAATCTCTTCAAAGAATACCTCCCTGCATTAAATGTCAATTTATTGGTGGTTGATGAAGCACACTGTATTTCACAATGGGGTTATGATTTCAGGCCACCTTATTTACGCATTGCCAATCTGCGGGACGAATTATCTGGCATCAACATCATCGCATTAACTGCTTCTGCTACGCCCGTTGTTCAGGATGATATTATTGAGAAACTAAAATTGACAGAAGCGAATGTCTTCCGTCAATCATTTGAAAGGCCGAATATATCTTATAGCAGTTTTTGTGTGGATAGTAAGGTCAATAAACTGATCGAGGTCCTTACAAAAGTGCCGGGCAGCAGTATCGTGTATTGCAACAGCCGCAAACAAACCAAAGAGATCGCATATTTACTAGGTCTCGAACAGATCTCAGCAGATCATTACCACGCGGGCCTTCCGCAGGAAATGCGCGACCAGAAACAACAGGCGTGGATCGATAACAAAGTACGCGTGATGGTCTGCACCAACGCCTTCGGCATGGGCATCGATAAACCCGATGTGCGTAGTGTGATCCATTACGATATACCTGAATGTTTAGAAAATTATTACCAGGAGGCGGGTAGGGCCGGAAGGGATGGAAAAAAATCCTATGCAGTATTAATTTACCAGCAGGAAAATTTAGCTGCGCTGGCAACCTTACCCGACAGGCGTTTTCCTCCTCTACCTGAGATCAAAAAAGTTTACCAGGCTTTGGCTGATTATTTACAGGTACCAGTAGGTGTTGGCAAAGGAGAATATTTTGATTTCGACCTGTTGGAATTTGTAAAGAATTTTACCCTGGATAATCTACTCGTGATCAATGTGCTCAAAGTATTAGAACAGGAAGGCCATATCACTTTTTCAGAAACCATCTTCCTGCCATCGCAGGTAAATTTCATCACATCGAGAGAAACGCTGAACCAGTTTGAGATAAGTCACCCCGAAACCGAACCACTCATCAAATGTTTGTTGCGAACTTATGCGGGTATTATTGATAACCGCGTTTCTGTATACGAAAAACAACTGGCGAGATTATGCCGCATGACCATCGAAGAAGTACAGCAACAACTATTGCAATTACAATCATTCGGTATCATCGAATACTTACCACAGAAAGATACTCCGCAAATTCATTTCCTGCTTAACCGCGCGCCGGCGCAATACCTGGAGATAGACCAGGATCATTATCTCCGGCGAAAAAAATTATACGAAGAACGTGTTCAGAATATGATGCGGTATGTAACCCTTACCGGCGCCTGCAGGAGCCGCTATATTTCCAATTATTTTGGTGATAATGATGTAAAAGAATGCGGTTACTGCGATAACTGTCTTGCTAAAAAAAGAAAAGCCATCTCCGCCGGGGAGTTCCACCTTATTGAAACACAGGTCCTGCAATCGATCCCTCTTTCTGTGAATGAAGTACTCAAAGCCTTGAAAAATTATAACAAAGACAAAGTCTGGGCCGTTTTAGACTACATGCAGGCCGAACAGGTATTAAGCATTGATGAGCAGGGATTTATACAAAAAACTAAGTGATTTTAGTGGTTTGATGGATAAAATAATTATAAATATTTATTGTTTATCGATAAATATTTATACTATTGCAGTATATAATTGCTGCAAAATGAAACCAAACCTATTTCGCTCCATCTCTGATTCACTGGCTGAATCCTTTCCTTTATTACCCAGAATCAGGCGCAGTTTCATTGGCTTATTAATGTTTTGCTTTCTTTTCTTCGCAATTGGCATAGGAGAAACCAATGGCATTACGGTGCCGGTACAACCCATGCCGGATACACATTTTAACGGCCAACCCGTTACTGCTTATGCGTCGGGATCGATCACGCTTGCGGGCCGTTTTAAAATTCCTTCCCCGGGAATAGTGGAAAGGATCCTGTTACCAAATCTTACCACGGATCTTGATATGATCACATTACTATTTCTTGCTGTTGCCAGTATCATCATCATCCTGGTGGTTCCCAAACTGCAGCAGCAGCATTTATTCAGGAAAGACATTTCCAATTATATCCGCCTGTTGGGTTATCTCGTTGCTTTACATGGGCTTTTAACACTCTACAGGAATTTAATATACGCCCCCACAAGAATAGAAGCTTTGACGAACAACGAATTCACGAGTTTCCATTCATCCTTCCCGATACTTATTTACGCCGAATTATATTTTTCTATGGTCATACTTGCGCTGGCCGGTTTATATCAACGTGGTATTAAACTGCAACAGGAACAGGATCTGACGGTATAATTAATTAATAAAAACTGTTATGATAAAAAGATTCAAACCAACTGCCGGATTTGTTGTCGTATTCCTGGTGGTCCTAAGCCTGCTGATCATCGGCATAATGATGTACCGCATGGAATTCCAAATGGTCGGGAAAGACAGTTATACCGATATCGCCGAGCTTCCTAAACCGGAAAAACTGACCCATATTGATTCGCTGCCAAATTATCAATATAAAGCAATAGCTGATAGCCTCAAACATATTGCCGATAATGAGAGGGAAAAAAATACTTTATACCCTATGGGCCTGAATATCAACACAGGTTTTATTGGCGTTCTGCAAACTATGCGGTCCTGGTATGGATGGTATGGTGATGATAAAGCCCATCATGAAATAGGCTACTATATTTCACTACAAAATTATTCTTTAAAAAAACCGTTTGCATTTAATTATAAGGATGGAAAAAATTATTTACGCAAATGGAACAACCCTGCAAAAGAGATACAGGTAGCTTATTTATCAAATTATCATACGGTTTTATATCCCGTATCCAAACAATTTTATGATATCACCAGGTTTTTACTTTACCTGGTGATGATCTCTATTTCTATCGCCTTACTCTACATTTTTCTTGCGCTTCCTATCAATGTATTGCTTAATATCTCACGCGGAAAAGTATTTACACTGACTAACCTCCGCGACCTGCATATTATAGCTTATACCTCAATTGGCGTTTTTCTTGTGCAGATGATCATGCCATATATTGTCAGTATTTTCTTTATCAATAAAGTTCCTGCGGAATTAACCATTTCTTTCAGCAGGCTCCTGAATTCAAATTGGGAAACGGCTTTATTTGGCATTGTTACACTCGCTATTGCGCGCGCTTTTGCAAAAGGATATAAACTACAACAGGAACAAGACCTGACCATATAAAACAAAACACATGAAAAGATTTTCCAAAATTATCAATATCATGATTTTTGTGGTTATTGTCATAATCACATTCACCTTTGTGTTCCCCGTTTTTCATTATTATCCCGAACAGCCTTATTTCAGTAAAGGATACAATGAAATACCAGATCCGGATAGCATATACCGCGATCAGTTAAAAGATAGTTTACCCTATAGATCGATCAGTAATAAATTGGACAGTATTCGCTCTGTTACCTCACTCTATCAATCGTATATTTTCTATGGATTTTCTTTCGGAAATGTAGGCAGTACTCAAGAATGCGATACCTGTGAATACAGGGACATGCACAATTGGTTTAACGGCCCGAAACCAGATACGAAGTATTATTTTGTTGTGGCAGACCTGGAACCGGTAAAAAATGAGATTACTTCCATTCACGAGCCTGTATTCTTTAAAAAGAAGGGAAAGTTTTATAAAAAGTATCTCGTACTAGATAGCTCCGTAAAAGGAAACGGCAAAAATTATGTGTTTTCATGGAAAATAAAAGAAGAGCAATACGGTGTAAGACCAAGAGTTTCTTCGGACTCACCTGTGAAAAACCAGGATCTGCTGTTTCCCATTTCAAAAACAGCTTATTATGTATGGGCAGCCATATTTTTTATTATTGGATTTGTGTGGCTGGTATTGTTCCTTAGCGTGATCCGATACCTGATCCTTTTTGTTTTTCAACTTTCAAAGGGAAAAGCATTCACTGTTAAAAATTATACATACCTGTTCTTTGTATCGTATGTACTAATGGGCTCGGTTGCCTATGCATTGATCAGTAAATATATACAGCACCTTATTTTAAAAAAACACTACTCAACTGATTTCATATTCTATTTCAATTGGGAAAAAAATGCAGTATTGCTGCTGACCTCACTTGTATTTTTACTGTTGGCAAGGGCGATCAAAAAAGGATATGAAATTCAGGAAGAACAAAACCTAACCATTTAATATGCCCATAGTCGTTAATCTAGACGTAATGCTTGCCCGCCGCAAAATGAGCTTAACCGAGCTTAGCGAGCGCGTGGGTGTTACCATTGCCAATATGAGCATCCTTAAAAGCGGTAAGGCCAAAGCCATCCGTTTTTCCACGCTCGAAGAGATCTGTAAAATACTTGAATGCCAGCCAGGGGATATTCTTGAATATATGGATGAGGAGAGTTATAGAAAACTTTTTAACAAATAACCTTATTGAAGTTCGGTAGCTCTCTGTGAAACTCTCAATCTCCGTTACTCTGTGTTGAAAAAAATGTTCTGGAATACCAAGTATGTTTTTTTCAACACAGAGTAACAGAGTACACTGAGCTACACAGAGGGGCTCAATAATGCAAACCTATTCCGATAACAAAAAATGCCCCGCTATTCGCGAGGCATCACTATTTTTATTCATTACTGACTATGGGGCAACCAATCTGAATCCGTTTCCGTGAATATTCACGATCTCGATATTCGTATCGTCTTTCAGGTATTTACGCAGTTTGGCGATATACACATCCATACTGCGGCCGTTGAAATAGGTATCGCTTCCCCAGATCTTTTTGAGGGCGCGTTCCCTTGGCAGAAGATCGTTCTTGTGTTCGGCAAGCATTTTAAGCAATTCATTTTCTTTGGGAGAAAGTGTCTGCGTCATCTCATCATGCTTCAATTCGCGAAGCTTTGGGTTGAAATGAAACCTGCCCAGGTCAAATTCAATATTGTCGCTGATACGGTTTTCCTCTTCGTTGCGTTTCAGGATGGCTTTGATCTTTAAAAGCAATACCTCGCTGTCGAATGGCTTGGTGATATAATCATCTGCGCCGAGTTTGTACCCCTGTATGATATCTTCCTTCATCGTTTTTGCACTGAGGAAAAACAGGGGTATGTCAGGATCTACATCGCGGATCTCTTCCGCCAGGGTAAAACCATCCATATTGGGCATCATTACATCCAGCAGGCAGATATCAAATTTTTCACGTTGAAAAGCTGCCAGTCCCAAACGGCCATCCCTTTCCAGCGTTACATCGTAGTCATTCAGTTCGAGGTAATTCTTAAGGACCATGCCAAGATTTGCATCATCTTCGCATAGGAGTATTTTGTTTTTTTTGTCGTCCATGGTAATATATTTAACGTGAAATAAAGATAATTGAAAGTGAATTCACATAGTGCTCCCGCAATCTTTTGTTAAAAAGACCGTGCCACCAACTTCAATAACCGTAAGTTACTAAATTCCTGCCACGCGCCGGTATATAAACGGGTTTCGTCGATTATCACAAATGCTTCTGAACTTTTGCCTGGTTTCTTTTCCGATCTATCCAAACAGCATACGTGATAACGGGCATGAGAATCAGCACACCCACACTTATCCAATGAATGGAATGTTCATCCCGGTATTTGACAAACAGGTAAGTCCCGTGACTATACAATTGCTGTAATGTGAGCACGATCAACGGATAAAATAACCAGGAAGGTCTTTTAACCAAGGCCCATGCGCCTGTTATAGAAATGAAGCAGAATAACATATGGCGCCAAACAGGTGAGTTGTCTGTATGCGATAAAATAGCAGCTACATGATAAACAGCCGCACAGGCAGATAACACTGCAGCGAAATAAAAAAAATATTTCATCAGGAGAATAGCAGGTTGGCTCCTCCGTTAAATGGTTTGCGGCCCATATGCTCATATGCTTTCGGCGTAACCTCTCTGCCTCTTGGTGTTCTTTGCAAAAATCCTTCCTGTATCAGGAATGGTTCATACACTTCTTCTATCGTACCCGCTTCTTCACCAACCGCTGTAGCAATAGTGGTCAATCCTACGGGGCCGCCTTTGAATTTATCGATGATGGCCGACAGGATCCGGTTGTCCATTTCATCGAGCCCATGTTCATCAACATTCAATGCCTTTAAAGAATGTTGGGTGATGCCGATATCTATCTTACTGTCATTCAACACCTGTGCAAAATCACGAACACGTCTAAGCAAACTATTGGCGATACGTGGCGTGCCGCGGCTTCTCCTGGCAATTTCAAATGAGGCTTCTGTAGTGATGGAAGTCTGCAGGATGGCGGCACTTCTTTCGATGATCTTTTTTAAAACATCGGCATTGTAATATTCCAAACGCGATTTGATCCCGAAACGCGATAACAAGGGCGCAGTCAGCAACCCGCTTCTTGTGGTAGCGCCAACCAATGTAAACGGATTAAGATTGATCTGTATGCTTCTTGCATTGGGGCCCGTATCGATCATGATATCGATCCTGAAATCTTCCATGGCGGCGTACAGGTATTCTTCCACCACGGTGCTCAACCGATGGATCTCATCAATAAATAAAACATCATTCGTTTGAAGATTGGTAAGCAATCCCGCGAGGTCACCTGGCTTTTCAATAACAGGACCAGAGGTTTCTTTGATGTTCACGCCAAGTTCGTTGGCTACGATCCTGCTTAAAGTTGTTTTTCCTAAACCCGGCGGGCCATGAAATAAAATATGATCCAATGCTTCACCGCGCATCTTGGCGGCTTTTATAAAAATGACCAGGTTCTCGATCAGTTGTGGCTGCCCCGCGAAATCGTCGATCTCTTTGGGTCGTATCGTGTTCTCAAACTCTTTGTCGGCTGAGTTGAGGTTAGACGCATCGCTATTCAGGTTGGTGTTCGGCATACGGTTCAAAACTACTAAATGATGGGCATTAGTCAATAGTGAATGGTGAATAGTCAACGGGCCATTCACCATTCACCTTTCACTATTGACAATCTTTTAAAAAATATATTTGTATATACAAATGAAAACTCCTTATCTTTGTTCCTGCAATGAAAACATCAGATAGCAAATATTGCTCTTGTTTGTACTTTACCGCTAATGCACTGGCCCGGAAAGTAGAAAAGATCGCGATTGAAAGCTGGAAGAAAGTAGACCTTTCGCCCAGCCATGCTTACCTGCTGATGTTAGCGTTGGATGAACCCGGCATACAGGCGGGCAGGTTAGCGGATCAATTGCAACTAACGCCCAGTACCGTTAGCCGATTATTGCAAAAACTGGAAACAAAAAAACTGGTGATCCGCGGAGCAGAAGGAAAGCAGATAAATGTGTATCCTACACAGAAAGCAAAGGAAATGAAACCACTTTTAAAAGAATGTATTGACGATGCCAGCGAACGGTATTCAAAAATTTTAAGCAAAGAAGAAAGCAAACAACTCATTAAAAATATGAGCCAGGTTGCGGACAAGTTAGAAGATTAATTTTTTTTAATTATCATTTGTATATACAAATACTAAACCCAAACCCTTTCATTATGAAGTATGTTATTACAGGCGGAGCAGGAAATATTTCAAAACCGCTCAGTTTATCGTTATTAAAAAACGGCCACGAGGTAACGGTGATCAGCCGCAATGAAACCAATATAAGCGAATTGATCGCCGCGGGTGCAAAAGCAGCCATTGGTTCTGTTGAAGATGTAGCCTTTCTGTCAAAAACTTTTACAGGTGCGGATGCAGTGTACACAATGGTACCGCCGATATATGCAGTATCTGACTGGAAAGCATATATCACCAGTATTGGGAAAAATTATGCGGATGCGATCAAAGCCTCGGGTATAAAGTATGTGGTAAACCTCAGCAGCATTGGTGCGCATTTAGCAGATGGCGTTGGTCCTGTAAGTGGTTTACATGGCGCGGAGCAGGCGTTGAATGTTTTAACGGGTGTTAACATTAAGCATTTACGTCCAGCGTATTTCTTCACTAACCTGCTGGCGAATATTGGTATGATCAAACACCTCAACATCATCGGTGGAAATTATGCTGTTGCCGAAGGAAAATTTCCGATAGTGGCTCCTGCCGATATTGCGGTAGTTGCTGCAGAAGAATTACTCGCACTAGATTTTACAGGACATGCAATCCGGTATGTTACCAGCGATGAAGTTTCCACTGATAAAATTGCATCTGTTCTCGGCGCTGCAATTGGCAAGCCCGAACTTCCATGGGTACAGTTTACAGATGAACAGGCACTAAGTGGCATGATAGAAGCCGGCTTACCGCAGGAGGTCGCAAAAAATTATGCTGAAATGAATCACGCATTGCATACAGGCGCCATGTCCGAAGACTATTTTAAACACCGCCCTGAAACCTTAGGCAATACGAAACTGGAAGATTTTGCAAAAACATTTGCTGCTGCTTACCAGTCATGATCCATCATAAAAATAAAATCACAATAAATTAAAAAACATGTCAAAGAAAATCGCATTGATCACCGGTGCCAATAAAGGCATTGGTTTCGAAACCGCCCGTCAACTGGGCAAAGAAGGAATTACCATTATTGCTGCGGCTCGCAATAAGGAAAGAGGTATTAAAGCCGTTGAACAATTACAGTCAGAAGGTATTGATGCCGAGTTCCTGCAATTGGATGTAGACAATAATGCGGATATCAAGTTTGCATTTGATTATATCAACAACAAATATGGCAAGTTGGATATTCTTGTAAACAATGCCGGTATTATGGTTGAAAGCGGTGGTTTTGGTTCAAACAACACTACTACTATTTCTGACAAAGAATTGCACGAAACATTGGACACCAACTTTTTTAACGTGGTAAAACTCACCAACACTTTGTTGCCGCTGATCCAAAAAAGTGAAGCCGGCCGTATCGTAAATCTGAGCAGTATTCTTGGTTCATTAAACCTGCATAGTGATGCAAGCTCTCCTATCTATGGTTCAAAACTGTTTGCTTACAACACATCTAAAACAGCATTGAATTCTTACACAGTTCATCTTGCCGCTGCATTAAAAGATACGCCTGTGAAGGTGAACTCTGTACACCCGGGTTGGGTTAAGACAGATATGGGATCCGATGCCGCGCCTATGGAGATCGTTGATGGCGCCAAAACATCTGTTGCCTTATCGTTACTGGATTCGAATGGCCCAACGGGAAAGTATATGCATTTGGGAGAAGAGCTTCCCTGGTAGGAAATATTGAATATTGAACAGGGAATTTTTAATGTTGAATATTTTGTAGTGAGGATGGATAATCAAAAAGCGGGCGAGAAGCAATTCTCCCCGTTTTTATTTATTTTGTAGGCATGAACATGCATTCTTTTTCAGAAAGTTTATTAAAAGATTCGCCGTCTGATTCTTTATCGCCGGAATTGATGGCATTGTGGTATGATGCAAAAGGTAATTGGGATGCTGCGCATGACCTGATCAATGATATGGAAGGAAAGGATGCGGCATGGGTACACGCGTATCTTCATCGAAAAGAAGGGGATATTGGCAATGCGGGGTATTGGTATAGAAGGGCGGGGAAAGAATTATCAAATCTGTCGTTGGAAGAGGAGCGCGAAGAAATTATAGGAGCCCTTTTGCTTGTTGACAAATAACGTTGCAACTAATGAAACAGGCTGTCGTCATTGCGAGGAACGAAGCAATCTGTGTCCTGCAAAAACAGATATTATAAAATTTTTAGTTCAGATTGCTTCGTGCCTCGCAATGACGGCTTTAGTTCGGAAGCCCACTTCAACATTTAAGATTCCTTGTTCAGTGTTCAATATTAACAGCACACTGCATCATCCTGAGCAAAAGATCAGGATCGGGACAATTCGCTAAATACTTTTCTCTTTCGCTGTACTTACATACTCCGGGATAATCGCCACGCTTTCCTTCCATATCAATGATCAACTGAAAATGAAGATGTGGCGGCCAGTGGCCATTTTCTTTGGGCTCTCCAAAATGTGCGATCAGGTCTCCGGCTTTAATGGCTCTTCCTTCGGTTAATACATCGAGATCTTTCAATGAAAGATGACCATATAAACTATGAAATGAATACCCGTTTATTTCATGCTGTAAAATAATCGTCGCGCCATAATCACCGAACTGATCGTTAAATGCAAAACTATGCATAGAGCCATCCAATGGAGCAAATACTGTTGTGCCTGCTTCGCCCCAAATATCTATTCCCAAATGTAATCGTCGCGGCTCTTCGCCATTGGCTGAATCGAAGACTTTGCTCCTGCTATAAACGGTGCGGTGTTCATCATAACCGCCAATACCGAACCTGGCATTGGCGGTCTGACGTTTTGTGTGGATATAATCTGAGAAACGCGCTGTATCATCAATGATATCGGCCGTTAATTCTTTGTTTGCTTCTGTAAAATCAAACAGCAATAAACGATCGTTGTTCTTATCAAAATGAACAATGGGTTGACAGTTTACATTTTCCAGAAATTCCTGTACGCTCATTTACTGTTTATCTATTTCAACTGTTTCAATATCTCTTCTATTGCCCTGTCTAATTGAGGATCGCGTTTATTGATGCGGTCCTCGAAATTCATGTTAACCAGGATATCCGGATCAACACCTGTTTTTTCAATGTCCTTTCCGTCTAATGAATAACAACCCCAGCTTGGCAAACGGATAAAGGAACCATCTACCAATCCCGCACCACTGGTGAAAATGATCCAGCGATACGTTCCTGTTCCAACGATCTTACCGAGTTTTAATGCTTTAAAACCCTGAGTGGTCATTTCAGCATCGCTCAGTGATTGTTCATTGGCAAGAAGAATGATCGGCTTATCGGCCGGTGCAAAGTTTGCCTGCGGGGTTAATTTTCCTTCGCGGTATTTCCATTGAAGATACGCGCGCTGACTTAAGAATTTCAACACTTCATCATGCACATTACCACCCGTGTTGTAACGTAGGTCCAAAATCATTGCATCTTTCTTATAAAAATCCTGCGTCATATCGATCAGGAATTTTTCCAATTCAGGAGTACCCATATTCTTCATGCAGTGATAAGCAATGCGGTTCTTACTTTTTTCATCAACCCTTTTCTGGTTATTGTCTATCCATTCATCGTAGAGATTGTTTGCCAGCGTGGCCTGTGGATGGATCTTTACATCTACGGATTGGCCGTTGCGATTGAAACTTAGTTTCACTTCGCGATCAAGAGATGGTTTGCTGAAATAATAGTTACGGTCCATGCTTTGATCAACCGGTTCATCATTCACTTTCGTTAATACATCGCCCGGGCGAACATCAACCGATTTCTTATCCGCATTACTTCTCTTCACAACGTATTTAACTTTGTATGGATCGGTATTCTCAAACACAATTCCTGTTTCCATGGTACGGCTGGAAAGATTGAGGTTTTCTTCATCGCCATTCGAAGTAAAGCCCTGGTGTGAAGAATTTAATTCACCCAGCATATCACTTAATAGTATCCGCAGGTCGGAACGATTATTCAGTTTGGGAATAAATGCTTCGTATCTTTTTTTAGTGGCATACCAATCGAGCCCATGGAATTTTTCATCGTAATAATTTTCTTCTACCTGTGCCCAGGCTTCTTCAAAGATCTGCGCAAATTCTGCAGAGAGGTTTTTGCGGAAGGTACTGGCAAGCGCAACAGGGTCCACGCGGTTGGCATCGAGGTTGAGTTTATAAATACCGCCGTTAAATAACAACATCGATTTATCAGCCGCATCTGCGTAATCGAACCCGCCTCCATCTGCGCCGACGATTCTTTCTGTTTTTGGATTTTCAAATGGTTCAAGGGTTGTTTTCCATAAAGCGCCCCTGCCTTCCGCATGATCACTTGCGTACAATACAAAGGTCTTATCTCCTTTCTGTATTACATTCAACAGGAACTGTGAACCAAAAGATGGGCCCACCTGCTCAAGCCTGTCCATAATATTCTCAACATCCACTGTGATAGACGCCGGAGCCACCGGTTCTTTTTTTGTAGTATCTTTTTTAGCAGTCGTATCTTTTTCTTTTTTTTCAGGCGCTTTAAAAAGCTCATTGTATTTATCGCTACGATAAGGGTCATCGATCCTCTCCAAAGGCATCCGGTATATTCTCGGGTTTTGCGGGCCGAAAGGATAAGAAGGCTTGGTACGCGAAGAATTAAAATAAATGTATTTGCCATCTGGCGACCATACCGGGCCGGATTCAGTAACACCGGTATTGGTAAGGTTGATGGTTTTATTGTCTTTCAGGTTATGAATGAAAATATCCTGCTCAAAATTTCTGATCGCAGTAAAATAAACATACTCATCATTGGGAGAAAAGCCCGGATCTGAATTCTGGAAGGCCCAGATCTCATCTTTTACCAGCATTTTAGTTTCTAATGTTTTCAGATCTATCAGTCGAACCTCATCGCGGCCGCTGAGATAAACTGCTTTTGTTTTTGTTTTGTTAAGTGCAAGTGAGCGGTTGTCTTTTTTATCTGAAGTGATTTGTTTTATCGGGCTGCTTCCATCTGCGGTGGCAGTATATAAATTCAGGTAGCCGCCTGCGGTTTGGTTAAATAGTAACGTTTTATTATCGCTCATCCATTTTACTTCCCTTGCGCGCTCTGCATTTTTCTTGTTAATGTGCTGGATGAATTTTCCATCCACATCACTTACAAACAATTCTCCGCGGGAAGTGAAGGCCAATTTTTTTCCATCGGGCGAAATATCAAAATTGGTGATGCTCCGTGTCACATCATAATCTTTTTCCGCAGGGAGAATATTATTGCGAAACAATTTGATATCGAGTTTTTCACTTGTTTTCTTTGATACATCATATACCCACAACTGGTAATCTTTTTCAAACACGATCTTTCCGCCATTAGCGTTTACCATCGGCGTTTTGATGGAAGTGTTGAATTTAGTGAGATCGATTTTTTTGCCTTTATCCAACGCATACAAATTGTATTCGCCATTCACTTCATCAGATACAAAATAAATGTTGCCGTTCTTATCAATGGTGGTTCCGAAGTCCTTTCCTTCCCAATCGGTGTATTTTTTATACTGTTTGGTTTTGATATTATAGGATTGAATATCGGGATTGAACGGCCCCTTGTATCTTTTACGCGCTACCTGGTTGCTGCTTTCCCATGTATCATTGAAAAATATCTCCCCGCTGGATGGATGTTCGAACAAACCATGATCGAATAAGAAATAATGATCGCCGAATAAACGCTGCGCCGTACCGCCATCAATACTCACGGTGTAACCAGATAACTGGCCCCCACGTGTTGAGGTGAAGTAGATCTTCTTGCTATCCCAACTCCAGTTATTCATATCATCGGCAGCGCTATGAAAAGTAAGTTGTTTAATATCACCTCCTGCCAATGGCATTACATATACATCTGCATTGCCCATCTGTCTGCCCGTGAACGCAACCCATTTTCCATCGGGCGATACTTTTGCGTTGTTCTCGTAACCCTGCATGGCAGTTAAACGAACGGCAATACCACTGGATACCGCGGCTTTCCACAGATCGCCCTCAAAACTGAAGACCACGGTTTGACCGTCAGGCGTTAAGCACGGGGCTGATAAAAAATACGCATCAGAAATTTGCGCTGATGCGCAAATGCTGGCAATACATGCCATTGAAATGAAAAGCAGCTTTCTCATTACGGTTAATTTTGATTGGAAATACAATATAAGGAATTGGGGAATTGGGAGGAAGGGAATTTCGATGTGCGGTAGTTTGTTTCACGCAAAGGCGCTAAGGCGCAAAGGCGCAAAGGAGTTTCTAAGTGGAAAAGTTATTCGCCAAATAAAAAAAGTCCCGCTAATGCAGGACTTTTCTCTATAAATCAGGTCTACAATATGCAAAAACCCTTCTTTGCCCCTTAGCGCCTTTGCGTGAAAATTTTACACCACTACATTAATCATCTTCCCCTTCACAAAAATAAATTTCTTCAAAGGCTTACCCTCCATCCATTTCTGAATGAGTTCGTTGTTGAGCGCGATCTCCTGTACCTGCTCAGGTGTTGCATCCAATGCAATATTGATATTGGTGCGCACTCTTCCGTTAATGCTTACGGGATATTCTTTGGATGATTCGATCACATGTTGCTCATCGAATGTTGGATAAGAGGCATCGAGTATCGAACCCTTATTTCCCAATACCATCCACAACTCTTCGCTGATATGCGGGGCATAAGGCGTGAGCATGATGAGCAATGATTCCAGCACTTCACGTTTATTACATTTCAGGTCGGCGAGTTCATTTACGCAGATCATGAAAGCGCTTACGGCGGTGTTGAAACTGAAACGTTCTGTGTCGTCTTCAATTTTTCGAATGGTGCGATGCAATACTTTTAATTCTGCGGCGGTTGCTTTTTCTTCATTCCAGACTTTGCCTTTCATCTCATCAAAGAATAAACGCCAGAGTTTTTTAAGGAAGCGGTGAACGCCTTCTATGCCTTTGGTATCCCATGGCTTGCTTTGATCAACGGGGCCGAGGAACATTTCGTACATGCGGAATGTGTCGGCGCCGAATTTTTCAACGAGATCGGTAGGATCGACAGTATTGTACTTTCCCTTAGACATTTTTTCAACTTCAGAACCGCAGATGTATTTGCCGTCCTCCAGAATTAGCTCAGCGTCTCTGAACTCATGATTTTTCCATTTTTTGAAAGCCTCCGTATCAAGTTCTACCCCATCTACAAAATTCACATCAACACGTATAGGGTCAACGTCTTCCATTGTATGTGTTTTTCCATCGATCAAGCCATAAGAAATAAATTTATTCGTTCCTCTTAAACGATAGACAAACCTCGAACTCCCCTGTATCATCCCCTGGTTCAACAATTTCCTGAATGGCTCATCAAAACCGATATGGCCCAGATCATACAATGCTTTCGTCCACATACGGCTGTACAATAAATGTCCGACAGCATGTTCGGTTCCACCAATGTATAAATCAACCTGGTTCCAGTAATCACTTACTTTTCTATCGCAGAAAGTTTCGTTGTTGTGCGGATCCATATAGCGGAGAAAATACCAGGATGAGCCGGCATAACCGGGCATCGTATTCGTTTCCAGTTCTTTCGCCACCCACTCAGGAATATTCGCCAACGGACCTTCTCCTTCGGGGCCGGGACTATAACTGTCTACTTCTGGCAACAACAACGGCAATTCAGTTTCATCCAATGAAATAGCTACACCATTTTTCCATTGAATGGGAAACGGTTCGCCCCAATATCGCTGCCGGCTGAAAGCGGCATCGCGCATTTTGTAGTTTACTTTTTCTTTTCCAATACCGAGATCCTGTAATTCGCGGTTCACTACGGCAATTGCATCACGCATTACCAATCCATCTATGAAACCGCTGTTTTGCAGTTTCGCATCTTTGGTGGGATTGGCTTCTTTACCATCATAATATTCTCCAATGATATTGGTGATGGGTATGTTGAAATGATTCGCAAATTTA
The DNA here is from genome assembly GCA_040388705.1 of Bacteroidota bacterium. GTDB lineage: Bacteria > Bacteroidota > Bacteroidia > Chitinophagales > Chitinophagaceae > Sediminibacterium. Next base: position 633,961 of record JAZKBI010000001.1, on the reverse strand, counting down.
TGATCACGCTCATCACCGCATGGAACACCCATGATGGCTCCCGTACCATAACCAGCCAACACATATTCAGAAATCCAGATAGGAATCTGTTTTCCGCTGAATGGATTGATGGCGTAGGCACCGGTAAAACAACCGGTAATTTTTTTCTCGGCCTGTCTTTCCCTGTCGCTACGGCTTTTTACATAACTGATATAGGTTTCTACCGCTTCTTTCTGTTCTTTGGTTGTTATTTTTTCTATGAGATCATGTTCAGGCGCCACCACCATAAAGTCCACACCGAAAATAGTATCCGGACGTGTGGTGTAAACCGTCAACGGAATATCATGCGGTGTATTGGTAGAAGTGTTTACCACAAAATCTATTTCCGCACCATAAGATTTCCCGATCCAGTTGGTCTGCATTTCTTTCATGGCCTCGCTGAACTCGATGGTTTCGAGGCCGCTCAATAAACGATCCGCATATTCAGTAATGCGCAGGTACCATTGGCGCAGTTTCTTTTTTACCACGGGATAGCCGCCGCGTTCACTAACGCCGTTCACTACTTCATCATTGGCCAACACCGTTCCCAATGCTTCGCACCAGTTCACTTCTCCAAAGCCACAGAAAGCAAGACGGTACATCATTAAAATATCCTGCTGTTCTTTCTGGTTGAATGCTTTCCATTCGAAGCCTGTGAACTTGACCAAACTATCCGCGGGACATTCCTGATCCGTATTTCCATGTTTCTCAAACTCCGCAACCAGTGACGCGATGCTTTCCGCTTTCTGTGTATTGCGGTTGTAGAAACTATTAAAAAGTTGGAGGAAGATCCATTGCGTCCATTTGTAATAAGATGGTTCGCTGGTCCGCACTTCCCTATCCCAATCGTAGCAGAAACCGATATTGTCTAACTGCTTCCTGAAATTATCAATGTTCTGTGCCGTGCTGATCGCTGGATGCACGCCATGTTCAATGGCATATTGTTCCGCGGGCAATCCAAATGCATCATAACCCATCGGGTGCAATACATTGAACCCTTTTAATCTTTTAAAACGGCTGTAAATATCGGAAGCGATAAAACCGAGGGGATGCCCCACATGCAAACCTTTACCACTCGGATAAGGGAACATATCCAATACATAACATTTTGGCTTCGGCGAATCATTGCTTACTTTATACGCACCGGATTCTTTCCACTGCGCCTGCCATTTTTTCTCAATATTCCTGAAATTGTATTCCATGATAAAATTGGGAAATTTTGGAATTGGGAAATTTTGGAATTGAACGGACACCCTGCTCCGAAAGAAATTTCCCAATTTCCCAATCCCAAAATTTCAAAATTCGGTAATACTAACGTTTTCTTAACCCGGTCATCGCCCCTAAAGCTCTATTTTCAAAAACAATTTGACCGTTAGAGTGGCTGCAAATGTAAGTGTTTAGGCTTCAAAACCGTACATTTGCCTAAGCCGGTGAACGCCGGGAGCCCCATTCAGGTAAACTAAGATTAAACTTTTTTTGAGCATGGCAGTTATCGGAAAATCATCAATGAAACGGAGCAAGCCCAATTACATTTACAGTATTGTGGGTGTGGCGCTGGTTCTGCTGATCATGGGTATTATGGGATGGTTCTTCCTGAACATCAGTTCGGTGGGAAACGCGTTCAAAGAAGATATCCGTATGAGCGCTTACCTGCGTACGTTGAACAAGGATACCATCGGGCAGATCCAACAGTTTATTTCCAGCAGGCCGTATGCGAAGAATGTGGTGTATGTTGATAAGAACACGGCCAAACAGATCTGGAACCGCGAGAACAACGAAGACTGGGCCAAGATCCTGGATGTGAACCCCCTTCCCGAGAGCATTGATTTTTATGCACGGGCACAATATGTGAACACCGATAGCCTGGCAAAAATATCCAACGACCTGATGGCCGCTTATGGCAACCAGATCACTGATCTGCAATACCCCAAAAGCCTGGTGAGTAACCTGAATGAACGGGCATCCAAGATCGGGTTGATCTTTTTGGTGGTAGCCATTGTGCTCTGCCTGATCGTTACATTCAGTATTGATAATACCATCAGGCTGGCAATGTTCAGCAACCGTTTCCTGATCAAAACCATGCAGATGGTGGGCGCCACACGTGGGTTTATCGGGCGGCCATTGAATATCCGCGCGTTGATCAATGGGTTGATCAGTTCGGGTATCGCCATCTTCATATTATTTATGCTGATCGGCTGGGCCGAGAGCCAGTTTCCGCAATTAAAAACGATACGTGATGTAAAACTCACGCTGATCCTTTTTGGCGGGCTGATCCTGTTAGGCGTGGGAATATCTGTTTACAGTACGCATAGAAGTGTGTTGAAATATTTGAAAATGAAACTTGACGATCTTTATTAGTTTGGCGTTTTGGGTTTGGTGTTTGGAGTTGAGGAACCCCAAACTCCAAACACCAAACTCCAAACGGAAACAACTATATTTACTCTATAAATCATACAAAATGAGCGATCAAAAACAAAACGTGAATTCTCCTTTATTTACCAAAGACAATTATACCTGGATGCTGATAGGTGGTGCGGTTATCGCGCTGGGCATGTTACTGATGAGCGGTGGTAAAAGCGCTGATCCGAAAGTATTTGATACCAAAGAGGTGTACAGCACTGTGCGTATTACCATTGCTCCGGCATTGATCGTGTTGGGATTGCTGGTAGAGATCTACGCAATATTCAAGAAACCAAAAGCTGTTCCTGCCACAGTTTAGTTTGTTGTCTGTGATTGTTATAAGCGATTATTTTGAAGCGGTGCGTGCACCGCTTTTTCTATTAATATATCCAAGGTGCCTGCATTTTCCCGGCAATTACAACACCTAACCACAAACTACAAACCACAAACCCCAAACTATTTTGAATCTTTACAGCTATCTTTAACGACCCCCGAGTTGGGCAATCAAACTAACGATTATGACCATTTTTGAAACCATTGTAATAGCTGTTGTGGAAGGGCTTACGGAGTTCCTGCCCATTTCTTCTACCGGCCACATGATCATTGCCAGTTCGATACTGCATATTTCGGCTGATCCTTTTACCAAACTATTTGAAGTAGCCATACAGTTCGGCGCCATTCTTTCGGTGGTGGTTTTGTACTGGAAAAAATTCTTTGCACTCAACCGTTTGAATTTTTATTTCAAACTTATTATTGCTGTGATACCTGCTTTGGCATTGGGTGCGGTGTTCTCAAAAAAAATTGATGCATTACTGGAGAGCCCGTTAACGGTTTCTGTTACCATGCTTGTGGGCGGTGTGATATTATTATTTATCGATTCGCTTTTTAAACAACCTACCGTTGAGAAAGAAGAGAACATCAGTTTATCCAAAGCTTTTATGATCGGTGTATGGCAGTGCCTGGCTATGATCCCGGGAACCAGTCGCAGTGCTGCCAGTATCATTGGCGGTATGCAGCAAAAACTCACCCGCAATCTTGCCGCTGAATTTTCATTTTTCTTAGCCGTGCCAACTATGGCTGCGGCAACAGGTTATAAATTATTAAAAGCATGGAAAGAAAACTCGGAACTTTTAAAGAGCAAAGAAAATTTAATTGCTTTGGGATTGGGAAACCTGATCGCTTTTATCGTAGCCATGCTGGCTATTAAATTCTTTATCGGCTTTTTGCAGAAGCATGGGTTTAGATTGTTCGGATGGTACAGGGTGATTGTTGGGGCGGTGTTGCTGATCCTTGTGCTTACAGGATATTTGAAATAATTTTTGTCTCGATAGATAGGATATTGGATGCTGGATACTGGATTGGGATCCCGGCTAGCATCCAGTATCCAGTATCGTCTGTGGCAACAGAAAAGGCTATCTTTAAAACACCAAAACTTCTTCCATGCAAACCGCTCCCAAAAAAGTAATTAACGGCTGGGCCATGTATGATTGGGCCAACAGCGTATACAATCTTGTGATCACTTCCACTATTTTTCCTGCGTATTACGAGGCAGTTACGGGTGATGGAAACGATGCCACATCAAATGATACGGTTCATTTATTTGGCAGGGAGTTCTCTAATACCTCTTTATACAATTATGCGTTAGCGGTTGCTTTCCTGATCGTGGCAATTATGTCGCCCTTGCTTTCATCCATTGCAGATTATAAGGGCAATAAGAAAAAATTCCTGTTCTTCTTCTGTACCATGGGTAGCATTGCCTGCAGCGCCATGTATTTTTTTGATAAGACCAATCTTGGGTACGGATTGCTTTGTCTCGTGATCGCCTGTGTGGGTTTCTGGAGCAGTCTTGTTTTCTATAATTCATACCTGCCTGAAATTGCCGAACCAGAGGACCAGGATCGTGTGAGTGCCAAAGGTTTTGCTATGGGATATATCGGCAGCGTGATATTGCAGATCATTTGTTTCGTATTTGTTTTAAAACCAGACCTGTTTGGTATCACAGTAGGAAAAGCTTCACAGGTCTCCTTCCTGTTGGTAGGCGTTTGGTGGTGGGGATTTGGCCAGTTCTCGTTGAGTCGCTTGCCAAAAGGAACTCCCATCGCACAAACAGGCGACCGTGGCAGTCTGCTCACACATGGCTACCAGGAACTGAACAAGGTATGGAAGCAGGTAAAACAAATGCCTGTTTTGAAAAGATATTTAGGCGCTTTCTTTTTTTACAATATGGGTGTGCAGACGGTAATGCTGGCGGCTACTTTGTATGGAAAAAGTGAGCTGAATATTCCAACACAAAACCTGATCATCGCGATATTGATCATTCAATTGATCGCGATACCCGGTTCTTATTTGATCGCACGTTTGTCTGATAGGATCGGGAATTTTAAAGCGTTGATGACAACCGTTTCACTCTGGATCGTTCTCTGCGTGATAGGCTATTTATTACCAAGGGATGGCATTTATGAATTTTATGGGCTGGCGGTATTGGTTGGTTTTGTAATGGGTGGAATTCAGTCGCTCAGCAGGAGCACTTACGCCAAACTGATGCCTGAAACAAAAGACACTACTTCTTTCTTTAGTTTTTATGATGTAACAGAAAAGATCGCTATCGTGATTGGCATGCTCAGTTTTGGCTATATCAATGAGCTTACCGGTTCACAGAGAAATTCTGTACTGGCACTGGTGGTTTTCTTTGTGATCGGCTTGATTTTACTGAGCTTTGCTTTGAAGAGCCAGAAAAAACAGTCACCAGCAGCTTAGACAATGAAACTCTACACGATCAACACCGGTTTTTTTAAATTAGATGGCGGCGCTATGTTCGGCGTTGTTCCCAAAAGCATGTGGAACAAGTTAAACCCAGCCGATGAAAACAATATGTGTTCCTGGGCCCTGCGTTGTTTATTGATAGAAGATGGTAAACGATTGATCTTAATAGATAACGGCATGGGTGATAAACAGGATGCGAAATTCTTTGGCCATTATTATTTACATGGCAATGATACACTCGACAAATCATTGGCCGCACATGGTTTTAGTAAGGATGATATTACCGATGTATTCCTCACACATCTTCATTTTGATCACTGCGGCGGGAGCATTGTCAGGCAAGGTGATCAATTAGTCCCCGCATTTAAGAATGCTGTTTACTGGAGCAACGAAGATCACTGGCAATGGGCAACTGTTCCCAACGACAGGGAAAAAGCATCTTTCCTAAAAGAAAATATTCTACCCATTGAAGAAAGTGGCCAGTTGCAGTTTATTACCGTGCCCGGAAAAGGACTGGATGCAAACGGCTTGCTCAACAGTACATCATTCTCAGACAATATCTCCGTTCGTTTTGTTAATGGGCACACAGATAAGATGATGTTACCACAGATCAGCTACAAAGACAGGACGATCGTTTATATGGCAGACCTTCTGCCTTCCGTTGCGCATATGCCGCTTCCATACGTAATGGCTTACGATATGTTCCCCCTAACCACGCTTACAGAGAAGAAAACATTCTTACAGGAAGCTGCCGCTAAGAATTATATCCTCTATTTTGAACATGATGCCATGAACGAATGCTGCTCCGTTCAAACGACCGAAAAAGGTGTTCGCCCAAAAGATTGCTTCAGGTTATCAGAATTGTAGCGCCTCCTCTGCGTTAACTCCGCCTCTCTGCGGCTCTGCGGTGAATCGCAATCTCAATTCACCGCAGAGCCGCAGAGCTAGGATAGTTTACGCAGAGAACGCCTACACCACTACAAGAATTACCAACTTTGTCTATAATATTTACCGTGCTTTCCCCGGCATAAATTCGGTGTTTTATAAGGGTTCTGCCACGCTTATGTATTGTATTTTTAGCGGGTCAGGAATTGTTTAACACAAAACCGATATCCAATGTCCAAAAACCAAACTGCCTGCTGCCCAAGCTGTGGTGGCCGCATACCATTTAAGAAATTTGTCCAGCTGAATAATTTTTCAGTGACCAACTGTGGCGATTGTAATGCCCGCATCGAGATCTCCAACCGTACAGCCAATGCTGTGATCGCCGCCGTTTCGGGCGTTGCTTCTGCTGCCGCTGTAGTATTGGGGGCTTACCTGGGACAAAAAAATTACCAGTCGCTATTAGGCGGGTTATTTTCAGGAGTTGTTATTTCTACACTGATCATTGTAAGCATCTGTATGTATGCCTACCGGCATTCGAAATTAAACAGGATACATCTGGAGTAAAGTAGATAGTGAATAGCCAATAGTGAATGGTGAATAAATAGACCCCCACCCTTTCACCATTCACTATTGACCATTCACCATTGACTATTACCTGAAGCTGATCATAGAACTTAAAGGATACCGCAGATTACGGTATTGCATCATATCTACTTTCACACTTCCTACCACGATCGGGCTTTCTATTCTCAGAGGAATATGATTGGGATCATCACTTACCCAAACGGTCATTTTTTCTCCGCCATCAAACAAAGTTCCCTTTACCAATAATGGTTTGAATTTGATTGCGTGGAATCTTCCATACTTTGTTTTTACGTCTTCTTTGCCGAGGTATTTGATGTAGAGGTTATATACTTCATTATCAAGGAACATTGTAAAAGGGATCTTATCGTTGGCCTTATATTTGCTAAAGTCGATATTCCTTGCATAATAAATAGAACTCAATACATCCTGTATGCAGGTTGGTATTTTAAAAACACCATCGGTAGTAACCGCAGTATTGGTCTGGTGATTAAAAGTGATGTTCTCATATTTTTTAAACCCGCCTTCATTAATATCGCGCACAAATTTCAAGGGTTTCAGTGTTGCAGTATCTATATAGCTTTCATATTTATCCCGCACTTTAAAGATCCAGTCATAACTGCTGTTTGAGGTACCCGATCCTACCACATGATAAACGGGCCTGTTATTGAACTCTTTCTGGGCAACCGTAAAATTGGCCGTGCCGGCATTGATGTAAATACCCATCACTGCGTAAAAAACATTAAAACTGATATTTTCACCGTCCCCAAAGGCGAGGTTTCGGATACCGCAGAATTCATCGGCTGTAGAAACAGGTTTCCAGCTAAGCGCTATGATCACCAGAAAGAGAGTACTAATTTTTTTCAAGTCCTAAGTCGATTTATTTCTAAATAATCTAACGCCCAGTATCAATAAACTTCCGGCTATGGCCGGAATGATCAGGTTTATGATCCAGATACCTGCCGCCGTAGCAACGATGCCCAAGGTATTTGAACTTAACAATCCGAATAGCTGCAGGCTGATCTTACCCCTGAAACCTAATTCCGCCAAAGCGATCGTAGGTACAATGGCCATCACAAGCAGCATTACACAAACCATGCTCGATGCGTCCAGCCAGCCAATGTTCACCTCGAACACCTGGAGCAATAACACATACTGGACAACAAATACAACGTACCGGCAGGAAGAAAGGATCAAAATTCTTGTTAATTCTTTCCAGTGAAGGTCTTCCAGTTTTTGTACAAAGAATCTATGCCTTGCAATAAAAGGTATTTTTTCGAGCAATTTTATGACCCACGACAGGCGGAAGTAAAGAATTATAAAAAAGAAGAGCCCTATGCCGATCGCATAGATCAACCCATCGATCCAGAAAATAGATAAGGCCGTTACCCGGTGGGCATCACTCAGAATATGCAAGCGCAGGTATAATAATGCAGCCAGCCCCATAACAAAGGTGATGATGATCTGGCTCATACTGCCCACAGTTGATAAAACCATCCCGCGCAAACGGTTTCCTTCATCGAGAAAAATCGCGCGCCCGGCAGATTCACCCACACGGTTAGGCGTATTAAAACTGATAGCCTGCCCGGAAAAAACGGCGCGAAATGCCCTTCCGAAAGAGACTTCCTGGATAGAACTTACCAATAATTGCCATTTACGCGCTTCAATGCCCCAGTTTACAAACATCAGCCCAAATACCGATAGCAGTTTTATTAATTGCGGGCCGGAAAAAGCAGCACGGATCAGGTGCCACGACTGTTGCACATCGCCCTGTCTTTGTATTTGCTGGTAAATGGAATAAGAAAGCCATACGAACACTACCGGGCCGACGAAATAGTTGAGAAGTATTTTTAATTTCTTGTTCAGTGGGTATTGTTTAACCGTTGCAAAGAACGGTGAAAAGCCTGAAAACGGGGAAGCAAGGCGGGTATTACGACCGTTTACCTGGGGTTGATCAAACATAATAGCAGTTCTTGACTGGTAAAAAAATGTGATGATATGAGACGTGAACCGTCAATCGTGAAATGTATAGACCGCACTCACGATTGACGGTTCACGTCTCACGCCATCATTCAGCTGAAAAAATTATGCCCGAACCCTTAATTTCACGGAACGATGAAGAAAGCGGAGATCATTTTAGGTATTGATCCTGGTACACAGTTGATGGGTTATGCACTATTGCGGATTCACAACGGCCAGGCACAGGTGATATTGATGGACGTATTGAAACTCACTAAGGAAAAAGATATTTATGCGCGGCTGGATATGATACATACCAAAGTATGTGAACTCATTACATTATACCAGCCTTCCACTTTCGCCATTGAAGCGCCGTTCTTTGGAAAGAATGTACAAAGCATGCTCAAACTCGGAAGGGCACAAGGTGTGGCCATTGCCGCTGCTATGCAGGCGAAGATCCTCGTAACGGAATACTCACCCAAAAAAGTAAAACAATCCATCACCGGTAATGGTAATGCCGATAAGGACCAGGTTTGGAAAATGCTACAACGCGTTTTAAACATCGAAGAAAAACCGCAATACTTTGATGCCACCGATGCACTGGCAGTTGCTCTTTGCCATCATTACCAATGTTCTTCTGTATTAGGTAAAGCAGTGAAGGGATTGAAGGGATGGGATGAGTTTATTGCGAAGAATCCCGGGAGGGTGAAGAAATAGTTTGGGGTTTGTGGTTTGGGGTTTGGGGTTGTTTGCACCCTGCATTACAGGGCAGTGATTATTTTTTGCTGGATCTCTTTTAGCTCGTCTGTCGATAATTTCAATTTGGGATTGCTGAAATTCATATCATCGGCACTGTTGATAGGAATTAAGTGCAGATGTGCATGAGGTACCTCAAGGCCCACAACACTGATGCCGCAGCGGTTGCAAGGAAAACTTTTTTCAATGGCTTTCGCGATGGGTTTGGCAAATAGCAATAACTCCCCAATAAGATCATCTGGTATATCAAAGAATTTATCAACCTCTATTTTGGGAACCACCAGTACATGCCCTTTCACCAAAGGGAAAAGGTCGAGGAAGGCAAAGAATTTTTCGTTCTCTGCTATTTTGTAGGATGGAATTTCGCCGGCGATGATCCTGGAAAATATTGTCATACCCCCTAGCCCCCTGAAGGGGGAATTAGTTTAGTAGTTAAAAGAATTCATAATTTTATACAGCATGTCTCGCACTTTAAAGAAGCTTCACAACTCCCCCTTCAGGGGGTTGGGGGGGTTACACCGTAATCTCCTCCACCCTAAACTTCATCACCCCATTCGGCGCCTGTATTTCGGCAATCTCTCCTATTACTTTACCCATCAGGCCCTTACCGATTGGTGAACCGGCAGAGATCTTTCCGAGTTTAAGGTCGGCTTCTTTTTCTCCTACGATCTGGTAGGTCATGGTTTTTTTGGTGGCCATATTGGTGATGGTCACTTTGGTGAGTATGGTCACCTTGCTGGTATCGATGGTATTTGTATCCACGATCCGGGCATTGGCGATCGCGCCTTCCAGTTGTTTGATCTTGGCTTCCAGCATCCCCTGGGCCTCTTTGGCGGCATCATATTCTGCATTTTCTTTCAGGTCGCCTTTTTCGCGTGCTTCCGCTATCGCTCTTGAAGAGGCGGGGCGGTCAATAGCTTTCATTTTATGTAATTCTTCGCGGAGCCTGTCAAATGTCTCTTTTGTTACATACATATTAGTATCACTCATAATCTATCGTTTAAAAGAGTCAAAAAAAATACAACGCCACATTTGACTGCGGCGTTGCATATCTCAAAAATAAAAAAACTTTCTCATTTGATAGGCATATTAACCGCCAAGCCTGAAAATAATTTGGTGGATCAAAAAGGAATGATACATTTGTAGTGTACTATCACACTAATACACTAAATATGATCGCATTTTCGGAAGTCAATTTTGGTTACCGCAAAAATCAGCCGTTATACAAAAATCTGCGTTTACAGGTAGAAGAAGGTTATATCTATGGTTTGCTTGGCAAGAATGGCGCCGGTAAATCAACGCTTCTTAAACTGATTTCAGGTTTAATCTTCCCGGTAACGGGCAAGGTGAATGTGATGGGCTATGATCCTTCTAAACGCCAACCATCCTTTTTACAGAATATATTTTTTATTCCGGAAGAAATTGACACGCCTGAAGTAGACGTGATTGCTTTTGCAGACGGGTACGCACCTTTTTATCCCAACTTCGACAAACAGCAATTCCTTCGGTTATTAAATGAATTTGATGTTCCCCTGAGAAGCCTTAAACAGATGAGTTATGGGCAAAAGAAAAAAACCTGGATCGCGCTCGGTATCGCTGCAAACACGCCTTTATTAATACTGGACGAGCCTACAAACGGGCTTGACATCCCTTCTAAAAAACAATTCAGGAAAATGCTGGCCGCAAGTGTTACCGAAACCACCTGCGTGATTATCAGTACGCACCAGGTAAGGGACCTGGATAGCCTGATAGATAAGATCCTGATCGTTGATGAGGGGGAACTTATTGTAAATGCAAGTGTGGATACCATCACACAAAAACTTTCCTTCAAACAGTTCTCGGCAGAAGAAGATGCAGGCGGAAGTATTTATACAGAGAATAACCTGCTGGGTGCATTCGCAGTGTTGCTAAATGAGGGTCACACACAGAATGGCCGTATTGATACGGAGTTATTTTTCAATGCGGCTATTGCCAATAAGGAGATAATGAAATCCTTGTTTACAAATTAAATGATTTGACATGACTACTTTACCCTTTACTAACAAAGGAAGTTTTTTTCTGAGGATCGGTGTAGATAGCCTGTTCGGCATCTTGTTCCCGTTGATCGTAATGTTTGCATTTCTCTTTCTCTTTTACCACGCACCGGCATCTGTGGATTTCAGCAGTTCACTTTCTACACCCATACAATTATTCTTTACCAGTTAATTTCAGCTTATATGAATGATATATTCAGTTTTAAAAGATTTGGCCTGTTGCTTAAAAAACATTTTGCAGAAGAATACAAACAATACCTCTTGCTTTCTGCCGGCGCTTTGGGAATCATGCTGGTCTTTCATGCGTTAACTACGATCGGAAGCTTGAATCGCGAATTTGATACAAATATGCATGAGGTGATCTTTATTATCGGCTTTATTTTTGGCGGAGCCATCTTTGCTTCGCTCACTTATCACTTTTTCCAGAACAATGCGAAAGGAATCCGCTTTCTCGAATTACCCTCATCGCATCTTGAAAAACTGGCGGTAATGTTTGTTGTTACACAGCTTGTTTTTTTTGCAGGCTTCCTCCTGCTGTTTTATATCAACGACTGGCTCATGTGCACTTTTTATAACACAGTCTCCAGCACACCAAAAAATATACCACCTGAACGTCTGCCTTATTTTCATGCCAACCTCTACCGTTTAGACACGGCCTGGGCAAAACTCTCAATGGTTCTTTTCTTTGTGATCAGCTCAATAGCACATTTTGGCTCACTTGCTTTTCGAAAGATCGCATTTATCAAAATTGCACTTTGCGTGATCATCATTGGAGCCGCTGTTTTATGGCTCAATTTTACTTACATGCGTTCCCTTATCCCTGAATCCAGTATGCCGGGCGGGACGTTCTTTACCGATTCGGTCAGGCTTCAAACGGAGAATGCATCACGGGGATTTGTGTTACTTCCTGATAACTGGATCAACACGATCAAGGTAGTATTGCCGGGTGTTTTATATCTTTCTTTCTGGACGGGCAGTTATTTTAAACTAAAGGAAAAACAGGTATAGAATGATCAAAGAACAGAATTATGGAATTTAATAATAACCAGGCCATATATCTCCAGATCGCTGAAATGATCTGCGAAAGAGTATTGCTTAACATATTCAAGGAAGACGAACGGATACCATCTGTTCGCGAAATGGCTGTGCAACTGGAAGTAAATCCGAACACAGTTATGCGAACATTTGAATTCTTACAGGGAAAAAATATTATTACGAATAAAAGAGGCGTAGGTTATTTCGTATCACCCGGCGGGAAAGAGAAAGCCGCATCTTTTCGCAGGGAAGAATTTTTGCAGAATGAACTTCCGCAATTATTCAAAACGGCTGAATTATTAAATATCCCTTTTGAAGAATTAAAAGATTTATACACTGCTCAAAAGAATCAAAAGGGCAACAGTTAAACTGCTTATTATGAAAAAAAGTTCCCTCATCATTCTCGCCGGTATACTTGCCGCCATTATTACACTGGCTGCCGCAGATCTTAAATTAAAAAAAGAGTATGATGCGAAAAACATCAAAGAATACCTTATTTATAAGCCACTGCCCCCTTTCCATTACATCAAAGATGATTTTAACGGTAAGAGAACCTATGAGTGGTATATCTGCAATATCCGCTCCGACAAAAAATACGGGGTAGGTATCGGCTTTGTTGTGGGTAATCGCCTGGAATTCGTGGTTAAAAATGATACGCTTTTTATACAAAAACCAGTAGATGCCGCTCTCAATGATATTGTTTATGGTCTTCCCGTTACCATTTTTACAGGGCCGTTAAAAGGCGTATCTGCCCGTGTGTGCCAAATGACGATAACCGGTAAAATGGACGATACGATAAGGGCAGTTGCTACAGACAAAGCTGAAATAAAATTTGAACATCTCGTAACGCATTCTCTTGCTGTGGAAACGGATAAGAATGCAACAGTAACCTTATCTGCAACCGACACATTACAGAACCTGCACCTGCAACTAAGATCCACCAGCTCCTTTACCAGTAATAATGTATTCATTGCAAACAAAATATTGCTGTTAGGCGATTCAGCTTCTTTGAAGCTAAGCGGCAGGTCTTTGGATAATTTTGGTATCAGGAAGAATTAACAATTCCAGCTACTGCAAGGCATCTTTTTCACCAAACAAAAATATTGACACACAATAAGTATCTTACAGGTAAGTTTATCGTTTTTTACATCATTGGCAAGCCATGTTGAAGATACTTGTCTATTTCGCCATCTTTTTTGCCATCCCTGTGGCAACAAGCTTTTTACCGCTTGACGAATTCACGCGCAATAGCCTTGCCGTGTTGATACTATTCCTGCTTACCTGGCTGTTGTACAAAAAAGAAGGAAAAACATTGGCAGCATTAGGGCTTACACTAAAGGCCAAGACCCTGCGTTTTCTTCCATTGGGTTTACTGGTTGGTATCCTTTTCTTTTGCGTTCTTTTATTTTTCCAAAAAATATATAATGGTCTTTCTATCACATTAAACCCGCATGCAGATTATACGCTTATTGCAACCGGTTTGCTGTTAGCCTTGCCGGGTGTACTAATGGAAGAACTTATTTTCAGGGGGTATTGCCTTCATAAAGCTGTTTACCAGGCCGGGCCCGTTAAAGCAAATCTGCTGTTTGCTTTCTTTTTTATTGTATGGCATTGGCTCGCATTCAATGCCTGGGGTAATGTTGGTTTGATGCTGTCGCTGATGACAACGGGATTCGGACATATCTTATTTGCTGCGGCGCTGGGAAGATCAAAAACATTATTCTTCCCGATAGCTATTCACCTGGGAAACAACTGGGCATCGAGGTACCTGTTCGCATTGAACATGGGAGGGATAGTAGATCCTAAAAAAGCCAGCAATTCGCTTTTTTTAACAAGCGCCCAACCTACACAATTCTCCAATATGCATGTTGTTGGGGGTTATTTAATATCCATCACCTGTTTCATTATCTGCACGGCCATGATACTGTTATTGTTCAGAAAAAAAGCAGCGCCGGAACATACCAGGCAATCATAATTTTAATTTTTCCAAAACTACTTTCGCCATTTTATAAAATGCTTCCTGGCTATAGCCTGCTATATGTGGTGTGATGATCACGTTAGGTTGTGCGAGCAGCCAATCGAGGTCGGCTTTTTCATCCGTTGTATACGTATTCAGCTTTTCATTCTCCAGTACATCCAGCGCCGCCGCTTTTATCTTGCCGTTTTGTAATGCACGGATCAGGGCCTTGGTATCTGTAACTTTTCCGCGGCAGGTAGTAATAAAATAAGGTGTGCGTTCGAGGGAATTAAAAAAATTATCATTGGCAAAATGAAATGTTTTATCCGTTAACGGTAAATGCAAACTTACCACATCCGCATATCGCGCGATCTGCTCTACACTTGCTTCCCGGACATAATTTTTAGCAAAGCCTGATTTCTCAATATCATTCGCCAATACAGTAACATCAAAAGAAGAAAGTATTTTGGCGAATGAGCTGCCTGTATTGCCATAACCAATGATACCAACGGTTTTACCCGTTAATTCGTCGGCGCGGTTGGCATCGCGTATCCATTTTCCTTCTTTGATCTCGTTAGTACTGCTGCTGATGCGGTTCATCAAATTCAATAACAATCCCAATGCATGTTCGGCTACTGCATTGCGGTTTCCTTCCGGGCTGCTTACGCAACGGATGCCTTTGCTTTCCGCATAGGCGGTATCAATCAGTTCCATACCACTACCGAGCCGGCCGATCCATTGCAGTTGCGCTGCTTTGTCTATTATTTTTTGATCGATGATCAGCCGCGTGGTCACAAACAAGCCGGTAATATCGCCAATGATCTCACTCAATGCCTCATAAGTGATCGCGGGTTGATGGATCACTTCGTATCCCTTCGCTTCCAGGGCTTGCAGAAGGTAGCTGTGTACTTTGGATGTTATTACTACTTTAGGCTTCACTTTCTGTCTTATTTCCCCTCATCTTAAATGTGAGTTCGGCAAATTGCTGGATGGTCAACTGCTCGGCTCTTTTATTAAATAATTTGTCCTGCAAAAAATCGTCATCAAATAAACTCTTCAAAGAATTACGCAGCATTTTTCTTCGCTGGTTGAAGGCAGCTTTTACCAACGTAAACAATCTCTTCTCACTCTCTATCGGTATGATCTCTGTTTTTCTTCTTAGCCTGATCATTCCACTTACCACTTTGGGTGGTGGGTTGAAACTTTCAGGTGGTACATCAAACAGGTATTCCACTTCATAAAACATCTGTACCAGCACACTTAAGATCCCGTACACTTTGCTTCCCGGTTTTGAAACGATTCGTTGCGCCACTTCTTTCTGGAACATCCCGATCATTACCGGCACCTGTTCTTTCCACTCCAACACTTTAAACAATATCTGCGATGAAATGTTGTATGGAAAATTACCCACGACAGTAAATAAGCCCTCAAACGGCGCATCGATATCAAGGATGCTTTTATGAATGATCTTTCCTTTGATGGCTGGATATGTTTTTTCCAGGTACGCTACTTTTTCATCATCCAGTTCCACTGCCTTAAAATCAATGTCCGGCAGAGGCAGGAGGTATTTGGTGAGTGCACCTCCACCGGGACCAACTTCCACCAATCTTTCGCATGCATCTTCCTGCAAAGCCGCAACGATCATTTTACAGATCGATTCATCTTTTAGAAAATGCTGGCCGAGTGATTTCTTTAACGTGTATTGCATTGGCGCAAAAATAGGGCTTATGGTCCATGGTCGATGGCCTATGGTCCATAGGTACCCCCGGAGATTCCGGTTTTTATTCACCATTCACTATTCACCATTCACCTTTCCTCCACTATTCTTCTTATTTTTACCCCCTAAACGAAGGAAATGAGTAACGAACTGCCAAAACCTATTATTGGATTTACCTGCGGAGACCTGAATGGGATCGGCCTGGAACTGATCATAAAGACTTTAGCGGATCATCGTTTGCTCGATGTTTGCACCCCTGTTGTTTTTGCCAGTAACAAAAGCCTCAATTTTTACCGCAAAGGTTTACCCGACCATAATTTCAATTATGCCAATACCCGCGAGCTCAATCGGCTTAACCCAAAACAGGTGAACGTGGTGAATTGCTGGGAAGAAGAAGTGGCCATCACACCCGGAACACTCACCGATATTGGCGGAAAATATGCGCTTATCTCCCTGCAACAGGCCACGCAGGCATTAAAAGACGGACATATACAGGGCCTGGTAACAGCGCCTATCCATAAAAAAAACATTCAATCGGCTGATTTTAATTATAGCGGCCACACGCCTTATTTCAAAGCATTCTTTAACGTTCCTGATGTAGTGATGCTGATGACCGCTGAGAATATGCGCGTAGGATTGGTAACAGAACATGTGCCGGTTACCGAGATCGCAAAACATATTACCCGCGAAAATATTTTAAGCAAGCTGAAGATCATGCACAGCAGCCTGCAAAAAGATTTTGGTATTGATAAGCCACGCATTGCCGTGCTGGGACTAAATCCGCATGCTGGTGATGAAGGCCTGATTGGTAATGAAGAAGAAACCGTGATCAAACCAACCATTAAAGAAGCCAAACATACCATGATGGTATTTGGCCCCTATAGCGCCGATGCATTTTTTGCCCGCGGAACTTTTGAAAGATTTGATGCGGTGTTGGCCATGTACCACGACCAGGGACTGATCCCTTTCAAATCACTGGCATTGGGTGAAGGAATTAATTACACTGCAGGTCTGCCTATTGTAAGAACAAGCCCTGACCATGGAACTGCTTTTGACATTGCAGGAAAAAGCAAAGCGGATCACAGTTCTTTTCTTGCCGCTGTTTTTGAATGCATCGAGATCATAAGGATGCGACTCGGTTATGCTGATATGCGCCGCAACCCACTTAAAAAAATAAGTGCACGAATGATTGCGAACGCGGTTGATGAAAGAATAGAAGAGACGGAATAATTTGATCCCGCTTGGGCGGGAGAAAATTTGAAAATGCGTTACATGTAATCAGCTTTCATAATTTTCAAATTACCACATTCTCAAATTTTCAAATTGTCTTACCTTGGATGACCGCAGAGAGTTCCTTAAAAAAGCTTCCCTATTATCCGGTGGTGCCACGTTGATAAGCATGTTGCCTCCTGCGATCGCGAAGGCGTTGGCGATCGATCCTTCAAAAGGCAGCACCTATCTTGATGCTGAACATATTGTTTTTCTCATGCAGGAAAACCGTTCCTTCGATCATGCCTATGGTTCATTGCAAGGTGTTCGCGGGTTTAATGATCCGAGAGCAATAGAATTACCCAATAAAAATAAAGTCTGGTTACAATCCACAAAAGATGGTGACACCTACGCGCCGTTTCATCTTGATATAAAAAATACAAAATCTACCTGGATGAGTTCGTTACCGCATTCATGGTCAAACCAGGTAGACGCACGCAACAATGGAAAGTTTGACAAATGGCTCGATTCAAAACATTCCGGCAATGAAAAGTACAGGGAGATGCCGCTCACGCTCGGTTATCACACACGAGAGGATATTCCTTTTTATTACGGGCTTGCCGATGCGTTTACTGTATGCGATCAGAATTTCTGCTCTTCTTTAACCGGTACTACACCTAATCGTTTGTATTTCTGGACAGGCACTATCCGTGAACAGTTGAAAGCGGAAGCAGAGGCTAAAGTATGGAATGAAGATGCAGATCATGATACCATGGTTGGTTGGAAAACATTTCCTGAGCGGCTTGAAGAGAATGATATTTCGTGGAAAGTGTATCAAAATGAATTGTATCTCCCTGTGGGTTTTCAAACCGAGGACGAGGGAAACTGGCTCTCTAATTTTGGCGATAATCCGCTTGAATACCTCACGCAATTCAATGCAAAATTATCTGCTCAATATATTAATAACCTGCCATCATCGATCGCTTTACGGAAAGAAGAAATAAAAAAACAAGAGGCACTTTTGATGACTCAGCCAGCGGGTTCAAAAGATGCTGTTGCAATCGGTGCAAGAATTAAGAGTTTACAAAAACGTCTTGCGATGGAAGAAAGCGATCAACTGATCTACACAAAGGAAAAATACGACCGCTTATCTCCCTTCCAAAAAAACATTCACGACAAAGCGTTTTCAACCAATAAAAAAGACCCGGACTATCATCAGTTAAAAAGTGTAAAATACAAGGACGGAGATATTGAACGTGAAGTGTTGGTACCCAAAGGAGATATCCTTCACCAGTTTCGCGAAGATGTACAACACGGAAAGCTACCCACTGTTTCATGGATAGTGGCGCCGGAAAAATATTCGGATCATCCATCGTCTGCATGGTATGGCAGTTGGTATATCAGCGAAGTAATGAATATACTCACGCAGGACCCTGAAGTGTGGAAGAAAACAATTTTTGTTTTGGCGTACGACGAGAACGATGGTTATTTTGATCATGTTCCGCCATTTGTTGCACCGCATCCCGACGGGTCAAATGGTTTTGCCTCAAAAGGTATTGACACCGCATTGGATTATGTTGCCAATAATGCGCAACAGTCAAATGCAAGATACGCGCGGGTTAGCCCGATCGGTCTTGGTTACCGCGTGCCATTGGTTATTGCTTCGCCATGGAGCCGCGGCGGTTGGGTGAATTCGCAGGTATTTGATCATACTTCTTCCTTGCAGTTCCTTGAACATTTTTTATCGCATAAAACAGGTAAAAACATACAGGAAGCCAATATCACTAATTGGCGAAGAACAGTATGTGGCGACCTGAGTTCTGTTTTTCGCCCGTACAACGGAGAAAAGATAACGTTGCCAACGCCTGTAAAAAAAGAACCATTCATCGAAAGCATTCATAAGGCGCAATTCAAAGATGTTCCTTCCAATTTTAGAAAATTATCTGCCGCAGATATTGCAGAAGCAAATCAAAATGCGAATAGTTCGTTATTACCTAAACAGGAAAATGGTATACGTTCTTCCAATGCTCTGCCATATGAATTGTATAGCCATTGCAACATTGGTAAGGATAAAAAATCTGTAACGATCAATATGAAAGCCGGCAATGCCGTTTTTGGCAAGAAAGCCTTGGGCTCTCCTTTCCAGGTATTTGCACAGGGTAAGTACAAACAGGAACTGGTGAGCACACGGGATTATGCAGTAAGCCCTGGCGATACTTTACAGGATAATTGGCAAATAACTGATTTTGAAAACGGCCTATATCATTTAAGAGTATACGGTCCCAATGGTTTTCATCGTGTATTTATGGGGAACCAGCAGGATCCTGAATTAACGGTTGCATGTAACTATGAACACATGCAAGGCGCGAAGACTTTATCCGGAAATATAGCCGTTCAATTAACTAATAATGGCGGTGAGACATTAACTGTCCAGATCGCTGATAATGTATACGCGACCGGCAAGCGAACAATTGTCTTAACTCCTTCCGGTACAACGAAAGCAAAACAAACCGTTGTTATAGGCCTGCAAAAGAGTTTTGGATGGTATGATCTTTCGGTGAGGGTAAAAGGAAATGAAACATTTCAACAGGTATTTGCAGGAAGAGTGGAAACGGGCCGGCCATCAAAAACAGATCCTTTAATGGGAAGGGTTATTTAAATACCGAATCGGGAATGCCTTTGTTAACAACATAATTGGTGTAAGTAATTTCAACTCTACCTTTTTTATTTTTTAATTTTTCAGCGTCTGTTTTTGGTTTCTCTTCGTCAAACTCAAGTGTGATACCTTTGGGTAGTTTGTAATCTTTGGTATTAAAACTGAACACGACTTTATCAGGTAATCCATATTGAGCAAACTTTCCGTAACTCATTTCAACTTCGTATGTGCCATTCTCTTTTGTAGTAGTTACTGCTTTTTTTACAAGGAGGTTAGCTTCATCAATATACATGGTTGTAAGTACAATATCACTATTTTCATTACCCGGTAATAATTTAACGACCTTAGTTTTGGTACCGTCAACCACAACTTCACCTGCTGCAATGGCTACAAAATCGGAGATAGCAAAAATAGAATTCATGTTAACCGAAACTCCTCCTTTGGGTAACAAAGAAATACCGCCATCCTTTTTTAAACGGAACAGGCTTGGTTTTTTAAAGTACACTTTTACTTTACCCACCGGGGCTTTAATAAATGCAACATAGGTTTTTAACCTGCCTTCTGCTTCATAGTCATTTACCTGGTCGAGTTTGGCTTTTACTTTCAGCACCAAAGCAGTCATATCCTGTGCATACGTGAATAGTGAATAGTGAATGGCGAATAATAAAAATATAAACTTACGCATGATATTTAATTTTGTAACTACACCCTCAATTGACTATTGACTATTGACTATTGACTATTGACAACCCTCAACTCAACACATCCTTCCTCCTAAACACCCACACCGAAGCGCCCACAAATCCTATAATGTGCACCACCAAAACCAATGCGGAATTAATTATTTTTTGAGGGTTCTGTATCGTACCAACCATGGCCTCGTTTGCATCATTCACCTTGATATCAAAAAATTCTTTCCAGCCGATCATATGCGTTGTAAAAAGAAAAGGTTTGATCTTATTGAACAACGGTATGCTTAGGGTACTTAAAATTGTGAAGAAAATGATCACACTCATCGTGGCAACAATAGGGCCAATGGAATTCTCTGCAAATAATGAAAAGAGAAATCCAAGAGATGCAACAGTTGTCATGGCCAATGCTGCAAAACCAAATGCCCAAAGATAGCGCCAGAAAATATCATCCTTTCTTAGTAAAACAACATATTGTGATTTCATCAGGAAAAGATCATCCGTTCCGAAAATGATCATATTCAAAAATAAAGCGAGAATTGCAAGCCATATCAGCAACAATAAAGTGTACACCATTGTTGCTATAAACTTGGCCAGCAGCAACCGCGTTCTGCTGATAGGTTTGGTGAGCATGATCCGAAGCGTTCCCATATTAGCTTCACCTGACACCATATCTGCTGCCACCAATGCGATCAACAAAGGAACATGTACTAATAATATTTGCAGAATGATATAACAAACCTGGTAGCCGTTCAGGATCTTACCTTCTACAGTTAAGGAAGAAGTGATATCGCGCATCATAAAATCAACATACGCATCACCTTCCAGTTTTAAACCGAATTGTATGATGCCGATCAATCCAGTTATCGCCGCGAAAGCAATATAGGTTCTCGGCCTGCGGAAGATCTTGAATAACTCAATTTGAATAACTGTCCACATGTTGTTTGCCCGAGGTTACTTGTAAAAAATAATCTTCCAGTGAATGACGCGGTTGTAATGATAAAACCTGTATGTCCATATCTACCAGTTCGCGATTCAGCTCAGCGATCCGCGAGCGGTCGAGTTTGATCAATATGGATGATGAATCTCTCTGTTCTTGTAAATGATTTCGCCATCCGCTTAATTGTAACTGCTGCAAAGCATAGGTATTGTCGAATGTCTGCAGTTCAACGATCGTTTGCGATGGATCGAACATTTCTGAAGCGTTGCCTTCTGTGATCTTTTTTCCTTTGTTGATTATCAGCACACGTGTTGCGATCTGTTCTATCTCGCTTAAAAGATGCGAAGAAACGATCACCGTTTTATTCAAATCACGACTGAGGTGCAATATCAAATTTCTTATATCTGCTATCCCCTGCGGGTCCAATCCGTTGGTAGGTTCATCCAGTATGATCAGTTTCGGGTCATGCACCAGCGCGATTGCAATCCCTAATCTTTGTTTCATACCCTGCGAAAAATTCTTCACAGGATCTTTTGCACGATCTGCCAATCCTACTTTATCAAGCTTCTCCATCAATATTTCTGAAGAAGGTTTCATGCCGCTCAATCTCGCAAACAATTTCAGGTTCTCGTATGCGGATAAATATTTGTAAACATCTGGTTTCTCAATAACGGCACCTACTTCACGCAATATTTCGTTCCTGTTAGAACCAAGTTCTTTGCCGAAGATCTCTACGGTTCCTGCGGTGGGTTTTATTAAAGTCAACAGCATGCGGATAGTAGTACTCTTACCCGCACCATTCTGTCCAAGAAACCCATACACATCCCCTTCGTTAACAGAAAAAGAAAGATCCTGAACTGCCGTAAGGTTTTTAAATTGCTTGGTAAGGTTGGTAACTTTTACGATGACTGGCATGTTGCACAAAGGTAAGAAGGAAAATGATGCTGGATGCTCGATACTGGATGTTAGATACTGGATATCGGATGCTGGATATTCAACGCTGGATTCGGGATATTACATGATGAACGCTAACTGTCAGTGATCTTAAACTTCAACGATCCAGCATCTAGTATCCAGCATCTAGCATCTAGCTCTGCCCCGCCTGCAGGTACTGCTGAAGCGCTTTTACATAAGCTTCAAAAGCTTCAATTCCGTGGGGTGTAAGTTTGCAGGTGGTTTGAGGATAATTGTCTTTGAACTGCTTGGTCACTTCAATATAGCCTGCCTCTTTTAATTTTTGCACCTGCACGCTGAGGTTACCTGCTGTGGCATTTGTTTTTTCACGGATATAAGTAAACTCCGCCTCCTTCACTGCAATGAGCAAACTCATTACGGCAAGCCTTAATTGTGAATGCAATATGGGATCCAGTTCTTTAAACATTAACAGCGCTTTCCTTTTAAATACCTGTCACGTAAAATAAGTCCAGGGATCAACCAATTGGTGATGCCCGCAATTCCATTCATGAGGAGATCATACTTTGTTTGGGTAAAGCAGGAAATAATAAAATAGACATAACATAATATACCACCCACGATCATTGGTTTAAATTTCTGGCCAATGCCAGTTGTTAGTGTAGGCATCGCAAATAACAAGAGCAACAGCGAATAGCCGCTGAGTACTGAAGGTATATAATGCCTTGTTTCACCGGTTGTGAGATTTCTAAGTAGAAGCTCACTATCATCCTGCTTCATGAAATTGTCTGTCACGCCGGATATCACATTGAGGTAAAAGGTCAGCATAAATATACTCAGTCCGAACACCAGCCATACCGCATCCATATAAGCTTCCTGGTAAGAAACTACTTTGCGGTTCTTTCCTTCGCGGATAGAAATATATATCTGGGGGATAAAGGCAACCAATACAATTAACCATATGTCAAACCCAATGCTGAAATTCCACTGGCGCTGGGCGAAACTCATTAAACCCGCAATACCAACAGCCGTACCCCACAAAATAGCGCCGGTACCACTTTCATGGTACGTGTTCTTTACTTTATGGATCATTTCAGTAATGAGCTCCAGGCTTTCTTGTTCCGTAAGTTTTTTATCCTTTTCCATACTTACAATTTTTGTTTTTGATATTTGCTGCGCAATAAGTGGCCCGGGATGATATAACTGATCAGGATAGCAAGGCTTCCGATCAGTAATTGATTATCGTAGTTGAACCTGGCTGAGATCGCTGCCAATCCAAAATTGATCAACCCGCCAACGATCAATGGTTTGAATTGTAGCAGGCTGCCGCTCACAAAAGTTCCGATGGCATATAGCAGAATATAATAAGTGAAAGCTGTTTGCCATGCCGCGCCATTGAGTATATTGATAATAACCAACACAATAAATGAAATACCCACGGCTATCCACAGATAATCGAGGGCCTCATCTATAAATGATTTTACCTTTTTCTGTCTGTTTTGTTTTGCCCCATATACTGCAGAAATGATACCACCTACCGGCATCAGCCACCATACAAAAAAATGATTGGGATAATGAACGATCGTCTTCAATACATAACTGGTAAGGCAACAGCCAAATACCAACCATCCCCACAATAAAAAATGAAAACTGTCATCCGCAACAGCGCCTTTTGTTTTGTTGATCATTGAGCGGATCAGATCAAGACTCTCGTGCGGTGATAATTCTTTTTCGTCTGTTTCCATTGGTAAGTGGTTAAGTATACAAAAATAGCAGTGGCATTGCTACCACTGCTGTATTAGATGCACATATTACTGACAAGCTTCTAATAATTTATCAGCTTCTTCTTTGCCCCAACTTGGATGTAAAGGAGATGCAGGTTTGAATGTTTTGAATAATTCGATCGATTTTTCAGCCAATTTTTTTGAAACCGCTTTTCCACCACCAAAAGCTTCCGGAGTTCTCAATAATGTTTGTCCCTGCAACAGGTAAATGCGTGGGTTGGAAGCATCTGCTTTCTTTGCATTTTCAAGTGCATTATTGGCTTCTGCTCCATAGGTTTGGTAACGCGACATTGCATCAACCGTCATTTGTTGTATGGCCACCATTTGGCGGAGGCAATAGAGTTCTGAATTTCTTTCTACCAGTTCCGCTTTCGCAATAAGATCCTTTGATTTTTCGGCAACTTTATCTTTATCTGCTTTGGGATTTATCCATCCCGTGAGGTGATTGCAATAAGCGGCATAATAATACGGGAGCCATTTGTCTTTTTCTGCATCGCCCACCCTTTCAAAAAAAGCTGATGCGGTGCTCATGTCTTCCGCGGTTTTTGCAGCCTGCAATTGTTCCAAACCCCGGCCCATAGCTGCTTCATACTTTGATTGCGCCGCAACCATGCCGGCAATGAACATACTAATGATAACCAATACCTGTTTCATAAAATTTGTTTTAAATAATTATTGTTGATTTTTTAATTCTTGGTATTCCTGTTCAATCGCACTTTTCGTATTGAAGAGGTAAGCGTTGGCAAAACTGAATGCAAGGCCTATCCCCCATGATAACATTACCCAAATAGGCCAGGGAAAATATTGATAGCTGAAAAGCCTTTCGCCAGATGCCAGCCATACGCTTCCCGATGAGAACCATACTACCCATAAAAAACTGTTTACGATTATATAGCTGATCAGTTGCTTTTTAAATGCTGCTCTCTTTTTGGCTATCGCCCAAAGAATTTCATCGTTCGGTTCCATGTTTATTTTTTTTGAAGGTTATAAACGTTCCTGTTCTCTTTTTAATCTCTCATATTCTTTTTGCGTATTGGTAAACTTATTACCATGGAACGCGTGAAAATATTGAAAGGCAATTCCGATACCCCAACCCATCATCGGCCAGATGGGCCAGAAATAAGTATAAGGGCCGGAAGTAAAAAACCATACAGCCACTAAAAATGCATTCACTACAAAATAACTGGCAAAGCTCCAGCGGAAACCTACGCGCGCTTTGGCCATCTGCCAGAGTTCATCGTCTTTTTGTTGTTGATTGTTCATGTTGGTAAAGTTTATTAGTTGGTTGATCTAATTTGTTTCGCACTTGATACTTGATTCTGGATTCTTGATACTTGATTCTTATTCCTTGATTCTTCTACAGGTTATTATTGATCGCATCCTGCCTCCTGTCAACACCCCAGCTTAAAAACAATCCGAGGAATATAAAACGTGGCGCTGCTGTTGTGATCGCTTCTTTATGACCATCATGTCCATAATTGTAACCGAATACCTGGTTGCTGTTCAGCACATTTGTCATAGAGAATACAATTACACCGTATGCTTTGCCCATATTCTGCAGGTAGTTCAGGCTAAAACCCAGTGTGTTGTAATCAATTGTTTTTCCCTGGTCGGCTATATTATATTTTGTGCCGTTTTTTACCAGTAAGTAATAAGGTCTGCCGGTTGCATACGTGTATGTGAAATTGAAACCGGTGTTCCATTGGGTAACAAATCTTTTCATAACCAATGACGCAGTATGATCAGCAGCAAAATTTGGCTGCATTTGCGTTGGATAATTCAGGTAGTCACGTTTGGTATCGAGGTAAGAATAACTGATCCAGTAATCAAGGTTCTTGATAGTTTTTTTATCTCTCCAATACAACTCAATCCCTTTTGCATAACCACTTCCATCATTATTATAGGCAGGGTATGTTTTTACCAGGTCCTGGTATTTTTTATAGAATGCTTCCACACGGAAAGTTTGCAGCGCAGTATTCTTTATATAGTTAATGATATAGTGTGTTGCTTTAGTATAACCAAAATTGGTTGTGGCATACAAATAAGTGTTCTCTGGTTTTTGGTAGAATGTTCCGTAAGCGATACTCATTTGTCCACCCTGACCTGATTTATACGCGAGTGATAAACGCGGGGCGATATTGGCTTTATTGAGCAATGAAGATTGTTCAACCCGTACCCCTACTTTTCCTGCAAGATCATTCGTGATATAAAGATCCGCTTCACTGAACAAGGCCTTGAAATGGTCTTTTAATAAACTGTTGTAGGTGTTAAACAGTCCTTTGTTATAACTGTACATATATTCACCGCCAAAACGGATCACGCTGATGCCACTCAATCTTTTGTCAAACACGGCTTTGAACTGGCTCAGATCGGCGCGTGTGGTTGCGTTAAAGTTGGTACTGTCTATCCAAACCAATCCTGTTGAAACCTGCATGTTATTTTGGTTTTGGATATGATTGGAAATATCGTTGTGGTCTGTACTGTAACTCAATCCCAGGTTCATTTTCCAGCCATGACCTAAATTTTCTCTCCAACTGAGATTATTATACCAGTTTGTATTCTTCAGCGCAAATGCATTTTTTAATGTAGCATCATCAATGTTTGGCCTGCGCAAACCCAAATGATTGGCGGCAAAAGTTGTATAGTATTTAATAATACCACCACTTTTTGTTTTGATACGGAAGTTCGCATCAGCCGCATGAAACTCGGGTATTGTAAAATAATCTGGTGTTTGTTTTACGATGGCGAAATAAGCCGCGAGGTTCGTATAATCATACTGTATTCCCCATGATGATTTTTTATCCTTTGCAATTTCCTGCAAACCACCACCGATAAATATTGGTGAGAAAGAAGCGCTCGCTTCGGAACGTTCCGGGATATCTATACTTTCCAATATCAAAGCAGAAGACAAAGCCTGTCCGTACAATGCAGAGTAACCACCCGTACTAAAAACAGTTCCTTTAAATAAGAAGGGAGAAAAACGGCCCCGCTGCGCAAGATCCGGCACGCTGCTGTAATATGGATTGTTTACCATCGTACCATCAATAAATTGTTTGGTCTCGTAGCCCGCTCCTCCGCGAACAAACAGACCTTCCTGCTCACCCACCTGTTGTGCGCCTGGCAATGTTTTTACAACTGCAGAAATATCTGCATTGGCGCCACCTGTTGTTACAACATCTAAAGAACTCAGAACAGTGGCCGCTCTTTTTTTATCGCCGGCTTCAAAACTGCCCGCGGTAACGGTTACTGCTTTAAGTTCATTCACTTCTTCTTTTAAGTTGAACAACATTTCTGCCGTATCAACCCCGATCATGATCTTTTGCTCTACGGATTTATATCCGACATTGCTTATCACGATGGTCTGTTCTCCCTTCTCAAAAGTTTTAAAAGAGAAATGGCCGGTAGAATCGCTTACCCCGCCATCATATGAACCTTTTACCTGGACGCTGGCACCAGCCATAATATGGTTACGGTTATCCCTTACTTTTCCCGTTAATCTCACCTGGGCATTTACCCAACCTGCTGTTAAAACGGTAAGAAGCAGGATCGTTAGTTTTTTCATTTGTTTTGATTTGACAACACAAACATAGAATAGTTTATTTTATAAACCAAACTATTTAATAAATATTTTCATTTGGCGATTTTTTAATCTAACTAATTGATTTGCAATAGAATTTTTTTTGACTAATTCCATGAATTGTCAGCCGAGGAAGGCATAAAGCAAAAAGCCCTCCCCACAATGCTGGGGGAGGGCCTTTTTATTCGATTTGGTTACGGTCTTATTTATATGCAGGCATCAAACCTTTGGCTAGCGTTACCATTTTGGCAATGCTGTCATCGTTCAATTGTCCTTTTTTGAATTCAGCCAACACATCAGGCAATTTGTTTTCCATTTCAGTTAAGAAATGTGATTCAAATTCTTTTACTCTTTTAACGGCTACTTCTTTCAACAAACCTTGTGTACCTAAGTATATGATCGCTACCTGCTTTTCAACAGACATAGGCGAGTATTGCAATTGCTTCAACACTTCCACATTACGTGCTCCTTTATCAATTACATTCTTGGTAGCCGCATCAAGGTCACCACCAAATTTTGAGAACGCTTCCAGCTCACGGTAAAGTGCCTGGTCAAGTTTCAATGTACCTGCCACTTTTTTCATGGATTTGATCTGCGCATTACCACCCACACGGCTAACCGAGATACCCACGTTGATCGCCGGGCGGATACCTGCGTTGAACAGGTTACCTTCAAGGAAGATCTGTCCATCAGTGATTGAGATAACGTTGGTAGGAATATAAGCAGATACGTCACCTGCCTGGGTTTCAATGATCGGCAAAGCGGTCAGTGATCCACCACCTTTCACTAAATGTTTGATAGATTCAGGAAGGTCATTCATATTCTTAGCTACATCATCATTGGCAATAACCTTAGCGGCTCTTTCCAGTAAACGGCTATGGAGATAGAATACATCACCAGGATATGCTTCACGTCCCGGAGGCCTTCTCAACAACAAAGAAACTTCACGGTAAGCAACGGCCTGTTTAGACAGATCATCATAAATGATCAAGGCAGGACGACCAGTATCACGGAAGAACTCCCCGATTGCAGCGCCCGCAAATGGTGCGTAGAACTGTAATGGAGCGGGATCAGATGCAGAAGCACACACGATAGTTGTAAACGCCATCGCACCATTATCATTCAACACTTTCATCACACCTGCAACAGTAGATGCTTTCTGGCCGATCGCAACATATATACAGTAAACAGGTTTACCTGCATCGTAAAATTCTTTCTGGTTGATGATGGTATCTACGCAAATGGCAGTTTTGCCTGTCTGGCGGTCACCAATTACCAACTCACGCTGGCCACGGCCCACCGGGATCATCGCATCGATCGCTTTGATACCTGTTTGCAATGGTTCTTTTACCGGCTCACGATAGATAACACCCGGCGCCTTACGCTCCAATGGCATTTCATACAATTCGCCTGTTAAAGGGCCTTTACCATCTATTGGTTCACCCAATGTATTAATTACACGGCCAACCACGCCTTCGCCTACTTTAATAGAGGCGATCTGACCTGTTCTTTTTACTTTGGCGCCTTCTTTAATATCACCGCTTTCACCCATCAATACCACACCCACATTATCTTCTTCCAGGTTAAGGGCAATTGCTTTTACACCACTTTCAAATTCTACCAGCTCACCGCTGCGTACGCCGTTGAGGCCATACACACGGGCGATACCATCACCCACCTGCAATACGGTACCCACTTCTTCCAGGTCTGCAGAAGCATTGAAATTGCTGAGCTGCTGCCTCAGTATCGCTGATATTTCGTCGGGTTTAATGTCTACCATGATCTATCTACTTTTAAAAGTTATCGTTATAAAAATTTTATTATCTCAGTTTATGTACAAACAGGTTTGCACCAAATTGTTTTTTGATATCGTTCAGATCGCGGAGGATACTTGCATCCACCAAATTATTATTGAATTCAAGTACAAAGCCGCCAATGAGTTTTTCGTTAACCGCCGTTTCAAGCTCAACAGTTCCGAGGCTCTGCGCATTTTTTACTTTTGATTCGATCGATCTTTTTACTTCATCACTTACCGGAACCGCAGTAGTTAATTTAACCCTGTGTATTCCTTTCAATGCATTGTATTGATCAACAAATGCAAACGCTATTTCAGGAAGATCGCTTTCACGGTTTTTCTTTACTAATAAAGTATTAAATGCAGCAGTGAGTTCACTCACTTTCCCTTTGGTCACTTCTGTAACGATCTTATTCTTCTGATCATTATTGATAACTGGGCTCTTTAATAAGGAAACAAATTCTTTGCTGGCTTTACAAACAGCCTGCAAATATTTCATGTCTGCATACACAGCTTCTAACTGGCCCTTTTCTGTTGCAAGGTCAATCAGGCTTTTTGCGTATCTGTCTGCTAAACGTGGATTAGGCATTGCTTTAATTAGTAATTAATAATTAATAATTAGTAATTGGAGTTAGTTTAGCATTGAGGTTTTCAATTACTAACTGCTAATTACTAATTCAACTTCACTCCTTCCGCCAATTCGTTTATGTATTTCTCCTGCTCTGTTTTATTGCTCAGTTCACGGCGCAGGATCTTTTCGCTTACTTCAATTACGAGCGCACCTACCTGGTTCTTAACATCGGTTAAGGCAGCATTTTTTTGCTGCGTAATGGCGGCTTGTGCATCGGCAACTATACGGTCGTATTCTGCTTTTGCTTTGTCTTTTGCCTCACTGATCATTTTAGTCGACTGTTCTTTCGCCTCTTTGATCATCACAGCGCGTTCTTCACGGGCTTGTGCCATTAAGGCTTCGTTCTCATTTTTGAGAGCGATCATTTCGCCTTTTACTTTTTCAGCGGTAGCCAGTGATTCGGCAATACCTGCTTCACGCTCATTCAATCCTTTGATGATGGCGGGCCATGCAAACTTCTTCAGTATGAAGAAAACGATGAGGAAGGCGAACAGGGTCCAGATCAATAGCCCCGGGCCGGGTGTAAGTAAATCCATATTTTATATCCTCCTTGTTCCGCCGAAACGGAAATTTTATTCTTTGTTATAATTACTCTCTCAACTCCTTTTGGGGGGAGAAATTAACTGCACCCTCCGTCCTGTACTTCAGGTGCAGTATTAATTTGTAACAACGACCTATTTGAAGATCATTGCCAGGAAGCCTACGATGATTCCGAACAATGCAGCACCTTCTACAAGGGCAGCAGCCAGGATCATGTTAGCGCGGATATCGTTCATCGCTTCAGGCTGGCGTGCAATGCTTTCTACAGCACCTTTACCAATCTGTCCGATTCCCAAACCTGCACCGATTGCAGCTAAACCTGCACCGATTGCACCACCCGCGTTCGCAACGCCATCCAACAAAATTGTACTTAAACTCATGATCGTTTTATTTACAGTTAAAAAAAACTTGTTTATACGTGTATCGTTTCATCATGGTGATCTCCACCTTCAAAAGCCGAACCGATAAATACAGCGGTAAGGTTGGTGAAGATGAACGCCTGCAGGAATGCCACTAATATTTCGATGAAATAAATAAATACCGTAAAAGCTATAGATAAGGGTGATGCGCCCCATCCTGCGGCAGGATGCATTTGCCCGAAAATAAATATCAACGAGATCAGGCAGATGATAATGATGTGCCCCGCAACCATGTTCGCAAATAAACGAATGATCAATGCGAAAGGCTTGATAAACACACCCAGGAACTCAACCGGCACCAGGATCACTTTTACCCAACCCGGCACATTCGGCGGGTTAAAAATATGCCCCCAGAAATGCGAATTGGTGCTGCAGATGATCACAACAAAGGAGATCAGTCCTAGCACAACCGTAAACGCGATATTGCCCGTTACATTGGCTGTACCAGGTATCAACCCGAAAATATTATTGATCAGGATAAAGAAAAACGTGGTGAGAAGGTACGGAAGGTATTGTTTCCATTTATGACCAAGGTTTGGCCTTGCCACTTCCTCACGTACAAATATGATCAGTACTTCGAGCAGGTTTTGTTTGCCTTTGGGAGCCGATACAACTCCATGACCTCTTTTATAAGAATTGGCGATCGAGATCATCAGCCAGGTAAGGATAAATAACGCGATCATCATCTGTACCACGTTGCGTGTCAGGGACAGGTCATATATTTTGACGCTTTCATTGACCGTCCCGTCTTCATTAACGGCAGCGATTTTGTCGCCGGCAATCTTGTACCCGTTATAGGCTGCATGGCCATGTTCGAATCTTGAAGAAGAAAACAGCGTGAGCCCTTTTTCTTTAGAATAGAGAATGATCGGTAAAGGAATTGATATGGGATGTTCTTCCCCATCGCTTCCTTTGTATTCTGTTATGTGGAACTCGTGGTTGTCGAGAATATGGCCAAAGATCACGGCGGCAGGGTCAAATCCTTCTTTTTTCTCCTCATGGGCGGCTTCATGACCTTCCGCAGCATGCTCAACATGTGCAGAATCCTGGGCAAGCAAAGGAGCAGAAAAAACGATCGAAAATAGGCTGAAAGTCGCTACCAGTAATAATTTCACAGTTCTGAGGGCCATACCTGATTCTAAATTTGCGGCAAAGATAGGGGTAAGGGGGTGAAAAGCATGAATGAAAGGGGAGAAAATGGAGAAAAAATCAGGTCATTTATTTTCCTCTTCCTGCATCAATTGTTTGATCTTCTCCAAATAAATCACATCTGTTTGATCCTTAGGCCGGTTTGCCGCTTTTTTAGAGTCAATGAGGTGATTTATGTGCAAAAAAGGGATTTGAACCGGCCCCAGATCTGCTGTACCGGCCAACTTCAAGCAGTCGTCAAATGAAAGGTTTTCCAAACCTTTTACCGCGACCATTAAATCAAGTCGCATCCCGTTATTCAAGCTAAAATTGGTCCATCCCGGAACAATCTGTAAAGTCTCGATCATGAAATAGTCAACATGACTATATTCCTTGAGAGCGAGTCGAAATTTAGTCCTGTTTTCCTTAGTGTCATCTATCCATACATCTATATCATCAGTAGTTCTTTGATATCCATGAAGATTGGTTGCAACCCCGCCAATCATGATATACTTCACTTCATATTTATTGAGAGAAGTCCAGAAACTTATCAATTCTTCGTTGAACAGGTCCATAGAATGTTTTAGAAAGCTTATTTAGTTGCCGTGAGAGGTTGGCGGGTAATTTTCGCCTTACGAAACATCAGATTCATTTTCATTAATTCTGTCATCATCATAAAACGTTCTGCATAAGTCCGTTTAAGGGCAGCCCGTAACTGATCCATTTCCGCTTTTTCAAAATAAGCGTTCTGATCCTGTTCGTTCAATATGTTTTTGATCTCTGACATAAACTATACCAACACAGTTTTCTTCTTCTCAAACTGCATCTCATGCAATTTAGCATAAAATCCGCCCAATGCCAATAGCTCTTCATGGCTGCCGATCTCTTTAACTTCTCCTTTATCGAGAACGATAATCTTGTTGGCTTTACGGATGGTAGAAAGACGGTGAGCGATCACGATAGATGTGCGACCGGAGATCAATGCATCGGTTGCTTTTTCGATCAGCATTTCGCTTTCTGTATCGATGGAGGAAGTAGCTTCATCCAATATTAAAATAGATGGGTTGAATAAAAGTGCGCGGATAAAAGATAACAATTGTCTCTGACCCAGGCTCAGTGTACTTCCTCTTTCCATTACATCATAATCATAACCTCCGGGCAGTTGCATAATGAATTCATCCACCCCGATCATCTTGGCGGCGGAGATCACCTGCTCGCGGGTTATTTCGGGATTTCTCAGTGTGATATTATCCATGATCGATCCTGAGAACAGGAAAACATCCTGCAAAACCACGCCGATGCTTTTACGCAATGTATCCAGTTTGTATTCATTGATATTTACACCATCCACGCGTATTTCGCCGTGTTGTATATGGTACAAACGATTCAATAAACTAATGATCGATGTTTTACCACTGCCTGTATGCCCAACCAATGCAACTGTTTCACCGGCTTTAACGTTAAAATTGATATCCTTCAAAACATAGTTCGGCTCAGTATAAGCGAACGTAACTTTTTCGAATTCTATCTGCCCCTCTATTAATACAGGATCGTACACTTTACCGGTTGATGCTGGTGTTACATCCTCATTATCCAATACCTTAAATACACGTTCCGCAGCGATCATTCCCATCTGGAACACATTGAATTTGTCTGCTATCACACGCAAAGGCCGAAAGATCTGGTTGAGGAAAAGTATGAATGCAACTAATTTTCCGGCAAGCGTTCTGTCGCTCCCTGAACGATCCGCGATCCACCACACCAGCAGTCCCATACTGATGGCCAATACCACTTCCACCACGGGGAAAAAAACAGAGTAGGCAAAAATGGCTTTGATATTGGCACTTCTATGTTCGGCGTTGATCTTTTTGAATTTGGAAAACTCTCTTTCTTCCGCCGCAAAAGCCTGCACCACCTGCATTCCGGTAATATGTTCCTGTACAAAAGCATTCAGCGCGGCCACAGCATTACGTACACGGATAAAACTTTTGTTCACGCTTTCCTTAAAATAATAAGTAGCCAGTATCATAAGCGGGAAGGGGATCAGGCTGATCAAAGTAAGCCGCCAATCGATCCAGAACATCGTTCCCAATGTAACAACGATCGTTAACAGGTCGGCAATGATTGGTATCAATCCATCAGAAAAAATATCATTGATGCTTTCAATATCGTTGATGGTTCTTGTGGTAAGTGTGCCGATCGGTGTTTTATCAAACTGGCTGAGGTTAAGGCTGAGTATTTTTTGATAAACAGCATTACGCATATCCTTTACCACGCTTTGTCCCATCCACGCCGTAATGAACGTAAAGAGAAAACGGATCGTTGTTTCAATAAAAATAAAAACTACCTGGAATATGCTTACTGCTATGATGAATTTGGTTGCATCAGAAAGATCGGTTTTGAAAAGCACTGTTTCCAGCCACCGGGGTATGAGAATATTTGTCCCGGTTGCTTTATCGATCGTCAGCTGGATCAGATAAGGCCTGATCGGCGCAAAAGCAGCCATTACAATGGCCAATAAAAGGCTGATGTAAAAAAAAGTCCGGTATGGTTTAACAAAACGAAAAACCCTTGTCAGCAGTGAAACGTCGAATATTTTCTTTTTGGCCGTTGAATTCATGATGGTTTGCAAAGGTAGGGAGAAAGCTGCGAGCCCTGAGCTATGAGCTATGAGCTTTTAGCTATGGTAATTAACAAGGATGAACGGGCAAAGAAAGCCACGAGCTATGAGCCATTAGCTGTGAGCTTTGGCTGTGGTTTTAAATAAGGATGGGTGAAAATTCTGCATGTTGAAAATAATCAGAAACTTACGGCCTCAGCTCATGGCTCACAGCTCATAGCTCATAGCTTTCTTCGTATATTCGCAACAGACTATGGAGCAAGCACCGGAAACCGTTTCAGAACCCGTTTTACCTAAATATAATCTCAATCCCGAGCAGGAAAAAAATGAGATCATCAGGCATTACCGTGCGCTGCTGAGAAGCCTACGCCCCAAGTTGAAAAAAGGAGATAAAGAACTCGTTCGCCAGGCATTTGAGATGGCAGCAGAAGCACACAAGACCATGCGTCGCAAAAGCGGTGAGCCGTATATTCTCCATCCCATAGCTGTGGCTATGATCTGTGTGGAAGAAATTGGTTTGGGTGTGCGAAGCACGATCTGCGCATTGTTGCATGATACCGTTGAGGACACCGATATTTCCCTCGAAGATGTAGAAAGGGAATTTGGTATCGAGATCGCCAAGATCGTTGATGGATTGACCAAGATCTCTAATGTGATCGACACCAATACCAGTCAGCAGGCGGAGAATTTTAAAAAGATCTTACTGACACTTACCGATGACCCGCGTGTAATATTGATCAAGCTCGCCGACCGTTTGCACAATATGCGTACCCTCGATCACATGAAGCGTGAGAAACAATTAAAGATCGCATCTGAAACGGTTTGGGTATATGCGCCATTGGCACACCGGATGGGTTTGTACAATATTAAAACCGAGCTCGAGGATCTTTCCATGAAATACATGGAACCGGAAGCTTACCGCGAGATCGCTAAAAAATTATCTGAAACCAAGCGTGAACGCACACGGTATATCAATGAATTCATTCGCCCGTTAAAAGAAAAGATGACGGCGGTGGGATTGAATTTTGAGATCTATGGCCGGCCGAAAAGTATACACTCCATCTGGACCAAGATCAAAAAGAAATCCGTTGCGTTTGAAGAAGTATATGATCTCTTCGCCATTCGTGTAATTCTTGATTCAGCGCCTGAAAAAGAAAAAGAAGATTGCTGGAAAGTATATTCCATGATCACGGATGAATATACCCCTTCGCCCGAGCGCCTGCGCGACTGGCTCAGCAATCCAAAGAATAATGGATACGAGGCCTTGCATACAACGGTGATGGGGCCGCAGGGTAAATGGGTGGAAGTGCAGATCCGTACAAAACGGATGAATGAGATTGCTGAAAAAGGCCTTGCCGCGCATTATAAATACAAGGAAGGAAGTAACGATGAGGACCGTTTTGATAAATGGTTCGGACAAATACGCGAAGTGTTAAGTACGCAGGATACAGACGGCGTGGATTTTTTACAGGATTTTAAAACCTCCTTCCTCGCCGAAGAAATTTATGTGTACACACCAAAAGGCGAAGTAAAGATGTTACCTACGGGAAGTACGGCCCTTGATTTTGCCTTTTCCATTCACTCGGCCATCGGTTCAAAATGTATCGGCGCCAAAGTGCATCATAAGCTGGTGCCCATCAGTCATAAGCTGCGAAGCGGCGACCAGGTAGAGATCATCACCAGTAACAAACAAAAACCTTCAGAAGACTGGCTGAGTTTTGTGGTTACCGCAAAAGCCAAGAGTAAGATAAAAGATGCGCTGCGCGAAGAAAAAAGAAAGATAGCCGAAGATGGTAAATACACCCTGCAACGTAAGATCGAAGCCATAGGCGCAGCCTACAGCCAATATAATATAGAGGAACTGGTGCAGTTTTATAAACTGGCTTCGCCATTGGACCTGCACTACAAGATCGCTACCAAAGCGATCGATCTGAAAGAACTAAAGGATTTCCAGGTTTTAGGCGATAAAATAGAGATCCCAAGACCCAAACCGGTTATACATGAAGTTCAGATCGATGCACAGCCAAAGAGTTTTAATAAAAAAGATTCCGAGCTCATCATTTTTGGCGAAAGCAGCGACAAGATCATGTATTCGCTCGCTAAATGCTGTAACCCCATACCGGGGGATGATGTATTTGGTTTTGTAACCACGGGTAAGGGCCTGATGATACATCGAACCAGTTGCCCGAATGCAGCGCAATTGCTGGCCAATTATGGCCACAGGGTAGTAAAGACCAAATGGGCCAAAAACAAAGAGATCTCCTTCCTTACCGGTTTAAAGATCGTTGGGCTGGATGATGTGGGTGTTATTAATAAGATCACCAACGTGATCAGCGGCGACCTGCGTATCAATATCGCCGGCCTCACCATCGAATCAAGAGAAGGGTTATTTGAAGGGACCATTAAAGTGTTCGTACACGATAAAGAAGAACTGGAAGAACTTGTAACCCGGCTGAAATCCCTGAACGGAATACAAACAGTTGATAGGTTTGATACCGAAAACTAAGGCTATTCAGCCTTTACTGTTGTGTTGGGAGTTCGTGCAAAAATAAACTCCAAACTACAAACCCCAAACTCCAAACTAACACCCTATTTTTGCCGCGATTCAAAATCATTTTATGGTTGATGTAATTTTAGGTTTACAATGGGGCGATGAAGGCAAAGGCAAGATCGTTGATTATTTCGCACCCAATTATGATATCGTTGCCCGTTTCCAGGGCGGCCCGAATGCAGGGCATACTTTGTATGTTGAAGGAAAGAAAATGGTGCTTCACCAGATCCCATCCGGCATTTTTCATCAGGATAAAGTAAATGTGATCGGCGGCGGCGTAGTACTTGATCCCGTTACATTAAAAAGGGAATGCGATGCGGTAGCAGCGTACGGCATTGATGTAAAAAAGAATCTTTTTATTTCCGAAAGAACGAATATCATCATACCTACTCACCGGGCATTGGACAAAGCTTCTGAACTGCAAAAAGGCGAAAGCAAGATCGGTTCCACTTTAAAAGGTATTGGTCCTGCATACATGGATAAAACCGGCCGCAATGCCTTGCGTGTTGGTGATCTGCTGGATAAGAGTTTTACTACCCAATACATCAAACTCAGGCTGAAACACCAGAAACTGCTGGATAATTTTCATTTTATTGAAGACATCGCAACCTGGGAGGAGGAATTTTTTGAAGCGTTGGAATTCTTAAAAACGCTGAATGTAGTTAACTGCGAATATTTCATCAACGACCAGATCACTAAAGGGAAAAAAGTATTGGCCGAAGGCGCACAGGGAAGCATGCTGGATATTGATTTTGGAACTTTTCCTTTTGTTACCTCATCCAATACCATTTCTGCAGGGGTTTGTACCGGACTGGGTGTATCGCCAAAACTGATCAACGAAGTAATGGGCGTAAGTAAGGCTTATTGCACGCGTGTGGGCGGCGGTCCGTTCCCAACAGAACTGGAAGATGCCACAGGCGAGGAATTGAGAAAGATCGGCAAAGAATTTGGCGCTACAACCGGAAGGCCGCGCCGCTGCGGTTGGATAGACCTGGTGGCGTTACGCTATGCCTGTATGTTAAATGGCGTTACACAGGTAATTATGACCAAAGCCGATATTTTGGATTCATTTGAAGAATTAAAAGTTTGTACCGCCTATACTATCAATGGGAAAGAAACCAAAGAAGTTCCTTTCCAGATATCAAGAGTGAAGATAGACCCGGTTCTGAAAAGCTTCCCAGGCTGGAACTGCGATACCACTCAAATAAAGGATGCAGCAACTTTACCCGACACTATGGTTAATTATATTAACTTTATTAACGGCGAGATTGGGGCACCCGTAAAATATGTTTCGAACGGGGCAGATCGCGACCAGATCATTCATTTGTAGAAAATAATTGGCACTCGATTTGTGATTTAAAAATTTTTTTGGTTAATAATAAATTGCGTTGAAATTTTACGCAACAATCTTATTAGGAATATGGCACCGAAATCTGATAAGGATCCGAAACCCACCCCAAAGAATGCAGCTGCAAAAAATGCAGATGCGAAGCCGTCTACCAAAAGCAAGAAACAACTGGAAGACGATGATGATGATTTGGATGATGACGAAGAGGATACCAAACCCGTAAAGAAAACAGCGACCAAAGCATCAGGTAAGAAATCGAAAGATGATGACGATGACGACGATGATGTGGAAGCAGACGAAGTAGAAGACGATTGGGAAAAACCCGAAGAGGGTGATGATGACTGGGATCCTGACTTTGACGAATTTGATATTCCAAAAAGTAAAGGGAAGAAAACAACC
Source organism: Bacteroidota bacterium (assembly GCA_040388705.1). GTDB lineage: Bacteria > Bacteroidota > Bacteroidia > Chitinophagales > Chitinophagaceae > Sediminibacterium. The sequence goes on along the minus strand of JAZKBI010000001.1, from coordinate 594,658 downwards.
GGCACCGGCGCCAAAAAGAAAGGCGACGATGATGATGATTTTAAGATAGATGAGGACTTTAAAGAGTTCGATCTCTTCAATGATAAAAGTGGTGGATTTGATGATGACGAAGAGGATGATTTCTGATCATCAGCCCCATGCAAGGTGAAAAGAATAACTGCATCTTTCTCTATCCAACATATTGATGTATGCAAACAGCAAATGTTGAGCTGGGCCAACCGGTTCAACATTTGTTGCTTTCTGGATAACCATCAATACCATTCCACGCATCAGAATGTGGAATGTTTGGTTGCTGCAGGTGCAGTAACGGTCTTCGCTCCTCATGAAAATATTCTTGCACAATTAAGCGCATTCAACAAAGAACATAATGATTGGCTCTTTGGCCATATCAGTTATGATCTTAAAAATGAGCTCGCACCCTTACAATCTGCGCACCCCGATCATATCGGTTTCCAGGATATTTTTTTCTTTCAACCCGAAACGGTACTACAGTTAAAAGACGATCAGCTTATTATTTCAACGCTTACAAAAGACCCTGGAATAATTTTTAGTGAGATCTGCAACTCACCAGTATCCAGTATCCAGCATCCAGCATCCATCTCCATAAAATCACGTATCGATAAAGAAGAATACATAGCCATCCTAGAAAAGCTCCGCGCACACATCCAACGCGGCGATTGTTATGAACTCAATTATTGCCAGGAATTTTACGCAACAGGTGTTGAGATAGATGCATTGCAGGTTTACACACAATTAACGGCCATTTCTCCGAATCCGTTTTCCTGTTTTTATAAATTGGATGATAAGTATGTATTGTGTGCGAGCCCTGAAAGATACCTGCAGAAAAAAGGCAATCATATTTTATCCCAACCCATCAAGGGAACTTTTAAAAGAAACCTTGAGAACGCTGAAGCAGATAATGAATTGAAATTGCAATTGCAACAAAGCGAGAAAGATAAAAGTGAAAATGTGATGGTGGTTGATCTTGTACGCAATGATCTTAGCAAGGTCTGCAAAGAGGGCACCGTAAAAGTTGATGAGCTATTTGGTGTGTACAGTTTCCCCCAGGTTCACCAGATGATCTCTACCATAACCGGTGAATTAAAAGAAGGGATTGATCTCTCCGATATTCTAAAAGCAAGTTTTCCTATGGGCAGCATGACCGGCGCACCAAAGCGAAGAGTAATGGAACTGATAGAACAATATGAAAAAACAAAACGAGGTATCTATTCAGGAGCTGTTGGTTATATCAGTTCCGAAAAAGATTTTGATTTTAACGTGGTCATCCGGAGCATTCTTTACAATGCAACCAATCAATACCTAAGCTATCTTGTTGGCGGTGGCATTACTTTTTACAGCGATCCGGAAAAAGAATATGCGGAATGTTTGTTGAAGGCGGAAGCGATCAGGCAGGTGCTGGAGGGAGATATTAGATGACAGATGTTAGTTGATAGATAAAAGGACATCGCCTGTCAACCGTCATCTATCAACTGACAACTACTTCGAAGCTGTTCCTTCTAACAAAGCCCTCACCGACTCCATCAAAAAACTATTCTTACGCGCCTCAAATATGGCAGCCTTTTCTTTTTGCAAGCGCATCGGGTATTTTTTTCCTTCGGATAAGGCTTTGTCAAAACCCGGGTTCCATTTATTGAACTGAACGATATCCATCGACAATCCATTCGCGATGATCACTGAATTATAACGCCCGCTGATTTCAGTAACGGTAGTGTTTTCAAGGTCTGCGGCGCTTACTTCTGCTTCCTGTGGTTTGGCAAGAAGCGTTTTTTGGGCGATCGTTTCCTTGGCGGTTAAAGTGGTCCATCCGCCGCCACCTTCAAATATGTAGTGTGTGCCGATGAATTTTTTTACATGGTTACGGGTTTCCTCCGGCAGATAATATTGAAGTTCCCAGAAATCTCGGCTGCCCGATCTCCTGATCGCCTGCCTCACCCTTCCGGAGCCTCCGTTGTATGCTGCAACCACCAATAACCAATCACCAAATTCGCCATACAGTTCTTTCATCAGTTTTGCAGCGGCGTGTGTGCTTTTGTAATAATCCATCCGGTCATCTATGCTGCCAGTGCGTAACCCAAAGCGCTTCGCCTCGTAATCCATCAATTGCCAGGGACCAACCGCGCCTGCCCATGAAACAAGGCCCGACCTGAGATGGCTCTCGATCACGCTGAGGTATTTCATTTCTTTAGGAATGCCATATAAACCGAGCACATTATCATACAGATCAAAATAAGGCTTACCCCATGAGCGCATCTTCTCCAGTTCCTTGCTTTGCCGGCTAATGTACTCCTGTACAAAAGAAACAGCCCTCGGGTTCAGTTGCGCCTCGTAGGGCTTTGAGGCATCAAAATTATTGTTGCTGAAAAGGCTCTTGAACCCGTTCTTATCGGACACGGTGGAGTCAGAAAATAAATCACCCTGGACGGTTTTGCCAGTAAACGACATCGTACCGATGCTGCCCACTACAAAAGCAAAACCTACCAGGGTTATTTTAGTCACAGAAATATGTGTGTTAATATCGATCCCAAACCATCGCATGCGTACTGAATTCGTGAAAAGATCAGAAAGCAGCGCTTTCCGGCCTTATCCCGTTATTGCATGTTCACGGGAAAAGCGTTGCAAAGATAGTTCATTTTTTTTCGCCTGTATTTCCGCGGCGGTCATGGTCGTTGTTCCACCGCCGCCTTCGAATATATAATGCGTGGCAATGAATTTTTTTACGTGGTTACGCGTTTCTGCAGGAAGAAAATTTTGCAGGGCCCAGAAATCGCGGCTGCCTGCTTTCCTGATCGCTTTCCGTACACCGCCGGCGCCTGCATTGTAAGCAGCCACTACCAAAAGCCAGTCACCAAATTTTACATATAGCTCCTTCATCAAAATGGCTGCAGCTGCGGTGCTCTTCGCAAAATCGCGGCGCTCATCCACAGAACCGCTTCTGCGCAGGCCAAATCTTTTTGCCTCATCGGGCATGATCTGCCATGGCCCTACGGCTCCGGCCCAGGAAACCAGTCCAGGTACCAGGTGGCTCTCGATCACGCTTAAATACTTCATTTGTTTGGGAACACCATAAGAAGTAAGAATGGTATCATACAGGTCAAAATAAGGTTTTGCCCATGTTTTCATCCTCTCCAGTTCTTCGCCTTGTTTTTCGGTATATTCTTCCACAAAGTCTACTGCCTGTGGATTTAATTCGACATCGTCGGGATTAATTTCAACATTGTTCGAGTTTAAAACAGCCAGGTTATTGTTGAAGAAAGCGGAATCAGTTGTAGAATACGCTATGGGATCACTGGTACGATTATTTAACGGATCTGTGAACGACATGGTGGTAAGACCAAAAACAATTAATACTAAATAAACCAAGCTGCACTTAGTGGCGGCTATCACATTTCCGAGACTGAAGGTGAGTCTGAACCATTTCATAGGCTACCGTTTCATTTTTTGATTTAATAATAGCAGTTAGCTTTTAACAGCAGTTGCTTTGATCAAAATGCAGGTAGTTTTTGGTAGCAGTATGTTTTGGTAGGAAGAGGGGATTTGACCCCGGTGTTACCTTTAAGTTTAATCAGCGATTAGCATAAACTCTTTCGAAAGGCGGAGCAAAAGTAACTCATTAAAATGAGAACTCATAATCTGGAGCCCAAACGGCATCCCATTCGGGTGTTTGAAAAGCGGGATGGAAATTCCCGGAATTCCCACAAGATTTGCGAACACGGTATAGATATCGGCCAGGAACATTTCAACCGGGTCATTGCTTTTTTCACCAATTTTAAAAGCTGGTGAAGGAACCGTGGGTGAAATGATGGCATCAAAACCAGTAAAGATCTCCTGGGTGCGGTCACATAATAGTTGTCTAACCTGCTGAGCCTTAGTAAAATAAGCATCAAAATAACCTGCACTAAGTACAAAGGTCCCAAGCATGATCCGGCGTTGTACTTCTTTGCCAAAACCTTGGCTGCGGGATGCTTTGTATAATTCTGTTAGATCGCCATCCGCTATTTCTGCACGGTACCCGAATTTTACCCCGTCAAATCTCGATAAATTGCTGGAAGCCTCGGCAGTTGTTAAAACATAGTAGGTTGGAACAACATGCTCAAGTAATTCAAAATCAACGCCTTTCACTTCATGCCCCAAACCTGTTAATTTTTTTATAAACACCTCGATCCCAGCCCTGATAGCAGGGTCCAAAGCGGGATTTTCAAGGGATTCTTTAAAATAGGCTATTCGATATTTTTTCCCGGGCGCTTCCAATTCTTTTGAATAGGCTGGTATTTCCTGTTGAGAAACTGTGCTGTCGAAATCATCGGGACCTGAGATCACTTCTAAAACAAGGGCCGCGTCTTCAACCGAGTTGGCAAAAATTCCGATCTGGTCAAACGAAGAAGCATAGGCGATCAAACCGTAGCGTGAGATCCTTCCATAGGTTGGTTTCACTCCCACCACGCCACAAAAATCCGCAGGCTGGCGAACAGATCCACCGGTATCACTTCCCAAACTGATCATGCACAAACCGGCTTTAATACTGACTGCAGAGCCACCTGAAGAACCACCAGGAACGCGTGTTTCATCGAGGCTGTTTTTTACTGTTCCGAAAGCAGAATTTTCGTTGCTGCTTCCCATGGCAAATTCATCGCAATTCTGCCGGCCGATAATGATGGCGCCGGCTGCTAATAATTTATCAACAACAGTTGCATTGTAAACAGCCGTAAAATTTTCGAGGATCTGTGAAGCTGCAGAAAGATGGTGCCCTTTGTAACTGATCACGTCTTTCAATCCAACTACTACACCATGTAAAGGGGAGAGTTCATCATTGGCATTTCGCCGGAGATCCAATGCTGACGCCTGTTCCAGTGCTTCGGTCTCATACACTTCCAGGAAAGCATTGAGGTGCTGTTTAGTATGGATGGTCTCTAAATAACAACGAACGGCCTCCACGCAGGTGGTTTGGCCGTTCTGTAATGCTGTATGATAGTCTTTGATTGTGCTATAGCGAAACAAAGGCTAAAATGCTTTTGGTAGAGATGAATTACGGTTGTGTAGTCGTGGTAGTCTGGTCTTTTTCTTTCATACCTTCTTCCAGTTCTTTTTTCACGTTGCTTTTCGCATCGTTGAACTCACGGATACCTTTACCTAAACCCCTCATAAATTCGGGGATTTTTCTTCCACCAAATAACACGAGTACTACTACTGCAATGATCAAAATTTCTTGAAATCCTAAGTTGCCCATAAAAATTGTTTTAAGAGGTTCGAAGTTAAGACAAAACAAATGTTCTGCAATTAAATAATCTGAAATACCGGCTTATGACACAATAAAAAAGCGAAAGTTTAGCATATACTAAACTTTCGCCTGAATTTATTTTTAAACAGTATTGTTTAGAAACGTTTTTCCTTGATACGGGCACTTTTACCGCTGCGCTCACGCAGGTAGTACAATTTAGCGCGACGTACTTTACCGGCTTTGTTCAAAACAATAGAATCTACGTTTGGAGAAAGTATCGGGAACAGACGTTCAACACCAATACCATCAGATATCTTACGTACGGTAAATGAAGCCGTAGCGCCATTTCCCTGTAATTTGATCACATCTCCACGGAAATCCTGGATACGCTCTTTACCACCTTCAACGATCTTATATTTAACAGTTACGTTATCACCAGCCTTAAATTTAGGGTGGTTCTTCTGGGTTGTCAACTGATCGTGTACAAATTGAACTGCTGCGTTCATAACTTTTCTTTTTTGCGGACGGCAAAGGTAGGGGGGGGCCGCGATAATTCCAAATTAAAATGAGCTGTTTCAAGAGCTGCGAGCTGTGAGCTGTGAGCTGTGAGCCTGGAACCGTTTAATTTTCAAGCTTTTTTATGAAGCCGATGAGCATTTTTTGTTCTTCGTCGACCTCTTTTAGCATCTGATCTCTAACCTCTTTGGGGCCGTAGCTGGCCTTTTCTGCGATTAATAAATGCGTTTCGAGTTCAAAGCCAGACCCCAATGCTATTTCGAGGAATCTTTTATAGTCTTTTTCGCTGCTCCTGCTGCTCCCTTCTGCAATGTTGGAAGGTATTGATACGGCCGCACGGGTAATTTGTGAACTAAGGCCAAATCTTTCCTGGCTGGGAAATGATTCAGTCAGTTTAAAAGATGCAACGGCAATATCAAAACCCTTTTGCCAAACCTTCAGTCCTTTAAAATTTTTCATTGATCGATGATTTTGTTGAACCAAATTATTCAACAAAATCATCAATATGATATTCAGACCAATAGGCTAATAACTGTAATTAATACTCCTAAAGCTCCCAGGGCCGAGCTCATGGCTCACAGCTCAAAGCTCACAGCTTATCGAGCTATATTAATAGCACGTTTCTCCCTGATTACGGTTACCTTAATCTGCCCCGGATATGTCATTTCGGTCTGTATCTTCTGAGCAATTTCGAAGCTTAATTTATCACTATCTACGTCTGTAACCTTATCTGCCTCAACAATTACCCTGAGTTCGCGGCCGGCCTGGATGGCGTAGGCTTTTTCAACGCCAGTATAGTTCATGGCGAGGTTCTCTAGGTCCTTGATGCGCTGAAGGTACTGCTGCATGATCTCGCGGCGGGCACCCGGTCTTGCGCCGCTGATGGCATCGCAGGCCTGGATGATCGGGGAGATTACATATTGCATCTCCATTTCATCGTGGTGGGCGCCGATGGCGTTCACTACGGCCGGGTTCTCTCCATATTTCTCCGCTAATTTGGCACCTAAAAGGGCATGGGTCAATTCAGTCTCTTCATCAGGCACTTTACCGATATCGTGTAAGAGTCCGGCACGTTTGGCTAATTTAGGATTCATACCCAATTCCGCAGCCATGATGGCGCAGAGATTGGCAGTTTCGCGGCTGTGCATCAAAAGGTTCTGGCCATAAGAAGAGCGGAAACGCATCTTACCTACGATCCTTACCAATTCCTTGTGCAGGCCATGAATGCCCATTTCTATTACAGTTCTTTCTCCTATTTCTATAATTTGTTCTTCCAGCTGGCGGCGTGTTTTTTCTACCACTTCCTCAATGCGGGCAGGGTGGATACGGCCATCGGAAACCAGTCTTTGTAAACTTAAACGCGCGATCTCCCTTCTCAACGGATCGAATGAGGAAAGAATGATCGCTTCAGGCGTATCATCTACGATCAGGTCAACACCTGTGGCAGCTTCAATGGCGCGGATATTACGTCCCTCACGGCCAATGATCTGTCCTTTGATCTCGTCTGATTCAAGGTTGAATACAGTAACGGTATTTTCGATGGTAACTTCTGCAGCAGTACGCTGGATAGACTGGATCACGATCTTACGGGCCTCTTTATTGGCCTTCAGTTTCGCGTCTTCAATGATTTCCTGCTGGAGGGTTAATGCCTGGGAATGCGCTTCGGCTTTCAGGCTTTCCACCAATTGTGCCTTGGCTTCTTCCGCACTGAGACCGGCAATTTTTTCCAGCCTGCGGATATGCTCTTCCTGGTGTTTTTCAAGTTCGGTGCGTTTCAGGTTCACCACTTCTATCTGGCGGTTCAGGTTTTCCTTGATGGCTTCATTTTCTTTAATCTGCTTATCAAGCCCTGCTTCCTTCTGGTTAATGGTGATATCCTTCTGCTTAGCGCGGTTCTCTAATTCGCCCAGTTTGCGGTTACGTTCATTTACATCACGCTCATATTCAGATTTCAACTGCACAAATTTCTCTTTTGCTTCCAGTTGTTTCTCTTTTTTGATCGTTTCTGATCGGAGTTCGGCTTCTTTCAGAATGTTTTGAGCCTGTTGTTCTGCTTCTTCTACCTGTTTTTTTGTGTTTTTAGCGAAAAAAAGCCTACCCGCTATAAGCCCCACAATTAGTGCACCTACTCCAATGATAATATACAATACGTTTGGATCCATGATTTTGGCAAGTTTTTAAATTCATATAACGTTGTTCACATCTCATTTTCCTGTATAAGTAAATGATAGCGAACGAAGATAATTAATAAGTGGGAAGATTGAGGTAGGAAGTTTGTAGTCTGTAAGACCCTGGGAGATACTGGATGCTGAATCCTTGTTTCTTGATTCTTGATTCCTGATTCTTGATTCTTGATTCTTGATTTTGGATCAGGATTGGCTTTCGGCCAGGGCCTTATCAACCATTTTTTCGAGGGAAGCGAGTTTGGAGGCGGCTTCGTCCCATTTTACGTGGTCGATACCCGATTGGTTCTGCTCGGTGGCGAACCAGAGAAGTACCATGGAAACATAATCCTGCATATCCTTTCCCGCAAAATGAGTTTTGAACTCGGCGATCTTGTCGTTGATCAGGGCGGCAGTCTTCCTGACCATTTCTTCATCAGCTGCTTCAATTTTAAGGCGATAGCTGCGGTCGGCAATGAGGATATTTACGGGTATGAGTTCTGACATGGTAATTAAGTGTTTAAGAGCGCCAGGCATTTATCGATCTCTTTGAGATAACCGTCGATCCTTTTGCCCAGGGCATTTTTATCGGCATCATCCAATTTCCCGGAACCGAGTTTCAGAACATCTACCTGCTGGCGGATGGCCTGGAGCGATTGTTCCTTCTCCCCATTATCCAGGATCGCTTTTTCAAGGTCTTTTTTGAGCTTCTGATTTTCCTTTTGCAGCAGAGCCTGTTGCCTCAGCAGTTGCTGAAGCTTATCCTGGATGTTTTTTATTTGCAGATCAAGATCAACCATCTCATTAAAGATAATACGAAATACAATAACACGAATTAAGGAACACGAATTACACGAATTAGAACGAATTGATTTCCGATACTTTGATCAGGCTTATACTTATCGGTCACAATTCGTTCTAATTCGTGTAATTCGTGTAATTCGTGTTTTCCAATTCGTGTAATTTACTTGCGGATTTCAGCGGCCAGGTCACTCTCAAACCCCTGTATCAATTTCGATACCATACCATCCACCTCTTTATCCGTTAATGTTTTTTCATCATCGGCAAAGAGAAAGCTGATGGCCATTGATTTTTTACCGGCGCCCAATTTTTCACTTTCAAAAACATCGAACAGGCGCATGTCTTTGAGTTTGGGAAGTTTTACTTTTTTTACCGTTTGCTCGATCGACTCGTAGGTGGTGGCGCGGTTTACCACCATCGCCAGGTCGCGCTGCATCACGGGGAATTTGTTTACTTCTTTGTAGCGGATCTTGTTTTGGGTTACTGCTTCTTCCAATTGGGCGAAGTTTAGATCCAGCACATATACGGGTTGTTTGATATCGAACTGCTGCAATTTTTTCTGATCCACATTAACCAGTTTACCCAGCTTGCGTTTGCCATGGAGGATATTCAGTGATGAGCCATCTTCTTCCGCATTTTCAAAACTGGTGGTATTCAATCCACAGAGTTCCAATACGGCGGTTGATAAACCCTTCAACCTGTAAAAATCCTGCTGCTTGTTTTTTTCGCGCCAGCTGTCTTCATGGTTGGCACCAGTGATGTATAAACAGAGGTGTTCGTCTTCAATATATTCCCCTACCCCGGTGGTTAAATAGGTTTTTCCAAACTCAAAGAACTGGAGATTGGTATTTCTTCGGTTGATATTATAGGAAATGGACTCAAGCCCTGTTTCCACCATCGATGGGCGAAGCACATTCAGCTCCTCGCTCAGGTTATTGATCATTTTTACGGTTGTTTCCAATACCGCTTCATTAAAATATTTGCTGTTGGTGATTGAATTGGTGAGGATCTCTACAAAACCCTGACCAACCAAATAGTTCGCGATCTTATCGCGAAGCGATTCTTTTACTCTTAATGATTCTACTGACGGGCTGATCGTGATCGTTTGCGGGATCTCGATATTATCCAGACCATCTATCCGTAAAATTTCTTCAACAATGTCTGCCGGAATGGTGATATCGGGTTTGCTGTATGGAACAGCCACCCGAATTTCATCCTGCCCCTCGCGAACGATCTCGAAGCCGAGACTGGTCAATATTCTTTTGATCGCATCAGAATGATAATTCTTCCCGCTCAATTTCTTGAGATAGTGGTTTTTCATGGCCACTTCCGTTTTCGGTTTCGGGTTTGGATACACATCCACGATCTCGCTCGCGATCTCTCCTCCTGCAATTTCCTTGATCATCAGCGCAGCACGTTTCAACACATTTACCGTGTTGGAAATATCCACGCCTTTTTCAAATCGCGTAGCCGCATCCGTACGCAGTTCATGCCGCACAGAAGTTTTACGGATGCTAACGGGGTGGAACCAGGCGCTTTCTAAAAAGATATTTTTTGTGCCGGCAGTCACACCGCTTTTCATTCCTCCAAATACACCGGCGATACACATGCCTTCTTCTTTTCCGTTGCAGATCATCAGGTCTTCGTTGCTGAGCTTTCTTTCCTTTTCATCGAGTGTAATGAATTTTGTGCCCTCGGGAAGATTGGTAACGATGATCTCATCGCCCGTGATCATATCCGCATCAAATGCATGCAGCGGTTGGCCTGTTTCATGCAAAATGAAATTGGTAATGTCTACTATATTATTAATGGAACGAAGCCCGATCGCCATTAAACGGTCCTTTAACCATTTGGGGGATTCTGCCACTGTAACGCCGGCAATACTTACACCCGCATAACGTTCACAATCTACTTTATTTTTAACCGTAACTTTTATCGGCAACGCCAAACTATCCGCTGAAAAAGTATTGGCAAATGGTGCTTTTACTTTTGCTTCTTTGGAATGATGGGTGAGATACGCACACACATCCCTTGCCACACCATAATGACTCATCGCATCCATCCGGTTTGGTGTGAGTCCTATCTCGTAAATCCAGTCTGAATAAGGATGAAAATAATCAGCCGCAGGTTTTCCTACAACCGCATTCGCCGGCATCACAATAATACCTGCATGATCAGTACCCAAACCGATCTCATCTTCTGCACAGATCATTCCGTGACTTTCCACGCCGCGTATTTTGGCAACACGCATGGTGAGTGGTTCACCGGTTACCGGGTAAATAGTTACACCCGTAGTAGCTACGATCACTTTTTGACCGGCAGCTACATTATTAGCGCCGCAAACGATCTGCAGGGGTTCTGCTCCACCCACATTTACTTTCGTGAGCTTTAATTTATCTGCATTCGGATGCTGTGAACATTCCAGTACCTCGCCGATCACCAAACCGGCCAGACCGCCCTTAATGCTTTCGTATTTTTCCAGACTCTCTACCTCAAGGCCGATAGATGTGAGAATTTTAGATAATTTCTCTGGGTCTATTGCCACGGGCAGGTAGTCACTTAACCAATTGTAACTGATCGTCATAGTTGCTTGCTCTTTACGGGGGGCAAAAATAGGTGATAAAGCGGGAATGGAGGAAGAAGCTCTGAGCTTTGAGCCATGAGTTGTGAGCCCGGCTGCCGGTAATTCGGGGTTTTCGTCCATAACGAGTCCGTTATGCTGGCAACCCTTCTATCTGCTTCTCCTTACGCTGCCCTTATATTCTCCGATACCTGGCATTGTTCAGCGAGTGCCGTAAAATACAAAACGCGGTTTTAGAAAGACATCTTCGTACCTGGTTCTTACCAAAATCGTATTTTCTTCGCTGTTTGTTCGTCCCCCGCTTCGGTGCAGGGCGAACAAAACCATGATAAAAGCGAAGGAAGAGCGAAGCGAGGTCGAAAAAAAGACGGTGTAGAACCGAATGAATACCGACTATGGTACGAATGAAATACAAAGGGAACCGAAAAAAACATTCGTTTGCTTATTTGCCCCGGACCCCGTTCTGGCCAGGGCAGCGTTGCCTCTCCGTCCCGGCCCTGTGAAACACCTTCACCCAATGGCAGGTATACGGTAAGATAATGGTAAGATAATGGTAGTATAAGGGTTAGGTAATTATAGGAATTAGGTTACTATGGACCTGTCATGGACTTGTGATGGACTTATCATGGACTTGTGATGGACCTGAGCCCCTGAATCCAGAAGGGTTTATCGCTGGTATTACGTTACAGGCCGTTTTTGAATTGCCGCCCCCTGTAAGAGGGGGATAATTGATCCTTTTTTTACACTATCTGCCTGGCTGTGGTCAGGAGTTTGAAAAGCAGGACCAAGCCCGCCAGCGTGGGAGACTACATTCTTTCTATCCATGCCCCAAAGTGGCGCGGCAAGCCCTGCTATCCAGTTACATCATTTCCCCCTCAAACCCCAATTTTCCCAAAAAATTCTTTCTGCACACGATATGTGAATTAACCTTCTTTTTGGTCTGAAAACTTTTGCTTTTGGTGGATAAGCATAGTAAATTGTGTGAATAGCATAGTAATTGCTGTGAATAGAGATAGAATAAGCTGTGGATGAAAATTGACAGAAATATTTTTTTGATGGCAGGTTTCAAACCATATATTCGCTCCCCCTTAGTCTGTCGGTAACAATTACGTAATATGAACTTTTACCGGCAGGAAGGACAAACAAGCAAAGTTTTACTAACAAGCCAAAACTGACGAAGACCCACTATGGACCTGACCGCCCTGAATAAAGATAGAAGCAAGAGACGCAAACCCTCCATCGACATGAGTAGTATGGTTTATGGCAAAGTACCGCCACAGGCCAAAGAACTGGAAGAAGCCGTTTTGGGCGCGGTGATGCTTGAAAAAAGCGCTTTCGATACCATTTCTGAGATAATTAAACCTGAGTGTTTTTACGTTGAGGCCAACCAGCTTATTTATAAAGCCATGCAAGGGCTGCAGCAGAAAAGTCAGCCCATTGATATCCTTACCGTGGTGGAAGAACTTAAGTTTCGCGAGCAGTTAGATGCTGTTGGCGGCCCTTATTATGTTACCAAACTCACCAACGCCGTTGTATCTACTGCAAACATTGAAGCGCACGCAAGAATTGTGTTGCAGAAATTTATCCAGCGCGAACTGATCCGCATCAGCGGTGAAATTATTGGCGATGCGTATGAAGACAGCACCGATGTATTCGATTTGTTGGATGAGAGTGAGACCAAGATGTTCAACATCACCAACAATTACCTGAAGAAGAATTTTGATGATATAGGAAATGTTTTGGCGAAGACCATTAACCGGATTGATGAATTAAGAACCAAGACAGAAGATATTTCAGGCGTACCAAGCGGCTTCCCAACATTGGACCGCGTTACGTATGGATGGCAGCCAACGGATCTGATCATTCTGGCCGCACGTCCTTCGGTAGGTAAGACGGCATTTGCATTGAACCTTGCGAGGAACTCTGCCTTGCATCCGACCAAACCGGTGCCAGTTGGTTTCTTTTCATTGGAGATGAGTGCATCACAATTGGTGCAGCGTATTTTAAGTGCGGAGAGCGAGATCAAAATGGAAAAGATCAGCCGCGGTAAATTAGAAAATTACGAGTACGAGCAATTGCTGAGCAAGGGTATTAAGAAATTAGAAGTGGCGCCGATATTTATTGATGATACAGCAGCACTGAACATTTTCGAGTTTCGTGCAAAAGCAAGAAGACTGGTAAACAAACATAATGTAGGCATCATCATCATTGACTATCTGCAGTTGATGAGTGGTACCGGCGACAGGGGGAGCAACCGTGAGCAGGAGATCAGTAATATTTCAAGAAACTTAAAGGCGCTTGCCAAAGAACTGAACGTTCCCATTATTGCATTGAGCCAGTTAAGCCGTGCGGTGGAAACCAGGAAAGAAAGCAAGATGCCGCAGTTGAGTGATCTCCGTGAATCGGGTGCGATTGAGCAGGATGCCGATATGGTCATGTTCATTTACCGTCCGGAGTATTACGAAGTGATGAACAACGAACACGGCGAAAGCACACATGGCGAAACGCATATCCGTATTGCCAAACACCGTAACGGTTCCCTCGAAACCATTAAGCTCCGTGCGAAATTAGATATTCAGAAATTTGAAGAATGGGAAGGCGATGGCGGCATACCAGGATTAGGAAGTAACTGGAAACCTGTTGGACCGCCAACCACTCCGGCAGCAGGCGGTGCAGGTGATGCAGGTAAACTTTTTATTCAGAAAGGAAGTAAGATGAATGGTGGGGATTTTGATGAGGGGTTTGAGAATGATGCGCCGTTTTAATTTGTAAGAAATTAAACACATAGGAACACAGGAAAAGAGAAGGGCGCATAGACGAAACTATGTGCCTTTGTTTTAAACTATGTTCCAATGTGTTTCAAAAAATACTAAGCAGAATGTCGTTGCCTTTTTTCTACGAACCCCAAATACCACCCACCTCCTCCCACTTCACCCTCAGTGAAGAAACCAGCAAACATTGCACCCAGGTATTACGCATGAAAATTGGTGCGCAACTTCAACTCACAGATGGGAAAGGAAGTTTGTACAAAGCAAGTATTGTGAGTGAAGACAAGAAGAAAACGGTTGTGTTGATAGAAGAACAAACAGATATTCCTCCATCAAATAAAAAAATAAGCATCGCCATTTCCTTGCTTAAAAATGCCAGTCGTTTTGAATGGTTCTTAGAAAAGGCAACGGAGATAGGTGTAAGTGAGATCCAGCCATTGATCAGTGATCATACAGAACATTCACGTTTCCGTTATGATAGAATGAATGGTATTTTGATAGCTGCCATGTTACAGAGCCAGCAGGCATGGTTGCCGGTTTTACATGAGCCGGTTGGATATGATGAATTGGTAACACGATCTGCGTATCAACAAAAACTTATTGCGCACTGCGAGGAGGATAAGAAGCAGTTTATTAAGGATCTACCTTCATCAAACGAAACACAAATACTTATTGGTCCTGAGGGTGATTTTTCTACGGAAGAAATTGAACTTGCGCTCGAAAATAATTACCTGCCGGTTAGTTTGGGTGAAACCAGGTTGCGGGCTGAAACCGCCGGGGTGGTTGGGGCAACTTTATTGATGAACGGGTAACCTTTTGATCATCTAAAATTTCGATAATCGTTTTATATGCCATAGGCATAACCGCTTTGTAGCACTTATTCGGTGATGGGCATCCAATGCCCCATCGGGGCAACCCTCGCATTTTTCGAAATTAAATCAATATGGCTAGCACCTAAGGGTAGCCCTTACAGGGCATACCGTAATCGCTGGCTTTCTGCTACAAAGCGGTTACCCCGATGGGGCATGTTGCGTAACTGCAAATGGATTATTAAGATTTCTCTTAGACCTGACAATATGTTGGGTTCTTATCAAGTTTTTCTTTTTTCACTAATTTTATCTACAGAAAATTATGGATACCTTTCTTCTCTATCATAAGTTGTTGATGCTTTCAGAAGACCATAAAAATGAAGTATCAGATTTTGTTGATTTACTTATCGCTAAATCAAATCAGTGTACCCCTTCTCCTTCCAACAAGGCAAAGTTTGGAAGTGGAAAAGGTATGTTTGTTATGCATGAAGGATTCGATGAGCCTTTAGAATAGTGTCGTAGCCTCGGCCCATATCATAGCAACGGATTTAAAGCCGTTGGAAAAGAATATAACGGAGGAAACGGAGTGCCGTAGGCACGATCCATTTAATATGGGCCGTGCCTACGGCACTCCGTTTTTCAAAACCACATTGTAACAACGGATTAAAATCCGTTGCTACAATATTTATCGAGGCTACGCCTCTACCAACTTCTCTGTGTAAAAAAAATCTGTATATTCATTATACCATGAGAAAAAGTTTATTCGCTTGCTTCCTATTATTAATATGTATCAGTTCCTGCAAATATTTCAAAAGCAAAAAAGTTGTTACCCGCGATACAACCATCAACAAAAAAACTTCCTTCAATAGTTTATTTTTCGATAGTTCGCATATTGATGCATTCCTGACTCAGAACCCGCAGTACGAACCCTTCTCTGACCAGCTAAAAGATTTTTACAGCCACAGAAATTATCAATATGCATGGTTCGATACTTCAGGTTTAGCGGAACAAGCGCAGAACTTCATCAACCTGCAAAACAATTATATCACGGAGTTTGCGGACAGTTCAATTTTTAATGCTTCGCTGCAACCACTGACAGATTCTTTAGGCGCGCAAAATATTAAACAGTCGTTGAATGATCCAAGGGTGATACAAACCGAACTGTTACTGACAGGACAATTCTTTCAATACGCCGCCAAAATGTATAAGGGAAGTGATATTGATGCGGCACAGCTCGGCTGGTTCATCCCAAGAAAAAAGATCGACCTGACGGCGCTGCTTGATTCTACTTTAAAATCAAAAGTCACAGAAACGGATCAATACGCGCCGCTCAACTCGCAGTATAAGAAATTACAGGAGCAGCTATCCAAATATTTATCATTGCAAAAACAGGATTTTACTGATACGATCACGGCTGTGGCCAAGCCGATCAAGAAGGGAGATTCTACTTACCGCATTACACAGATCAAACAAAGGCTGCAGGTATTTGGAGATATGGAACCCGGCGATAGCAGCGCCAAATTTGATTCAACCATGCTCGATGCTGTAAAACATTTTCAAAGAAGAATGGGGTTAAGCATTGATGGTGCGATCGGAAATAAAATGATCGCGGAACTGAATGTTCCCCTTTCAAAACGAATCCGCCAGTTATTGGTGAATATGGAAAGAGTTCGCTGGATGCCTGCGGAAAAAGACACCAATTATATTTTGGTAAATATTCCCGAATACAAAATGCATGTGTATGATAGCGGGCGGTTGATGTTTGATATGAATGTGATCGTAGGATCAGCAGTGAACAATACTGTGATCTTTACGGGTAACCTGAAATATGTTGTATTCAGTCCGTATTGGAATGTTCCGGAAAGTATTGTGAAAAATGAGATCATGCCGAGTATGAAAAAGAATCCAAATTATATCGCGAAAAGCAATATGGAGATCACAGGCTACAGTGGCAAGACGCCCATCGTAAGGCAAAAACCGGGAGGCGCCAATTCATTGGGTCTTGTAAAATTCCTGTTCCCGAACAACTACAATATTTATTTTCATGATACGCCGAACAGAACTCTGTTCTCGCAATCAAGCAGGGATTTAAGTCACGGTTGCATCAGGTTGGGTGAGCCCAAAAGATTTGCAGAATATATGCTCCGGTTCGATTCATCGTGGAACAGTGAAAGTATTGAGGCAGCCATGCATCTTACCAAAGAAAAATGGGTAACAGTGAAAAAATCGGTGCCGGTGTTTCTTGTTTATTTTACGGCGTGGGTGGATAAAGATGGACTTCTCAATTTCAGAAAAGATATTTATGGGCATGATGAGAAGATGAGTGAGAAATTGTTTAGCAATTGATCTTGGCGATGAATGGCACACGGATGACGCGGATTAGGCGGATATTGACGGATTTATTTAATTTATCCGTGAAAATCAGTTTAATCCGCGTCATCCGTGTGCCATTAAAATTTTCAAAATAGTACATTTGTAAAAACAGTGTTTGCATGCAGATAGTAGGAGTAACCGACAAACAAACCGCGAAAGATTTTTTAACGGTGAATGCTTTGCTTAATAAAAGCAATCCCTGTTATATCCGCCCGTTGGATAATGAAGTGAATGATGTATTTGATCCTGCCAAAAATAAAAATTACAAATACGGCGAAACGAAACGATGGGTAGCCATGGATGATGATGGCGAACTGATTGGCCGTATTGCCGCATTCACCAATTCAAAATATATTAATAAGGGAACGGATTTTAAAACAGGTGGCATTGGTTTTTTTGATTGCATAAACGACCAGGCCCTGGCCAATGTATTATTTGATACGGCCAAAGAATGGCTGCAAAGCAAGGGCATGGAAGCCATGGATGGCCCGATCAATTTCGGCGACCGCGATAAATGGTGGGGTTTGATGGTAGAGGGATTTGATGATGAGCCGATGTACGGCATGTCGTTCAACCCAACCTATTATGAAAATTTGTTTAACAACTACGGTTTTCAGAATTATTATAACCAGTATTACTACTCCATGAAAGTGGATGATCCGCTGCCGCCGCGTTTTCCTGAACGGCATGCAAAATTCAAGGCTAAGCCTGGATACCTGGCAAAACATGTTGACCTGAAACACCTGGAAAAATATGCAGGCGATTTTGCCACGGTATATAATGCAGCCTGGGCGCAGCATGGCGAAGCAAAAGAGATCACCAAAGAATCGGTGATCAAATTATTCAAAACCATGAAACCCATTATGGATGAACGCCTGGTTTGGTTTGCCTATTACAAGGAAGAGCCGATTGCCATGTTCATCAACATACCTGATGTGAACCAATACTTCAAACATTTTAACGGCAAATTCGGTTTGCTGGAAAAATTGCGTTTGTTGTGGATGAAAAAAACAGGCTACAATAAACGCCTCACCGGTCTCGCCTTTGGCGTAGTTCCCAAATACCAGGCCCTGGGTATCGATAGTTTTATGATCTACGAATGCGGCCTGCTGGTACAGAACAAAGGCTGGTACACGCAATACGAAATGGGCTGGGCCGGAGAATGGAACCCGAAAATGATCAATATCTATAAAAGCCTCAACGGCGTACAAAGCCGCCGGATGATCACGTTCCGATACTTATTTGACAGGGATAAGGCGTTTGAGAAGCACCCGGAGATGGAGTATAAATAGCTGCGCGGAAAGCCAGCTATGAGCTTTGAGCCATGAGCTATGAGCTTTGCCCTGCGCATTCGAAGCGCTACTTATATTAACAAAATCAGGCCGGGCTCACAGCTCACAGCTCATAGCTCACGGCTGCCCTCAGAAATTATTCACATTGGCAAGAAGCTATGAGCAATCAGCCATTAGCTACCGCCTAATTCCTATCTTGCAAGCTCGCTATGGAGAACAAGTTCATCGTTTCAGCAAGGAAATACAGGCCACAGAATTTTAATACGGTGGTGGGGCAGTTGCATATCACAACTACACTAAAGAATGCGATCAGGAATAACCAACTGGCGCATGCATTTTTATTTTGCGGGCCGAGGGGTGTGGGTAAAACAACCTGCGCGAGGATCCTTGCCAAAACCATTAACTGTACTAACCAGACACCCGAAGGAGAAGCGTGTAATGTCTGCAACAGTTGTGTTTCGTTTGATGCCGGCACTTCATTGAATATACATGAGCTGGATGCTGCCAGTAACAATTCGGTGGATGATATCCGTTCGCTGGTAGAGCAAGTTCGTTTTGCGCCACAGGCGGGGAAATACAAAGTATATATTGTAGATGAGGTACACATGCTCAGCGCCAGCGCCTTCAATGCATTTTTGAAAACACTGGAAGAGCCACCTTCGTATGCCATTTTTATTTTGGCGACTACGGAAAAACATAAGATCCTTCCAACCATATTAAGTCGTTGCCAGATCTTTGATTTTAAACGGATCACCAATAACGACACAGTTATTCATTTACAGGAGATTGTTGACAAAGAAGAGATCAAAGCAGAGAAAGCCGCGTTACAGGTGATCGCGCAGAAAAGCGAGGGGTGTATGCGTGATTCGTTGAGCATACTCGATAAGATCGTAAGCTTTACCAATGGAACAGTCACTTACCAGAATACGCTGGAGCACCTGAATATTCTTGATGAGGATTATTATTTCAAGATGCTCGATTCCATGCAGCAGCAGGATATGGCGGGGGCGATGTTATTGTTTGATGAGATCAACCGCAAAGGTTTTGAAGGCGACCTGGTAATAAACGGCTTTGCAGAATTCATCCGGAATGTTTTGGTATGTAAGGATGTAAAATCTGCTGCATTATTAGAAGTAGTGGAAGGCATGCAGGATAAATATATTTCTGTTGCCGCTAAAACAGGCGTCTCCTATCTCGTGAGTGCATTGAATATTCTGAACGAGGCCGAGATCAATTATAAAATGGCTCGCAATAAAAGATTGCATGTTGAACTCACGCTGATCAAACTAAATTTCCTGCAGCAAGCCATTGATCTCTCCATGGAAAATGGCCAGGTAGTTAAAAAAAAACGAATTGACGGACCGGTAGCCTTCCGCACAAAATCTGTTACGCCGGTACAATTTCAACCTGCCCCTGCAAAAACACCGGAAGCAAAATTATACATAGAACAAAAACAGCCAGTAGTTGCAAGGCCTGCACAAACTGCAGCACCGGTAATGCAAACACAAACCGTTACGGCAAGGCCTGTAACCAGAACCGTTCCGGTAAACGAGAATGGCTCAAAGAAAAGCCTGCTCGATGTGCTTCGCGAAAAAGCCGGTGATAAATATGCCATTGAAGAAGTAAAGGAAGCAGAAATATTAACGATGGACCGTTTAACGGAATGCTGGAACGAATACACCATTCAGCTCGAGAAACAGTTAAAACATTCATCGGCCGGAACTTTTAAAACGGCCAGGCTGGTGATCGAAAATGATATCCGTTTCACGATCACGGTTTCAGCACTTACCTCGCAAAAATTTGTGGAACAGGAAAGGATGATGTTGATCGATCATCTCCACACTACATTTAATAACCGCGCGATCGTGTTCGATGTGCTGGTAGAAGCGAGTGTTCGCGAAGACGTACCCGTGCATATGCGGCTGAATAGCAAAGAGAAGTTTGAGCATATTGCAAAGCAATTCCCCCTTGTTAAAGAGTTGAAAGAGAGGTTGAAACTGGAAATAGATTATTAATGCGAACCTGCCCTTGTTGGCAAACAGGTCGATGATTGAGTAGAGCCATCGGCTCGGTTCATTTTGTAGCAACGGATTTTAATCCGTTGTTTGTAATTTAACATAGTCCGAGAGTGCCGTAGGCACGATGCATATATTGACCGAACCTACGGTTCTCATGGAATTTGTTATTTTTTTGTTCAACGGATTAAAATCCGTTGCTACAATATGTATCGAGGATACGCCTCTGCAATCGTTCTGATATTCAATTTCAATCTTTGACCTGCCTGCCGACAAGGGCAGGTTCGCATTATTAACTAAATTACCTCCTGGAAAAAAGGGTATTGACGATAGTATACTATCGGTGCTCTATAAAAGGCATTTATTTACATTCGGTTAAATTCATATATTGAAGTATCATTAGCAATCATCCATGTCCATCAAAACCCTGAAATATACCAACGGAGAAGTAACGGTTGTGTGGAAACCCGATACCTGCATCCACAGCAAGATCTGCTGGACAGAACTGCGCGAAGTATTCGATCCTTTCAAAAGGCCCTGGGTTAATATGGATGGCGGATCCACAGAGAGAATTATTGAACAGGTTCGGAAATGCCCCAGCGGCGCTTTGAGTTATTTTATGAACAATGAAGATGCTTCTGCCAACACAACGCAACCCGGCGTGGTTAGCGAATCGGCAGAGATCATGAATATAGAGATCACCCCCAATGGTCCCATACTGGTAAATACTGATTGCCGCATTACGCATAGCAATGGCGAAGAAGAAATAAAAAAAGGTGTGACGGCTCTATGCCGTTGCGGCGCATCAGCAAGGAAACCTTACTGTGACGGAACCCACAGGAAAATTGACTTTAAAGGATGATCATTATGAGAAAAAGATTATTTGCAACGTTTGCTTTTTGTTTATTGCTGATCGTTGCGGGCCAGTCGCAGGTTCTTTTTAACGACATGTCTTTGCAGGAAGCATTCCGGCAGGCAAAGGCTTCCGATAAAATTGTTATGATCGTGATCGAGTCAGCTGATTGCAAACAGTGCAATGAAATGACCACCCAATCATTTATAAACCCGGTTCTTTCGCGTTCGGTGAATAGTAATTGTATTGCTATGAAGATCAACCGGTCTTCAAAAGAATATGCAATGATCGATTCGATATATTCCACCAACAATTCGATGGCTATTTTATTTCTTGAGTACGACGGCAGTTTACTGCAAAGATTTACAGCCAGCAGTACTTCATATATGGCCTATGTTGACCAGTTAAATAAGGCGCTGACTAAAAAAGAACGCCCGGATACAGAATTCAAGGAGTTAGTGAAAGATTATAACAGCGGCAAAAGAGAATTTGAACTTTTATACAGGCTCGTAAAGAAAAAAGCAGAAGCAGGGCTTGAGCATGATCTTCTAACAGAAGAAATGCTGAGCCTGGCACCGCAGGATTCAGCGACCTCCTTAAGCTTTATCCAGTTCCTTGCCGAACAGGCGCCGGTGTTTGATTCTAAGGTATATCAATACATGTACAAAAATTCCCAGAATTTCAGGGATGCCTGGTTTATGATGAGCCAGCCAAAACGGGTAAGCATCAACAACAGGATGGTCTCAAAATCAAGAACTAAGGCGATCAAAGAAAAGAATAGGATGTACGCAGAAAGAGTCGCTAATATGTTTTCAGGTACCTACACAGAAAAAATAGTTGCGCGCAAGGTGCATGACAGGTTTATGATCGATTATTTCAGGGGTGTTAAAGACACAGCTAATTTCCTGGTGGGTTCCGTGAGGTATTATGATCAATACCTGATGACAATAAGTGTGGACTCTGTGCAGCATATCGATTCAATCAGGAAAAGCGAAGTCCCGCAAAGAACGCTGACACCTCCGCCAGATGCAGCACGTATCGAAACAGCAGTGATGGCATATGTTAGCGGCACAGGGCCTGTACCCACTGGCGTCTTTATACCTATTGCGCAGAGTTACACAAATGAGCTGAACAGCGGTTCATGGACGATATACACTTTCACACACGATCCTCTTTATACAACCAAGGCCCTTGCATGGGCCAAACGTGCCAATGAGTTTTCTGAGAATCCGGCCGTTATGGATACCTATGCACGGTTATTATACAGCACAGGTAATAAAAAGGAAGCGATCGCCTGGGAAGACAAAGCTTTGCAATATACCAAAGCGAGAAAAATACCTGCTACCGAGTACGAAGAGATCGCAAACAAAATGAGAGCAGGAAAAGATCGTATCGATGAATATTGATCAGATCTTTTTTGTGGCAGCATATCCATTCTTCAGTAACCAATGCAACACTTTATCGCGCTGATCGCCCTGGATAATAGCTTCACCATCTTTTACACTGCCACCGGTTCCACAGAAATTCTTTAGTTTTTTTCCGAGGTCCTCAAGGTCTTCTTCTTTGCCAATAAACCCTGTTACAAGTGTAACGGCCTTACCAGCTCGTTGCTTCGTATCCAAACGAACCCGCAATTTCTGTTGTGCGGGGGCAAGTGTTTCCTGCGCAAGTTGTTCTTCTTCCTCGAAACGAAAAGAAGGATCGGTGCTGAAAACAAATCCGCGTGCATCCGGTTTATTTTTCTTACTCATGATCAAGCAGAGATAAAAATTATAAATATCTGTGTATTATCAGCTTTCCTCTGTGAAATTCTGTGTCATCTGTGCCTCTGTGGTGAAAAAAGGATCGAAGCGAAGGCTTCACCACAGAGACACAGAATACACAGAGTTTCACAGAGAATTGTTGTTTGTATTACACTATTCAATGCTAGCTTTCAAACTCAGGTCAATACTTTGCGCCTGGTGTATCAAACCTCCTACACTCACATAATCAACACCCGTTGCTGCATAGGCTTCTATCGTCTCAAGATTAATACCGCCACTTGCTTCCGTTTCAAACTCACCATTGATGATCTTTAATGCCTCCGAAATTTTTTCAGGTGTAAAGTTATCAAGCATAATGCGAAATACTTTTCCTTTGGCGGTATCGCATACTTTTTTCACATCTTCCAGGGTTCTTGTTTCTACTTCTATTTTTAATGGATGTGCTAATTTTTGAGTGTAACTATATGCTGCATCGATCGCCTGTTCTATCCCACCGCAGTAATCAATATGGTTGTCTTTCAGCATGATCATATCATACAAACCAAATCGATGATTCAAGCCGCCGCCAATACGCACCGCTTCTTTTTCTAATAAACGGAAATTGGGTGTGGTCTTTCGGGTATCAAGTAAACGCGTATGGTATCCTTTTAGCTTTTCCGTATAACGATGGGTAAGCGTGGCAATACCGCTCATTCTCTGCATACAATTCAGCACAAGGCGTTCGCAGGTTAAAATGGTGTGTACCGATGCTTCAACTTCAAATGCTTTTTCTCCGTTGGATACAATATCACCATCTTTTTTAAACGGGGTGAACACGATACCGGATTCTTTGAACCGGAAGATCTTTTCAGCCACTTCCATTCCCGCCAATACGCCATCCTGTTTGATCTTTAACACAGCCTTACCTCTTCTGTCAGGCGGAATGCTGCTGAGCGTAGAATGATCTCCATCACCTACATCTTCCTGCAGCGCTTCGGTAATTAAATGATGCAGACGTTCATCGAAAGATTTCATTTGGCAAATGTAATGAAGAAAAAATAGCACACGGATGACACGGTTCTAACGGATGTTCGCGGATATAAGATCTAAATCAGTGTAAATCCGCTCGATCCGCGTCATCGGCGTGCCATCCTTGTCTAAAATAAAAAAGGCCGTCTCTCACGAAACAGCCTTTCAATTCATTGAACGATACTTTAACTGATACGCAGGGTAATGATCTGCCATTTACCGTCTTTCGCTTTCATCATGATCGTAATATTATATCCCTTGGCACTATTTACCAGTTTACCGGTAAGGTACATGGTACCTGACATCTCCCTTTGAGAAGTGGTTTCAAAACCCTTGATCCCATTTTCAGAAAAAAAGGTTTTTAACGTTATCGCGGCCTGGTTACGGCCCATGTTTTTTACTTCGGGCTTTTCGAGGAGCTTAATATCTACATAATCGTCAAAAAATGCGCTTACCCTGTCACCATCTGCGGTTTTTAACGCATTGGCGATCGCTGCGGGGTCGTTCTGCGGACTGAATGACATCAACCCGATCATCAAGCCCATTAAGAGGAATATCTTTTTCATATACTGATTGTTACCCCCTAAATGCCAAAAACATGCCAAACTCGGCATTGGCGGGTATTGGGTTAAAGTTAACATCTATTCATCAAATGCAAATGCAGTAATTTTATACTATGAATAAGAAAGCAATATTAGTTATTATGGATGGCTGGGGCCTGGGTAAGGTAAGATCAGCCGACGCAATCCAGAATGCGAATGTTCCGTTCGTCAGTTCCTTGTATTCAAAATACCCTAATACCACCCTGGTTACCTGTGGGGAGGATGTAGGCTTACCTGCCGGACAAATGGGAAACAGCGAAGTAGGTCACCTGAACCTGGGTGCGGGCCGCATTGTATACCAGGAACTGGAAAGGATCAACGTTTCAATCCGGAAAGGAGAATTAACCAGCAATGAACATTTGTTAGCCTGTATACGCCTCGCAAAATCATCAAACAAACCATTGCATTTACTGGGCCTGGTGAGTGATGGCGGCGTGCACTCGCATATTAATCATATCAAAGCAATCTGCGATGATTGCAAGTGCGAAGGTTTAACCGAAGTATATGTTCACGCGTTTACGGATGGCAGGGACACAGATCCGAAAAGCGGTCTGGGTTTTATAAAAGAACTGCAGGAGCATATGAACGGCTCCGTAGGAAAGATCGCTTCAGTAAGCGGTCGATACTATGCAATGGACCGGGACAAACGTTGGGAAAGAGTTAAGCTCGCGTACGACTGCCTGGTAAAAGGTGAGGGCGCCAAAGCAACCGACGCAGTTGCCGCAATTGAGCAATCGTACGCTGCCAATGTTACGGATGAATTTATCAAACCAACCGTTATTGTGAATGAAGCGCAGCAACCGCTTGCGTTGATCAAAGATGGAGATGTGGCGCTTTGTTTCAATTTCAGAACGGACCGTTGCCGCGAAATAACAGAAGTATTAACGCAGGCTGATCATCCTGATTTCGACATGCACAAACTCAATATCGATTATACTACCATGACGATGTATGATCATAAGTTTCAGAATGTGCATGTGATATTCGAGAATGATAATCTCACGAATACTTTGGGCGAGATCCTCGCGAACAATGGCAAGAAACAGATCCGAATTGCCGAAACAGAAAAATATCCGCACGTAACTTTCTTTTTCAGTGGTGGCCGCGAAGAACCTTTTGAAGGCGAGAGCCGCATTATGGTTCCATCACCCAAAGTAGCAACCTATGATCTTCAGCCTGAGATGAGCGCAGTAGGCATCACAGACAAACTCATTCCTGAAATTGAAAATGAAAGCGCTGATTTTATTTGTCTCAACTATGCCAATACAGATATGGTAGGACATACCGGTGTTTTCAATGCAGTAGTTAAAGCAGCCGAAACAGTGGATGCCTGTGTAAACCGCGTAGTGACAGCGGCACTTGAACATGGTTATACTGTTTTTCTTACCGCAGATCATGGTAATGCAGATTATATGATCAATGAAGATGGCTCACCCAATACGCAGCATAGCCTGAATCCTGTTCCGCTTTTTATTATCGATAAAGAATGGAAAGGCACTGTAAAAACCGGGAAGCTCGGCGATATAGCACCAACCATATTAACCATGATGGGATTACCCATTCCCAAAGAAATGACGGGAAATGTGTTAATTTAAAATTCTAAATGATACGCATGAAAATTGTCAAAAGAATTCTTCTTGTATTGCTGGTGATATTTTTGGTTATGCAGGCTTTCCGTCCTGCGAAGAATTCATCAAGTGATATATCAAATGATATTTCTAAAAGTTATGTGGTACCTGCGAATGTAAAAGTGATCCTTGCCAAAGCATGTAACGATTGCCATAGTAACAGCACAAGGTATCCTTGGTATGCCGAGGTACAACCGGTAAGCTGGTGGCTGTCGAGCCATATAAAAGACGGCAAACGCCATCTGAATTTTAATGAGTTCGACAAATACCGCATATCGCGTCAGTATGAAAAACTGGAAGAGTGCATTAAAGAAGTAAAAGAAGGTGGCATGCCTTTGCCTTCCTACACCATCATCCACAAAGACGCGATATTAACCAAGGACGAAAAAGAAATACTATTTAATTGGTGCGAGGTGTTGAGAGATAGTATCAAAGCAACCTACCCGGCGGATAGTTTAGTGATTAAAAGAAAATAAGTTTGTTTGGGGTTTGGGGTTTTGAGTTTGGGGTTCGTTGAAATTCGCAGACGGCTTTACATTTCAGGAACCCAAAACTCCAAACTCCAAACCCAAAACTCCAAACCCAGCTCATGATTATCAAATCAGCCAAATACCTTATCTCCTCCGCCTTAATAACACAATGCCCCAAACCTGACAGGCCGGAATATGCATTTATTGGCAGAAGCAACGTGGGTAAATCTTCACTAATCAATATGGTTACTGGACAGAGAGGGCTTGCCAAAACATCAGCCACTCCC
This sequence comes from Bacteroidota bacterium, assembly GCA_040388705.1. GTDB lineage: Bacteria > Bacteroidota > Bacteroidia > Chitinophagales > Chitinophagaceae > Sediminibacterium. Next base: position 567,494 of record JAZKBI010000001.1, on the reverse strand, counting down.
GGTAAAACGCAATTAATCAATCATTTTGAAATAGAAAGTTCTTCTGGCGAACGCGGCCTCAAGGCAAAATGGTTCCTGGTAGATCTGCCGGGCTATGGGTATGCCAAACGCTCGCAGAGTGAAAGGGCAAGATGGGAAGAAATGATCAATGGCTACCTGCGTAAAAGAGAGAATTTGGTACAGGTATTTGTATTGATCGATGCCCGCCATTCTCCGCAAAAGAACGACATTGAATTTGTAAACCAGTTAGATAAATGGGATGTGAAGTTCAGCCTCGTATTTACAAAATCCGATAAAGAAAAACCGGCGGTAGTGGAACGCAATGTAAAAGCATTCTTAGATAAACTCCTCGAATCATGGCAATTCTTACCGCGTCATTTTGTAACCAGCGCGGAAAAGAAATTGGGAAGGGAGGAGATTCTTGAGTATATCGAAAGCTGTAACAGAGAGATCAAGCTGTGAGCTTTGAGCCATGAGCTGTGAGCCAGGTCTGCGTTCGCCGGAAGGCTTCTGTATCCACCCATAATTTATAGAAGCTTCAAACTTGCACCCACCAGGCTCACAGCTCGCAGCTCAAAGCTCATAGCTGCCCTAATTCACTACCTTATCCGCACAACAGCTACTCGCAAAAGCTTCCGGTTTGGCCTTAAACGCAAAGCCCATTCCGAGAATATAACCCATTGCTTCACGCAACGCATCGTTGCTTTTGAACTGCGGGTTGGTGTTGATGTCGGCATGCACTTCCATATCAACCTGGTGTTCAATAAAAAGATCGCATAGCTCGTAAGCAACTTCAATGCTTTTGGCTACTTCTACCAGCATACGTTCCTTGATATGGAATTTCTGTTTGGTCTTTTCATTGTGGATGTACATAAAGCCACCATTGTGTTCGCGCAGGAATACGATCACTGTTGCAAATTCAGTGTCCTCGCCTTTTACCTGGCTGTCGGTGCCGATACAAACTTTGAGTTTAATGCCATTCGCTCTTTCCCGTTGAATAGCTTCTTTTACCGCTTCCTTGATCGGAAGATTGATGTTTTCGCCATTAAATTTTCTCCAGCGCATAGAGTGATGTTTTTGTAATTTAAGCATTATATGTAAGCGGAATTGCTTTTGTAAATCATCTTATTATTAACAGGGGTGGAAAACCGGGGCTGCGCTGTTTGTGGTTTGGGGTTTGTTGTTTGTGGTTCGTTGAAATCCTGGGCCGTCTTTGTGTCCTCACAAATACCGTTTCGCATAGGCATACGTGCATTTTACAGTTAGAGAGGCATGAGTAAATGTTAATAAAAATATTATCGCTCTCTGCTTTTGCTGGTCTTGTTAGGACACAAGTCCAGCCAGTTGCGTTTTAGAATTCCGGGTTCGTGGAATTTATCAGCGTATTCGAATTTCAACGAACCACAAACAACAAACCCCAAACAACAAACGCCCCTATCTTTGCCCCATGAAAGTGAGCGGTTTTACCTTCATTAAAAATGCCATTCAATTCGATTACCCGGTTGCGGAAGCCATCCGTTCGATACTGCCTTTGTGTGATGAGATGATCGTTGCAGTGGGCGATTCATCGGATGGGACACGTGAGCTGATTAGCAGTATCGGCTCGGATAAAATACGGATCATCGATACCGTATGGGATCCCAACCTTCGCGAAGGGGGTGCTGTATTGGCAGATGAAACCAATAAAGCATTTCATGCCATCACCGGTGATACGGACTGGTGTTTTTATATCCAGGGAGATGAAGTATTGCACGAACAATACCATGATGCAGTGAGAGAAGGCATGTTGCGCTGGAAGGATCATAAAGAAGTTGACGGCCTCTTATTCAAATACAAACATTTTTATGGTTCGTTTGATTATGTGGCCGCTTCCTCCCGTTGGTACAGAAATGAGATCCGCATTGTAAGGCATAGCCCTGCTATTTATTCTTACCGCGATGCCCAGGGTTTCAGAAAAGGTGATGATCAGAAATTAAAAGTAAAAGCGCTGGCTGCTTATATGTATCATTATGGCTGGGTAAGGCCACCGGAAAAAATGATGGATAAAACAAGAAATTTCGGCCATTATTGGGGCGGCGATTCCTACACCGAAGAAGTAGAAAGAACATTTACCGGTGAATTTGACTACTCACAAATAGACCTGCTGGAAAAATTTACCGGCACACATCCGGCAGTAATGCAGGAACGCATCAAACGCGTGAACTGGAAATTTGATTACGATCTTTCGTATAACAGGATCACTTTAAAAGAAAGGTTCAAACGTACCTATGAGAAGATAACGGGAAAGAGGCCGTTTGATTTTAATAATTATATCCTGTTGCCGTAGAAGGGTTTCACGCAAAGGCGCTAAGGAGCAAAGGCGCCAAGGATATCTTTGAGCATTAGTATAAAAACTAATTTCATAAACCGAAGTTTGCGGACATAAAACATTTCCGATTCACAGGATTCTTTGCGCCTTTGCTCCTTGGCGCCTTTGCGTGAAAAAAACTTACTGATATCTCTCTTTAACTAATTTCTCGAAATTCTCCTGAAAACAAAAATCAAACCCATCTTTCCCCTCAACAATTACATTGGGTGTTTGAAAATACCATTCGAGCAAACGATTAACCTTCATCGCTTCGGCAAGAGAATAGGGAAAGGATTGATTACCAATAAAGAGCTTACACCCGGCAATCATCTGCGCCATTTCTAAAAAATCATTTACAGGCTTGTATTCGATATTTGGCAGGGAGTGTCGCATCTCTTCAAATTCTGTTTCTACTCCAATAAAATATACCTTTTCATATTTTCTTAGAAAATCATACTGAATACCCGGGGCATGATACCGCTGGCTGCGGGCTATAAGTATCGTATCGCTCAACCCTGTATCGGGTGTTACCTGTAACCAGGGCTGACCGAGATCATAAAACGCTCCAAACACTAAAAAATACCAACGTGCAATATTTCCTCTGTTCAGGAGGAAAGGATATTTTCTTATGTAATCCAGATCCACATCTATTTCCTGGCCTGTCCATATATCGCATGTTTTAAAATTAACCTGCTTCAACAAAAGCGGCTGCAGCATATCTGCCATTTTTTTATTGAGCATCACATTTCCCAAAGGGTGCGGGCTTTTTCCATAACTCGCATGCTGATCAATATTCAGATGCAAATGGATCGGTCTGCCTTTTGCGATCGCCTGCATGGTTGGTATCGCATAAATAATATCGCCGCAATTACCACTATGTTTAAAATGGTATTCCGCTTTATCGGCCACTTTCGGAAATTGAATACGATTGATCTTCTCAAGAAACACCTTGCTCTTGAAACCTTCCGGGTCCTTTTGTTTGTCGAAAAAGCGCGAAATGAAATTCATGCAGTGTGTATGGTTTTAATGCTAAGCTATTAGGTGTTAGCTGTTAGGAAGCCTATGCTAATGCCTAACACCTAATAGCTAACAGCTTTCTCAATAATATACTTTTACTCAATTTTCCCGGTACGCTTTTAAATAATAACAATTGTTCTCTGCCATAAAACGATCAACAGTAAACCCTTTATCTTCCAGGAATGTAACCAGGCATGCTGTGTTTCTTTGTTGCTGATCCAATTCATGAGATTCGATAGCAATGGTTTGTATCTTATCAAACAGGCTCGCAGGTGAATCATAAAATATGGGATACTCACTTCCCTCACAATCTACTTTGAGCAAGTCTACCCGCCAAAGATCGTTCTCTTCAAAAATCCTTTCCAGTGAAATGGCAGCCACTTTTTTAACCTGTGTATTCTGTGCCGAAAAATCTTTCACCACAGAAGCGATCACCGAATTGTCTGTAACATTATCAAAGAAGAGATCAATATGACCATTGTTGTTACCGGTTACGGCCTGGTTGAATAACAAGATCTTCTCACTCAACGACGCATTCAGTTTGATATTATCGTTGAATACTTTCACATTTTCAATCATCGGTTCAAACGCATAGATTTTGGCTCCTTTTTTTTTCGATGAAAGTAAAAAAGAAAAAAAACCCACATTCCCCCCGATATCAATAATCGTAGGTTCTGCAGGCAAATGTTTTACCAGATCATCTATCCGGTAAAAGTCTTCCATAAATATTTCACGAAATACTTCATAAAACTTTGGGGGAACATCAAAAACAAGCTTTGCACCATTGGTTCGATACCTGGCTGTTAATCCCTTCTCATGCTTTCGTTTAAAATACAGTGTCCAGTTACTGATGTGTTTGATCAGTTGAATGTATTTAGGAATAGAAGACATGGGCTTTTTTTAAGAGTTAAGTATTTTTCTATAAACATCGATGTATTCTGTAGCGCAGGTGTTCCAGTTAAACTTCGCAGCCTGTTGTTTTATTTTTTCAGAAGGGTTGGTCAACGCATAATCACGCATGCCTTCTGCAAAAACCTGTTGCATGTATCCGGGTTCAAAGTTCCTGAAATAATAGGCAGCATCTCCGCCCACTTCAGGCAAACTTGTTTTGTCAGAAATAAAAACCGGTTTGCCATGATACATTGCTTCTATCACCGGCAATCCAAACCCTTCGGCATAGGAAGGAAACAGGAATGCTTCGCAATTTTTATAGTACCAGTATTTTTCCTCTTCTGTTGCGGGGCCGATCAACTTAATGCGGTCTGCCACACCAAATTTCTTCGCGGCTTCCTCTACTTCTTTTCCATATTCATAATTGTTCAACCCAGCGATTACCAATTCATAATCATTCCCTACCAACAAAGCCGGCAATACATGAAAATTTTTCCTTGGCTGCACTAACCCGATCGTAAATAAAAAAGGTTTAGCCGGCCGGTACTTTGGTGAATCAAAATCGGGAAAGGTTGAAACCGTACAACCCAATTGAATAGCTTGCGCGGGTTTATCACCAAGATCCAAATGCTTTCTCGCCTCATCGATCGCGAATTGGGAAATGCCGGTAATATAATCTGCCCGGTCTATCCGCTCCTGCGTTTGTTTTAATAAACGTTTGTTTCTTTCTACGTTACCGGGCTCTTCTATCAGGTAACTGAAATCATACAATGTGTACAATACTTTTGTGTGTTTATTAAAGGGCCGGTACCACGATAACTGTGTGGTTACATGCCAGAGATCATATTTACCGGTACCAAATTTGTAGTATTTGTCGATCGACTTATGTTCCGTGTATTTTGCTTCAGGTCCGAATATGCCAAAGTCTTTTTTAGGAAGATAATATAGCAGTTCCATATCCCGAAGCGGGATAGCGGCGAGCGCTTTTCCCAGGTTGATGCAAACACTGTACAACCCGTTGAAGGGATTGTATTTCAGCCTGTGCATGTCAACCAGAACCTGTTTCATTGACCCTTCTATTTGGCGTAAAAATAAGGATGTGGCCATATAAATGACAAGATTAGTGTCGGGATAGCGGAAACTTTGTCACTTTTCGGGAAATTGTACGGAAATTGACTGATAATCTTCTTTACTAAATAATATATGCATGAAACTGCTTTTAAGATACCTCGCTCCTTATAAATGGTTGGTAGGGCTGGCGCTGTTACTGGCTGCCGTTAACCAATCCTTCTCCATGCTGGATCCATATTTCTTTGGGAAATTATTGGACAAATTCGCCATGCACCCGTATGATGTAGGATATTTCGGAGATAAAAAACAATTCATCGTTACAGGCACACGCACCCAATCTCAGTTCATCTGGGGTGTTCTGGGTTTTCTTGGAATACTCGTGAGTGTGGCCATGGTTTCCAGAATAGCCAAAGCTTTCCAGGATTATTTCAGCAACGTGGTGGTACAAAAATTCGGGGCGAAAATATTTACGGATGGATTGAGACATTCCATGAAACTTCCCTACCAGGAATTTGAGGACCAGCGAAGTGGTGAAACACTGTCCATCTTAACCAAGGTGAGAACGGATACGGAGCGCTTCATCATCTCCTTCATCAATGTGTTGTTCAGCATTGTCGTTGGTATTGTTTTCATTTCCGTGTATTCGTTCCGTTTGCATTGGTCCATCATGCCGATCTATGTGGTGGGTATTATTTTCTTATCGCTCTTAACCAGTTTCCTGAGCAAGAAGATCAAAGTGATACAGAAGAATATCGTAAAAGAAACGACTATGCTTGCCGGAAGCACTACAGAAAGCCTGCGCAATATTGAACTGGTAAAAAGTTTGGGATTAACAGGGCAGGAAATTGACAGACTAAATAAGAACACCTATAAAATATTAGGTCTCGAATTAAGAAAGGTAAAAAGCATCCGCACACTCAGCTTTATACAGGGAACTTTTGTGAATTTTTTGAGACAGGTGATCATGTTCACATTATTGTGGTTAGTATTCGGGGGAAAATTAACCGCGGGTGAAGTAATGACATTGACCTTTTATTCATTTTTCATCTTCGGCCCTTTACAGGAAATAGGCAATATCATTCTGTCTTACCGTGAAGCAGAAGCATCGCTCAACAATTTTCATAACCTGATGCAGAAACCATCGGAGCCAACGCCTGCAAAACCAACACATATTGGTGCGATAGAAAATCTTTCTTTCAAAAACATTTCTTTTAAACACCAGACCGCGCAGTTCAAAGCGTTGGACAATATCAGTTTTGATGTTCGCCAGGGAGAAAGCATTGCATTCGTTGGCCCCAGCGGCGCGGGAAAGAGTACGCTGATGAAATTGCTGGTGGGGTTATACCATACACAGGACGGACATATCCGCTACAACGGGGTTGATAGCACCGAGATCATGTTCGATGAACTCCGTGGCCAGATCGGTTTTGTAACGCAGGATACCCAGCTCTTCGCAGGCACTATCCGCGAAAATTTATTATTCGTTTATCCCGATGCTAACGATGATGATCTTCGCGAAGCATTACACAAAGCAAGTTGTGACAATCTATTAGCCAAAGCAGACAAAGGTTTAGATACCATGATCGGTGAAGGCGGATTGAAATTGAGTGGTGGAGAAAAACAACGTTTATCCATTGCACGAGCTTTATTACGCCACCCGCATTTATTGATCTTTGATGAGGCTACTTCCTCATTGGACAGTATCACCGAAGAAGAGATCACCAACACCATACAACGCATCTCCGCAGAAAAAGAACAGATCACTGTTATGATCGCGCACCGCTTGAGTACCATTATGCATGCGGATAGAATTTATGTTTTGGAAAAAGGGCAGGTGGTTGAAACAGGAAGTCATTACGAATTGCTGACTGAGAAAGGATTGTATTATGCTATGTGGAGGCAGCAGATTGGGGAGAGGAAGGCGATCGCGGCGATGGGATGAAACGAATATTGAATGTTGAATATTGAACAAGGAATGTTGAAGTGGGACCGCCGCTATTGATATATTCTCTTCAACATTCAATATTCCCGAATATAGTTGTTTATACTTTAGACTCAATTATTTCACATTTAACTCCTATTTCCTGTAACTCCTTTAATATTTTATGAATATCTGCATTTGGTGGGATATAAATATCAACAGGTATTTCATCAAGTATCATTGTCTTAATGTCAGCAGCTTGGGTTAATGAATAACCACAAGTATTCTTTAAATACATAGTCAGTGAAATCTTTTTTATTCCTATTTCCCAACCTGTGCAGTGTATTTTCATTTTTAAAAGTTAAGATTTATCGCCTCATTTCAACATTCAACATTCCTTGATCAACATTCAATATTCCCTAGTCTTTTTCAAACTTCTTCTTAAAATACTCCATCACCGAAGGATCCTCCAACCCTTCCATATCACTCAACTCTAACTCGAGTGCCTTTGTACTGAGCTGAATTTCCAGCAAGGACAATGCAAGCGAACAGGAAAAAGTAAACAGGCTGATGGCGAAAACAACATTCGCTGCGGTCATCGATTCAATATAGATCAGGTACATACAAAGGATACAACTCAAAAATGTGACCACACCCAGTGCCTGCATATTCTTGATCAGCTTTAAACGGTAACGCAGGTTACGGATCTGGCCGTGAATAATCAATTTCTGTTCGTGATTCTGGTATTTATCATGCAAGCTTCTCACACGGTTCGACAAGGCAAGAAAACGGTTGGTATACGCCAGCATGACCAGGCTGATGGCGGGGAAAAGCAGTGCAGGGGTATTGATCGATATATCCATACGGGCAATTTACAAAAAGAATGGCACGCGGATGACGCGGATCAAACGGATTTACACAGATCCGATCCGTACAGATCTGCCTGATCCGCGTCATCCGCATGCCATTTCCTCCGCTATAAACCGGCTTTCAATTAGTTTGTTGTGGCAGCCGATCACAAAAAAATATTTCTGTACCTTTTGCTTCGATCCATCATTCTAAAAAACACCAACATGAGAAAATTATTACTGGCTGTATTACTATGGCCACTATGCACGTTTGCGCAGACTTATGATGCAGACTGGCTCGCAGCTAACTACATTAAGAAAGAACTCTACATCCCCATGCGCGACGGGGTGAAACTCTTTACCTCCATTTACATTCCAAAAACAAACAGCGAAAAACATCCTTTCCTGTTAACCCGAACGCCTTACTCCTGCGCGCCATACGGCGAAAAAGCCTTTCGCAATTATTCCACCCGCGCCCATTACAAAGAATACCTGAAAGAAGGGTATATCATGGTGTACCAGGATGTACGCGGCAGATGGATGAGCGAAGGAAACTTTGTAGATGTTCGTCCTTATAACCCCAATAAAAAAGGCACGGATACCGATGAGGCCAGTGATACCTATGATACGATCGATTGGCTCGTAAAAAACATTGACAACAACAATGGAAAACTGGGTGTGTTCGGGATCTCCTATCCGGGTTTTTACTCAACCATGGCGGCATTGGCAAATCATCCAGCACTAAAAGCAGTGAGTCCGCAGGCGCCTGTTACCGATTGGTTTATCGGCGATGATTTTCACCACAACGGCGCGTTCATGATGATGGATGCTTTTCCTTTTTATACAGGTTTCGGACAACCGCGCCCCAAACCTACTACGGTAGGGCCAACGGGTTTTACATTTCCAACACAGGATAGTTATGAATTTTATTTGAGAACGGGCACATTGCAGAACCTCGCCAAATACATGGGCGATAGCATTGCTTTCTGGAAGGACCTGTACAGCCATCCCAATTACGATGCCTGGTGGAAAGCAAGGAACCCAAGAAATTTTGTTGCAGATATATCTCCCAATACTGCCACGCTGGAAGTGGGTGGTTTGTTTGATGCTGAAGATTGTTTTGGGGCATGGAACCTTTACAAAGCCATTGAATCCAAATCAAAAAATAATAACAAACTGGTGATTGGGCCCTGGTACCATGGCCAGTGGGCAAGCGGTGATGGAACGCATTTAGGCAATGTGCAGTTCGAGAGCAACACCAGCGAATGGTTTGGCGAAAATATTGAAGTGCCGTTCTTTAATTATTATCTGAAAGGAAAAGGATCGATCGATAAGATCAACGAGGCCAATATTTTTTTCACGGGAGAAAATACCTGGCACCAGTTACCCATCTGGCCACCGGCGGCTATGAAGCCTACTGAGATCTACCTGCAGAACAAAGGCAAACTTTCATTTACAAAAAACAGCGATAAAACTTCTTATGCAGAATACATCAGCGACCCTGCCAAACCCGTTCCGTATACAGAAGACGTGCATTACCGACGAACCAGGGAATATATGACCGATGATCAACGCTTTGCTGCACGCAGACCGGATGTACTGGTATATCAAACAGAAATATTGACAGAGGATATTACACTCGCCGGTCCGTTGACTGCCGATCTGAAAGTAAGTATCTCAACAACCGATGCTGATTTTGTAGTAAAACTGATTGATGTGTTCCCTGATGATTTTAAATATGCAACAGCGGCGCCGGGTAACACAACACGAACGGCCACTCCAGGTTCTTCTTACCTGATGAACAATTACCAGATGCTTGTTCGCGGAGATATCATGCGCGGAAAATTCCGCAACAGTTTTGAAAAACCGGAGGCGTTTGTTCCGAATAAACCAACACAGGTAAAATATACCATGCCTGATGTGGCGCATACTTTCAAAAAAGGCCACCGTATTATGATACAGGTACAAAGTAGCTGGTTCCCACTCGCAGACAGGAACCCGCAGAAATTCGTTGACATTTATAAAGCCACAGAAGCAGATTTTCAGAAAGCTACCATCCGGATCTACCAGGATGAATCGAAGATCATTCTGCCGGTATTGAGATAATTGGAATTTATTTCTTTTGTCAGCGTCATCATACAACTATGATGGCGTTTTTTTTTTGCCGGGCCTCGCACTATGCCCATATAGGGTATCTTCAGCAGTCTTCTCGAAAATTTTAATTTTGTCTATCAAAAATAAAATTTAGGTTTGTCTAAATTTTGATCACAGACTAATGAAAAAAACGTTTGTACTAACAGGTTTGATCTTGGCTGTTATCGGGCTGATTGTTTCCTGCACCAAGCTCGAGCCCGCCCTACCTGCCGATGATCAAACACTCGACGGGCCGGTAGAAGGATTAACCAACGCCGAATATGCCCAGCATTTACGCGGTGATGCAGAATTTACGGACAAGGTTTTTACCAGTAACACCGGCCTCGGCCCCATATTCGTTGCCACCAGCTGCGGCAGTTGTCATTTGGGAGAAGGCAAGGGGCATCCGTTTAGTACGCTTATACGATTCGGACAAACAGATAGCACCGGTAATAAATTCATGTTACAGGGCGGGCCGCAATTGCAGGACCGCGCCATCCCCGGCCATATACCTGAACAAATACCCGCCGGTGCAACATCCGCTAAATTTTTGCCGCCGGCCAATACCGGCCTTGGTTTTCTTGAATCGGTACCTGATGCGGATATCATTGCGATGAGTGATCCCAATGATGCGAACGGCGATGGAATTAGGGGCGTACCCAACTGGAACAATATTCCTTCCTATGCTATCGTTCGTCCGAATGCAGTCAGCCGGAACGGAAAATACATCTGCCGTTTTGGAAGAAAAGGAAGTGTATACAATCTCTTGCAACAAACGGTGAATGCGTACAACCAGGATATGGGTATTAGTTCTGTGTTTGAACCAAAAGATGTTTATTCCCATCTTGATGTTAGCCCGGAAATTTCTGTCAACACCGTTAATGATGTGGTTTTTTACCTCGAAACATTAAGAGCGCCTGTTCAAAGAAATCAAAATGATGCAGATGTTATTGCAGGAAAACAACTTTTTATCTCCATTAATTGTTCCGGCTGTCACAAACCCGAATTAAGAACCGGCCCTTCAACAACTGCAGCATTGGCAAACAAGATCATCTCACCCTATACCGATCTCTTATTACACGATATGGGGCCCGGGCTTGATGATGGGTATACAGAAGGCACCGCAAAAACAAGTGCGTGGAGAACGCCTGCCTTATGGGGTTTGGGATTATCACCGAATTCACAGGGTGGAGAATATTTTTTATTGCATGATGGAAGGGCAAAAAGCATTGAACAGGCGATACAGATGCATGGCGGCGAAGGAACGAATTCGAAGAATAGTTTTAATGCACTAACGGAAACAGACAAACAGAAGATCATTGTGTTTTTAAAAAGTTTATAATAGTGAACAGGAGAAAATTTATTGCAACAGGTTGTATCAGTTGTATCAGCGGGGGATTGATGCTTTCGATGCTGGAAAGCTGTAGTTCAACAAAGATCATCAACGCTTCCATTGCCGGTTCTGATATGATCGTTCCGCTAAAGCATTTTGAGATACAGAAGAATAACAGAAAAGATTTTAAAAAATACCTCGTTGTTCAGAATGAGCAACTCCAATACCCGATCTGCATTTATCGTTTTGATAACAATACTTATAAAGCGTTACTGATGAAGTGCACGCACCAAGGGACAGAATTACAGGTATTTGGAGACAAACTGCAATGCCCCGCACATGGCAGCGAATTCAGCAATCACGGAATTGTTGAAAATGGGCCCGCCGACAAATCACTCAGGAGCTTTCCTATTACCATCAATAACGGCCAGTTAGAAATCTCTTTAAAAGCATGATGAAAAATATTGCGATATTAATTTGCAGTGTTATCGTATTGAATGCAAATGCACAGATCGACCCAACACTTTTAAAAAGGGTACAAAGAGATACTTCCAGACCAACATTGAATATGGATGCGATCTATAACAGGCCAGCATTGAAATTTGACAAACTACCTGTTTCATTAGGTGGATACGTGGAGGGTAACTGGCAACATCTTGGCACAGATGGTATTTCAGAAGGCCACCAGTTTCAATTCAGGCGTTTAAGTTTGTTTATCTCTTCAAGTGTTTCTAACCGAATAAAGTTTTTATCAGAGATAGAATTCGAGCCTTCCGAAAAAGAGATTGCCGTTGAATTTGCCGCTGTAGATTTTGAATTTCATCCCATGCTGAATTTACGTGCCGGTATGATCGTAAATCCTATCGGTGCATTCAACCAAAACCATGATGGCCCAAAATGGGAATTTACCGACCGGCCCATCGCTGCCACGCAGATGTTACCCGCTACCTGGAGTAATTCAGGCTTTGGCCTCTATGGAAAAAATTATCGAAACAACTGGATGTTCGGTTATGAATTTTACCTGACCAGCAGTTTTGATAATTCGATCATTGATAACAGTCAAAACAAAACCTTCCTCCCCGCTGCGAAAGACAATGCAGAACGTTTTGAAGAGATCGCAAGCGGCGAACCCTTGCTTACAGCAAAACTCGCACTGAAAAATACAAAGATCGGAGAGATCGGTGTATCCTATATGGGCGGCGCTTATAACAAGTTTAAAGATGATGGATTGATCATTGATAAAAAAAGAAGGGTAGATATTTTCGCGATCGATATGAATACCACTATCAAAAAAACCAACACATATATTACGGGGGAATGGGCTTGGGTATTTGTAGATGTACCTTCTACTTTCACACAACAATTCGGCAACAAACAAAAAGGTGGATTTATGGATATCATACAACCCATTTCCAAAAAAAGAATGCTGGGTTGGGATGACGCCGTATTGAATCTTGCCTGTCGCTTCGAATATGTAGATTGGAATATTGGAAAATTCAGCCAGACCGGTGGTAATATCGCTGATGATCTATGGAGCATCATGCCCGCCATCAGCTTCAGACCCGTACCCCAAACAGTGTTTCGCTTAAACTACCGTTTTCAGAAACAGCGGGATATTTTAGGTAATCCCCCCGCAACTACTGCCGGGTTGATCTTTGGCATCTCAACGTATTTTTAACTCTCTGTGAGCTTTGCCGGCTCGCGGCTCGTAGCTCACAGCTCATAGCTATCGTGTTTTTATCATCGCCCTCACCTGTTGTGTTGCAAGATTCTGCAGCCTGGCATAATATACCCCGGTTGGCAAATAGCTTCCGTCGAAAACAACGGTATAGGTTCCGGCTGTATACTCTTTATCGGTGAGGTTCGTGATCACGCGGCCCGTTGTATCCATGATCTGAATAAGTGTATGGCCACCGGCTGTTGAAAAAGTAATAACAGTTGAACTTGTAAATGGATTTGGATAATTGCTGATCAAAAGATCACCCGAAAGATTTACCGCTTTCTTGCAGCCGCCGCCATTTACCAATGGCAATATCTGGAAATTCTTCAGCATGATCTGTTCAAGATCAAGATCATTCACGCATAACCAATTGGAAAGTATGGTTGAATACACGCTGCGGAAATCATATTGAAAAGGAATATTATCATTTACAGTCGCATTTGCAGGAAGTACCGGTGTATCACCAAGCACACCACCCAATACATTTTTACCAAAAATAAATAAGGGCGCCGCAGAGCCATGATCAGTGCCTTCACTTCCATTGCTTTTGATACGCCTGCCGAATTCTGAAAAGGTCATACCCACTACCCGGTCTTCTATATCTAAAAACTTAAGATCATCCTGGAATGCTTTGATCGCATCGCTCACGTTCATCAATAAATTCGCGTGGCTTCCCTTGGTGGTATCGGTACTGTCAACCTGCGCAGAGTGTGTATCAAATCCTCCATAGTTCACCATGTAGATCCTTGTTTTCAATCCGCCTTTGATCAAGCGTGCAACGATCTTTAACTGGTCACCCAAAGAATTTTTTATGGGATAGCTTACCTGTTGCACTGTTTTGGTTGCCGCATCTTTGATCACCGTTGCATACTGTTGTGTTTGCTGTGCTACCATCCGGATGAAGCTCAATTCTTTTCCCGCAGGTGTATCCGGTGCGGGGTCCTGTATACCATTTATAAGGTTATAAAAATTACTAGTGTTACTGATACTCATTCCCATACTCACCGCCGGTCCCTGCAAGGTTAAGGAAGTGGCAGATCCGATCTGTATTGCCAACGGATCCGTCATAGTTGCATTGGGATACCCATTGGGAAAATTGGGATATTCATAGTTGAGATATCGTCCTGCCCATCCGCTGTTCACAACCTGGTTGCTATCGCTTGCACTCATCCATATATCGGTTGCACGGAAATGCGAGAAACTGGGTTGCGGATAACCTACAGAATGTACCACTTTCAATTGTCCCTTATCATACATTGCTTTCATACCAACCATCGACGGATGCAATCCCGCTTTACCATTCAGCGCCAGCAATGATTTTTCGGGGATATAAATATTCTGTCTTGCATTTGCATAATTATTGAAGTTCTCGATCGGTACCACCATATTCAATCCATCGTTCCCGCCATTCAATTGTATGATCACGAATACATGATCCGTTTCTGTTACCGGCAACAGCAATGATTTCATGATAGCAGAATCTGCACTGAATGCGCGGAACGAAAAACCACTCAGCAGAGAAGGCAGTAACACACCCTTAGAAGTATTGCGTAAAAAATCTCTTCTTTTCATCATGCACGTTTTAAGCTAGTTGGTATTCAGACAGGTCCATAAAATATTTCAAAAGGTCGCGCAGGCGAGCCCTTACCGTGTTTGTGTTGGCCACATTCGCCGGGCTGGTGATGAATAGATTCCATGCATCCGTCCAGTAATAATCGCTCGACTGGCCGCCCAATAAAATATCTGTTTTCAACTGCAGTTTAGATGCAGCAGAAATATCCATGCGGTAAATAATTTTCAGGATATCATCGATCAATATATTCGGGTCGCCGGGATTGGATAATGTTTTTGCAAACTCTGCACCATCAATCATTATTTTTTTACCATTGAATGTATACCCTGTTTGTGTCATGATATCCGTGAACTGGTTGCGTTTGGGAAGCGTGTCACTGTTGATCCATACTTCATAAAACTGCGGTGCTTGGTAATAAGCTTTCCACCCGCTTACATCCGGCGGATCGCCGATGTTCTGTTGCATGTTTGCCGTCCAGGTAGCCAGGTAACTATACAAACCATAATTGGAGATATAATCAGATGGTGGTTGAAAAGCGATATTGAGTTCGCGGCAGGTTCCTACCACCAGGTCAACAGGGCTTTTTATCAAACAACCTTTTGCGAGTACATCAAAAAAATGTTCGCTTTTTAAGAGGGTATCGAGTATCGGATTGATCTCATAATTATTCGTACGCAACATGTTTGCGAGAGGTGTGATGATGGCGGCTTCCACCGTATCATCAATATCATAATACACAAACCAACGATACAACCTCCTGCAGATATATTTCGCAACTTCCTCCGTAGCGAATATCATGTTCAGCAATGAATCCAGTTCTTCATCACCTGCGGTAGGACCGGTCTTCCCCTGTATAATTGTATTACTATAAAAAGCAGAGAACTGTTTGTTCGTCACATCATGACGTGTGCTTACAAAAGTTGGGGAAAGAGTCATCGCATCGTTCTTCCAACCTGTTAACACTTGTGCAGCAGCTTTTACATCTGCTTCAGTATACAAAGAATCGGGGCCTTTTCCGCAACAGAATAATTCCTGTAGTTCACGGCCATAGTTTTCATCGGGAGCACTCTTGGTATTTTTTTCGCCATTCAGGTACACCAACATGGCCGGATCTATTGTTACGGCACGCGTTAACGATTTGAAATTCCCTAATGCATAGGTGCGTAATAACAAATGATGGCTATACACAAACTGCGCATTACCCACCACATTGGTTTCGGTAGCAAAATGGTTGTGCCAGAAAAGTGTCATCTTCTCACGGATACTCCTGTCCTGGTTGATCATCACGCCCATCCACCATTTTTTGAATGAAGCGATACGTAAATTATTTACGGTGCCATCTGTGCTTGGATCAAGTACCCAGCTGGAGCCCAGTGGTATGTTGGTATCAGGATTTGTGGCGCCGGCCGGAGTAGCATACTCTTTCACAGGTGCATCGGGAAGTGGCGCTGTGGGATTTAAGATCTCATCCACCGATTGCTGGAAGCTCAGCGTTTTGAAATAATCGATATCCGTCTTTTTCGCCCCGAACATTGTTCGCTTGAGGAGATGGATAACTTCATTCTCTGTCCATGCACCTGCATAAGCTGTCAGCCCGCCATTCGGTGGCGGTACGGCAACATTTTGGCCGGTGGATGGAGCAGAAGAATGGATATTGGATCTTAAAAATTCTCTTCTGTCCATATTTGTGTTACTGAGATGTTAAGGAGATACGGGTGCAGGGCTTGCCGTTGCCCGGGGCAGGAAAAACAGCCGTGAGCTATGAGCCATGAGCCGCGAGCTTGGTCCGGCTCACTGCTCATAGCTCACATCTCATAGCCTGTTTACCCTTCCAAACTGTGGAAACACCCGTTCCTACAGAATTTTCATGGGGAAATGCAGCATTAGAAAGGGATTAATGTCATATATTTAGGGTAAACATTCCCCCTTCATGACGGAACAAGCCATCATCACCGGCTGTTTACATAACGATGCCGCCGCGCAGCGCGAATTGTATAACCGCTATAGCCCTAAAATGCTAAGCGTATGTTATAGGTTCGGGCAAAGCCGCGAAGATGCAGAAGATATGTTACAGGAAGGGTTTATCAAAGTATTTACCCAGATACATACGTTTCAGAACAAAGGCGCCTTTGAAGGTTGGATCAGGAGGATCATTGTACATACCTGCATCAATTTTTTGAAGAAGCATAAAAAGTTCAACGAAAGTGTTGACCTCGCTTATGCGAATTCATTGCAGGTTAGAGAAGAGACCATCCCTTCTATCATGCAGGCGAGGCAGATCATTGAATGCATCAGGTTGTTACCCATGGGATACAGGACCGTTCTTAACCTGTATGCACTCGAGGGTTACAGTCATAAAGAGATCGGCGAAATGCTTGATATTGAAGAAAGCACCAGCCGCAGCCAATACACCAGGTCGAAAGCAATGTTGGAAATGATCCTCATCAGGAAGAAGATCATAGAAAAACCGAAAGAAGAATTCAACTGGTTGGCTGCATTAAAGAATAAGTAGCGTTTTTGATTGCGTTTTTATATGGATAACAAGATTTACCAGGACGACGAGCTCGAGCAGTTTTTACAGGAAGAGGTAAAACAGCACCGGATGTATCCTTCAGACCATATCTGGAAGAATATACGTACGGAATTGCATGGATATAGAGCCTGGCCCGCACTCACTTTTATTTCACTCTTTATTATTACCGCATTAACCATTTCTACTTTACTGAATAATCATCCCGACAGCCAATTGACTGCATTGATCGCCGCAGGGTCTCCGAACAAAACAGTTGCTGCAGGAGATAATAATGCTGTTGCCGAAACACCTGCACCTTCGAATGATTATTTCCAGAAGATCGCACCTGCGCAGTTAACGGCAGAGACCTTTGCGAACATGAAAGAAGAAGCGCCTGTTGAAACCATCGTTACAAGAAACACAAGTATTGATGATGCTGCGGTTCCGGTAAAAACAACGATCAGCAGCAGCGACCATGCAGGCAGGTTGGTTTATAAAACTCCGGCCAGCGCAGTCATTTCACCTGCCGAGCTACAGAATACCTTAGTAGCAACCAATGCATCAGTTCCTGAAGAAGCTATTGCAAACGTTTCTGCAAACACCATACCATTGGAAACGATCAGCGAACCTGTTGCTGAACAAATGAAAAAACCGGAGGCACATTCTTCGGTAGATGAATTCCTGAAAGATTTTGACTATGTAAAGAGCGTACCAAAACCACGTAATTCAAAATTTGGTTTCCAGTTCTACGTTACACCCTCTACCAGTTACAGGAGATTGTCTGATGAAAAAGTAAAAGAAGTGATCCAGCCTACTGTTTCAGTGGCCACTGCATCTGTACAAAACATACCATTGAGTTCCAATTACTCAACTGATGTAAACAATGTGGTAAGACACAGGCCAGCCATGGGTTTTGAACTTGGCTTCGCCCTGTTATATAATATGAGCGGAAGGTTAAAATTCAAAACCGGTGTTCAGTTGAATGTGAGACAGTATTATATTGAAACCTTCCAGTCGCGCACCAGTGACCTTGCTTCTTTATCGCTAATCAATTACAAAGGCGTTGAGACGATCAGTTTCTACTCTCCCTATAACAACAACACGGGTTATAAGAAAACGCAGCTTGACAATAAAGTGTACCAGTTATCTATTCCACTCGGCGTACAATGGGATATGATACAGGGCAACCATTTTGGCATCAATACAGAAGCGTCTGTACAGCCTACCATGACGCTTAACAATAATACCTATCTGCTTTCTACAGATTATAAACATTATACCGAAGGCAGTGATTTTATCCGCAAATGGAACATCAATACAAGTGTTGGTCTTAACCTTACTTACAAGTCAGGCGCTTCTTCCTGGCAGATCGGGCCGCAGATCAGGTACCAGCATTTGCCTACCTATTCCAATCTCTATCCCATCAAAGAATACCTGATGGATTATGGAGTGCGCCTCGGCTTTACACACCAGATCAAATAAGAAAAGTTTTAAGTACTAAGTTATAAGTTGTAAGTGGGCATCGCTTTACTTAAAACTTACTACTTATAACTTATAACTTTTGGATAATTTTGTTGCATGAAAATAGCGCCGTTTTTCCTTTTTATTCTTATACTGATCATTTCATCCTGTAACAACGAACCGCCGAAAACACAGCCTGCCGTTAAAGCGGAGGATACGGCTAAATTTTACCCGCTAAAAGATTTTATAAATGAACAGGTTCGATACGTTGACCTGCGCAATTTCCCGATTTATAAGATCACAGTTAAGGATGGAAAAAAAGATTCTGCTACCATCAGCAAGGATCAATTTATCGCACTGGCGGGAATCTTTTTAAACAGGGAAGCTTCTTTTACAAAAGAGAAAGCAGCATTCAAAGAATCTGCTTTTAAAGACCATAGTACCGGCAGTATTACATTGAATTACCAATCAACCGATAGCAAAACAGAAGTGCAGGCCATTGACGTATTATTAGATGAACAGACAAATATTGTCAAGCGCATCTTCATCCGTTCAGAATACAACAAAGGCGATACAACGGTGAGGGAACAATGCAACTGGAAAGCCAATAAAAGTTTCCAGGTGAACAGGACGCTTACTTCGAAAGGTGGCTATACTTCGGATGAACGAAATTTTATAAACTGGAACGATAAATAGGTGTTAGGCATTAGGCGTTAGGTATTAGCAAAAGCCTAAGCTAACAGCTAATACCTAATGGCTAACAGCTAAAGAAATATTAACTGGAACGATAAATAGGTGTTAGGCGTTAGGTATTAACAAAAGCCTAAGCTAACAGCTAATACCTGATGGCTAACAGCTAAAGAGACATGACTTCAGAACAATTTCAAAAAATAGCACATACCATTCCCGGCCAACCCGGTATCTATAAATATTATGATACTGGCGGAACGTTATTGTATGTAGGCAAGGCAAAAGAGTTGCGCAAAAGGGTGGGTTCTTATTTCTCGAAAACATTTACCACTTACAAAACGCATGAGCTTGTACAACGCATCCATCGCATCGAGTTTACGATCGTGGATTCTGAACAGGATGCTTTCCTGCTCGAAAATTCGTTGATCAAAGAATACCAGCCGCGTTATAATATCAATTTAAAGGACGATAAAAGCTATCCTTATATCGTTATCAAAAAAGAGCCTTTTCCCCGAATCTTCCTCACAAGAAAAAAGATCAACGACGGGTCTGAATACCTTGGCCCTTTTACTTCAGCCGGGAAAGTGCGCGACCTGATCAGTTTCATCAAACAGTTTGTTCCGTTACGCACCTGCAAACTAAACCTCACCGACCAGAATATTCAGAAAGGAAAATTCAAGGTATGCCTTGAATACCACCTGGGAAATTGTAAGGGGCCCTGCGAAGCATTACAATCCGCAGAAGACTACCATGAAGGATTGCAGCAGGTGCGAAATATATTGAAAGGAAACCTTAGCTCGGTGATCAATCATTTTAAAGCGGAGATGCAGGAGCATGCGGCACGGATGTCTTTCGAGAAAGCTGAACTGGTGCGGAAGAAAATAGAACATCTTGAAAATTACCGCGCAAGATCGGTGATCGTGAGCAGCCACCTGTCGAATATTGATGTGTTCTCTATATTGAAAGAAGATAGCTGGGCCTATGTAAATTACCTGATGGTACAGAACGGCACTATCGTTCAAACCCATACCGTACCGTTGGAGACCAAGCTCGAAGAAACGGAAGAAGAAGTATTAAGCTTCGCGATAGGCACGTTGAGAAGTTCTTTCAACAGCCTCGCCAATGAAATCATTGTTCCATTCGTGCTTGATTATCCTGATAAGGAGATCACGATCACTATACCCAAAGCGGGCGATAAGAAAAAGCTGCTGGACCTTTCCGTTAAGAACGTTACTTATTTCAAAGAAGAACTGAATAAGAAAAGAACCCTTCATCTGGAAGGCAAGACCGATAAGGAAAAGAAAAAAGTATTGTACGAGTTACAGGAATACCTGCACCTATTGGAAGTGCCCGATCATATCGAGTGTTTTGATAATTCGAATTTCCAGGGTAGTTATCCCGTATCGGCGATGGTTTGTTTTAAGGATGGCATGCCGTTCAAGAACGACTACCGCCACTTTAATGTAAAGACCGTTGAAGGCATCAACGATTTTGCCACCATGAAAGAAGTGGTTTACAGGCGCTATAAACGTGTGCTTGCCGAGGAACAACCTCTTCCGAAGCTAATCATCATCGATGGCGGTAAAGGGCAGTTGAGTGCGGCTATGGAGAGTATTACGGAGCTAGGGTTGGTTGGTAAAACCACGGTTGTGGGCCTGGCAAAAAACGAGGAAGAACTTTTTTTTCCCGGCGACAGTGAATCGTTTAAACTTCCATGGGATAGCGACAGTCTGAAATTGGTAAGACGTATCCGCGATGAAGTACACCGTTTCGGCATTACATTCCATCGCAATAAAAGATCAAAAGGAACGTTTAAAAACGAGCTCGAACAGATCAGCGGCATCGGCGAGCAAACGATCCAGCAGTTACTGAAGGAATTTAAATCGGTAAAAAGGATCAAAGAGAAAACTGAGGAGGAACTGGCGATAGTGGTAGGGAAAGCGAAAGCGGTTTTGTTGAGGAAGGCGTTTGAGCAATAGGCTGCGAGCTTTGAGCCGTGAGCTATGAGCTGGCAGCTGTTTGCGATTTTATTTTCTGCTCCAAATTATAGGCGACTGGCTCGTAGCTCAAAAAAAAAGGGGCCAGGATAAAAATCCAGCCCCGTTTTAAAATCCAATATCCTATGAAAAACCGTTACGAATATACGAATTGTAATGATATCTCCAATTCTATAGACAACTAATTTGCACGCTTGTAGTATAATAACTAAAAAAGAGGCTAAAAAGCCTCTTTTTTAATTGATATTTAATTTTATTTTAATTCTAATACTGCCAAAGATCCTGCTCGTAGTTGAAAATTCTCGTCTTAATGTTCTCTCCTTCCAGCAATCTGAACAGCGGATCATTGATCATTCCCCTCAGGTATTTGTCACCTGGGTTGTTGGCGCTTGATTTGATGATGTAACTGGTGAAGTACCGGCTCTCAAATAATTCTTCCCATGTCATGCGACTGGAAAAATTCTTAGGGTTATATACATCAGATTTTGCGAGTGTTTTACGCAGGTCAGGATAATAGATCCAGAACAATAAACGCGGTTGTGATTTACCGCCGATCACCTGTTTGGCAATTGGCGCTATACCGATGATCCTGGTAAACAAACGGCTTGCTTCTTTATCGAAGATCACCTGTTCTTTAATGCGGAAAGTATATACAGAATCCGGACTGAACTTGGGTCTCTTGGTGATCACTTTTTCAATAGTACCTGAAACAGGGTCCGGTACGTCTACCGTATCATAAGCACCGGCTGTTTGTGTAAACACCTGGTCCATGGTAAGTGGTATGGTAAAACGGTCATTATCGGCCGAGAAAGCAGTTACGCTGTCATTCTTGATAGCATTCAGCATGATAGAGAAAAAGCGCTGGTCGCCATTGTCATCCTTACCGGCATACATGAAGCTTTGGTTTGCTTTTTCACGCGCATCTATCTCTCTCCAGAGAAATTCACTCCACAGGTTATCATCATCACGCAGATGCTCATATTCAAGTGGTTTCCTGTCTTTTACCTGGCTCCTGTCTACTGCATAATTATTACGCAGAGAAATCTCGGGCTTTTGATCAAAACCGCCCACGCTGGTGGTATCGAAACGAAGGGTCACATTACCAGTGGCATTACTGGTAGTGGTGGGTGGCGGATTACCGACAGGCTTATTATTGGGCTGCGTAGTAGTAGCCGGTTTTTTTGTCGTAGTGTCTTTCGGTGTTGTCTTGCCTCTCGCATAACCAGAGTTCTGCGCATTTACCTGCAAGGCTGCAACAGCAAGCACTATAAACAATCCGCCTGAAAAAAACTTTTTCATACACACATTTATTGAAGAGTAAACGAAATATTTTGATCCAATAACCTGGTTCCACCCGGGCCATTTACTTTAATCTCATCGATGATCACCGTCGATCCCGGCTGTAATCTTTTCATCAGTGACTGGGCTGCAGCGTTAAAATAAGGACCAGTTACCGGTTCATAACCAAATCCACTTTCTTCAAACCCTTTACCAGTGCAAACAATCGTAAAGGAAACCACATCATATTTAACTCCTTCAAATACAAAGTCTCTTAACTCTGCAGCAACACCTCTCTGTACCCTGAATACGTTGGCAGCCATATTGCCACCACCAGCTTTACCACCCACTGTTGCTATAGGATCCGGTACCCTTTTAATAGGGATGGTTATCTTTTGTGTTGTCTTGCCATCCGATGCCGTTACAGTTGCCAACCCGGTTTTTGTGGGAACAACCATATATTGACCGGGCGCCACTTTGGTGGTTGTAATACCGGGGCCTTCTACTGTTATATTTACTTTTTCATCTCCTCCGCCACCGCCACCGGTTACATTCAAAGGATTTTGAAGATCCTGGTAGAATACCCTTGTTTTATCAGTTGATACAACAAGGCCAGAAGGAACACCTACAGTATATTTTACTTCTTTGTCAACCGATGCTGTGGTACCATCCGGTTTTTGATAAGTGATATGTACTTTCTTAGAATAAAGACCTGCTGCGCCTGCTTTTATTTTATACTCTGCCGCACCATCAGCATTCAGCGGCACGTTAGCACCATCAATACTGATCGTTGGTCTTGCCGCTTTACTAAATGCACCGATACCTGCAGTGATTACGATCTCTTCGCCAGGCATTGCGTATTGTGTACTTGGTTGTGCAAGCGCTTTGAATTCATCATAAATGATCTCTACTTCCCCAATTTTTTTATGACAGGCTTCTACCACCTGCGCCTCACTGTTCCTGATATCATTCTGGAACTTACTCAGGATTGTGATACTGGCAATAGTGGGCGTCATATGAAAATAACCATATGCCCAGTCGATTTTTGTTCCATCGTTATTAGGTATGATCTCTGTCTTGGGTATTCTCAGGTCAAGTGGTAACCCTTTGCCTACTTCTTTTGTGATGGTATCGTTGATCGCAAGAAGATTGTCTTTAAACGATTTGAGTTTATCGAAGAACTCTTTTCCTTTTGCCTTTCCTTCCGGTGGATTGGAAATAAACAAACGGGTTGATGCTTCAAGGTCATCTTCTTTGTATTCCTCCACACCATTTACAGTTTTGAGGTCAGATTCTTTTTTAAGTTCCAGTTTGATCGCCTCAATATAATTATAGGCTGCATCAGCATATTCCTTCGCTTTTTCAGCGCGGGGTAACCAGATCAGCGCCTTTTCTTTTGTTTTAGGATCTTCTATCTTTTTCTTGAAAGAATTAAAGATGTCCTGGTTCTTCTGTTCTGCAATTCCACTCGCAGTCATTAAACTGCGGTCAACTGTTTTGAACGCGTTCAATATTTCGGCAGATACATTCAGTGCCAGCAGTGCGGTAAGCACCAGGTACATAATGTTGATCATCTTTTGCCGCGGTTCCTTGGGTAGTGACATTCTAGCTTATATTTTTAAAACATTCGTTTTTCAAAATGATTTTAACCGGTAACAACCGCTCTTATCTTCCCTGCATTGCGGTAAGCATATTACCGTAGAGATTATTCAATTTACCTAAGTTGCTTGCCAATGCTGCGATCTGCTCTTTTGCTTTTACTGCATCATCAGCACTGCTCGCCATAGCGGTAGACGCTTCGTTCAGTTTGCCATAGAACTGGTTCAGTGCTTTCAGGTGGTTATTACCTTCCTGCAGTTCCAGCTCATAAATAGTATTTAAAGAAGACAGGTTCTTATTCATCGACTGCATCTGCTCATGGAACATCTTAGAACTTTCAGAAACACCATGAAAACCAGCCAGTGATTCGCTGGCATTATTGGCAGCATCTTTCACACTTGATAATGCTGCTGTAGCTTCTGTGGCTTTGGCTGAAAAAGCCGCGGTAGATTTCGCTACATCGCTGATATCAGCTATCTGTTCAACACTTGTATTTAAACGCGCGAAACCGGCGCTCAGTTTAGCCATTGCATCCTGGTTGATATTGGCTTCTTCCAGCATTTTATCCAGGCTGTCTAAAGCCGTATTTCCTTTTGCTTTTGCACCGCCCGGAAGATGCACTTCATGGTCATCTATGGCCGGGTAGATAAGGTAGAGTACACCATATCCGAGAAAGATAACAGCTTCAACGGTCAGACCCACTTTCAGCATGAAATCTGCGATAGCTGAGTGTAACAGTTTTTGCAAGGCGCCGTAAATAACTACTGCTGCGGCAATAGATACAAACACGTCGAACCATTTGGAAATTTTAGGAGGAATTGCAGCTGCCATTTTTCTTTTTTTTAGATTTTGAATTAACGTTCTTATACTGCTCCCGATATCCCGGGAGCAGTAATATTTTGATCAATAAGTTTTAATGAAATACGCGTACAGGCTATGTTGTTATTTTTTCATTCTGGGTGATAAGTCTATCACACAACGGAAACCGATATAAGATTTCGCTGTATCCTGGTATTCATAGTTACGTGTTCCTACCTGCAGGTAATAAGCAACATCTTTCCAGCTTCCGCCACGTACTACTTTTCTCTTCTCCCTTGGACGATCAGAATCTTTTGCCTCGTACCTAAGATCAGGACTCATATCTGCTATGAAATTGTAAGCGCCTTCGTAAAAATAAGAACCGGTCCACTCGGCCACATTACCCGACATATTGAACAGGCCATATTGATTGGGCCAGTAAGCATTTACCGGAACCGTGTAGAAGCCACCATCTTCCGCGTAATTACCACGGCCTGGTTTAAAGTTGGCCAGCAAACAACCTTTCTTATTTCTCAGGTAAGGGTTACCCCATGGGAACATAGAATTGGTTAAACCACCACGGGCGGCGTACTCCCATTCTGCCTCACTTGGCAAACGGTAATCCCCATCCACTGCGAACTTGTTTTTTTCAAGATAACTGTTCTGCAGGTGCGTTCTCCAATGACAGAAAGCCATGGCCTGTTTCCAGTTCACACCTACTACAGGATAGTTTCCAAAAGCCGGGTGTGCGAAATAGCGTTTAGTCTGTGGTTCATTGTACGAGTAGGAAAAATCCCTTACCCAAACCAATGTATCCGGATATATTTTCTGAGCGCCTTTGCGGATAAAATTACTTCTTGGAAGACCCGCATTCTCTCTTTTTGCAGCGGCAGGAAGGTCAAAATATTCGATACGGTATACAATCTTATCAGGATCGATATCCGGTTTACCATAGAGCCTGTTATCAGGAGCGAGGATCAGTTCATTCAGTCTTTCTATCTGGTTCCTGTCCCATTTAATATCAGTGGCGGCTTTTCTCCAGTTAATCGGCATGGTATCATCCGGGTTGGTAATACCCTGTCCGAATAATATTTTATATACAAGGGAATCCCTGGTCCAGTTCACAAACTGGCGGTAGTCATTGTTGGTGATCTCAGTTGCATCCATCCAGAAACCGGGTATAGAAACCTGGCGGTTACGGGTGGTATTGTTGTAACTGATATCCTCATCACTTGGCCCTAAATGGAAGGTTCCAGGCGGCACATACACCATATTACGTGGAGGATTCATGCTCTTATTAGCCGTTGGCGCAACACCATGCAATTGCCCGTCATCAGGCAACCGGCTTGACTTTCCGCTTTTTTTCAGAAAGCAGGATCCGAGGCTTAGACAAAAAGCTCCCAATGCAATGTTTCTTAAATACCCTTTCATCTTATGAGACTGATTTTATGACAGTGACAAATATAAGTTTTCCATCGGCAGTTAGGCCGATTTTGCAAATTTGTTCCCAAGAAAAACTACTACTAGGTAAAATTTGATCAGATACTACAAATTTTAAAGTCAGGATACTACAAATAAGGTTTCTTGCTAATAGAAGAGATCAGAAACCACTGTCATGATACAAATTAATACAATCATTTGTTACACATTTGCTAAAAGCTGCTCTATTGTATAAAAAGGAGCCTTGCAGGCATAGTTTTTACATAAATAGAAGGTTGTTCTGCCCTGTTCACCGCCTGTTTTCCCTGCCAGTAACGGGAAAAGAGAGGATTTAGTTTCTTCTGCCTGAAGAATTTTATTGGGTAAGAACTTCCTCAAAACAGGACACAAAAATGTTTTTGCCTGCTGCCCGGTGATAGCAATTTCAACAATTCCTTTTGTAATCAGCTGTTGGGCCAGCGCCCATACACCAAATGAACCAGGATATTTTATGATCGCTTTGGAGAGTGAGCTGATCATAGACCGGCATCTTTCTCCCCATACCGGATCATCAAAAACGATGGAAAGATAGAGAAGGTTATGCGCCATTACAGCATTACCGCTGGCTACTGCACCATCATACACTTCTTTTTTACGAACGATCACATCTGCCTGTTCCTTGTTTGTGTAGTAAAAGAAACCGGTTGCTGATTCTTCAAAATGTTCAATCACCCAACTTGTAAGTTTTTGGGCCTTCAAGAGGTAATCGCCCGATCCTGTGATCTCCTGCAAGTGAATGTATGACTGGATGAGGTAGGCATAGTCATCCAGGAAAGCCGGTATACGTGCCTCATTCTTGTAAGTGTGGTGCCAGGAGCCGTCTGCATTGGAAAGTTTTGCTTCAAGAAACCCCATGTTGCGGATCGCCATTTCTTTATAAGCGTCGTTGCCAAGAGCAGCATAGGCTTTAGAATAAGCGGTATTCAGTAAGGCGTTCCATCCCAATAATATTTTATCGTCAAGCAAAGGGCGGATGCGTTTGCTTCGGTATTGCATGAGAATATCGCGGCAGGCAGCCAATGTTTGCTCCAGCTCTTCCGGGGAGATATTGTTCGCTGCTGCAAAAACCTCCAGGGGTTTTGTTACCCAGAGAATATTGGTATGTTCCCAGTTGCCATTTTCTTTTACATCATAAAAAGAAGAAAAAACAGCCGCGTCTTTTCCAAGAAGTTCATCGATCTCTGCTTTGCTCCAGGTATAGAATTTTCCTTCCACGCCTTCGCTGTCTGCATCGAGTGCGCTGTAAAAACCATTTTCTTCGCTAAGCATTTCCCTTTCAATAAAAGCAAGCGTGTGGCGGATGGTATTTGCGTAGTGTGGCTTGCCGGTAACCTGGTATGCTTCGGCCATCACGCTAATGAGCAATGCATTATCGTATAACATTTTTTCGAAGTGAGGTGCGAGCCATTCGGCATCGGTGCTATAGCGTGCAAAACCACCGCCGAGCTGGTCATAGATCCCACCATCGATCATTTTATCAAGACTGAGTAGCGCCTGTTGCAGCGATGCTTCATCATTGGTAAAATGATAATGCCGCAATAAAAACTGGATCGAAAAACTCTGCGGAAATTTAGGCGCTTTACCAAACCCACCCCATTCCGTATCTGCATTCGCAAGAATATTTGTGGCAATGGTTTGTAACTGTTCATCAGAAAATAAAACGGCTTCACCCGGTTTCTGTATGCCGAATGAATTGGCTGTAAGCAAATGTGCGGTTAGGTTTTCTGCCTGTGATAAGATCTCGTCTTTTTTCTCAACATAACTTTTGTGAATGCCTTCCAGCACTTCTTTCCAGCTTGCGCGGTTATAGGCGCGTACAGGAGGAAAATAAGTACCGCCGAAAAATGGTTTTGCATCCGGCGTTAAAAAAACATTCAATGGCCATCCGCCGCTTCCGCTCATGGCCTGCACGGCATCCATATAAATATGGTCAAGATCCGGGCGTTCTTCCCTATCAATTTTTATGTTGATGAAATATTCATTCATCATTGCCGCCGTGCTTTCATCTTCAAAACTTTCCCTTTCCATTACATGGCACCAATGGCAGGCCGCATAACCGATGCTTACCAGGATGGGTTTGTCTTCGGCTTTGGCTTTCTGCAATGCTTCCTCGCCCCAGGGATACCAGTTTACGGGGTTGTGGGCATGCTGTAAAAGGTAAGGACTTGTTTCGTTGATGAGATGGTTGGTATGTGCCATAGGATTAATGAGAGTAAAATTATGTAAGCGTTTACAAATAGCAAGCTTGTTTAATTTCGTAAGAATGGCACGCGGATGACGCGGATCAAACTGATTAAAGCGGATCTGATCCGTGAAAATCCGCTCAATCCGCGTCATCCGCGTGCCATTTTTTCAAATAAAAAAGGCTGCCTTTTTTGAAAGCAGCCTCGAATATTTTACTTTAATCGTTATTTATTTTTTCGCCGAAACCGTACCGCAAAGAAACTGGTCCAATGCAGCAACCATACTTGGTTTTTGCGGTGACGGCACTTTGATTTCGAGAGCAAGTCCTGCATCTTCTACTGCTTTGGAAGTGTTGTTTCCAAATGCGCCGATCACGGTTCCGTTCTGCTTAAAGCCGGGGAAATTATCGTAGAGGCTTTTTACGCCGCTTGGGGTAAAAAAGCAGATCACGTCAAAATCTTTCGCGGTTACTACTTCTTTGATGTCGTTGCTGATGGTGCGGTACATAAAGCCCAGCTGGTATTCGCATTTATTGGTCTTTAACCAGTTTACGATCTCATTATCCTGCTGGTTCTCACTGCATACATAAAGGAATTTCTCGTTCTCTTTGTGTTTGTTGATCACATCAAACATGCTCTTATTGGTGCCGTCGGCGCCATAGAACACTTTGCGTTTGCGATAGAGAATAAATTTCTGGAGATAAAGGGCAACAGCTTCGGTAATGCAGAAATACTTGGTATCCTGGCCGATGGTCACTTTCATTTCCTCGCACATACGGAAAAAATGGTCGATGGCATTGCGGCTGGTGAACATAACCGCGGAATAATACATGATGTCTATCTTCTGCTTGCGGAACTCGCGGGCAGGAATCCCTTCCAGTTTGATGAATGGGTGGAAAAACAACTCAACATTGTATTTCCTTTCCAGATCAAAATAAGGAGACTTATCACTCTCTGGCCGAGGTTGGGAAATCAAGATCCTTTTTGCTACTTTGGCCGTAACTGAATTTTTTGACCCGTTCTTTAGCATGCTGCGTCGTATCTAAAAGTGCAAAATTACAGACTTCTTTTAAAATAATTCTGAATACCTCATTAAAGACTTCCGTTAAAATAACTCATCATTACCTTATAGATAAGTGCCAACGGAAGAAGCTCAACAGCACAAAGGTATAGCAAAAAATGTAATGCATTCACTTTCAGTTTACTGCGGATAGCTACAAAAGAAACCCAGTATCGGTAACCCAGTAATAAAACGATCAACCCGATGGATAATGTGATTGATACCTGTACCAGTTCCGGCCCCGCAAAAGCGAAGATCAGGAGGAATGGGATCAGTAAAACACCCATCACCTTGTTCACCAGGAACACTACGAACACGTATGAACCGGCAGCTTCTTTGTTGTTGAACACCCAGCCGGTAAATAAAAGGAACAGGTATTTTACCAGGTACACCAGCAGTAACACTCCTGCCGAACCTGCCGCCAGCCACCAGAAAGGAATATCGCTCAGGTTCTTGTAACGAACCAGCAAAGTGAGGTATAGACCGGCGCTGATCACAAAAAGAAAATTGGTAAGCAATGAGGCAAGATTATCCTGCAAAAGCTGGTCGCGGGTTTGTTTTTGGCGTATCGAGGTCTGAAAGAACGACACGAAAAGATTCCGGAAATATTTTGAGAACCCGGCCCTGATGAGAGCCAACACCAGGATGATCCCGGCAATTAAATAGAAAAGGTCATCCTTGGATGCCTGCTTATGGTAATCGATCACCATGAACACCGGTTGGCCATGCAGCGGCAGGTAAGGGTGTGTTGCGTATTTTTTATAAGAAGAGGTATCGTAAACTATCACGGGTATTGCTTTCAGGGCAGCTTTCCGGGTAGAATCGGCCAGGAGGCTGTCGCGAAGAAGCCTTGCTTCATTGGCGTGCCGGATGCGGAGGACAGAATCTGCATAGCCATTCTGTGAAGAATCAATGATCCGCTTTTTAACGGGTCGTGGACTGTCTGGAATGATGGGCGCGCGTTGGATCCGTGTAGTTTCCGGTTTTGCAGTTGTATCAACCTGGGCATAGCACACACAGGAGTAAACCAGGAGAAAAATAACAGACAGAAATTTCTTCACACCCACCATATGGCAAAAATATTGAAATGATAGCCACGAATTTCGCGAATTAATGGATTGCCACGAATTACACGAATTAACACGAATTTCTTCCAGAGAAATAGGCCGTCGCGAATTTTCGCGAAACAATTCGCGGTAATTCGTGTAATTCGTGGCAAAAAAATCAATCACCTATTTTTGCCGCTAATCCCGATCAATGGCCGGCATCTACATTCATATTCCTTTTTGCAAAAAAGCCTGTCACTACTGCAATTTTCATTTCTCTATTGCGAAAGATAAACTGCCGGCGATGGTAAAAGCCATTAGAAAAGAAGCCGCGTTGAACAGATCCTATCTTTCGGAAAATATCGGGACGATTTATTTTGGCGGAGGAACACCTTCGCTATTGAGCAAGGAAGAAATCAGGACTATAATCGATGGTCTACGGGATTTGTTTGATGTGGAAGATAATGCAGAGATCACACTTGAGTCAAACCCGGATGATATCAGTCTCAAAAGTTTATCGGGCTGGAAAGCTGCCGGCATTAACCGTTTGAGCATCGGCATCCAGTCTTTTTTTGAAGAGGACCTGCAATGGATGAACCGAGCGCATAATGCGGAGCAGGCACTGAATGCTGTAAAACTTGCGCAGCAGGAAGGTTTCCACAATATCACGATCGATCTGATCTATGGAACGCCTTCTTTAACGGATGAAAAATGGCGGCAGAATATTGAAACGGCGTTGGCATTGCGTGTGCCGCATCTTTCCTGTTATGCATTAACGGTTGAGCCAAAAACTGCATTGGCAAAGATGATTGCAACGCATCAATCGGACGATGTGGATGCTGATAAACAGGCGCGGCATTTTTCTATCCTCACAGAACGTTTAACAGCCGCGGGTTTTGAGCACTACGAGATCTCCAATTTTGCATTGCCGGGTTTTCGCAGCAGGCATAACAGCAGTTACTGGCAGGGCAGACCATACCTTGGCCTAGGTCCTTCTGCGCATTCATTCAACGGCAAAAGCCGGCAATGGAATATTGCCAACAACAGTTTGTATGTTACTGCCATTGAAAAAGGAGAGATCCTTTTTGAAGAAGAATTATTGACGGATACGCAGCGGCTGAATGAATATATTATGACAAGTTTGCGAACTGTGGAAGGAACATCACTATCAAAAATATCTCTTGATTTTGGTGGATCGAAAGCGTTAGTGTTTTCAGAAGCAGCACAAAAGCATATTGGGCGTGGACATCTGATCAACGTAAATGATGTGTTACAGTTGACTGCCGAAGGGAAATTTTTGGCGGATGGAATCGCGGCGGATCTGTTTTTTGTTTAAGAAGCAATTGCCACAGACGACACAGATAATCACAGAAAAGTCTGTGGTAAACTGTGTCGTCTGTGACAAAAAATATTTTTTTGGATGTTACAGAACTCGTAGAAAAAACGGCCGGAGGCCGGGGATACTTGTCACTCGGCGGAGCCGAGCGACTACGCGACCAGGAACCTGGAAAGGCTTACCTGAAAATGCTGCAGCCTCCTTCCGCCGACCGGTACATAGCGATATGCCTTTCCATATGGGCAGGTATACGGGATTATAAGGGTAAGATAAGGGTAGGACTATTATAGGAATTAGGTAACCATGGACTTGTGATGGACTTAACATGGACTTATCATGGACTTGTCATGGACCAACTCGCCTGAAATCCATTACCGGTTTTGCTATTTTCAGGTTTTTTTGCTCCTGTGTGCCAGGATTCAGGGCCATAAGTGCCCTATAAGTCCACTATAAGTCCGTTACAAGTCCGTCGTTACTTAATACTTTCGGTACCCTTGCCCTTATACTGCGATTGTATTACCGTATTGCTGCCCTTGGTTAAAGCTATGCCTGGCGAGGAGTTTGAATCGGTAGCGGTATATAAGACACCTTGCAAATCCGATCTGTGTTGACGGGCCTTTCTTCGTATTTCCTTCGTACCAAATTCGTACTTTCTTCGGTGTTTGTTCGGTTCACACCGAAGAACAACCGAACAAACCCGAACAAACACCGAAGAAAGTACGAATTTGGTACAAACCAGGTACGAGTTTGGTACAAATGATTACCCCGTGTATTGCAATGAAAAAACCTGCATCCTACTTTTTTTACATTCCGGTAACCGCGGACAGGGGAAAACTAATTTGAAGATTTGGCCTAAAGTGGCATGAAGCAGGTCACTAAAGCAGGCACTAGTGGCTTTTATGATGCCCGAGTACTTTTTTCGCAAGGTTCACAACCATGATCGCTCCTATCAGGATAAGAACTGCGCCGGGGCCTAATATGGTAAATGAGAAAGGCATACCTAAAGTTAGCTCTTTTCTTAAACCAGGTATGTTTCTATTTTCTTAAATCCATGAACGGCAGGTTCGTGCTCCCATAGTATCTCAAAAATGGCAGAGGCGATAGGGATGGATGCCTTAACAGTTTCATTCATCAGGTGAATACACCTGCTCGCGTTATATCCTTCCGCCACCATATTCAGCTCTAACTGGGCGGCTTTTACCGAATACCCCTTGCCTATCATGTTGCCGAATGTGCGGTTACGGCTATAGAGAGAATAACAGGTAACCAGGAGATCACCAAGGTAAACGGAAGCGGCGTAATTCTGCGGGTCAGCCGTTTCCGGCACTTCATTGTTCAGCATGCGTAAGAAACGAACCATTTCATTGGCGCTGTTAGCGATATAGACGCTGAGGAAATTATCGCCATATTCCAGTCCATGTGCAATACCTGCACCGAGTGCATAAATATTTTTTAATACTGCCGCATATTGAACACCGATCACATCTGTATTTACCACGGTGTTGAGGTATTCGGTTTTAAAATAAGAGGCGATATCTGCAGCGGTTGCTTCATCAATACCTGAAAAAGTTAAATACGATAATTTTTCAGAAGCTACTTCCTCTGCATGGCAGGGACCCAATACAGCAAAATAATCCGACAGCGGAAAATCATAGTGTGCCAACAGATAATGATTCAGTAACTGGTTCTCCGAAGGCAGAATTCCTTTTACAGCTGATATGATCTTTTTCCCTTTCAGCATTTCCGCAGGTATCTGCGCGATCGCATTTTCCACGTATGCGGATGGAACGGCGATGATCAAAACATCTGAATGCGAAACAACTTCCAGTATATCGCTGCTGAGTTTTAACTGTGACGGATCAAAATAAGCGCCACTGAGGTAATGGGGGTTATGCCTGCGTTTCTCAATATAGCTGATCGTATCGTTATTACGGACCCACCAGTGAATCGTGTTCCCGTTATCTGTGAGGATCTTTGCGAGCGCAGTGGCCCAACTTCCGCTACCAATCATTCCAAACTGCATGGCGAACAATTATTGATTTACTCAAAAATACAAGATGGCACGCGGATGACGAAATAGCACACAGATGACGCGGATCAGGCGGATATTTGCGGATTTGATTATTTGATCCGTCAAAATCAGTTTGATCCGCGTCATCCGTGTGCTATTTCGTACAATAAAAAAGAGACCGTCTTTTGTTAAACGATCTCTTTAATAAAATATGATTATACGTTTATCTTACTGCGCCTTCTTATCCTCAAACAATTTATCTTTTGCCACTATAGAAACAAGATCGCCGTCTTTCAATGTTTTACTTACGATAGAATACGGGCCGGTGATCACCTGGTCACCTTCCTGTAACCCTTCCAGTATTTCTATATAGTTAAGATCCTGGATCGAGGTTTTTACTTTCACTTTTTTTACTTTGTTATCTTTCTGCAACACAAACACCACTTCTTCTATTCCATCATCTGCGCTGGTTGATTTGACAGCATTTGCGTCTACAGGTTTCTTATCTTCTTTTTTAGCATCACCCGGTGCTTTATCGCTATTCTTATCGCGTGTGGTAACAGCATTCAATGCAACAGATATTACATTTTGTCTCGTCCTTGTTTGGATATCCGCGCTGGCGCTCATTCCCGGGCGGAAAGGAAATCCTTTATTGGTAGCTACCAAGTCAAGATAACTGGATGGCAGCAAGCGGATATGTACTTTGTAGTTGGTAACTTCTGCACTTGAACCTGTAGCAGACTGACCGGTGTTCGGGTTAGCTATCTTATATACCAATCCCTTGAATTTACGATTGGTATAGGCATCCACTTCCACAATGGCTGTATCGCCGAGTTTTACTTTAGGGATATCATTCTCACCAACATCCACCCGAACTTCGATGCTACGCATATCGGCAACGCGCATCATTTCGGTACCAACATTGAAACTGTTACCTGCTACACGCTCGCCTTTTTTTACATTCATCAGGCTGATCATTCCGTCCATTGGTGAAGTGATAACGGTACGTGACAAATCTTTATCGGCCCTCGACAATTGCGCCTGTGCACTTTGAATAGAGGCTTCACTGCTTTTCAATCCTTCTTTTGCAGCATTGTAATTGGCTTGTGTAGTAAGAAAGTTTTGTTCGGCCTGTTCAAATTCAGAACGCGAAATCACTTTATCATTCAGCAATTTCTTCTGGCGGTCGTAGGTGTTTTTTGCATTATCCATAGCAGCTTTCAATCCCGCCAGGCTGGCTGTTGAGTTAGATAGTTGCGCCTTACTTTGATTCACACCGGCTTCTACCTGCTCGCGTTGGCTTACATAGATATCAGCATAGATCCTGGCGAGTATCTGTCCTTTTCTAACGCTGTCACCTTCGTT
Source organism: Bacteroidota bacterium (assembly GCA_040388705.1). Taxonomy (GTDB): domain Bacteria; phylum Bacteroidota; class Bacteroidia; order Chitinophagales; family Chitinophagaceae; genus Sediminibacterium. The sequence continues at coordinate 531,825 of JAZKBI010000001.1, read as the reverse complement.
CACATTCAGTTCCACTATCTCGCCACTGATATCCGGGCTCACTTTTACTTCTATCTCAGGGTATACTTTACCGCTGGCATTCACTGTTTCAATGATGGTTCTTTTGATCACTTTTTCAGCGGTCACTTTGGTACCTTCATCTTTCCCAAGCATGCCGCTTTTTTTCAGGCCCACCAGGATCACGATCAGGACAACCAGTATAATGATGATCCAAAGCAATTTCTTATTCATATAACGAATTTGATCTTTTACTAATTATAATTTGAGGCCACGCCCTTTATAAAATTCAAGCAACTTCATTTTAAATACATAATCGTATTGATTGGTGAGTTGCGTAACTTTTGCTCTTAGCAGGTTGTTCTGTAAGGTGATCAGGTCCAGTGAACTCAGCAAACCTACTTCGTAGCGTTTGATCCCAAAATCATATGCTTTCTGTGCAGCGTCCACTGATTTCTTTCCGGCGTTGAATTTTTGCAATGCGGTAGTTGCATTGGTATAGGCTGTATAGATGTCCTGGCGAAGGGAAAGATCGCCCTGGTCCTTCTGCAACTGCGCCGCTTTTAACTGTAATTTGGATACCTGCAAATTGGTCTTTGCAGAAAAAGCATTGAATATTGGAATGCTGATACTTATCCCAACGTTCTGGCCGAAATTATTGCTTAGCTGCGACCCCCAGCCATCCCACAGGTCACCAAAACCTCTTGCTTTTGTACTGAAACGATAGATCGGGTTCTGTACATAATAATTTACACCACTATAGGTAACGATGGGTTCGGCGCCGGTAATCGGAGAATATCCTAAAAAAGTTGGATTACCGCTGATCGTTCTGAAAGAGTTCGAAAAGTTGGTTGAGAGGTTACCACCGATCGTTATTGTAGGGTACATCTGTGCCCTTGTTACCAGTATGCTTTTCTCGGCGGCTTTTATCCGAAATGCATTTGCCTTTTGCAACGGTTGATAATCCATTGCCATCGTATAAACCGCTTCCGGCTGAAGATCTGCAAACGATTCAAGCGGTATGTCTTCCACCCTTGGTGTTTCTATCCCGAAAAGAACATCAACATCCAGGTTCAACAATCCGCGAAGACTGAGCAGGTTCTGTTCGTAAAGGCCTTTAGCAGCGTAATAGTTACTGCTATCCGTTGCCAGTTGCGCTTCTACTTCTGCAATATTGAGTTCGGGTAATACACCTGCATCTACCCGTTTGCGTGTAATATCAAACTGGTTCTGCGTTTGCGCTATCTGAACCTCTGTTATTACCATTTGCTCTTTTGCTGCCAATACCTGGAGATAATAGGTGGCTACATTGAAAGAAATGTCGTTCGACACTTTTGCTACATCAGCAAGTGCCGCCTGCGCATCAAAACCTGCAACCAGCGCCGCATTTTTTAACTGCCCTGCATTATATAACTGGAACCCGGCATTCACGCCAAAGTTCTGGTAAAGGAATTGCGATGTTGAGAAGGAGTTGGTTGTTGGATCGATAGAACGGCCGAAACGAACGCCTGTTGAAGAGCTTCCGTTCACACTTGGATAAACATTGTACTTCGCCTGCTTGGCCCGCAAGGCAGCAATCCTTGCCTGGATATCTGCCTGCTTGATCGATATATTGAACTGAAGTGCATGCTCGATGCAATGACGCAGGTCCCAACGGTCCGAGGCCCTTTGTGCAGATGCCTGGAAAATAACCGCGCAGCATATAAGGGTCAAAAACTTTCTCATATATAACAAAAATAACGGTTTCCCGTCCACTTGCCTAAATTTTAGACAGGCGGAAAGGATTTATAGAAAATCTTTAATAAAACGCTATGAAAGGTGGCTAATTGCATCAAAAGCACCCGAAAGATCGGCCACCAGGTACTCAGCTTCCTCCAGGCCTATATATAACCGGAGAGAGCGATGCTCGGGATTTTGTGCATCAAAGTCTTCAGGTTTCATTCCGGCACATTTGGGAAGTATCAGCGATTCATAACCACCCCAGCTTACCGCCATCATTATATGTTTCAATGATTCACAGAAGGTCTCGATGGTTTTACCGCTACCCGCTTTCATGATAATAGTGACCAGTCCACATGCCCCGCTCATTTGGCTGCGCGCTAATTCATATTGGGGGAACGAAGGATCTAGCGGGAAAATGAGCTTTTCTATGCGCGGATGGTTTTTTAAAAAACTGATCACCTCAGTTGTTGTTCTGCTGATCTTTTCCAGTCTGGCAGGCAGGGTTCGTAAACCACGGATAAGCAGCCATGCATTAAAAGGCTGGATACCCGAACCCACCGTATTGTATTCACTGTTAAAAATGCGTTCGATCATTTCGCGGCTGCCGCTTAGTACGCCGGCAATGGTATCGCTGTGGCCGCCGATGTATTTGGTGGCGGATTGCAATACCAGGTCAATGCCCATGGTGATCGGTTTCTGAAAAATGGGGGAGCAATAACTGTTATCACAGATCGTAACAATTCCTTTTTGCTTCGCTATCGCTGCAATAGCCGGCAGATCCTGCACATTGAAGAACCAGCTATTGGGTGATTCGAGATAGATGATGGTTGTATTAGATCGAATGGCTTCACTAAAATTTTCCGTGCGTGTTCCGTCAACATACGTAACACTCACATTAAATCGTGGCAGGATCACATCAAACATTTTCCTCGCCCAGGTATATGGGTTTTGTACACTCACAATATGATCTCCGCTTTTTACATTAGCCAGTACCGAAGCAAAAATGGCCGCCGCCCCACTGTTGAACACAAGACAATCTTCTGCGCCATCCAATGCGGCTAATTTTTTACGGAGTATTTCCACTGTTGGATTTAGTCCGCGGCTATAGAGCCAGGTGGAATATTCGTCCTCGAATGATTTACGCAGGTCATCCACTTTCTTAAAAACAAAATTGCTTGTTTGCACAATGGGTGGTGCAACGGCACGGAAATAATCATCGCGGTCTTCGCCGAGTTCGTTTAAGATGTAGGAGAGGTCCATGGGGTAAAGTTAAGAGTATTGCTGGAGGAAAGCTATGAGCCGTGAGCCATGAGCGATGAGCTTTTTGCTCGCGGCTCACGGCTCATAGCTCATAGCTCATAGCTCACAGCTTATGCTTCACGTTTAAATTTCTTCGCGATAAAATAAATAACCATAAATGCTGCAAGCACACTCAATCCGATCACAGCTATCTGCGGGGTTTGTATGGTGATGCTGATGCCGACAAATAGATAAGCGCCCATAAAGATCAGTGGAAGCAATGGATATAATTTCATTTTATAGATACCGGTACCATCGAGGTGTTTGGTTCGTTTTCTTAAAATAAAGATCGTTGCGCTGGATGCAACCATGCCGAAACAATCCAGGAAGATGGTGAAGTTGAGGATCTTATCAAATGTTTGCGCAAAGAAAAGTATCACGATACACATGGCTGCAAAAACCGTTAACGAAACCGTGAGCACTTCGTTCTTTGGATTTTGTTTAGAGAACGCTTTTGGCAAAACGCCTTCTGTGCTCATCGCATACATCACGCGCGGGTTGCTCATCAATAAGGCGTTAACATAGGCCAATACACCAAAAAACAAAAAGAAAGAAAGAAGGTCGGCAGCACCAGAACCAAAAGTTTTGTTGATCACTACATAGGCGATCTCGCGTTCGTCTTTCATATTGTCGAAACCAACGATCGTGTAATAGCTCAGGTTAACCAATAAGTATAAACCAATGATGATCGCGATCCCTATAAAAATTCCTTTGGGAATATTTTTTGCGGGTTTATCTACTTCGTTTCCAAAATTGATGGTTTGCTGGTAACCGCCGTAAGTAAATGACACAGCGATCAGGCTGATGCCCAAACTTTGTATCCAGCTCATCCCAGGTGCTGCGGGTGTAGCCGCTGCCTGCACTGTTTGTGCCACATCATGATGCGGAAAAAATAACGCGCATATCAATACCAGTATCATTCCTATCTTAAGCAGCATTAAGAAATTCTGCGCACGGGAACTCATTCTCAATCCACGGAGGTTGATCAGGTAAAAAATAATAATAGCTCCGCAACTGATCAATGCCTTATCAATATCCGTCCACGCATTTCCGGGAAGCAATTTGGTGATGTACCCGCTGCCGATCAATGCCACACCGCTTAAACTGGCGGCATTGCTGATAAGTATGATGCAATTAATTGCGAAAGCAATACTTGGATGATAAGCATAAGAAAAGATCTTATAATAGCCACCTGTTACCGGGTAGCGGCTGCCTATCTCCGCATACGTAAGTGCACCACACAAGGCAAAAAAACCACCCAACAGCCATGCGGTAAAATAAACAGAAGGTTCAATGGCAAATTTCGCACTGGTAGCCGCGGACCGGAATATTCCCATCCCGATCACCAGCCCTACCACGATCATCGTGAAACTGAAAAGATTTAATTTTTGTTTTCCGTGCATAGCGTTTTTATGTGTGGGTTTAAATGTAGGAAAGAATGTTCAGAGGACAAGCTACGAGCCGTGAGCCATGAGCTGTGAGCCAGAAGCTCATGGCTCGAAGCTCACAGCTCATGGCTTGCCTGTGTACAACTTCACAATAATAAAATTTTACATTACCGCATGCACTGCTACATTTGCACCGTATTTGGTTCCTGCCACAAGCGGGATTAAAAGGGAAGTCCGGTGTGATTCCGGCGCTATCCCCGTAGCTGTAAGCTCTTTTCGTGAATCACTCACGATAGGCCTGTTGGATCTTCAAACCACTGTTTCGCTATAAGCGTGATGGGAAGGTATCCAAACAGAGAGCGAGCCAGAAGACCTGCCACGTACAAACCGATTATTCACGGCTTTCGGGTGAAAAGCATGGAATGTAAAGTGTCGTCTGCAGCGATAGTTTATCTTTCTCCGTTTTTTTATTTTCCTGGAAGCTCATTGTTCAAACCAAAAGCGAACCAACAATGAGCAAAAAATTAACGCTCCTCTCAATGCTGCTGGCAGGCAGTACCGTCTTTGCACAAAAAGACTCCGTCAAAACAAGGATCTTAGATGAAGTAGTAGTTACGGCCAACAAAACCGAACAGAAACAAAGTACGACCGGTAAAGTGATCACCGTGATCTCCAAAGCACAGATCGAAAAAAGCACGGGTAAATCTGTTGCGCAGTTATTAAATGAACAGGCAGGCATTACCATCAATGGCGCACTCAACAATGCGGGCAGTGTACAAACTGTTTTTATGCGGGGTGGTGCTGGTGGCCGCACATTGATCCTGATGGATGGCATTCCTGTGAATGATCCTTCACAGATCAACAGCGATTTTGACCTGAATTTTTTCTCCATCAATGATGTAGAAAGGATAGAGATCTGCAAAGGCGCACAATCTACTTTATATGGAAGTGATGCTGTGGCTGGTGTGATCAATATCATCACTACCAAAGCAAACATCACCAAACCTGTAAATGTAAAAGCTACAGTTACTGCGGGAAGTCTCGGAACTTTTAAAACCAATTTTCAATTCTACGGCAAAGCTGGTAAGTTTACTTATACCGCGCGTTATGCAAGGCTGCAGACAAATGGTTTCTCTTCTGCATACGACAGTACCGGCACAAAGAATTTCGATAACGATGGGTATTTAGGAAACACGCTAAATGCAGCTTTACAATACCAGGCTAGCAAGCAATTCCTCGTGAAAGCTTTTACGCAATACAGTCAATATACCGCAGGCATTGATGCAAGTATTTTTAGCGACAAAACCAATTATGATATCCATAATAAAAATCACACATCTGGCGTTGGGTTTGTTTATAAAACAACGCGCTTATCTCTCACGGGTAATTATCAATACACCAAACAACACAGAAATTATGATGACAATGCTTCCACCGGAGCGCCATTCTTTTCAATGAATGACTATGATGCAGCTTCACAGTTTGTGGAACTATATACTTCTGTTAAACTGGGTGGTGGATTTACGCTGTTGGCAGGTACAGATTACCGTTATGGTTCGATGAGTAGTGAATACAGATCGGTAAGTTCTTTTGGACCATTCAACAGCAAATTCCCTGATACACCTATGAATCAGAAATCGGCTTATGCTTCTGTTCATTTCAACAACAAAGATTTTTCTGTTGAACTGGGTGGACGCTGGAATGATCATTCACGGTACGGAACAAACTATACCTACACATTTAATCCATCGTATACATTTGATGAACACTACCGAATATTCGGAAGTATCGCTACTGCTTTTAAAGCGCCATCGCTGTACCAGTTGTTTGCACCTGCAGGAACCGGCAATGTAAATCTCAAACCGGAAGAGTCTGTGAATTATGAAGTGGGCCTGCAACATACCTATCAAAAATTCAGCGACAGGCTGGTTTTCTTTTACCGTAATACCAATAACGGCATCGACTACAGTTCTCTCAGCACGCCAAATGCGCCGGCCGTGGGATATTACAATTATGTGAACCAGCAGGCAAGGGGTATTGAATACGAGGTAAGTTTTCAACCAACAGAACATTTGACATTAACTGGCAACTATACTTTTGTAAGCGTGCAGGAACTCACACAGAGCCGTATTAATTTTAAGGACACTTCTTATATCTATGCCTTACGCAGGCCAACCCACAGTTTCAATATAACTGCCGGATACCAATTCAGCAAAGGTTTTTATGCGAGCGTGAGTGGCAAATACATCGGAGACCGTTATGATGCAGGCGGCTACAAAAAAGCAGATGTAAGATTGGATAGTTATTTTCTCGTTGGTGTTTACGCAGAATACAAGTTTGCCGAATACCTGAAAGTATTTGGCGATGTGCAGAACATCGGCAACAAGAAATTCTTTGATGTACGCGGGTACAATGGAATTCCATCGCTGTTCAATATTGGTGCAACTTTTAACTGGTAATCAGATGCCACAGCACGAAAATAAAAAATGCCCACGTTGCAGCCGTTTGTTCGAGTGCAAGGTGGGCAATGTTGCAGAATGTCAATGCAGTAAAGTGAACCTCTCCCACGAGGAACGTGTTTTTATAGAGAACAAATACCTCGACTGTTTATGCGGGCAATGTTTGGAGGCTTTGCGGTTTGAGAACAGGTTGCATAAGAATAACATTGTGCGATAAAATTATCGCACAAATGGATTGCCACGAATTACACGAATTGCCACGAATTTCTTTCTGTGATGGTTTGTGTACATCGTGGCAATATTTTTTTCCCGTATGATATTTCGTGTATTTAGTGGTATCGTGCTTTCAGAGATCATTCGTGCTAATTCGTGTAATTCGTGTGAAATATTTTTTTGCGATAATTCGCAATAAATTCATGTAATTCGTGTCATGGAGATCTACCTTATCAGGCATACCACCCCCGCAATAGCAAAAGGCATTTGTTACGGGCAAACCGATCTCGATATTACGGAAACATTTGAGCAGGAAGTAACCAGTATTGTTCCACATCTTCCAAAAAACATTACATCTGTTTACAGCAGCCCTTTACAGCGTTGCCACAAACTGGCAAAGGCCTTGTTTCCAAATCATGATATTGAATTAGACAAGGATCTGATGGAGCTGAATTGCGGCAACTGGGAAATGCAGGAATGGAATGCAATACCCAAAACAGAAATGCAGCCCTGGCTGGATGATTTTGTAAATGTGGCCGTGCCCGACGGCGAAAGCTATGCGCAGATGCATGACCGCGTGGTAAAACGTTTTGAGCATGTTTCGCAACAGGCCGGGCCCGCAGTCATTGTTGCGCATGGCGGCGTGCTGAGAAGCATTCTCGCGCACATCACTAATACCGGGTTGAAAGAATCATTTGATCTGTTTACCTGCCACTATGGATGCGTGGTGAAGATAGATTTACAGGATGATTGGGTTCGTCATGAGATGTTGTACAATGTTTCATTGGCGGGAAAGGAATGGCACCGGCCATCTTTGTAGCCTGTCATTCGAATGAAGAGAGAAATCTGCTAATCGATGGAGAGTTTTCTCCTTCCCGCACTTGCGGGATCGAAATGACGTTCCAAAACAAGAAAAGCCGTACCTTATAACAACAATGAAAATAATCCGCTGGCTACGCAACCATATTGAACTATTGTGCTGGATCACAGCATTGGTTGCGTTATTTTTACTCCCTGAAAACAAAACGGATACCTCTTTGTGTTTCTTCAGCCTGCTTGGGTTTGGACATTGTCCAGGTTGCGGCATCGGCCATGCCATTCACTACGCGTTACATTTGCAATTTGCTGCTTCTTTTCAGCATCATCCATTGGGAATCTTCGGAGTAATAGTTATATTTATCAGGGTTAAACAACTCCTCTACCCCGTAAAATCAACATATGAAACCCAACCTGATCAACATGATCCCCGCCATTGAAGGCGAAGAACTGGTGTACCTGCAGTCATTAACCAAAGAGCTGACGGAAGACCAGTTCGTCAATTTTGTTGCCGTATACAATGGCAAAAGAAAAAAGACCGACCAGATATTATTGGGATGTGTGCTTGGCTTTATATGCATAGCCGGCGTTCAGCGTTTTATGATACGGCAAACAGGGATGGGACTTTTATATTTTTTTACCGGAGGATTGTGTTTGATCGGCACCATCATGGATATCGTTAATCACAAGAAATTGGCTTTTGAATTCAACAGGGATATGGCCAGGGAAAGCATGGCCATGGTTTACTCTTACAGGTAAGTTTTATTGTATGGAACAGCTAGAGATCAAAAACGCAAAAAAACAACTGAACGTAACAGAATCCGTTATTGACGGATCAAAGTTTACAAAAGGCAGTCTGCAGCATTTGTATTTTGAAGACATCAATATGTCGGGAACAAAGATCATCAATGCCAATCTTAGCGACCTTGAAATTGAAGGTGCGCAATTAGGTGGCGCCTACATACACAATATCGGCATGCCGCCTGAAGGACATTTTATGTACGATGCCAATGCAAAACAAAGATCTTTGCGATTTGAGGATTGTGATTTGAATAATAGTTCTATTACGAATTGTAATTTGAATGGGGTTACTATTAGTGATTGCAATTTGGAAGGAATGAAAATAAATGGGATTTTAGTTGAAGAACTTTTGAAAGCTGCCGGAAAATAACCCGCCCCAATAACCAATTGTCTCTGAAGTTCTTTTCAAACATGAAACTGACTTTGCCATTCTTTTGCATAGAACAATCTCCGTGCTTCGTATTTTTAACAAAACACATTATAGATTAATTTCTTATCCCAAATAAATTGCCTTGAAAAAAACAATTTCCCTTCTCCTCATTAACATGTGCACTATACATCTTTTAGCACAGCAATCAAAAAATGACCAGTTTACTTTGACCGGTAAAGTGATAAATAATAATAAGTCAAAAATATACCTGGGATATCCTGATAAATACGGAAAAAGGATAAAAGACAGCAGCGACCTAAAAGACGGAAATTTTTTCTTCAGGGGAACCATAAACGAACCAACCCGGGCTTTCATTACAGGTTACGCATACCCTGTAAATGATACGGACATCAACTTTGTGGAGCTTTTTCTGGAGCCAACAAGCATGACTGCGTTGTTGATACAGGATCGTTTTAAAGCGATGGATTTAACCGGTTCCCAAACACATCTCGAAAGCATGGAATTGGGAAAACAAACTTCGGGGATCGATTTCCACCAGCCTGATGCTGCTAAACAATTTTCCGCTGTTTACCGCAGATTTGTGAGAGATCACCCAGATTCCTATATAAGCGCAGAAAAGTTATCTGGCTATAAAACAAATTGGCCGATCGCCGAAGTAACAGAGTTGTATAACAGCCTTACACCCGCTATAAAAAATACAGCTAATGCAAGGTCCGTAAAAACGATGATTGACGACCTTGAGGCCGCTGCTGAAGGAAAAATGGCAAAGGATTTTTTGGGGAAAGACCTGAAAGGAGATGCCTTACGCCTTTCGCAGTTCAAAGGAAAATATGTTATAATTGATTTCTGGGGGAGCTGGTGCGTCCCCTGCAGGGAAAGCACTCCGCATTTGATCAGCCTGTATAATAAATACAAGGAAAAAGGTTTAGAGGTTATTGCAATTGCACAGGAATATGAGCCGACGGATTCGGCCTGGCGGGAGGCGATCAAAAAAGATGGCACAGCTATCTGGTATAATATCTTAAACGACAAGATAGATCCGATGACAAAAAAATATGCCGTGCAGGCCTATCCGACAAAAGTTCTTATTAATAAAGACGGAAAAATAATCGGCCGCTACATTGGCACCGAAAGTGCAGACGCATTAGACAAGAAAATGGCAGAAATATTTTAAATGATAGATACCAATAGTCCACATCAGTCCCGTAAATAAAATGCTTTGAAGTAACTCTTCAAAGCATTTGTGGCCTCGCCAAGAATCGAACCTGGATCTGGAGCTTCGGAAACTCTTATACTATCCATTGTACTACGAGGCCATTTGTTCACGCAAAGACGCCAAGGTGCAAAGACGCAAAGAAAAACCTGGTGTCTTTGCTACTTTGCGCCTTTGCGTGAAACAAGGCCGCAAAAATAATAGAACAAACCTATTGTTCCTTCATTTTTGCAAATAATCGTTCGGTATCTTCTTTTTTACAGAGTTCCGTGCCATGATTCATGGTAGCGGCTGTTCCGGCAGCAATGCCGTAATACAATACATCTTCGAGCCTCCATTCCTTTGAAAGGGCCATCAACATACCACCCACCATGCTGTCGCCGGCGCCCACTGTACTATGTACCGTTACATCGGGAGGCTTTACTTCCAGCTGTTTGTCTTTTGTGATCAGCATGGCACCCTCTTTTCCCATGGAAACAACCATTATTTCGCAACCACCCTTCTGAATGATACATCGCGCGGCTGTCAGTATCTCATCTTTCCCGAGTTTTTCTTTGTCGTATAAATTACTCAATTCATCAAGATTGGGTTTGATCAGGAACAAGCCTTCATCTACGGCATCTTTTAACGCTACACCGGAAGTGTCAACGATCAGCCGCGCATTTTTTTGTTTTGCGATCACGGCAAGTTTTGCGAAGACATTAGTAGGGACGCCTGGCGGCAGACTGCCACACGCTACGATATAGGAAATACCAGTTTGATCCGAAATATATTTCAACGCCTGTTGCCATTCAGGCTCTGTTACAGCCGGTCCTTCCATTCCAAAACGGTATTGTTTGTTATTGGAATCATCCACAACAACAAAATTCTCTCTTGTGTCTCCTTTGATCGGCAATGCAACAGAGGCAACTCCTTCGTTGATCAGCAGCTCTTCAAAATGTTTGCCGGTATATCCGCCGGAGAGATATACAGCTTCACTATCTCCGCCTAATTTATGCATGGCCCTTGATACATTTATGCCGCCACCACCCGGCTGAACCTGGGAGTACTTGGTTCTTAGTTTTTTATCCGGTACCAATTGCTCGATAGAAATCGTTTTATCAAGAGCAGGATTCAATGTAAGCGTGATGATCTTTTTCATAATAAAGCTCTTTGCTTTTTCTATGTAAATAACTCTTTTAAAGCAGCAGGCAGAAAAACTGAACCAGGTACACTTCTCATGATCTTCCAATCATCCTGTAAACTGCTTTCGTTATCAAGGAACTGCAAAACCCGTTCCGTGGGATTTTTTTGAAAGATGCGGGCAAATACATCATCGCCTTTCATTTTTTTGTTCTGCAATACATTCAGCAATACGCGATCATACAGGTGAAATTTCCTATCAGTAAATGACCGGTTGATAAATGGCTCCGCTGTTTTTACTATTGACCGAATGACCTGTTCCGTTCTTTTTAGTATGAACTGAAAAGCATAGCCGCTGCTGCCTTTCATTTGTCCTCCGGCAATGCCCATATTAACAACGCGTCCATCCTGCAAAGGAAATTTCTCATTGGTCATCGGTAACACGCCGAACTCTTCGTGCGTGATCTTATAGTCAGGAATGCGCAGAAAAGAAGAGATATATTCTTTCAAAGCATTGTCATACGCTTCTTTCGGTAAAACTGTTTCTGTAAACAAAGTATATTCAACAAGGGCAGTTGTGGTTGAAGTTGGCAGCAGGTACACGAACGTTGTGCCGTGTTCCTGGCTCACACGAAAATCCATGAAAGTTGCTTGTGAAGGATCAAAGCAGGGTTGTTGTGTTTCTATTACCCAGCCTTTGAAATGTTGGAGTAGCACCCCCCTGCCCCCTGAAGGGGGAGTTGTTAGATCGCGAAAAAGAATACTGTTAAAAACATAGTCGGCAGTTAGCTTTTCAGTTTCTAATTGTACGATTGCTTTGCCTTGGTCCGTTTCTATTCTTTTTACGTTTTCATATCGCCATTCGATATTGGAGTGTTTAGCTGATTCGCTTTTCACAAACGAGTAGAAGTCAATTCCCCGGATCATTTTATATTGATAGGGTTCTATCTCAAGGGTTGACGAATATTTTTCGGAAAAGAAATTTAGTTTTTCCCATTGATGATAAACTATTGACTCAAAGATACCGGGTTGTTTTTCCCAGAAGCACCATGTCCGGTCGTTGGTTGTTTTTGGGGATTGATCGATGATCAATATCTTTTTATCTGCGAAGAAAGGTTCGCGCATCATGCGCATCAGCAGGCTTGATCCTGCACAACCGGCGCCGGTAATGATATAGTGGTAGTGATGGGGCAATGAGTGTGAGATTTTTTTTTGCCACAGACGACCCAGATTAACACAGAAAGGGCTCTGTGTCAATCTGTGGCATCTGTGGCAACTATTTTTGATGTTGTAACGATTCATCCGTCCTCACTTTATCCCAATACTTTTTGGCAACAAGCAGCATCCCAAAACTTTCACCTTCGTGTTTGTCAAGATGTTTGTGATGCATCTTATGCGCCCAGCGGATGGCTTTGATATAGCGGTTATTACTTCGTGTGAATAATTTGAAACGTTGGTGAATGATGATCTCGTGCACAATAAAATATGCCAGCCCGTACATCGTTACTCCCCAGCCAATGCTTACCACCCAATAAGCCTGGTATATGCTTCCCAGCATAATACATAACCAACTGGGAATCGCGAAAATGAAAAAGAAAGCATCATTTCTTTCAAAAACACCCGGGCCTTTCTTATGATGATCTTCATGCAGCCACCACAGGAATCCATGCATCACAAAGCGATGTGTGAGCCAGGTGATGCCTTCCATCACGCAAAATGTGCTTAACGCTATCAGGATATACTTGATCATACCAGGTAAGTTCTCAGTGTCAGGAAAAACAGCAACTGTATAATAAACAAATGTACCGCGAAATGGTTGGCCTTTGGAAAACGGAACCATCGAAGGATCAATAATAATACCAGGCTGATGCCAAACCAACAGGTATAATTAAATATCGGCACTTCGCCATTGTTCCATTGCCAGAAACCGAGCTTCATGGCAACAGGTTCCATTAGACAGTCGAAGAATGTAGCCAGAAAAGCCCCATCGATCACTAGCGACAAAGCGGCTATACGTGGAGACATTTGGGTTTCTGCATCTTCCATTTTCTTTTTGAACCATGCGTGCACCTGTTGCATCACTGCGGCGCTGCAAAAGATCATGATGAACCAGTTTAACCCGATCAGCCAGGGAACACCGTTGAGTTTCGCGCCCAATACATTTCCGTAGTGGTAATCGCCAAAAAGTCTTCCTGTATTTACACCGATCATTTCTACACCTATCCCAACAAAAAAAACCGTAATAAAAAAAAGAAAGAAAGAAACATTTTTTCCTTCATGGGTCCAGATAAGCAAGGCCCCCATTAAACAGAGATTAAGCGGTGTATTTTGGATGAACCAATCTTTGTAAGGTGTAAACAAAATTCCGATCAACCCGCTAATATGAAAGAGGATGGCGATAGCGGTTGCAATATGTAGTTTTGAGAATTTCATTATTTTTTGCCACAGACGACACAGATTGGCACAGAAAAAACAGTGTTGATCTGTGGCGTCTGTGGCAATTTTATCCATTTTTTGTATCACTGCCAACCAGCTCACTCACGATCTTCGCACTTTGCAAACACAAAGGTATGCCGCCACCGGGGTGCACGCTTCCTCCAACAAAATACAACCCCCTGATTGTTTTGCTAAAATTCGGGTGACGTAAGAATGCCGCCATCCTTGAATTGGAACTGGTTCCATACAATGAACCCATAAAAGAACCAGTTTGCGATTCTATCATCACGGGATCCATAACTTCTTCCACTTCTATCAAAGGTTCAATATCTGTTTGCAGCACACGATTTAGTTTCGCGATGATCGCCTCGCGGTATTTTTCCCGATACAATTGCCAATCCTGTCCAATATTTGCCGGTGCATTTACCATAACAAACCAATTCTCTTTCCCGTTTGGTGCCTGGATACCCGGCTCATATTTAGAAGTGATATTGATATACACCGTGGGATCCGCATACATTTTTTTCAGCCGGAACAAATGATCGAACTCTGCTTTATAGTCTTTTGCGAAAAATATATTGTGCAGGTCCAGTTCAGGAAATTCTTTGCTCACGCCCCAGTAAAAAATCAGGGCGCTGCTGCTTCTTTCCTGCTTTAATATCTTATGCGCTTTGTTTACATCTTTCATCAAATGCTGGTAGGTAAAATAAACATCCATATTGCTTATTACAATACCGGCATCGATATTCTCTTCATTCACTACAATCCCTTTCACTTCGTTTTCATGGCGTATAATGCTTTGCACGGGCGAATCAAAATGAAACGCCACACCTTTTTTCAAAGCCAGTTTGTACAATGCTTTGGCGATACTGATCATGCCTCCTTTCGGGTAGTAAGCGCCTTCGTTGTGTTCCAAATGCGGTACCATGCTAAGCATGCCGGGCGCTTTATAAGGGCTGCTTCCATTATACGTTGCGTAACGGTCAAACAACTGCACAGTTTTCGCGTTTTTAAAATGCGCCGCATTCACTTCATGCATGCTGCGGAACAAATAGGGCCAGCGTACCGTACGCAGTGCTTTCAATATTTTTCCTTTGAAAAGTGTTTTTCGTTTGTGCAGCGAATGGCCCAAAAATATTTTCCCGATATTGGCGTATATTTTTTCTGATCTTTTCAGGTATGAGCTAAGGCTGTTTTTATTTTCTCCCATTTGTGCAACAAGCTCCCCGGCAAAAAGATCTTTATCCGCATAAGCTTTTACCTTGGTTCCATCCTCATAAAAATAGTTGCAGGAAACAGGTAATGCCTGGTAAGAAAAATAATTTTCGATAGGTTCATTTGCGAGTGCAAACAGTTCTTCTATTAATTGCGGTTGTGTAAATAAACTCGGACCAGCATCAAAATGGTAACCATTCATTTCAACCGAACTGATCTTGCCGCCCGGGTAACTGTTCTTCTCGTATACAGCAACCTCCATTCCCTGCACAGCCAGGCGGATGGCGCTTGCCAGCCCGGCAACACCGGCACCAATAACAACCGCTTTAGAAGAATGACTCATAGCTATTTGTTCTGTAAATAAAATTAAACTGCGCCGTTACGGCTTTGCGAGCAAATTCTCACGAGGCAGCAAAGGCGCAATGATCATTCTCAAAATACGATAAAGATTTTATATGGAATGATCGCTGTTATGCTTCCACCATTCCATCACTTTCGGGAACGCGATGTGGAACCAGGCAGTGAACTGGTCGGGTTGCGTTTGCAGCATAACTTCAATATGATCCATTGAATGGTAGGCGTAATTGTTAACTTCTTTGGCATCCGGTACAATAGCCTCATCATGCAATCCCACGAATACATGGTCAAATTCATGCTCAGTCAATCCATTCTCAAAAGAAGCAGTGTATACAAAATCAAATACTTTTTTTAGTGGAGTTTCAAATCCCATTTCTTCTTTCAGCCTTCTTGAGGCAGCAGCGAGTGTGTCTTCTCCAGGTCGCGGGTGGCTGCAGCAACTGTTTGTCCACAGGCCGGCACTATGGTATTTATCCATGGCGCGTTGCTGTAATAACATCTCTCCTTTTGAATTAAAAATAAATACACTGAACGCCCTGTGTAAAACAGCCTTCCTGTGCGCTTCCAATTTTTCCATCGTACCGGTGGAAATATCATTTTCATCTACTAAGATCACTTGTTCCATTCAATTCAGGTAAAGGCTGGTGAGAAATTACAGCAAATTTAAGTGACTTCTGATACCCGCTTTGGCAAGAATAAAGATTTTACGATAATCGGGTATCCGCACCCTGTCTTCCATAATGCGAGCCGGCTGTAAACGTTTGATCTTTTTAAAAAGTGAGAGATAGTATTTGTAAGCAACATATACCCCAAACCTGGCTTTTACGGGCAGTTTACCTATGCCTGCATATGCTTTTACAAAATCATCTTCTATATCTGCCTCTATCGATGCCTTGTCGGCATTGCTGAAGTTTCTCAGATCACATCCGGGGAAATAAGTTCTCTCCAGTTCTTCATTATCTGCTTTCAGGTCGCGGAGAAAATTTACTTTTTGAAAAGCAGCTCCCAAACTTTTGGCAAATGGTTTCAATTCTTCATACAACAGGCGGTCAGCTTCACAAAAAATATGCAGGCACATTAAACCTACCACTTCGGCGCTTCCATAAATATATTCTTCATAACCTGCCTTATCATAGTTGCGTTTTTTCAGGTCGAGTTCCATGCTGTATAAAAAAGAATCTACCAAGCCAATATCAATGCCATAGGTGTTTACAGTGAGTTGAAAACTATGCAGGATCGGGTTGACACTTATCCCGCGGTCGATCGCATCATAGGTTGCCTGTCTGAATTCGTTGAACAGAACAGCTTTGTTGTGACCATGAAAAGTATCCACGATCTCATCGGCAAAGCGAACGAATCCATAAATATTGTAGACAGGAACACGTAGGTCCTTATGCAATAATTTAATGGCCGAAGCAAAACTGGTGCTATATTTTTCCGTGGTGACCCTGCTACAATCCTGGCTCACTTCATGAAACAGGTTTATCATGCGCTTTGGTTTTTATTGTTATCAGCGATGGTTCGCTATTCAGCTTTTGTTGCGTCGCACACTTGTGCTGTTGGTTCATTGAGCAGCTTTGTGAATAGTCAATAGTGAATGGTCAATAACGACTCCATTTTCGCCAATTACGATTGACTATTCACTATTGACTGTTCACCCAAACACCTTCACCACTTCCCCCGCCACCACTTCTCCACTGATCAAACTCGGTGGTACACCCGGCCCGGGAACAGTAAACTGTCCCGTATAAAAAAGATTCTTCACCTTCTTACTCCTGCACGATGGTTTTAAGATCGCTGTCTGCAGTAAGGTGTTCGCCAAACCATAGGCGTTTCCTTTAAAAGCGTGGTATTCGTTAATAAAATCTGTTGCTGCAAAAGATCTTTTGAATATAATTGAATCTTTTATTGACTGGCCAAGATGTTTTTCCATTCTTGTGATGATCATATTAAAATATCTTTCGCGCAGTTCTTCTGTATCGTTTTTCAATCCAGTGGCGACGGGTATCAGTAAAAATAAATTCTCACATCCCGGTGGCGCCACTGTTTCATCCGTTACAGAAGTGATACTGGCATAAAATAAGGGATCGGTTGGCCATTCTTTGGTGGCGTAGATCTCTTTGCCATGCACAGCAAACGATGTATCAAAGAACAGGGAATGATGCTGAACACCTTCCAATTTTTTATTCAATCCCAGGTAGAATAAGATACAACCTGGTGCCATCACTCTTTTATCCCAATACGCTTCCGTATAACTACGATATGCCCGGGACAAAAGTTTTGTTTCGATATGATGATAATCTGCACCGCCTATTATCACGTCTGCCTCATATGTTTTTTGTTCTCCATCGACAGATCTGGTTATAACTTTTTTTGCGATATTTTTTTCAACCACAATTTCCGTTACCTGTTCTTCAAAATGAAAATCAACACCGAGTTCTGTAGCCAGTTCATACATTCCTTTTACAATACTGTACATCCCGCCTTTTGGATACCAGGTACCGCCTTTGATATCGGCATAGTTCATCAGGCTGTACAGAGCCGGTGTATTTTCGGGAAGCGCACCGAGAAATAATACGGGGAACTCCATCAATTCAACCAGCTTCGGATGCGTAAAATATTTTGCCACATGCGAACGCATGGAACTGAACACATCCAGTTTAAACAATCCTTTTAAAAGATCTATATCAATAAATTCTGTTAGTGACTGGCCGGGTTTGAATACGAGTTTATTGATGCCTACTTCGTATTTATATTCCGCTTCCTTCAAGAATTTTTCTAATTGCCTTCCGCTTCCTGGTTCGATTGAGTTGAACAAATCCTGCAGTTTTGTAAAATCTGCAGGAATATCTACCGGCCCGTCTTTATAATACACACGATACGATGGATCCAATCTTTTCAGTTCATAAAAATCAGTAACCGACCTGCCGAACTGCTTAAAATATCTTTCAAAAACATCGGGCATCCAGTACCAGCTTGGGCCCATATCAAATGTAAATCCACCCGCTTTCAGTTGTCTTGCCCTTCCCCCGGGTGTTGCGTGTTTTTCAAGCACCGTTACTTCCCAACCGGCTTTAGCCATGAACGATGCAGCCGAAAGGCCCGCGAAACCGCTTCCGATAATAATAACTTTCTTTTTCAATTCAGATAGCTAAGAAAGTTAATTGAAATAGTTTAATAACGTTGGATCTGCGTCTTCAGCAGTTTACGTGCAAAGTGTATCCGGCTCTTAATGGTGCCCAACGGCTCGCTTAACATATCTGCGATCTCGTGGTATTTATAGCCATCAAAATATAAAAGAAAAGGATTGCGGAAAATTTCGGGCAGGTTATGAATAGCCTGCTGCACTTCCTTCAGGTTGATGCTTTCGATCGCCGCATTAGCCACTGCTCCCTGGTTAAGGTTTAGCAGGTATTCATTCGGGGTACTGTCGAACACAGTGGACTGCTTGGCCTTTTTGCGATAATTATTGATAAAAATATTCCGCATAATGGTATATAACCATGCTTTGATATTGGTACCAACATTGTATTTGTCTTTATTGGCAAGTGCGCGGTATAAGGTCTCCTGGAACAAGTCCTTTGCTTCTTCTGAATCGTGCGTAAGGGTAACGGCAAATGGTTTTAAAAAGTCGGCATTTGACAACAACATCTGGTTAAATTCTATCGTAGACATAAAGATGTGTTTAATGTTTGATAGTGCAAAGTTAAACAAAATACAGAACACACCAAATTAATTATTGCAATTACTTAAGCGAGAAGGGATGTTGTGCAAGAAAATGGTTAAAAAAATGATACCACGTCTGGGTCAAAGTGAAGAAATATAGCCCATCACTTCACTAAGCGAATGCTTGAAGCTGAAATTGGCAGGGATTTTCTTTTTATAGCCCTGCGTCAACATACCGGATACGATCACTTTCCTGTCGGGCATGCTGCTATGAGTATGCTGGAGGAATTTTTCAAAATTAAAATTCTGGCAACAGGAAGTAAGATGCGTGTAGAGGAAATCCGGATCTTTCAGGGAGGCCACGCTCGCTACATCTTTCAATGGAACATTCGTTCCGAGATATAGCACTTTCAGGCCTTTACATTTCAATAAATAGTGCACAAAAAGCAATCCCATTTCATGATGTTCTCCTTCGGGTAAGAACAGGAGAAGGGTTTTCTCGGATTGACTGTTACTTTTAACGCTATCGATCCCCACGATGAGTTTCTGCCTGATAATATTGCTTACCAGGTGTTCCTGTGCAGGATTTATATGCGCGGTGAGCCATAAAATACCAATGCGCTCAAGAAAAGGAAAAAGTATCCTCGTGATCGTTTTTTCAATTCCTTTTGCTTTGATATAATTATCTAGGATCGTTTCGAAATCTTCCATTTTCAGGTCAGCCATGCAATGAATGAGTTCATTCACGATCCGTTCCTGCTGTGCCTCCACCTGCGAGAGTGATAAGATCTTTTCAGTCATTTCCGCTACCGTCATCCGGTCTATATGCGAGATCTTATACCCATATTTATTCAGTAGCGCAACGTTCAAAAGTTTTTGCAATTCTTCATTACAATAGTAACGGATATTGGTTTCCGTACGCTGCGGTGCCAGGAATGTATAACGCTGTTCCCATACGCGGATGGTATGAGCTTTGATACCTGAGAGATTTTCGAGATCTTTTATGGTGAACGCGGACATAACGTGTGTAACAATGATAAACGTTATTTGTTTGAATCCATAAACAAAAAATGTGCGGTACTACAAACGGATCCTCCGTAAATAATCCCCGTACCCGCTTTTCGCATATTTATCTGCAAGCAGCAGCAATTGTTCTTTGTTAATATATCCCATACGATACGCTACTTCCTCAATACATCCCACTTTCTGGCTCTGGCGTTTTTCGATCACGCGAACGAATTCACAGGCATCTGCAAAAGAATCAAACGTTCCTGTATCGAGCCATGCCGTTCCGCGGTTCATGATACCAACTTTTAGTTTCCCCTGTTTTAAATATTCCCTGTTCACATCGGTGATCTCGTATTCACCCCGTGCAGAAGGTTGCATGTTCTTTGCAATGTTTACCACACTATTGTCGTAAAAATAAAGCCCGGGCACTGCATAATTTGATTTGGGAGTCGCTGGTTTTTCTTCAATGCTTACCGCATTCTGGTTAGTGTCAAACTCAACCACACCATATCTTTCAGGATCATTCACTTCGTAGGCAAAGACCGCAGCGCCATCTACATTGTTGAATGATTGTACCAGTTTACTGAAACCAGCTCCGTAAAAAATATTATCTCCCAGTATCAATGCAACCTTATCATCGCCAACAAATTTTTCCCCTATCACAAACGCCTGTGCCAATCCATTGGGTACTTCCTGCACTGCATATTCAAAACGGCAGCCTAATTCAGAACCATCTCCCAATAGACGCTGGAACTGTGCAGAATCTTCAGGCGTTGTGATGATCAATATTTCATGAATACCAGCCAACATTAATACCGAAAGCGGGTAATAGATCATCGGTTTATCATAAACAGGCATCAACTGTTTACTGATCCCTTTTGTGATGGGGTACAGCCTCGTACCGGAGCCGCCTGCCAATATAATACCTTTCATAGGTTAAAAATTTTGGTTATTCATAGCTTCTTTGAAGCCTGGTAATATCTTATCTTTTTCTGATAGTATGAGTTCCTCCACCGGTAGCTGCCAATCGATAGCCAGATCCGAATCGTTGAAAATAATCCCGGCTTCAGCAGGTTTGTGATAATAGTTATCACATTTATAAAAAAATATCGCTTCTTCACTTAACACCACAAAACCATGTGCAAATCCACGCGGAACAAATAACTGGGTATGGCTGTCTTCCGATAACTCAACAGCCACATGCTTACCAAAACTTGCAGATGATCTTCGCAGATCAACAGCTATATCCAATACTTTACCTTGTAAAACACGCACCAGTTTAGCCTGTGCAAATTCATCTTTCTGAAAATGCAAACCACGAAGCACACCCTTTTGAGAACGTGATTGGTTATCCTGTACAAAATCAATGGCGATACCTGTTTGTGCCAGAAAAGTGTTGCGGTTAAAGCTTTCAAAGAAATAACCGCGTTCGTCCCCGAAAAATGTATCGTGAACAAGAAAACAACCCTCTAAAATGGTTTCTTCAATTCGCATATCACCTGTTGCTGTACATTGATTGATAATAGTTTTGGTAAGCACCGCTGGTAACATGCTGCAACCAGGCCGTGTTCTGCAAATACCAGTCGATCGTTTCACTCAGCCCTTCTTCAAATGTTACGGTTGGTTTCCAACCCAGTTCGGCGTTGATCTTTGTGGCATCAATGGCGTAGCGCCTGTCGTGGCCGGGTCTGTCTTTTACGTAAGTGATCAGTTTTTCACTATGTCCTTTCTCTCTGCCTAATTTTTCATCCATCAAAGAACACAGCAATTTTACAAGGTCAATATTTCTCCATTCATTAAAGCCTCCGATATTATAGGTCTCGCCGTTTTTCCCGTTGTGAAAAATAAGATCGATAGCTAATGCATGATCTTTTACAAACAACCAGTCGCGCGTGTATAAGCCATCTCCATAAACCGGCAAAGGTTTTTCTTCAATGATATTATGAATAAATAAAGGGATCAGTTTCTCCGGGAAATGAAATGGTCCATAATTATTGGAACAATTCGAAACAATGGTTTGCATATGGTATGTTTCGCGATAGGCCCTTACAAAATGATCCGAAGAAGCTTTGCTTGCCGAATAAGGTGAATTGGGGTCATAAGGCGTTGTTTCTGTGAAGAAACCTGTATCGCCTAAACTTCCATACACTTCATCGGTTGATATATGATAGAACAGGTGTTTGGAATAATCTTCCTTCCATTTTTTTCTTGCCGTATTCAACAGGTTTACGGTGCCAATGATATTAGTATAGACAAAATCAAGCGGTGAAACGATCGATCGGTCCACATGCGATTCGGCCGCGAGATGGATCACATCGCTGACATCGAATTCATCAAACAGTTTTTCCAATGCTTCCGTATCAAGTATATTGGCTTTTACAAAACGGTAATTGGGTTCCTTGTCTATATCTGCCAGGTTCTCGAGATTACCCGCATACGTGAGCGCATCAAGGTTTATGATCGTGTATTGCGGGTATTTGTTTACAAAAAGCCTTACCACATGGGAGCCAATAAATCCGGCGCCCCCGGTAATCAGTATGTTTTTGCTCATATTGCTGAATGAAATTGCTGGTTGTAAAGTAACAATAAATCCGGCCAGTGTACAACATTATCAAATACAGGTCGCTCAATTTTTATAAATAGAAGATGTAGAGCTTCACCGAAAAGGCTGCACATATCCTGCTATCTTTCTTATCTTCATTACAGAAATCATTGCCATGAACCAACGTTACTATTCTTTAGACGTTTTCCGGGGTGCCACTGTGGCCCTGATGATATTGGTAAATAACCCGGGTAGCTGGGCACATATTTATGCACCGCTGGAACATGCCAACTGGCACGGTTGCACACCAACCGACCTGGTGTTTCCGTTTTTTCTTTTTGCCGTAGGAAATGCTATGGCCTTTGTGATGCCTCGTTTTGAAAAGGCCGGCCCCGCGGTTTTCTGGAGAAAAGTGATCAAACGCACGTTGTTGATTTTTGCCATCGGACTGTTCCTGAACTGGAGCCCTTTTATACGTTGGGACGGCGACCATATCGCAGGAAAAGCATGGCAAAATGTGCGCATATTCGGCGTATTGCAACGGATTGCCCTTTGTTATTTTTTCGCTTCGGTGATCGTGTATTATGCAAAAGCCAAGGGCGCATTCGTGATCAGTGCCATATTATTATTGCTTTACTGGGTGATTTGTTTGTTATTCGGAAGCGCTGGCGATCCTTACAGTTTATCGGGTTGGTTCGGTACGGAAATAGACATCAAACTACTTGGTCTTTCACATATCTATAAAGGAGAAGGTGTACCGTTTGATCCTGAAGGATTGCCGAGCACTACCGCAGCGATCGTACAGGTGATCTTTGGTTTTTTTGTGGGACAATATATCCAGCAAAAAGGAAAGAATTACGAAATGCTGTCCAATCTTTTTGTAGCGGGACTTGTATTGTTCTTCACCGGCTATTGCTGGGATATGGTGTTCCCTGTGAACAAGAAAATATGGACCAGCAGTTATGTATTATATACAACCGGGCTTGCCATTATGATATTGGGCACATTGATCTACCTGATCGAGTTCAAAGAAGCAAAAGGCCGATGGAGCCGGTTCTTTGATGTGTTTGGAAAAAATCCTCTCTTCATTTTTGTATTGTCTGGCTTCCTGCCAAGGGTTTCGGCTATGGTAAGGTGGGTTGATCATGTTACGCCTGAAGGAAAAAAAGTATACACTTCATTCTTTCCGTGGTTCTATGAGCATGTTTGTAAGAATATCGCATCAGACTTAAGAGTAGGATCTTTGTTCTATGCGCTATGTATGATCACTTTCTTCTGGCTGATTGTTTACTGGATGGACAGGAAGCGGATCTATGTGAAAGTGTAGTGGGGGTGGGGTATGGTGAATAGGGAATTGTGAATTGACCGCCATTGACAATTACCTATCCACTATTGCCCATTCACTATTCACCTTCAATTGATCTTCCTCGCTGGGTTACCCGCATAAAACCCGGGTTCTGTAATATTTTTTGTAACAACTGCCCCCGCACCTATCACTACCTCGTCACAGATAGAAACCGGGAGTATGGTGACATTGCTGCCGATAGAAACATGGTTGCCGATATGAGTGGGTTTCCATAAAGCCTTATCCCCCGCAGGTTTGCCGTTTTGAAAAGTATCATTTACAAACATTACGCCGTGCCCAATAAAACAATCATTACCTACTGTAACCAGTTCACAAATAAAACTATGCGATTGAATTTTGCAGCGGTCACCGATGATAACGCCTTTCTGTATTTCAACAAACGGACCCACAAAACAATCATTGCCAATGGCGCATTCGTATAGATTGCAGGGCTCTACCACCCGCACATTGCTGCCGAATGCAACGTCCCTAATACCAGCTGTTGATGTTTGATAAGGCCTATGATCCATGCACTAAAATTACTCAGTTAATTCATTTGCTGCGCGATAAATCCGCTCAATGATCTCTACAGTTTTTAATCCTTCCTGCTCATTGGCATACAAAGGAGCGCCGTGTTGAAGGGTATCGACAATGTTTTGATACACTTTATCGTGGTTGCTCATCGAACCCTGGTAACTACCATAGTCGTTTGCGCCGGCAACCTCCCCAATATTTTCCAATTCATAGTTGGCAAACTGTGCGTACTCTATTGTATTCAGGTATTCGCCGCCAATTTTAACAGAACCGTTCTCGCCCAGAATCATCAATGATCCTTCCCGATTCTTTGCAAAACTGTTGATGGAGAAATTTATGGTACCGATTATGCCGTTCTCAAATTCAAGTGCAACCACACCACAGTCTTCAAATTCAATACTATCCTTATGATCTGCATTTTTAGTAAGGGCAAATATCTTTTTTACATCCCCGAAAAACCAATATAACAAGTCAATAAAATGACTGAATTGCGTAAACAATATACCGCCATCCATATTTTTCGTACCATGCCATGAGTCTTTATAATAAGCGGCTGTCCTGTTCCAGGAGCAGGTTAATTGTATCGATGAGATCTTTCCGAACGAATTTTTATTCAATGCCTTTTTAACAGCCAGCACCGGAGAATTAAACCGGTTCTGTACAACAGTAAATATTTTCTTACCGGCTTCCTCAGCAGCGATAATCATGTTCTTACAATCAGCTGCTGACAAAGCCATCGGTTTTTCAACCAATACATGATAGCCTTTGTGTAAAGCAAGTATGCTATGTTCTGCATGCAGGCCATTGGGCGTGCAGATCACGATCACATCTATCAGTAAACCCGATGACAGCAATTCATTTATTTGTGAATAGACGGCCGCGTTATATTGTTCTGCAAGAAATCCTGCTTTGCGTTCAACAATATCACAAACTGCCACAAGTTGCCCGTACGCATGAATATGCTTTGCATGCCGCTGTGCAATTTGTCCGCAACCGATTATCGCAAAGCTGATTTTATTCATAGCGGGTTTTTAAAGGAAAATGGCTTCTGCTTTTGCAATGCTTTCTGGTTTGCCAACATCCACTAACTGTTTACCGGTATGGTCGTAGCAGGAAATAATATGGTCTTTGGCAAGATTCAGGTAAACATCTACCATGGAGAATTTTCTCTCCTGTTTGATTAAATTCAACAGATTGGCATTGATCACATGTATACCGCTGAAAGCTTTCGGGATGAGAGTATCGGCCTCTCGCGAAATTCTCTCTTCACCGGTTTTTATATTTCTCCATCCACACAACACGTTTTGTTCATCAAACAAAAAATAGCGTGATGTATCACGTTCGCTTACTGCTAATGTTGCCAAAGGGTTTTGCTGCTGGTGCTGAATGATCATAGCGGATAGATCCATATCTGTCAATATATCGGCGTTCATCACAACAAGATCAGTGGTGTTTTCAAAATACCAGGCAGCTTTTTTCAATCCGCCACCGGTTTCGAGCACTTCATCCGTTTCATCAGAAATAGTTATTGTACTTCCCCACCCATTATTTTTTTTAATGGCATCAACGATCTGCACAGCAAAATGATGTACGTTCACGATCACTTCCGTGATGCCATGTTTTTGCAGGTATTCAATATTTCTTTGCAGTAACGATTTCCCATTCACAATAGCCAGGGCTTTGGGATGATGATCGGTCCAGGGTTTTAAACGGGAACCAAGGCCCGCGGCAAAGATCATGGCCTTCATACCCCCTAGCCCCCTGAAGGGAGAATTAGCATTAGGCATTTTTGAAGATTTGTTTGCAGGTCATATTATCGATTATTAAGAAGATGTATTTTGTTAGCAGCCTACCAACTCCCCCTTCAGGGGGTTGGGGGGTGCAGTTGTGTTACCCAGTTCTTTGTGTTTGTATGTTCCAACTGTACTTTCACCTTATATTTATTTCTCAAATGCCTCGCGGTTTGTTCTGCAGCGTACACACTTCTATGCTGGCCACCGGTACACCCGAAATTGATCATTAAATGACTAAACCCTCTTCGTAAATATTCTTCAACAGTAATATCGATCAGGTCCCACACACTATTAAGGAACTCATTCATCTTGGTTCGTTGTTCCAGGAAATCCTGCACAGACTTTTCTTTACCGGTAAGTGTTTTATATTCATCAAAACGGCCGGGATTCAAAATGCCACGCATATCAAACACAAACCCCCCGCCATTCTCACTGGGATCGGGAGGAATTCCGTTTCTATAACTAAAGCTGTTGATCTCGATCAGCAACGGTGTATGCTCGTTGGCTTGTATCGGTTCAAAACGTTTGATCATATCATCTGCCACAACCAATCGCAAAACCCGATCAAACTCCGGTGTAACAATACCTACGCGTTTATGATCAATAAAGAATTTAAGGTTACGCAACGCCAAAGGAATGCTCGCCAAAAAATGCGCTTTCCTTTCGAAAAGGCCACGGAAACCATAGGCGCCCATCACCTGTAATAATCGGATCAGCACATAACCGTTGTATTGACTAACAAACGTGATGCGGTCAACAGGCTTCGCCAACAACTGGTCCACTTCATCCATATAATACTCCAATAAAGAATCTTTCCATTCTTCACTCAGTTCGGCTTTTGCCTGCCACAATAAAGAAGCCACATCGTATTGCAGCGCACCTTTCATGCCGCCCTGGTAATCAATAAAATTTACGGCGCCATCTTTCACGATAATATTCCTGCTCTGGAAATCACGGAACATGAAATATTTATTTTCGGTGCGGGTGAGATAGGTACTCAGCGCATCAAAATCTTCCATCATCGCCTGTTTCTCATAAGGCAGCTGTAATGTATCAAGGAAATAATATTTGAAATACAACAGGTCGCTCATGATGGCCTGCTTACCGAATTCTTTTGCGGTAAGGCACCAATCGTATTCCAATCCCTTATCACCCAGGATCTGGACCCTTGCGAGCTCAGACAAACTTTTTTTGAACAAACCATAGGCATGATCACCATGGCCGTGTTGCTCCAATTGGTTCAGCAATGATTCCGTTCCAAGATCCTGCTGTATATAAATGGTATCATCTTCATTTACCGCCAGTATTTTGGGTACAGGTAAACCGGCATTCACAAAATGACGGCTGAAATAAATAAAGGTTTGTGTTTCGCGCTGGTTAAGGTTATACGTGGCGATGAAAGTGTCACTTCCTGAGTAAATACGAAAATAGATCCTGTCGCTCCCGCTTTGTGGCAGTTTCTCAATCCGTTCGGCTTTAGGATTGCCGGTTGTTTCAAATAATTTTCCGATAGCTTCAATCGCTGCCTCCATTGGTAACCTGTTTCAGCGAAAATAAAGCTTCGGGCTGAAAGCCCGTTAACCTTTTGTTTTTTGAGATATACGGGGACCGGGGCAGGTAATAACGCAGAGATAATTTTGAAAGAGCCCGGTTTTCAGCCATGTTAGTTTACAGGAACACCTTGAAAGCACGGACCTGTGTCCATATTGGCTTTTCTTTGACAAATTCTTAAGACTATTTTAACCACACAAGCTGCATGGCTGGTATCTAAGACTGTGTTAAGATAGTTTTGATTGCGACTAAATCGGCGTTACAACATTAGCTTTACAGTTAAACGATATTTATGAAGATTTTGTGGGGCCTCGCGGCATTTTTTCTTTTTTCATCATTTACCGGATGGGAAACAAATTTCGACAAGGCCATGCGGTCTGCAAAGGCTGAAAACAAGTTTGTGCTACTGAATTTTTCGGGTTCAGACTGGTGTGGCCCCTGCATCAAATTACACAAAGATTTTTTTGAGAATGAGTCGTTCAGGACCTATGCCGATAAACAATTGATTTTGATCAATGCTGATTTTCCAAGGCAAAAGAAAAACCAGATATCAAAAGAACTGCAACAGCAGAACGATCATTTGGCAGACAGTTATAATGCTAACGGTAGTTTTCCATTGACCGTTTTACTCGGACAGGATGGGAAAGTAATAAAAGCATGGGAGGGTGTTCCCAAAGAGAGTGTAGAAGAATTTATTGATGAGATGAAATCAATCCTTTCCGAAAAAAGATGAACCAGGTGACAGAAATGCAGGGCGCGACACTACACAAACAGTCGATGAAACTGATGGGTAACAATTTTGAGATCAGTGTAGTAAGTGATGATGAAAACTGGGCCAACGAGCGGATCCATGATGCCGTAGATGAGATCAGGCGGATCGAAAAACTGCTAACCACTTTTGACGACAACAGCCAGACCAATTTAATCAACCGGAATGCAGGGATAGAGGCGGTTGTGGTAGACCGGGAAGTATTCGATATCATACAACGTTCCATCCGTATTTCACAGTTAACACAAGGGGCTTTTGACATTAGCTATGGATCGATCGACAAGACGCTATGGAATTTTGATCAATCCATGAAGTGTTTGCCAGATGCACAAACGGCGAAAAGACTTGTGCGCCTGATCAATTATCGCAATATCATACTGGATGAAAAAAACAATTCTGTTTTTCTAAAAGAAACAGGTATGCGCATTGGTTTTGGGGGGATTGGGAAGGGATATGCGGCCGAACGCGCCAGGCGTGTGTTACAAAAGAAAGGCGTTACCAGTGGAATAGTAAATGCATCAGGCGACCTCTATGCCTGGGGGCTACAACCTAACGGGAGGCCATGGACCATCGGCATTGCACACCCTGATAATGCCAACCGGGCTTTTTCTCACCTGGAAATTACAGATATGGCTGTTGCCACTTCGGGCAACTATGAAAAATTTGTAATGATCGATGGAAAAAAATACTCGCACACCATCAACCCAAAAACCGGTTTACCGGTCAGGGGTATTAAAAGCGTAACTATCATCAGCCCAAACGCAGAAATAGCGGATGCAATGACCACACCCGTTATGATCATGGGTATCTCTGTCGGGCTCGATATGATTAACCAGGTAAACGGTTTGGGTTGCATAATAATTGATGACGATAACCGGATTTACACTTCCAAAAACATACAACTACAATGAAAAAAGAAAACATGCAAACAAAGATCATGGGTGCCCTTACGATAAGTATTGCTGCCACGGCACTGGTTACTTCCTGCACACCTGTAAAAGAATACCAGAAAAGCCGTTTGAACGATGGAGAGATGGTGTTAAGCAACCGAAAGATTGAAAAAACAGAACTCAGTTTTCAATCGTACCGCGAAGGCGCCTCTGGAGCCAATGCAGGCAAAACCGGTGGTGGCTGCGGATGCAATTGATCATGATCTAATACCAAACAATGAAAAAATTATTTTTGAGCGTGATCGGTTTATACCTTGGTATACTCGCCGCTTTTTCGCAGTATAATAAAGCCGTGGATTCGGCCCGGTTCAAACAACGGAAATTAAGTTTTGAAGAGGCGAATATCATTTCAAGCTATTATCGTCAGGATGGAAATAACTCCGCAGTTACCGGGGGCATAGGCACAGAAAAACTGAGCGACTATTCCGGTATCTTTCAATTGAAGATGCACGCCTGGGATGAGCGCAACCGTAAACATACCCTGGATTTTGAGTTGGGTGTAGATCATTATACTTCTGCTTCATCGGACAAGATCGATCCGAAAACCATTTCTTCTGCTTCGCATGCAGATACAAGGGTCTACCCTTCCGCAACATGGTCAATGGAAAACGAAGAAAAAGGTTCTTCTATATCACTTGGTGGTTCTTATTCTCATGAATTTGATTATAACTCTTTTGGTGCCAATATCAGTTTGTCACAAAAAACAAAAAATAAAAATGGTGAGCTAACCTTTAAAGCGCAGGCTTATTTAGACAATCTTAAACTGGTCTATCCCATAGAATTGGTGCCTGCAGCTACATTAACTGCCGCTTCTTCTGGCAGGGGCGAGAGTAAGTATCCTACAGAGGCGAGAAACAGTTTCAGCGGTTCTTTATCGTATTCGCAGATCGTTAACCAAAGATTGCAATTGATCGTTTTGTTAGATGCGATCTATCAGCAGGGCTACCTCTCATTACCATTTCACCGTGTATATTTTACAGACAACAGTGTTCATGTGGAGAACCTTCCGGGCACCCGTTTGAAAATACCGGTAGGATTCAGACTTAATTATTTCGCGGGCGACAACCTGATCTTCCGAACGTATTACAGGTATTACCAGGACGACTGGGGGCTGAAGGCACATACCTTTAATCTTGAAACATCTATTAAGTTCACACCGTTTGTTTCGCTCACACCTTTCTATCGGTATTATACGCAAACGGCCATCAAATATTTCGCAGCTTACCAGGCGCATAAATCAACAGATCAATATTATACCAGCAACTACGATCTTTCATCCTTTAACAGTCATTTCTTCGGAGCAGGCATCAGATTAGTACCACCAAAAGGGGTGTTTCAACTGGAGCATTTTAATATGCTGGAGCTACGTTACGGGCATTATACTAAAAACAATGGAATGAATTCAGATATTGTTTCGTTGAATCTGAAATTTAAATAGATATACTCTTTCGTCGCGACACATACCTGCAGAACTGCAAGGACGTGTTGCCGGCGAAAAGAATTACTGAAGTACAAAGTCAACCGCAGCGGTTGCATGTATCAATGTTGTATCAAAAACAGGAATACTGCAATCCTGCTGCTGAATAAGAATGGGAATTTCTGTGCATCCAAAGATCACGCCTTCTGCACCTGCGGTAACTAAATGATCGATGACCTGTAGAAAGTGCTGTTTCGTCTCAGGAAGAAAAATACCTTTTCCAAATTCAGTATAAATAGCGTTGTTAATATAATCAATGTCTTCCTGCTCGGGAATGAAAACCTTGATCCCTTGCTCAGATAATTTATTCCGGTAGAATTCCTGCTGCATTACATATTTGGTCCCGAGCAAGGCAACGATTTGTAAATTTTGTTTTTTAATGGCATCCGCTGTTACCACGGCAACATGTATCAGCGGAATATTTACAGCAGCCTGTATCTTGTCGGCTATTTTATGCATAGTGTTCGCACCTACCAGCAGGCAATCTGCACCAGCTTTTTCCAATTGCTGCGCGGCTTCCGAGATCACTGCTGTAAGCCCGTCCCAATCATCCGCTTCGGTCAGTTTTTTTATCTCAGCAAAATTGACGGAGTAGATGATCACCTGGGCTGCATTCACGCCACCCAGTCTTTCATTCACCAGCTGGTTTACGAATTTGTAGTATTCAATGGTGGAGAGCCAGGAGATACCGCCAACAATGCCGATCGTTTTCATGGTGCGAATTTAAGAACACGAATTACACGAATTTTATCGAATTACACAGATTAGAACACGAATTACACGAATTGCCACGCCTGGGTAGCGTGCCTAATTCGTGCCAATTCGTGAAATTCGTGTTTTTAAATTCGTGTTCAGAACAACCTCCCCTGCTCCCCCGGCCTCCTGAAATTGCTGCAATCTAAATCCCATCTCTCCGCATTCAATTGATAGATCTTGTTATACTTTTTAAACTGCTGCCTCACCAGATCTGATATCGGCCCTTCCCCACGCATACGAACACCATAGCGGCTATCATTTACTTTCCCTCCATGCCCATTTTCTATCATGTGCCATACTTTATCTGCACGGTCGGGGAAATTTTTATAGAGCCAGTCGTGGAAGATGAGTTTGATGGCGCCGTTTAGCCTGATAAAAGTGTATGCCGAAAAAGTAGCGCCGTTCTCACTTGCTGCTTCCATGATGCGTTGCATTTCATGTTCATTTAACCCGGGTATCATAGGGCCGAGCATTACTCCTGCCCGTACACCTGAATCGCTGAGTTCTTTGATCACCCTTAATCTCTGTTTAGCAGTTGTGGTTCGCGGCTCCATTGCGCGGCGCAAGTCTTCATTTAATGAGGTTATGCTGACCAGCACACTCACTAATTTTTTCTTCGCCATTTCCTGCAGCAAAACTTTATCACGCAGAATACCTGCATTCTTGGTGATCAGTCCAACCGGTTGGTTAAACTCATTGCATACTTCGAGTATTCGTTTGGTTAACTCAAATTTTTTTTCCGCTGGCTGGTAGCAGTCTGTATTGCCGCTGATACTAATAGGTACACATTCCCAGTTTTTATGCATTAAAAATTTACGCAGCAGTTCAGGCGCATTTTTTTTGACGATGATCTTTCGTTCAAAATCAAGCCCCGCGCTGTAACCCCAGTATTCGTGCGTATTGCGTGCAAAACAATAGATACAGCCATGCTCGCAGCCCTGGTAAGGATTCATACTGTACATCATACCCACATCGGGACTGTCTACTTTGTTTACGACGGTCTTTGAATTATCCTCTAAATAAACGGTAGCCGAATTGGGTTCGGTCCAGTCATCAATACTTTCGATCTGTTCCCTCACTTTTTCATTTTTCAGGAATCTGTTCTTCAGATTGAACTGTGCGCCACGGCCTTTTAAATAGGTGTCTTTGTTTTCCTGGTTATATTCATCTTCCATTTTTTATCTGTTTATCTTTTCCCGGCATCGCTTCGCCGCCATCATACACGGTAGAGAGAAGGATGGGGTTCGATGCGAGGCCCTGAAAAGAGTTGGTTAAATAAAGAGTTGGCCTTGTGTAATACTTTCCTTCACATTCAACAATTCAAAACGTTTGATCATTTCAAATTTCTTTTCGCCATCACGCTTTCGGAGCAGTAGCAAATGTTTGGCAATAAATTTTCCGCTAAAATGGGTATTGCTGAATTCCAGCCAGCCCTTTTCATATTGCCAGGGCAATAATTTCCGGGCGATGGTGATATAGGGTTCGGTAATAAAATGCGGTTTTCTTTCTTTGTCGATTTTCAGCAAATGCTGCATTGGTCTCAATGCTTTTACGAGCTCAATGATCTGCGTTTTGGTTGTTACATTGATAAAAATGCTGTGGGTAGGGAAACTTCCGAAATCATGCAGTTCTACCAAAAAAGAACTATGCGCCGTTGCCATTAACTGTAAACGGTGAATGATCCTTTGTTCGATCATTTCGAATTGTTGAAACCTTGCCAATATGATATTGGGTTTGCCAACGGCCGCCGTGGGACAATCATAAGTATCCGCAAAGTATTTTTTCACCTGCAAAATTTCATTCCGCAATGCTTCATGTGGTTCTATCACCAGCATGTATTCGGCTGTAGCATAGGAGGAAAGGATATCGGTTTCCATCGGGGGTATTTTTATTTTTATACCTCCCCTGGCCCGTCCCTGGGAGGGAGGGGTCGGGAAGGGTTATAGCTGAAACATATTCTGAACGTACAAGTGAGTGACACAACAGTCGATGCCACCTGTACTTTAGCATGGAAAAATTATGGTTGCAGTCCAAATACGTTTACCTGCTTACAACTATCAAACTGGTGCTCTCTCCGCAACAGCAATAATTGCTTTACTTCAAAGGATGCATGAAATTCTTTTTGCGCATAAACAGGTTCTGCTTCGCGGTAAATATTTTCAGGC
Source organism: Bacteroidota bacterium (assembly GCA_040388705.1). Taxonomy (GTDB): domain Bacteria; phylum Bacteroidota; class Bacteroidia; order Chitinophagales; family Chitinophagaceae; genus Sediminibacterium. The sequence goes on along the minus strand of JAZKBI010000001.1, from coordinate 497,840 downwards.
AATCTTCTTGCAAGGCTGAGATGCGGGTAGGTATGCAACCGTGCCGCCGGGCAACCATAACTTCTTACATATTGATCCACCACTTTCAGTTCTTTGGCCAATTGTTTAAATGGTTCGTGATCCTGCACACGCAGGTAGATCGTATGCGGTGGAAACCCGCTGTATTTATCAAGTGTTACTTTGAATTTTTTCTGTGTGCTGATCACGCGGTGCATCCACCGGATAATGGTCGGTTCCATTTCTTCTTTCGCCAGGAAATTCGCTACCGTAATTTGCGGTTTCGTTTTAATGGCCACCTGCTCTTTGTATTGCGCAGTGAACAATTGTTTTTCGGCCATCACCTGCGCATATACCGTTTCATCGGGATGAGCCACCAATAAGTACTCAAAAAAGCCGGCTACCGGCGCGCTGAAACTGCGGTTCTGTGCCAATCCTGTTTCCATAAATAAATTTTTACGGGATAATTATTTTAGCATAAATTTACTAAATAATTTAGCACTACAAAATTTAATTTTTATGGACGGAGAACAGTGGTACGGGGCCGCCTATAAGGGTTCCAAAAAGTTTAGCCAATGGGAAATTCCCACAGCCAACGCCACGGGTTTCGGGGCCGCCGCAGATGATTATATGGAAAGGGGTATTGACCTCAACGAGCAACTCATCCGCAACAAACCCGCCACTTTTTTCTTCCGCATGAACAGCGATGCGATGATCGATGCAGGCATCCACAGCGGTGATGTTTTGATCGTTGACAGAAGCATCAAAGCCGTGAATGGAAAAGTGATCGTGGCCATTGTGAACGGTGAATTGATGGTGAGAAAATTACAAACGCATATCAAAGGTGTTACACTTGTGGCCGAGAATAAAAAATATGCAAGTATTCAGGTAGACGAGTTTAGCAGTTATGCGGCGTGGGGAGTTGTAGTGTATTCAATTCACCCCCTAACCCCCTGAAGGGGGAATTAGCTTCTCGTTCTTTTAAGGCTTTGACTTATGAAAAAGAATATGTTTTATCAAGCTGATCCGTTGCTGTTTGCGCGGGCTAAGCATTTGAGGAATCACCTTACAAATGCAGAGATGAAGCTATGGGGTTATTTACGCACACGACCAATGGGATATAAATTTAGGAGGCAACATCCAATAGGGATCTATATTGTTGATTTTTATTGCCACGCACTCAGGCTGGTTATTGAAGCAGATGGTGGCATCCATAACAGGCAAGACGTAAAAAAATCCGATCATGAGAGGCAGTTATCATTAGAAAAAGATGGATTACTGGTAGTTCGTTTTACCAACGATGCCATCTTTAATAACACTGAACTCGTAATCGAAAAGATAACCATCTTATTAACGAATGCTTAATTCCCCCTTTAGGGGGTTAGGGGGTGAAATATGTTTGCCATAGTCGATTGTAACAGTTTTTATTGTTCTTGTGAGCGTTTATTTCAACCTCATTTAAAAGAGAAACCAGTGGTTGTTTTAAGTAACAACGACGGCTGTATCATTTCAAGAAGTGATGAAGCTAAAGATCTCGGCGTAGAAATGGCCGGCCCATATTTTAAGGCGAGGCCATTGATCGTAAAACATAACGTATCAACATTTTCTTCCAATTATCATTTATATGGTGATCTCAGCTGGCGGGTGATGGAAACATTACGGATACTTGTTTCAGCTGAACGTGTGGAAGTATATTCCGTGGACGAAGCGTTTGTTAACCTATCCCATATTTCCAAAGAACACCTCGCTGCATTTTCCATGCACCTGCGTGAAACGGTGGAGCAATGGACCGGTATTAAAGTATCCGTTGGTGTGGCACCAACCAAAGTATTAAGCAAACTGGCAAACCGCTTAGCCAAAAAACACAAAGATGCAACCAATTGCGTGCTGGTGTTAGATACGCCACGCAAAATAGAACAGGCCCTGCAAAGAACACCAATTGAAGATGTATGGGGTGTTGGCTACCAGTATGCCGAAAAATTATATCGTATGGATATTAAGACGGCCTATGACCTGAGCATCAAAGATGTGCCATGGGCCCATAAAAACTTAGGTGGTGTAACCGGTGCAAGATTGATGCGTGAATTGAAAGGCATTGAAAGTATCCAGATGATGGATGAACTCGTGAACAAAAAAATGATCGCCACCACTCGAATGTTCGGTTCTCCTGTGAATAAATTAAAAGACATTAAAGAAGCCGTAGCCACCTACACTTCACGCGCCGCTGAAAAATTGAGAAGACAACATAGCGCTGCCAACACCGTTAGTGTTTTTGTTGTTCCCAAAGAAGAATCGCATAACACGCGGTTCCGCCATGGGCCAACCATCAGCAGCCATATCATATTGCCATTGGCCACATCGCTAACCAATGAACTCATCAAACCCGCGGTAGCGTTAGTGGACCGTTTGTATGAAGATGGCAAGTTCTATAAAAAGGCAGGTGTGATGCTCAGCGGCATTGTTCCCGATAGTTCCATACAGGGGAACCTTTTTGCAGAGCCAGCAGAAAACAAGAGCCGTATGCTTATGAGTATGATCGACAATGTGAATTTCGCAATGCGTGATGATGTGTTGAAATTCGCCTCATCAGGCACCAGCCGCGACTGGAAAATGCGCCAGGAACACCGCAGCCAGCGATACACTACACGTTGGGATGAATTGTATGAAATAAAATAATCCGCAACAAAAAAACTCACTCTTTACCTCAGGCATTTTTGAAACACATAGATACATAGTAAAAAGCCAAGGACTCATAGTGTATTCTATGTGTCCTTTTCCTAATCTATGCTCCTATGTGTTTCAAAAAAAATTATATACTGCCAAACAGATCCGATTGTCAGGGCTCAATAAATTTTGGTTTAATAAGATCCAAACCACAGGCCTTATTCAATTTATCAACCATGTAGACAGTCAACTCGGGAGAATACGCTTCATCGTGCATGTGCATGAAAAAATACAATTCTTCGATTCCTTTTTCCAGCCAGTATTTCATACGGTTGATCCAGTCGTCTACCCTTGTATAATCTGTTTTATGTAAACTGTTTCCCACATATCGTATAAATGCTTTGGGAATGGTAAGATGCATATGCGCGCAATCCCTTCTGCCACTTGTATCGGTTATCACAATTCCCATATTGATGGAACGGAGGAATTCAAATAATTCATTGCGCAGATCTTCCTTGGCAAACCAATCCGGGTGGCGCACTTCTAAAAAGAACTGCATATCAGTAGGCAAAGACTTCAGGAAACTGAACAGTTCTTCTTTTCGTTTGGTAGTGAATGAATCGCTCACCTGCACAAACACCGGCCCTAAATGTTTTTCAAATGCAACAATGCCTCGCAAAAATTCTGAGGCAACAAATTCCTTATTCGTAAGGCTGCCTCGGTGCGTAACACCCTGGTACATTTTGGGGCAGAATTTAAAATCCTTATCTCCTGCCTTAGCCGCCCATTTGGCAATACCATTTGCTCCATAGATCTTATAATGCGTGGCGTTCAGTTCAATGCTGTTGTAATGTTTTACATAATGATCCAGGAAATCTTTTTCTTTTGTTTTGGGAGGATAGATCTTTCCTACCCATTCGGTGCGCCCCCATTTGGCGCAGCCGAGATATACTTTCGGGTCTTTTGCTTTTTTACCGGGCAATACCTGTTTGTTGAATGCGGGTTCCTTCGGTAAGGTAAAATCGATATTGTTGAGTTCTGATATGTCTACGCGGCCGAATTCCATATACTTGATTTTTTGAAGGCAATAAAGTTACACTCTTATAGTAAAAGAAGTAATTTCAGGACACAGTCCATTGACCATTGACCATTGACCATTGACCATTGACCATGGACCATGGACTGTTCAAACACATAACTGCTATGCACATGAAACGATTTCCCCTTTTGTTATTCATCCTTCCCTTATTCACGACCGCCCAGCAACGCCCGAACATCCTCTACATCATGAGCGACGACCATGATGCCAATGCCATCAGCGCGTACAATAAAACACTAATCAATACACCCAATTTCGACAGGCTTGCCAAAGAAGGAATTCTTTTCAACCGTTCTTTTGTAGGCAATTCTATTTGTGGTCCCGCAAGAGCAACAATACTAACGGGGTTGCATTCTCATAAAAACGGTTTTCGAGACAACCGGTCCAAATTTGATGGCTCACAGGTTACGGTTCCTAAATTATTGCAGCAGGCTGGCTATCAAACCGCCGTGATCGGGAAATGGCACCTGGTTACTTATCCAACCGGTTTTGATTATTGGAAGATCGTTCCGGGGCAGGGCCAGTATTATGAACCCACTTTTATCAGTATGAAAGGTGATACAACAAAGTACCATGGCTATGCAACGGACCTGATCACTGACGAAGCATTGGGATGGATGAAAGATAAAAGAGATCCTGCCAAACCATTTTTTATGATGCTGCACCATAAGGCGCCGCACCGTAATTTTTTTCCGAAGCTGAAATACATTGAACAGTATCATACCAAAACTTTTACTGAACCATCTACTTTGTATACAGACACAGCGGGGCATGGTACCGCCTGGCGTTTACAGACCATGAGTATTCTGCCCGATATGAAATTATCAAGCGACCTGAAAGTAGATCCGAAATACTTAATGGATATTCCATGGTTAAAACCTGACTCTGCAGAAGTGGCTTACTACAATGCCATCATGAACCGGGTACCGGCAGAAGAAAGAAAAAAAATTCTTGAGATCTATAAAGAACGCGGTGAGATTATCCAGAAACTCCGGCCAAAAGGAAAAGAATTATTAAAATGGAAATACCAGTGGTACATGCAGGATTATTTAGCCTGTGTTGCGTCGGTTGATGAAAACATAGGAAGGGTACTGAACTATCTTGATGAAAGCGGGCTTGCCAAAAACACACTGGTGATCTATACATCCGACCAGGGATTTTATCTTGGACAGAATGGATGGTTTGATAAAAGATGGATGTATGATGTATCCATGAGATCGCCACTGATGGCAAGATGGCCAGGCCATATCAAACCCGGAACCAAAACAAATACGATGGTGCAGAACATCGATTATGCGCCCACTTTTTTAGATATTGCCGGTGTTAAGATCCCATCATCAATGCAGGGGTTGAGTTTGAAAAATATTATGCAGGACCCCGCTAAAACACTTCCGCGCAAAAGCCTCTACTATCATTATTACGAATACCCGGTGGATCATTCTGTTCTGCCGCATATTGGTGTGCGTACGGAACGTTTTAAATTGTTGTATTTCTACACCGTTAAAGAATGGCAATTGTTCGATTTGCAAAAGGATCCTAATGAACTGAATAACCTGGTAAATAACCGATCCTATCTGAAGATCATGGCGGATATGAAAAAGGAATTGATTCGCCTGAGAGATGTGTATGATGATCATGAAGAAGCCGGAGAGTTGCATTAGAACCGTCATTGCGAGGAACGAAGCAATCTTTGTCTGCACACACACGATGCTATTCGCAACATTGGCTGCTTCGTGCTCGCAGTGACGTGCTAACAAACTTTGCGAAACCCAGCAGAGTCGTATTACTATATGGACGCTAAAAATAACAACATGAATAAATCTATTCTACTCGTTTGTCTATTGATCGTATGCATGCAACTCAATGCACAGCAAACACAAAGTTTTAATGGCATTGATGCAGGATTAAATAATTTATTCCGCTTATCAAACGCCAAATCAAGATCCATCAGTCCCGAAAATTTTAACGGCGCAAAAGGTAAAGGCGGCATGGCAACCACGGGTACGGGAAGCAATGCGGCACGCGATCTTGGGCAGGGATGGAAACTGAGTCCGAGTGTTGTGATCAAATCGAAAACAACTTTTACGCTTGCAGAGATAGACAGTGCAGGTTCTATTCAACATATCTGGATGACGCCTACCGGTAACTGGCGCTACTCCATCATCCGTTTTTATTGGGATGATGAAACAACGCCTTCCGTTGAAGCACCTGTAGGTGATTTCTTTGGAATGGGCTGTGGACAGTATGCGCCATTGAATTCACTCGCGGTTACGGTAAATCCCGGCAGCGCTTTCAATTGTTACTGGCCCATGCCTTTCCGGAAAAAATGCAGGATCACCATGGAGAATATTGATGAGAAAGATATGGTACTCTATTACCAGGTAGATTATATTTTAACCGATGTGCCCAATGATGCCGCCTATTTTCACGCGCAGTTCCGCAGAACAAACCCATTGCCTTATAAACAGGACTATGTTTTGGTAGACAGCATTAAGGGCAGGGGGCAATATGTAGGAACCTATATCGCATGGGGCGTTCATAACAATGGCTGGTGGGGCGAAGGAGAAATAAAATTCTTTATGGATGGTGATACGCAATACCCCACAATCTGCGGCACCGGCACCGAAGATTATTTTTGCGGTTCTTATGATTTTGATACAAGAAAGAAAAATGCCGCGGGTGTTGTTGAAACCAATTACACGGAATTTTCTACTCCGTATGCAGGCTTGCACCAGGTGATACGCGGCGATGGCCATTATGCGGTTCAGCAAAGATTTGGTTTATACCGCTGGCATATCACCGACCCGATCCGTTTTGAAAAAAGTTTGAAAGTAACCATACAGGCACTCGGCTGGCGCGATGGCGGGCGTTACCTGCCTTTGCAGGATGATATTGCTTCTACAGTGTTCTGGTACCAGGTAGACCCGCATGGAAGTTTTCCGAAGATGCTTTCGAAGGACCTGCTGGAAGTGCAGTAGAATATTGAACACTGAACAAGGTGGTTTTGAAGCGGAACTGTATGCATTTTGGAATTTTGGGATTGGGAAATTGGGAAATTTCTTTTAGTGCAGACACTGGCTGCAATTCCAAAATTTCCCAATTCAAAATTTCAAAATTCCCTGTTCAGTGTTCAATATTCTTTCTCCGTCCGAAAAAACTTCCCATCCCGTAAAATATTACCTTCCCCTACGCGTCTACCTCTTTTATAATGAACGAGGCGCTGACGATATCGTCCCAAATGACTGAAACCCGTAAAAGTAATATTACTGAGGTCATCAACACGTACAGCAAACGGTTGATGGGCTTTATACGCAAACGGGTGAGTAATGAAGCGGATGCGGAAGACATTCTGCAGGATGTTTTTTACCAGTTCATCGGTAATACCAAACCCATTGAACAACTCACGGCTTGGCTGTTCACGGTAACGCGCAATAAGATCACCGACAAACAACGCAAACACAAACCCGATCTGCTGGAAGATATTTATACAGATGCAGACAGTGAATCGGCATTTGACTGGACAGATATGTTCTTTGATGAATCGAACAATCCCGAAACAGAATACCTGCGAAATCTTTTCTGGGAGGCTTTGCATGCAGCGTTGGATGAACTGCCCAGAGCGCAACGGGAAGTTTTTATCCTGAATGAGATAGAAGGCGTGCCTTTTAAAACCATTGCCGAACAAACCGGCGAGACCATTAATACATTACTCAGCCGCAAACGCTATGCAGTACTTCATTTGAGGGAACGGTTAAGCATTCTACGGGATGAGTTATTACATAATTGACAAAACGAAATACTATGAATAAGAAATTCTGGATGAAAAAAATTATTGGCTTTATCATTCTCGCCATTGCGGCGGTTGCACTACTGGGATATATAGTGATGAGCCTTTGGAACTGTGTGCTGGTGGCAGTGTTGGGTGTATCACTCATCACATTCTGGCAGGCCGTTGGACTGTTGATACTGAGTAAAATCCTATTCGGCGGTTTCCATGGCCGGTGCGGTGGACGCTGTGGGCGTGGCGGAGGACACTGGAGAAAAGAATGGCAGGAAAAATGGGAAGCAAAAATGCAAAACATGACGCCCGAGGAACGCGAAAAAATCAAACAGGAATGGCGCAACCGCTGCCGTGTATGGGGTAAAAAAGACGAGGATCCGATGGCGGGTGCCGAGTAAACGGTCGGAACGCTAAAGCGGCCTGAACGGTAAACAAGGGTTTGCAAAAAAAACAGAGATCACTAAATTCAAACGTTCAGGCCGCTCAAGCGTCCCGACCGATCAAAAAGCGAACCAGTGTTAGCTTAAATCATTGCCACAGACGACACAGATTACCACAAACTCTTTCTATGATGGTCTGTGTCGTCTGTGGCAAAAAAATCTCCCCAAACCCAAGCCACCAAAGGTTTTGCGCACCTTAACAAAAAAAATCCCTCAAAATTCTTCCGTAACCCTAATTTTGCGCAATTCCTCGCAGAAATGAACCCTACACTTAACTCCAACGAATCAATCCCATCCAAGAAGAAAAAGGTCATTGTTTTGGGCAGCGGCCCTAACAGGATCGGGCAGGGTATTGAATTTGACTACTGTTGCGTACATGGCTTATTAGCCATTAAAGAATGCGGTTACGAATCCATTATGGTGAACTGTAACCCGGAAACTGTTTCCACCGATTTTGACATGGCCGATAAATTATATTTCGAGCCTGTTAACTGGGAACATCTCTGGGAGATCATTGAACTGGAACAACCGGAAGGCGTGATCGTTCAACTCGGCGGACAAACCGCTTTGAAATTAGCCAAACGTTTACACGAGAAGGGCGTCAAGATCATCGGTACCTCTTTTGAGGATATGGATGTAGCGGAGGACCGTGGCCGTTTCAGTGACCTGTTGAAAGAATTAGAAATTCCCTACCCTGAATATGGAACAGCAACAAATGCTGATGAAGCCATCACAGTTGCCAATCGTGTGGGTTACCCTGTTCTAGTGAGGCCGAGTTATGTGATCGGCGGGCAGAGAATGCGTATCGTGATCAATGATGAAGATGTAGAGAAAGCGGTGATCAGCCTCCTGAAACATTTACCGGGCAATAAAATATTGATCGATCATTTTCTCGATCGTTGCCAGGAAGCAGAAGTAGATGCCATTTTTGATGGAGAAACTTTTCATATCATGGGTGTGATGGAACATATTGAGCCGGCAGGCATCCACAGTGGCGATAGTAATGCGGTATTGCCAGCGTTCAACCTTACACCACTGGTGATCGAGACCATGAAATATTATTCTGAGAAGATTGCGAGGGCATTAAGCATAAAAGGACTGATCAACATACAGTTCGCCATCAAGAATGATAAAGTGTATGTGATCGAAGCCAATCCAAGGGCATCACGGACCACTCCATTCATCGCGAAAGCATACCAGATTCCTTACCTGAATATTGCTACCAAGATCATGTTAGGCGAAGCAAAGTTGACCGATTTTACGATGGAGAAAAAACTACAGGGCTACGCCATCAAAGAACCTGTTTTCAGCTTTGATAAATTTCCTGGCGTGAACAAAGAACTCGGGCCCGAAATGAAAAGTACGGGTGAAGCGATACGTTTTATTAAAGACCTGAGAGATCCTTACTTCAGAACTTTGTATAAGGAGAGAAGTATGAATTTGAGTAAATAGGACCAGCTATGAGCCGTGAGCTTTGAGCTGCGAGCTTTTACGGCGTATTAATACCTGATTTAGGAGCCACTTCGGTTGAAGTGGCTTTTTTCATGGGCATCCGATGCATTATTGCGTAACCTCTGATGCATTTTCGCCATAAAAACAATATGCGGCGATATGGAAAACAATTCTGGCGCTCCGTTCCCTTTGTCCGTTTACTGATACCGTTAACGGCCGGGATCGTTTTATCGCATTACGAGGAAATTCCTGTTCGATTCTCGGTCATACTATCGGTAGTATCCCTTACCGTCATCCTTTTGATCAGGCTCACATCAAAGTTCCGCTACCAGTTACGCTGGATCAATGGCCTGTCATTTAACCTGCTGGTTGTTTGCTTTGGTTGCCTTCTTATGCATTTCCAAAACATAGAAAATGATGGAGCATGGTTAGGAAATCATATATCAAAATCAACAGCGATTTCAATTACACTACAGGAACCGCTAACAGCGAAACCCAATTCATACAAAGCTTTGGCAAAAGTGGATGCGGTTCTTGTGAATAGTGAATGGCAGATAGTGAAAGGAAGCATCCTTATTTATTTTAAGAAAGATAGTATTGTTCCGGCCTTGCAATATGGTTCACAGATCATCATACAAAAATCTTTGCAGCCTATCACTAATTCAGGCAATCCCGGTGCGTTTGATTACAAACAATACTGTGCGCAACAGGATATCCATTACCAGGTGTACCTGCAACCAAAAGATTATCTCATCACCGGCAAGGTTTATAAAAATAGTCTCACGGAATTATTGATCAATACCCGCAGTAATGTATTATCCATTTTCCGCAAATGGGTCCCGGGGGAAACAGAAGCAGGTGTTGCCGAAGCGTTACTCATCGGGTATAGGGACGATCTTGATAAAGATCTTGTTCGCTCCTACAGCAACACAGGCGTAGTTCATATCATCGCCATCAGCGGCCTGCATTTAGGTATGATCTATGGATTGATGTTGTTACTAATAAAACCCTTCCGCAAACAAAAATGGATGCGATGGGTAAAACCTTTATTGATACTTTTCGTGTTGTGGGGATTCAGCCTGCTCGCAGGCGCCGCAGCTTCTATTTTACGATCGGTAGTCATGTTCTCTTTTATCGTAATTGGCGAAAGCCTGGGAAGACGTACAAATATTTATAACACATTGGCGGCATCTGCTTTTTGCCTGCTGGTGTATAATCCTTATTTCTTTTGGGATGTTGGTTTTCAACTATCCTATACCGCTGTATTGAGCATCGTTTTGTTTATGAAGCCCATCTATCAATGGTTCTATTTCAAAAACAAATTGCTAAATGCGCTGTGGCAACTTAATGCCATTACGATATCGGCGCAGATACTAACGTTGCCCATCATACTTTATTATTTTCACCAGTTTCCAAATCTTTTCCTCTTTACCAATTTTATTGCGGTGCCACTATCGGGATTTATTTTATATGGAGAACTGCTATTATTGCTTGTGTGTAAGATCCCGTTTCTCAATGTTTATACGGGCAAAGCCGTTTCTTTTCTCATTAATCAAATGAATACCGTTATCGAACGCACCGCGCGTTTACCATTTTCAGTGATAGATAATATACAGGTGAGTATAGTACAAACGGTTATACTATACATCGCAATCAGTTATTTCGCATGGTGGCTATTGCAGAAGAAGCGATTTGCTTTTCTAATTGGCACTGGTTTTCTTTCCGCATTCATTTTAGTGAGAAGCGTCCGGTTGATTCATCAATCGGCACAACAGAAACTGATCGTGTACAATATTGCCAGGCAAAGGGCGATCGATATTATTGACGGGAATGGATATCGGTTCATCGGCGATGCTTCGTCTACGGATCAGAACTTCAATTTACTGCCATCCCGTGTTTTGCATGGTGCGCAACTGGGTGAGCTTGCAAATACCAACATTACTGGTCAATTGGTAACCGGCAGGCATAGATCGGTTCTCATCGTCGACAACCCTTTTATCCTTCAACAGGGTCAGGCAAGGGTGCCTGTTGATATCATTATCCTTAGCGGCAACCCACGAATCTACCTCAGTCAACTGGCCGCTGTATTTGATTGTCCACAATATGTGTTCGACAGCAGCAATCCATTGTGGAAAATACAGTACTGGAAAAAAGATGCCGACAGCCTACATTTGCGCCATCATACCATTTCTGAGCAAGGCGCTTTTGAAGTGGACTTGTAACAATTTTGGAATTTGGGAATTGGGTCCCGCATTTTGCGGGATGAAATTGTATGGAGTGCTTGCACTAAAAGAAATTTCCCAATCTCCCAATTCCAAAATTTCAAAATTTCCTAACCACAACCTCATGCAAAAGAAAATTCAATCCGCCCTCATTTCCGTTTTTTACAAAGACGGCCTCGAACCCATTGCTAAAAAATTACAGGAACTGGGTATCACGATCTACTCAACCGGTGGTACACAAAAATTCCTGGAGGATCTTGGCGTTCGTTGTGTACCGGTAGAAAGTTTAACAACCTATCCCTCCATCTTAGGCGGCCGTGTTAAAACCCTGCACCCTGCTGTATTCGGAGGTATCTTAGGCAGAAGGTACGAGCCGCAGGACCTGGTGGAAATGAAAGAATACAATATCCCCGAAATAGATCTCGTGATCGTTGACCTCTATCCCTTTGAAGAAACTCTACGCACCACCAGCGAAGAGAAACTGATCATCGAAAAAATAGATATCGGCGGACCATCCATGATCCGCGCGGCAGCAAAGAATTTCAGGGATATCACGGTGATCGCCGCTAAAGACGATTATGCTTCTCTCGAAAAATTATTGACAGAACAGAAAGGTGAAACAAGCATCGAACAAAGAAAAGCTTATGCGGCAAAAGCTTTTGAAATAGTGATGCACTATGATATTGCCATCAGCAATTATTTCAACCCAGGCATGCAGCAGGTTTTGCGTTATGGTGAGAACCCACACCAGCAGGCGGTATTCCATGGCAATCTCGAAGAATTGTTTACACAATTAAATGGTAAAGAACTTTCTTATAATAATTTGGTGGATGTTGATGCAGCTGTTCAATTGATCCGCGAGTTTCCCTCCCCCTCTCAGGGGGAGCCGGAGGTGGTATTTGCTATCATCAAGCATACCAATGTTTGCGGCATTTCCTCGAGAGCAACTGTAAAACAAAGCTGGGATGCTGCATTGGCCGGCGATCCCGAAAGCGCTTTTGGTGGTGTATTGGTTTGCAATAACACGATCGACAAAGCAACCGCAGAAGCCATCAATGAAATATTCTTCGAAGTACTGATTGCACCCACGTTTGAAGCTGATGCATTGGAAATTTTGAAAACCAAAAAGAACCGCATACTTCTTAAACTTCAGTCTCCAGACTTCAGTCTCCAGTCTCCCTCAAGGTCTTTGCTCAACGGACGATTAGAACAAGGCTCCGACGAAGGCAACTACACCAAATGGGAAGAAGTCGGCGGCAGGCAAACAACTGATGCAGAAAAAGGGGATCTGAGTTTCGCCAATCTTGTCTGCAAACATTTAAAGAGTAATGCTATTGCGCTAGTTAAGAACAAACAATTGGTGGGCAAGGGTTGCGGACAAACAAGCCGTATCGATTCTTTGCGCCAGGCGATTGAAAAATCAAAACAATTCAATTTTGATCTGCATGGCGCTGTATTGGCTTCTGATGCATTTTTTCCTTTCAATGATTGTGTACAGATCGCACACGCTGCAGGTATGGAAGCATTTATACAACCCGGCGGTTCGGTAAGAGATAAAGATAGTGTGGAGTATTGTGTAAATAATAATTTAGCAATGGTAATGACGGGGATGCGGCATTTTAAACACTGATATTTTTTCACGCAAAGACGCAAAGAAGCAAAGGCGCAAAGTTGTTTGGGGCCGCTTTGCTGTCTTTACATCTTTGTGTGAACTCTCTTCAATTCTCCAATGACCACAAAACAAAAAGCGTATATCGGCCTTTCCCTTACCAGCATTATCTGGGGCACTACATGGGTGGCCAGTAAGATAGGTATTAAAAAAGTTCCTCCACTGGAGATCGCTTCGATCAGGCAATTTATTGCAGGCATCTTACTGATAGGATTTTTTCTTCTGAAGGGACAAAAACTTCCCGATAAAAAACAATTCTTGTGGCTCGCCATGATGGGCCTTCTTCTTTTTGTATCGGCAAATGGTATCGCTACTCTTTCTTTGAAAACGATCCCGAGTGGCATGGGCGCTCTCATATCTGCCCTATATCCTTTGTGTGTTGTGATCATTGAAAGATTATTCTTCAGGGACACAAAAATTACTGCCATTACGTTTACCGGCCTGTTATTGGGCATCGGCGGCATCGCAGTCGTATTCTATGATAATGCTTTTGCCAACCATGCCGAGGGTTACTCGTGGGGCGTGATCCTTGGGTTCATAGCCATGTTAAGCTGGAGTGTCGGAACTATCGTACTGGCAAGAACGAAAATAAAAATTAATCCTTATTACGCAGCCGGGTGGGAAATGCTGATCAGTTCGATCGTCCTGGGAATTATGTTATTGGTATCGGGTGATGCTTTGCCATTGTCTCAAATACCTATGCAATCCTGGGGCGCGTTGGCTTATCTTATCATAGCAAGTAATATCATTACGTTCATCGCTTTTATTTATACGATGAAACATTTAGAAGCTGCTGTGGCTTCACTCTACGCATATATCAATCCTATTATAGCAACTTTGACCGGCGCGTTATTGCTTAACGAGAAGATCACATGGAAGATCATTGCCGGATCTGTCATTACATTGGCAGGAGTATACCTTGTTAATCAAAGCCTGAGAAAACAAAGACAGGAGCTGGCTGCATTATCGGATGCAGATGGGATATAGCGTTCAGGCGGCTTTAGCCTCCCGGCCGCTAAGAAAAATTCTTTTTCAAAAACGCCGCATACATTTCTCTCCACTGTATCCATTGCGGTTGTTCGGTCAGAAAATGATTATGGAACAGGGTGATAAATTCTCCATTCACTTTTTTTACTGTATCATGATAATACTGGATCTCTTCGGTAGCCCGCTCAACAGAATATCCCTGGCTGAAAAAAGAAGCCGCTTCCATAAAACAAAAAGGATGAACAACTAAGTCGGTTATCGTTTCTTTTTCAAGATCGTACCAATGAAAAGGCAAAGCATATGATGCCCTGAATCCGTTTACACTACCATATGCCATCGAGTAGTCATCTTTGATCCCCGCAGCGATCAATCTCCGGTAGGTACGCGGAACAGTAAACCGTAAATAATGGTTCCTTGAAATTTTTATGGTTTGATCGATGATGTTCTGCAATGCTTCGATCTCTTTTGCGAGCAGCCATTCCTCGGTGCCGCTTTGCCAGGATGGATGCAAACCATGCGTATATTTTTCGGAGAGCCGCTTGTATAAGTTCCGCAGTGTTTTTGAACTTGCCATCAGGTTCTTATCATACGGCCCTCTTTTGATGATCGTAAGAAAAAAATATATAGGCTTGAGTTTATACTGCGAATGAAGAGAATCGATCCAGTCAAATGTATCATACGGATCAGGTTTTCTTCCGCTATATACATTGCCCCTTTCTACAACCTCCTCAAATTTACCCAGCAGGAAATCTCGAAAAAATCCCAGCACATTTTTCCAGAGCGGTTTATGCAGGTAACTGAATGCCTCGTCAATATCATAGGTGGGAACGAAACTAAATGTTGAATGATGAATTTTGAATTTTGAATTGGAGCATCTTTCCCTTAGTTGAACCTGCAATAACAGCAGCCATTCATTTACCAACGGCTCCGTTAAAAATGCTTCTTTATACGCAAGGCTATTTGTATGCGAGTACCGCCCATATTCATCCAGCTCATGAGGGAGATATTCCTCATAGCGCGAGAGTAAATAAAAGGCCGCTGAAAAAATATCAAACGGAATATCGCCACCTGTAGTGAAAAATATTTTCTTACCCTTCCACTCAGTGCAGTTTATTTTTTGTTGATGGATATCCTGCTCGTTCAATAGCCCATGCGGAACGATCCATAATGTATTGCTGCAGAATTTTTCGTTTGAATAGCTGATCTTAACACCAAGGTATGCAGCAAACTTTTCTGCCGAATCCGTTAACTCCACTGAAGGAAAAAGTTCCCCGGTAATATAGGAGAACCGCGCAGTAATTTGCGAAGCATAGATCAATAGTGTATCTGCACTCACTTTTTCAATTATTAACTATTCATTCTTAATTATGAATTGTACCGGTCCTTCCACATCTCATTAAACGTCTTCTGGCTAAAATCAAGATCGCTCCTGTGTGCAGTCCATCCTTTGAATACTTTGTTCACCACCCAGTTCTTCATTTTACCCGTTCCCATATTCATCATACCTCTGTTCAAACTGGCTGTCTTCCATACTTTCCATGCAATTCGTTCAGCAATAGAACTTGATCCCTGCGCCACTGCTTCGTGACGGTTATCCAATAACAGTTCATGAAGATTAATTCTCACCGGGCAAACCTCTGTACAATTACCGCATAAAGAAGACGCATAACTCAAATGCTTAAACTCTGGTATACCACTCAGGTGCGGCGTGATCACTGAACCGATGGGGCCACTATAGGTAGTATCATAAGAATGCCCACCAATATTTTTATACACCGGGCACGCATTCAAACATGCGCCGCAACGGATACAATACAACGCTTCGCGTGATGTTGGATTGGCTAAGAGATTCGTACGTCCATTATCCAGCAGCACCACGTACATTTCCTCGGGGCCATCCACTTCATTGGCCTGGCGCGGGCCCGTAACCAATGTATTGTAAACAGTGATCTTTTGTCCCGTACCATAGGTTGCCAATAACGGCCAGAACAAAGGAAGATCCTGAATTGATGGGATCATCTTTTCAATACCCACTACCACAATATGTGTTTTCGGCCATCCGCAACTAAGCCTTGCGTTCCCTTCGTTTTCCGTAACAGCAATTCCACCCACATCTGCCACAATAAAATTCGCGCCGGTAACACCTATTTCTGCTTCTACATATTTATCACGCAGAATTTTTCGTGCAACCAATGTGAGTTCCTCCGGCGATAAATGAGGAGGCGTGCCTAATTTCTCAGCAAATAATTTCGCAACATCTTCTTTGCTTTTATGCATCGCTGGCGTTACGATATGATAGGGTGTTTCACCGTCCAACTGTTGAATGTATTCGCCAAGATCAGTCTCTACGCTTTCAATGCCTTTTGCTTCCAGGTATTTATTTAAATGAATTTCTTCGGTGACCATGCTCTTGCTCTTCACCAGAGTTTTACAATTCTTTGCATCGCAGATCTTGCCGATTTCTTCCAATGCTTCTTCTGCATTTTCAGCCCAGATCACTTTTGCGCCGCGCGCAGTTATTTTTCTTTCAAATTCTTCGAGGTACCTGTCAAGATGCTCTATCGCATCCCATTTGCGGTTCTTTGCTTTTTCGCGCGCCAACATTCCGTTTCCACCAAATTGTTGTTTGCCAACAGGCACCACGGCATTATACTTGGCAATATTAAAATTGATCTTCCGCCTGTGTTCCAGGTCGGCAGCTTTTACAGTGCTTTTGGCGATGAATGATGCTGCGGAATCTTTCATGAGGTTTATTTATTTTATCAACTGTATTACTACTATTAAACTTTTGTTGCGTCGCACTCTTGTACATTCATTTATCTACTCAACATCTCTCTGCGAAACCTCTGCTACTCCGCGACTCTGCGGTGAATAAAACTCCGTATAAAACCTGACCGTCTTTTTTCGAAAACCTTTTCACCGCAGAGCCGCAAAGATGCAGAGTTAACGCAGAGGGCGAATACAAATATCACTAGCGTTTACCCTCAACCATCCTGCTTCATATGCTCCGCTGTAGCCGCCAATGTATCATAAAACTCCTGCCCATACTTCCTGATCAATGAATCTTTCAGAAATATATAAACGGGCACTTTCAGTTTCTTACCCAAACTACAGGCCGCTGCACAAAGATCTTCCCTTGGTTCATAATTCACATATTCCATATCAGGATCCCGTTTGCTTTTCTGAATCTTGATTGGAAACAGGTGGCAGCTCAATGGTTTTTTCCAACCAAGTTTACCATCATTATATGCCTGTTCTATTCCGCATTTGATAATGCCCATTTCATCACGGAAACCATATGCACAAATGGCACCGTTGATGGTAGGCGTTACCCAGCCGAATTCTTTGTCGTAAATATATTTCCCCTGGCGCTCTATTTCTTTCAGGCCTTGTTTTGAGAGATAAGGTTTTATCACCTCAAAATTTTTCTTCAACTCTTCCAGTTCCCATTTTTCCATAGGAGCTCCTGCATCGCCATCCTCGCAGCAGCCGCCCTTGCATTTGTTCAGGTCGCAAACAAACTGTTCTTCCAGTACCTGGTCGCTGATGAGTTTATTGTCTATTGCTATCATTTTCTTTTTTTTGTCCATGGTCCATAGTCGATGGTCCATAGTAATCGCGAACTACCATGGACCATCGACTATGGACCATGGACTGTTCTCTAATTCTTCCACTTAAATGTATTGATCAAATGCTTCATATCCTCCAAAAGGAACCGGTTTACTATTCCCAAAGAATCTTCATTCGGCGTTGCATCAAAATATAATGCGCCGCGTAAAAAATGTTTGGTTGTATCAGTCAAAAAAAACTGGTTCGCTGTTGCTACATCGCCACCCACGGTAAATAATACACCATGCACACTGTTGGGCGTTGCAATAGCGGTATCTTCTATCGAATAGGCTTTTGCCGTATGCTTACCGGTTAAGGTAAATGCATGTTTGATGAGTGTGTCAAATTTATTCTTCCCGATCTCTTTATAACTCACATAGATCCTGCCTGCAAATTGAGGAAAATCAACATTGATCCACCAGGGGTTCTCGGTTTTTTCACCAAAAAAAGTACTGTCCTTTACCACTTTTGCATACACAGGATATTCAAATGAATAGGGATAACCCGGCTGATCAAACAACTGGTATTTTTTTTCAGGGAAAGAGATCTTGTAATAACCAGTTGGCTTCGGCGTGTAACTGCTGTTGCATGAAAAAAACAAGAGTGAACTTATCACACATACTATCCTAAAGAATAACTTCTTTCCATTCACCATTGACCATTCACTATTGACTATTTCCCTCATACTTCTTCTTGTGGCTTGATCGTAACTTTTACTTTCTGTATCCTGTTCTTCTCAACTTCCAATACGGTGAATTCAAAATCGCCGGCAGTAACTACTTTCATTGGTTTGGGTATTTCTCCAGCCAGCTCAAGCACTAGCCCGGCCAATGAATCGCTGTCGCCTTTTACCAAATCAAATATATCTGTAGGAAGTTCCATGATCTTGCATACATCGTTGATCATCGTTCTTCCTTCAAAAATATAATTGAACTCGTCTAATTTTTTATAATCCGATTCTTCTTCGTCAAATTCATCCTTGATCTCCCCGATCACTTCTTCAAGAATATCTTCCAATGTTACAATACCACTGGTACCACCAAACTCATCCACCACCATCGCAAAGTGAATTCTCTTTGATTGAAATTCTTTTAACAGGTCCTCGATAAATTTCTGTTCGTGTACAAAATAAGGTTGCCGCATCAACGGCCGCCAATCATAATTATCGGGCTCATGCAGGTAAGCGATCAGGTCCTTGGTATGTATCATGCCTGTTACATTATCAAGGTCCTCTTTGTATACCGGTAAGCGGCTGTAATTCAGATCGCGCACAGTAGCAATCAATTCACCAAAAGAAGTAGCCTCATCAACACCGTGTACATCAACCCTTGTTTTCATGATCTGCTTAACCGTAATATTGCCAAACTTCACGATCCCTTTCAGAATATTTTTCTCATTCTCCGATGCAGTATTCTTTGTAGTAAGATCGATCGCGTGGTCCAGTTCTTCCAGGCTATAAGAATTATTTGCGCGGTTGGCCAATTTCTTTTCAACCACATCTGAATATTTTACCAACCGCTTACTCAATCCCGAAAACAAATACGATACGCCCTGAACAATGCCGCCAAAGTCTTTTGCGAAACGGATATTGTTTTGCGTGGCCAATACTTTCGGCATCACTTCGCCAAACAATACAAGTAAAAAAGAAACCACTAATACCTTGATAATAAATTCTACCCACGCCGCGTTCGTTCCGAAATTGATCATATCATCTATCAAAAGATTTGATATAATGATAATGGAGATATTGATGAAACTATTGGCAATAAGTAAAGAAGCAAGTAAGGTTTTCGGCTCTTCCAGCAGGTCTACAATGCGTTTGTAAGGTGGCTGCTGTTTTGATTTTAGGTTATTGATATCCTTATAGGTAAGCGAAAAGAAAGCCACTTCAGATCCCGATAAAACAAAAGAAAGGAACAGCAATACGAACAACACCATTACCAATACAGTAGTACCCTGCGCCTCTATGGCTGATAATAAAACAGGGCTGAACAAAGACTGCATAACCGGGTGATGATCCAAAGCAACAATTTTTAATGAAAGATCAGGATAACAACCGGGGTTTTGCATGTCCCGGTTTCCCTTTAGGCAAAAGTATTGTTTTTGTAGCGGTGTAGCGGGGATGCATTTCAAATTTTCGCATTGCGCTTTTCTGAACCACATAGTCACATAGGCACATAGTTATAACACATAGTTTTTTTCTATGTGAAATCCTATGTTTCTATGTGACTATGTGGTTCAAATGGCATGATCAGAATGGTAAACTTTCCCCCGGGTCAGTTAAAGGTGGAATATCATCGCCGGGATATCCTTCCAGCGAATCGCCCGGCCCGTGTCCGCCATGACCATCACCGCGCTTGTCTAACATGATCAGGTTATCACCCACCACTTCCGTTGCAAATTTTTTGTTGCCTTCTTTATCTTCCCAGCTGCGCGTACGTAAGCGCCCTTCTATGTAAATAAGACTCCCTTTATGCAGGTATTTCTGCGCCAGTTCCGCCAGGCCCCTCCACAACACTACGGTATGCCACTCTGTTTGCGAGATCAGTTTGCCGGAACGATCCTTATAGGTTTCCGTGGTAGCCAAAGGAAATTTTGCTACCGCGATATTTCCTTCCAGGTGCTGTACATCCGGGTCTTTTCCCAAATTGCCGATAAGCATTACTCTGTTAACTCCTCTCATACGATAGGTTTTAATTTCGTCCAGGTTGAATCCCTCTTAAAATTAACTTTTTTTGAGAAATAAAAGAAGTAAAAGGGTTTGGGGTTTGTAGTTTGGGGTTTGGGGTTGGGCGGCTGAACGATAAAGCTTAAACGTCGAATGCAAGATTACATGGAAGAAATCAAGTCTGGAGTTAGGAGTCTGGAGACTGTTGTTAAGCTGTCAGTCTTCTAACTCCAGTCTCCAGACTAAACTCCTTTTTCGAGGTACCCGGTAATAAACTTAGGAAACGGAAGTTTGCGGAGGCTGCTCACCGGCTGCCAGGGATATTTTTGAAGAAACGGGGGAATCGCTTTTAACTCTACCCTGATGAATTGCCCTTTGATCTGCTGGTGCGTTAACTGCTGAGCCGTTACCGGCGACACCTGTTTCACAATTGCTTTGGTGATGCCGATCTGGTTTTTCAGCCAGGCTTTTACGGATCCATCATCCCATTTTACCTGTTCATCGGTTTCCAGGAGATAGAATTCATTGAGGTTTTGCCAGATGTCTTTCCCGGTTCGAAGATGTACAAGGATCTTTCCATCGAACTCAAACAGGAAATAATAGAACCAGCGGTGTTTGCGCAGCAGGGTTTTTTCTTTGATGGGTAGCTGGTTAACTTTTCCTTCCTTGAATGCGGTGCAATGCTTCTGAAGCGGGCAACTGCTGCATGCCGGCGCAAAAGGTTTGCAAATAGTTGCTCCAAAATCCATGATGGCCTGGTTATACAGGCCCGCTTCTTTTTTGGCAAGCACTTTACCGGCCAGTTCTGTAAAAATATTTTTTCCTTTCGCAGAATCTATCGCTTCTTCTATTCCGAAAAAACGAGACAGCACCCGAAACACATTACCATCCACAACTGCATAGGGTAAATTATAGGCGAAGGAAGCAATAGCTGCTGCTGTATACGGCCCTACGCCTTTTAGTTCGAGTATATCTTCATACTGGTCAGGAAATACGCCTTTTCGATTATTTACGATCTGCCTTGCGGTAAATAAGAGATTCTTGCAGCGGTTATAATAGCCCAGGCCTTCCCATAATTTGAACACTTCCTGGTCCTTTGCTTTGGCAAGGCGGTCGATGCTCGGATATTTTTTAGTGAAATTGTTATAATACTGCAGGCCCTGTGCTACCCTTGTTTGCTGCAGGATCACTTCGCTTAACCAGATCTTATAAGGGTCCTTTTCTCCTTTCCACGGCATTGCACGGGTATTGTGCTGTTTGTGCCAGGTCATGAGAATTTTTGTGAATTTTTCCATCTTGAGAAGCAAATATTCAACAAAAACAATCGTATGCCGTTTAAAACCTCTTTTTTCATCAGGCTTAAGAAGCACTATTTACATCTATAAACGGCCTGTGTCAAAGCGAAGGATGAGCGAAGGATGGGCGAAGGATGAGCGAAAGATGGTGCTACTCAGGCCTTACTTCGGTCAGATTCAGATATGACCTGGGTAAGTTGGTAGACAAAAAGCTTGCTATTCGCCCTCCCAACAAAAGACCAGGGAAGGACCTAAACCTGGGAATAAGTATCGATTGAAGCGTATTTCAAATGGGTTATACTGAAACCTTTTATCTATCAATAAGTAACGCCTATAATATTTACGCTATCTTTCTTGCATTATTCAATCTTTTTAACTTATTTTAATCTCTTCTATCGCTTAAACCCATAAATAAAATGAGAAAATCTGATCTCATCAACCAGATCTCCGACAAAACCGGTATTCCCAAAGTGGATGTATTGGTTACTTTGGAAACCATGTTCAAGGAAGTAAAAGAAAGCCTTTCCAACGGCCAGAATATTTATATCCGTGGCTTTGGCAGCTTTATTACCAAGAAAAGAGCTGCCAAAATCGGACGAAACATTAAAAAGAATGTGGCGGTTGAAATTCCCGAACACTTTATTCCCGCTTTTAAACCCGCGAAAGAATTTGTTAGCGAAGTGAAAAGCAAACGCAAGCCTGAGTAACTTTGCGCAAAAGTGAACCCGGAGTGAAAAAACAGCAATCTTTATTAGTCAGCCTTGCCTTAGCCGTATTCGTCCTGCTATATTTCTTTGGTAAAACTACCCCCCCGAAAAAAGATGTGCCTGCCGAAACTGGCTTGGAACATTCTGAACATCAATCGCTTAAGTTTGAGGATCTCCTTTCAAAAGCCAAGGAGAATATCACGCCGGCGCAAAACCAACGCCTTCTGCAACTGGAGAATTCCGTTGTTCGCGGCGATGTAAAAGAGCAACAGTTACATGTTTATCACCAGCTGGCCCGCTTCTGGGGCGATTCGGCGCATGTCTTCGAACCCTATGCTTATTACAATGCAGAAGCCGCGAAGTTGGAAAATTCTGAAAAAAGCCTCACCTTTGCCGCCCATCGGTTTTTAGACAGGCTGATGGACGAGCGTCAACCGGCCATGCAAAACTGGCTGGCCAGTAATGCAAAAGTTCTTTTTGAGAAAGCCATCGCCCTTAACCCGGCAAATGATTCCAGCAAAATAGGCCTCGGCGCCTGTTACCTGTTTGGAAACATTTCCGACAATCCCATGCAGGGTATTTTACCTGTAAGAGAGATCGCCCAAAAGAACCCGGATAATCTATATGCACAGATGATCCTGGGATTGGGAGGAAAGAAAAGCGGGCAGTTCGACAAAGCCATCGAACGGTTCAATATCATTGTTCAGAAACAACCTGACAATATTGAAGCGGTCTTTAACCTTGCCGAATGCTACGAGGAAAAAGGCGATAAAGCCAATGCCATTAAATGGTATGCGGCGGTAAAAAAACTGGTAAAAGTACCGGAAGCGCAACAGGAACTTGACAAACGTATCACTGAATTGAAAAAATAAATTTATTAATTAACTAACAAAATTACTTAGTGTATGCCTTGTGGTAAGAAGAGAAAGCGTCATAAAATTGCGACTCACAAACGTAAAAAACGTTTAAGAAAGAATCGTCATAAGAAAAAGAATAAATAATTTCTTTAACTGACCTTATTATAAATACAGTCCCAACAGTATTGTTGGGACTGTATTTAACACTTTCCTGGATTTCGTCACTACCTTCTACGCTGCAACTTTTCCTTTTCCTTCCTGATCAGGTGACGAACAAAACGGACAAAGTGTATTTTGACCGGCCGCATACCGCCGTGTGATTTTGTATTTAAAAGTTGCCATTTTGTGAACAAAGAATTAATTATTAATGCAGGCCCGACAGGCGTAGAGATCGCTTTTCTAGAAGACAAAAAACTGGTTGAGCTGCATAACGAAACAACAGACGCCAGCTTTGCTGTTGGTGACCTGTATCTTGGTAAGGTTAAAAAACTGATACCGGGATTAAATGCCGCATTTGTAGACGTGGGTTTTGAAAAAGACGCTTTCCTGCATTATACGGACCTGAGCCCTTATGTGCGCTCCATACTCAAATTCACGCAGCTTGCGATGAATGATAAAGAACCGAATGGTTTTGATTTCTCTAAATTCCAGTCTGAAGCCGAGATCGTTAAAACAGGAAAGATCAACGAAGTACTTAACGGCAAACCGCATGTACTTGTACAAATCTTAAAAGAACCCATCGCTGCTAAGGGCCCGCGTTTGAGTTGCGAATTATCCTTACCCGGACGATTCGTTGTACTAACACCTTTTAATGAAATAGTAGCGGTTTCAAAAAAGATCCATTCATCAGAAGAAAGAAAAAGATTACACAAGATCGTGGAAGCGATACGCCCGAAAAATTTTGGCGTGATCGTGCGAACGGCCGCTGAAGGCAAAAGCACGGCCGAACTTCACCAGGACCTGCTTGCGCTCGAAGAAACCTGGAAAACCATTAAAACAAATCTGAAAGGCGCTGTTGCACCTGTAAGGATACTAAGCGAAGAAAATAAGACCACCAGTATTTTGAGGGACCTGCTAAGTGCAGACTTTAATAAAGTAGTGGTGAATGATAAAAATCTTTTCGGTGTTACACAAAGTTATATCCAGCGCATTGCGCCTGATAAAACAGATATCGTAAGCTTTTACCAGAACGGCCTTCCCATATTTGACCAGTTTGGTGTAACCAAGCAGGTCAAATCCTCTTTCGGCAAAACAGTAAATCTTCCCAGTGGCGCTTACCTGATCATTGAACATACCGAAGCATTGCATGTGGTGGATGTGAACAGTGGTTATAAAAGCGTAAGCAATAACCAGGAAGACAATGCGCTTGAAACAAACATGGAAGCTGCTGAAGAAATAGCGCGCCAGTTAAGATTGAGAGATATCGGTGGCATCATCGTGGTTGACTTTATTGATATGAAGTTACCTGACAACAAACGCAAAGTACAGGAAGCGATGGAAGGTTTTATGAAGACCGACCGCGCCAAACATTCTGTATTGCCCGTTTCAAAATTTGGTTTACTACAGATCACGCGCCAGCGTATGCGCCCTGAGGTGAATATCAATACTTCCGAAGCATGCCCTGCGTGTAACGGCACCGGCAAGATCAGTTCTACTTTACTGCTGGAAGATGAAATGGAAAAACGTTTGTATTACCTGGTTACTCATGGACACAAGAACTTAACCCTGGTAGTACACCCGATCGTGTATTCTTATCTAACAAAAGGGTTTTTCAATTCGATCATTAAAAAATGGAAGCGTAAATTCAAGACAAACCTGAAAGCGCAATCCAATACCAATTATCACCTGGTTGAATTCAAGTTCTTTAATGAGCATGAGGAAGAAATAAAATTCTAAGTCGATCAATATTCGATAAAAGAAAAAACGAAGAAAAAAAGCGTCTCTGAATTTCGCAGACTCTTTTTCTCTTCGTTTTTCTTTTATTGCAACTCTTCGTACTGCCTACAAAGAATTATAATAACTCACCAACTTCGCAACGCTTTCCGTATTCCTGAAGTTTGTTTTATTGGTTGTAACGAACTGATCAACTTCTGCTTTCTTATCTGTCATTTCACCAAGCACAAACTCTTTGTCTTTTTTCCAACGCTTCATTTCACCTTTTACAAAAAAATAATAGTCCTCGTAGGTTTCAAATTCTTTAATGGTCTCGTTGGAAAGATCATTCTTACGTGTTGTTACCTTTTTGCTGATCGACTTCAGCATGCCACAACGCCCTTCTGCCAGCACGAGATAAAAATTGTCGGGCGTTTGTTTATCAAATGATGGGAACCCGGTTTTAAATGTATAATGAACAATGCCTGTCTCGGTTGTATCGTCATAAGAAATTTCTCTAACCGTACCTCTTTCTAAAAAAGCCTCAACACCATTCACAGAAATAAAATGTGTTTCATTTGATACCAGGTCAATACGTGCTTTCACTTTACTGATCACGCGGCCCCGCACTAAAGTAATAATGGCATACTTATAGTTTTCATCGAAGAACGGTGTTCCGTTCACATCAGGATATTTGTTTGTGATCGGGCGCCCATTCACATCTGTGACCGATACCTGGTCTGACCAGTTGGTTTTAAAATTCTGTGCAAACTTGTCATTTGCACCCAGGCCCAGCGGAACAGTTGCCGGTTGTGCAAATACATTTACCAAACACAACATCATAAACAATAGGAACAATAGCTGTCTCATGATAGTTGATTTTTATCTGCTTAAAGGTAGTACAACTTTATAGCAATGCAACAGGGCCCGTTCCCGGGCCCTGTTGTAAATGGGTTTTATGATTTAACGATTATTTTGGATTCTTAACCGGCGCAGACCCCGATGCTGCAGGATTATAGGCCAGTTCATTATCCGGAACATCCCAGTAATCAAGGTATCCGTAAACTATGGTCGCATTTGTACTCACTGCACCTGTTGAAGAAAGCACTACACAACCTGTACGCGCTTTATCAGGAGCAATGATCTCCCAGCGGCGGGCATCATAAAAAGAAAGACCTTTGAACGCAAGTGCGATCCTCCTTTCACGTCTTAATTCTTCGTAGGCGTTAGCCTGTGATAAACCATTTCCTACGGCTGCAAGACCTGCACCCTGGTAAGCCCTTACTTTATCGATAGACTGAACACCGAGGTCGATCTGTCCTGTCTGAATCAGCGCCTCAGCTTTCATCAGTTCGTTCTCTTCGTAGGTTCCTGCCAATGTGATCTCGTTGGCGCCGGCGTTTGTATTGGCATAAGTAATTACACCAGCCATACCACTACCACCGTTTGTAAGACTATAACGCGTATTGAACACATTACCACGGTCAGTATTAAAAATACCTACGGCGCTAAGGGTACGAACGTTATTGGCCATTCTTTTATCTCCAGACCTGAATTCCTGTACCCAGCGCTCACTTAATTTATAAGTACCGGTGGCAGAACCTGTTGATTGTATTTTATCAGCAATGGTTGTTCCAAGAAAATCACCATTGGCATCTGTGCGGCCGGTGAAGATCAGGTCGGTTGAAGTGATACCATTGTTAACCAATGCAAGCAGGCTGGTCCATAACGTAGCAGTCATAGCAGACTTGGTGGTATTCACCAGTATGTTACGCGCTTTCATCGTATTGATATTACGCAACCACATAGCCGTAGTCAAAATACCGCCTTTGCCTTTCTGCAGGAATGATGGGATCAGGTTACCCAAAGTAGTTGCATAATCAGCAGCAGAAGTTGCTGCAGCCAATTGCGTAGCGGCTTTATCAAAATTTGCATTTGATTCTGTGATGATGGCTTCTTTGGTCACATAATTTCCGTTGGTAGATGCAGAAGTAGTAGTTGCATTCTGTATCAGCCCTGCATAGTAGATCGAACCGATCCTTGCATAGGCGTATCCTTTCCACCAATAGGCCCACGCCAGCACGGTTGCTTTTTTAGTAGCCGCACCTGATCCAGTGAACGTAGTATTGTTTGCGATCTCTATTACCGAATTGGCAGCAGTGACCATATTATACATATATGCCCACTCGTAAAAAGTAGGGTTACTTCCCTGTTGCGCATTGATGTTCACTGCACGCAGCAATGCATACTGTGTATTGATCGCACTTGGGTTAGTAACTACGGTTCCGTTATCGAGGGTTACTTTATTCGGGCAACCTATCTGGTTCATATAAGCATTGGCAGCTTCAGCGCCAATCTCATCACCCATCAATTCAAGAAAACCTGTGGCACCGGCCCAGAAACGGCCGTATACACCATCAGAATATTTCAGGTCGTAAAATCCATTTCGGTAAATAGAACCCTGCGCCAATGAAACAACACCGTTCTCATTCTGCGCGCTTTGTGGTGTAGGTTGGTTGGTATTGGAAATATCGAGATCCTTTTTACAGGATGCGACACCCAACGTAACACCCAGTATCCCTATTAAAAATTTATTGTTCTTCATGTCTTCTGAGTTTTAAGATTAAGATTAAAATCCAACATTCAAACCTATGGTATAGGCTCTTGTGTTAGGAATGGAGTTATGATCTACTCCGCGATCGAACGATGAGTTCGCTGTACCGGAACTTACTTCAGGATCCATACCTGTGTACTTGGTAATGGTAATCAGGTTACGTCCTGAAAGAACCAGTTGCAAACGCTGAAATCCTTTAAGCTTAAAGATCTTTGCAAAGTCAACAGAAGCAGACACATTACGTAAGCGCCAGAAAGAAGCATCTTCGTAGAAATAATCTTTTGTACCGTTGTTGGCACCCGCCTGGTAAATACCGCGATAGAATGCAGTGTAGGCATGTGATGTTCCACTGATATTAATAGGCACAGCGTAATCGCCTGAGATACCATCACGATACATCCACTCTTTGGTCTGGTTGTACAAATGGCTTCCGTTAACCCAATCCCACTGAACACTCAATCCTAAAAATCCTTTGTAGCTGAAGTTGTTGATAAAGCTCATATTGAACTTAGGGTTTGGATCTCCGAATGAATATTGACCCGCAGTATTCACAGGGCGTTTGGTTGTTTTGTCAACTACCCAGCCATTGCTGGCTACTTCATAGTTACCCTGGCTGGCCTTTGGAATTACCGGCTGGCCTGTGCTTGGCTCTATCTGGTCTACACTTTTCAAAACAAGGAAGCCGAATAACTGGCCGATCTTCTGGCCGGCTTTCAACGTGATACCGGTGCTACCTGCAGAAGAAAGTACCACTACATCCGGACCGCTGATACTACTGATCTCAGAAGTTTGTTTTGAGAAATTGGTTACCATATCCCAACTGAAATCTTTCTTAGATAAAACACTCAGGTTCAAAGAAGCCTGGATACCGTTTGATGCAAGACCAAAGGCATTGTTCAACACGCTACCTACACCTGTTGAAGGAGCAGCATCAACCCTGTAGATCGCATTGTCTGTTTTTCTATTCCAGTAGGTAACAGAAATATTTGCATTTTTTAACCATGAACCTTTTAAAAGATTTAATCCAAGGTCGATACCGATCTCTGTTTCTTTTGATAACTCCACATTCAGTTGCGGATTAGGGCTCGATGTAGGGAAGGTAAATACGCTGTTCTGGCCAACATTGGCTGCAGCCAATACAGGGAAACGTTGGAACGCACCCGGCTGTATACCTGCTTCACCATAAGCGGCTCTTACTTTAAAATCAGAGATCACGTTGGCCACTTTTGAATCTTCCCAAAATCTGAATTTGGAAATATTCAGGTAAGCGTCGCCTCTTGGGAATGTTTGTGAGTTTGCACCGCTTCCGAATGCAGAAGAATAGTCACTTCTCACACCAACAGAAACACCGGCAATATCACCCCACTCAATACGCTGATTGGCGAGGAAACCATAGGTAATAAAAGGCTCTTCATAATTAGAGATCACCTTATATACAGCAGCCTGGCTGGCATTCCATGGATAATAACCTGGTGCATCATAACCATAGGCTGAGAATAATTTGTAATTATTCTTACGGTAATCATAAGCAAGTGTGGTAGTGGTTCTGATAGGCACCTTCAAATGAAAATCCTTATCAAAATCTGTTCGTACAGTTGCAGTACCGATAAAATTCTGGAAGGTGGTACGTTCAGTATAGTTATCTATCTCACCGGTATTAGCTGCTGAAGCGTTCGGATTATAGTTGCTGAACCAGAACTGGTTGTAGTCAGCATTTTTATTGTCTACCTGGTCTTCGTAACGATAGAGTGTATTCTCGTTCCTTACGTTCAGGCTGTATTTTGCATCCAGCTCCAGGTACCTGTTAAAACGATAATTCAAATCGAAGCTCTGAACCAGATCGATCTTGTCGATCAAAGTGCTTGAGTATTGATTCTCGTAATTAGGGTTGTAACCATTTACACCGGCAGCATCACCGAAATAAACTCCGTAATTGCCATCAAGATCTTTAAAATCGTAATTCGCAAAAGGGCGTGTATTATTCAAGGCAAAGAGAATATTGCGACCGCTTTGTTCGTTCAGTGTGTTTTTGGTGTAGATCATTTGGGTAAGGCTGGTCAGTTTTAAATTCTTTGCCAGTTCAATTCCCAATTTGCCCGTGAGGTTAGAACGTGCATAATCTCCAAGGCCTTTAAAGTTTGAATTCTGTTTGTTGTAAGAAGCAGACAAAAGAAAATCTACTTTGTCTCTTGCTCCAGAGATGGTAACGGAATTATTCAATACATAACCGTTCTGGAAGAACATTTTATAATGGTCATAATATTGAAGGTTCTTACCATAAGGAGTTTCTGCATAGCTGGTCACACCTAATGCATTGTACTGAACGTTTGCATCAAACAAACTCAGCGCCGGATCGAATTTAATCGGCGCCCCGCTTGACTGGACTACATTACCACTCGCATCTGTTGTAAAAGCATGCAAATCGGCTTTATGAACATTACCCACATTTAATAACTGTGTAGTAGTGGCACTGCTGCTCACATCAATATTCAGTTTGCCTGCTTTTGCTTTTTTGGTGAATAGTTGGATAACACCATTGGCACCCTGCGCACCGTATAAAGAAGCGGCAGCGGCACCTTGTACCACTTCCACTCTTTCAATAATGTTTACATCTATTGAGTTAAGGTCTGTTGCCCCTACCTGCAATCCATCCAACAGGATCATCGGGAAAGTTCCACCCTGTATGGTATTGATACCACGCAGGAGAATATTCAGTGGCTGACCCGGGTTACCATTCGTACTTGAGATCTGCGCACCGGCAACCTGTCCTACCAGTTGCTGACCCACATCGCCCGAAGTAACTTTTGTTTGCGCGCCGATGTTCACTGATTCAACAGCGATACCCAGTTTCTTTTTACTGGTAGCGGCGCCCACACCTGTTACAACTACTTCACTTAATGATTTCACATCCGTTAAAAGCTGGACCATTAAATTGGAAGAAGAGGCAACGATGGTCTTGTTTTCAAAACCAAGTGCGGAGATAATGAGGGTAGCACCGCTCTTTACCTTAATAGAAAAAGCACCATCATTTCCGGCACTCGTGCCGTTTTTGGTACCTTTTTCTATCACAGTGGCTCCTGGTACAGGAGATCCTTTGTCGTCCATAACCTTACCCGTTATGGTAGATGTTTGCGCAAAGCCGGCCAGTATGGCCATAACATAGGCGCAAACGCTTAGTAGCATTTTTTTTCTCATGTTGTTATTTTTTGAATCAGAAAGCCGTTTATCAATTGTTCTGACCACCTAAGTAAAAGAAAAGCTGCGTATAAAATTTTTTCATTATTCGATTTTAAGGCTTTTTTAATTTAACCATGCCTTAACAATCGTTTGCGGTTAATTGGATGAATAAGCAGATTTTATCGGTTAATTAGCATTTCGTAAGGTTTTTGTGGCTTCTAGAGATTTAAAATGGATAATTGGTGCGTGCCTGAAATATTTCGCTTGCTTTAGGAAGCACCAGAGATTTAATCGGAAAATGGATATTATCTGATGATTAATTAAAAATCATCAGATAATTTGTAAAAATACACATATATAAATTATTTTAATTTTTATGACGCCTTTCAAATGGATCAACGCAATTCAAAGCCCCCTTCATTAATGAAAATATAAACCTGGAAACAAATTTTAATTCCTCTGTCAATACATATTATCAATAAAAAAATTCAAAAACATCTCTTTCTATTTAACTCAATATCAAGGTGTTGTACGCTAAACTGGTATTTTTCGCCGTTGGAATGCTCCTTACGGAGCCATATGATCATCTATAGTGATATCGCGCGTAAAACGACCAAAAATGAATTTGCGCGGTTGAGCAGTCGTTTTAGGGCAGCCGGGATTTTATTCACGAGGGCAAAAATTAATTTTGGAATCTGCCCTGTTTTTGTAATTTAGTGGAAGAATTTAATGGGTTAGTAAGTAACGGGGTCAACAGCAATGTTGGCCCTTTTACGTGCCATTAAGTCCCTCAGTTTTGTAACAGGAGAAAGCTGTTAGGTATTAGGTGTTAGCAACTAGCCTGGTTTGCTAACAGCGAATGCCTGACAGCTTTCTTAGCTTTATCTTTATCGCATGAGTAAAATCAAAACAGCTTTTTTTTGTAGTAACTGTGGTTATGAAAGTGCCAAGTGGTTAGGCAAGTGCCCGGGCTGTTCGCAATGGAACACTTTTACAGAAGAGATCTTAGACAAAGGAACCAACAAAGAAGAAAGCTGGGATGCGTATACGGCTGAAAAAAGAAATACAAAAACAGTTGCGTTACAGGATGTGATCAGCAACAAAGAAAAAAGGATCGTAACAAAAGATCCTGAACTGAACCGTGTGCTGGGTGGAGGCATTGTTCCCGGAAGTATTATTCTTGTGGCCGGCGAACCGGGTATTGGTAAGAGTACGTTGTTCCTGCAGAATGGTTTGTTGATCGATCAGCTGCGTGTCTTATATATCAGTGGTGAAGAAAGCGAGCAGCAAATAAAGATGCGTGCCGACAGGCTGAAGATCGCCAACGATAATTTTTATTTGTTGACAGAGACCGGCACGCAAACTATATTCCAGGAGATCAGGAAATTAAAACCACAAATAGTAATCGTTGATTCGATACAGACCCTGCAATCTAACCTGATCGATTCATCTGCCGGCAGTGTTTCACAGATACGCGAATGCGCCGCGGAGTTTCAACGTTTTGCCAAGGAAACCAACACGCCTGTTTTTTTGATCGGCCATATCACCAAAGATGGCGCCATCGCAGGGCCGAAAATATTGGAGCATATGGTTGATACGGTTTTGCAGTTTGAAGGCGACCGTCATTACGCATACCGTATCCTGCGAACACTGAAGAACCGTTTTGGAAGTACTTCTGAACTGGGCATTTATGAAATGACCGGTGAAGGAATGCGTATCGTATCCAATCCCTCAGAAATACTCATCGCGCAAAGAGAAGAACAATTGAGCGGAAGTGCCATTGCGGCTACATTAGAGGGCATGCGTCCATTACTGATAGAAGTACAGGCCCTGGTAACACAAAGTGTTTATGGTACACCACAAAGAACCGTAACTGGTTTTGATCTCAGGCGTTTGCAGTTATTATTGGCCGTGCTTGAAAAACGCGGCGGTTTTCAATTCGGGATGAAGGATGTGTTCGTGAATATTGCGGGTGGTATAAAAGTAGAGGACCCTTCCATTGATCTTGCAGTGATCTGCGCTTTGCTTTCTTCGTATGAAGATGTTCCGCTACCTGCGCATACCTGTTTTGCCGGTGAGGTCGGATTGAACGGCGAGATCCGCGCGGTGAACAGGATAGAACAACGCATTGCCGAAGCAGAGAAATTAGGATTTGAAAAGATCATTGTATCGCGATACAATAAAAAAAGTTTTGACCCCAAGGCGTATAAGATAAATGTGGTGGCCTTGAGCAGGGTGGATGAGGTGTATCAGCAATTGTTTTAAATTTCCATACACGAGTTTGTGGTTTGTAGTTTGTGGTTTGTAGTTGTTGATTAACTAAAGCTGTGAACCTCTAACAACCACAAACCACAAACTACAAACCACAAACCACGCTAAAACTAACCGTGAAAAATCATTGATTTCTGCGGCAAATACCTAATCAGAAAAATAACAGCATTCCCATATTTGTGAAATGCTGTCAACATCAAAAAAATACTTCAACGATCTTCTGCATCTTTTCTATCCGCACAATTGCGAAGGATGCGGTTCGGATCTTTTATATGATAACCAATTTCTTTGTGCAAGGTGCATGCATCATTTACCCGAGACCGGTTTTTTTCTAACGCCTTTTAATCCCGTTGAAAAATTATTCTATGGCAGATCGGATATCCGGAACGCAGCGGCCGCTTATTATTTTACAAAAGAGTCTTTACTGCAACATTTACTGATCCAGTTAAAATATAAAAGCAATAAAGAAGCCGGGTATTTTTTAGGCAGAATGATGGGGCATGCCTGTATGCACTCCGGGAGATTTACGGATATTGATGCATTGGTACCCTTACCCTTAAATCAAAAAAAGGAGCAGGTACGCGGATATAACCAGGCCGCCCTGATTTGTGAGGGCATGAACGAGGTATGGCAGAAACCGGTTTTCGGAGATGCCGTAATACGGACACGTTTCACCGAAACCCAGACAAAGCAGAACCGGGTGAGCCGGTGGCAGAACATGGAGGGTGTTTTCGCCATCAACCAACCCGCCAAACTGGAGAACAAGCATATATTATTAGTAGATGATGTGATTACCACCGGGGCAACCCTTGAGGCTTGTGGCTCGTCTATATTGGATGTAAACGGAGTGTCTCTTAGCATAGCAGCCGCTGCGTATACCATTTAGTTAAAAATTAAGAGTTAAAAGTTAATAATTAGGTTATGCCTTTTAGTAAGCCTTTTAACTTTTAACTCTTAACTTTAGACTCCTAATTACCTAAAACTACAAACATGAAATACCTATTAACCATTGCCATCGTAGCCATGATGAGCGCGTTCACCA
Organism: Bacteroidota bacterium; assembly: GCA_040388705.1. Classification (GTDB taxonomy): domain Bacteria; phylum Bacteroidota; class Bacteroidia; order Chitinophagales; family Chitinophagaceae; genus Sediminibacterium. Next base: position 463,417 of record JAZKBI010000001.1, on the reverse strand, counting down.
TAAAAGGTGACCCAACCATTCACAACTTTAAAGTAAAATCAATTGAAGGGGGAATGATCGATTTCTCTAAATTCAAAGGCAAAAAAATATTGGTGGTGAATACCGCCTCTAAATGTGGTTATACACCGCAGTATGAGCAACTGGAAAAAGTGTACGAAGAATACAAAGACAAACTGGTGATTGTTGGTTTTCCGGCCAATAATTTTGGCGCACAGGAACCAGGTGCCGACAGCGAGATCCAGGAATTCTGTAAAGCAAGATTCGGAGTTAAATTTCCATTGGCCAGCAAGATCAGCGTAAAAGGCGATGATACTGCACCTATTTACAAATGGTTAACCAGTAAAACCGAGAATGGTGTACTGGATGCCACCATTGCATGGAACTTCAACAAATTCTTATTAGATGAGAATGGAAAAATGATTGCTTATTTCCCAAGTAAAACATTACCGGATAGTGAGGATATTTTGAAATACCTGAAATAATCGCGGATTACGCAGACCTGTCTGCCGACAGGCAGGTTCGAAATATGATTTAAAAAAGGGTGTTCATTTGAACATCCTTTTTTATTTTTTGAAATTGAACAAGCGGTAACCAAGATCAAAACGGGTTGTACTATATTGAAATTCCCTGTATGAATTTTCATGCTCGCTATTACTTATGTCAATTTGATAATGAAACTGAAGCACGATCTTTTTCCAGTTGGCCGAAATGCCAGACTCTAATCCCCAGCGCCATCTTTTGATATCTGCATCTGCGCCAAAACTGATCTTCCGGTTAAAATACGGGGACATAAATAAGCCGCCTGAAATAGGTAGGTCATTTCTTTGTACCATTCCTTCCATTCTTCCTCCCGCGCCCATGGATACATATCCGCCAGCCGAAAATTGCAGGCTTGTATTTTTTAAAACACGTAATTGATAACCGACACCAACAGGCAGGTTAATATATTTCGGGTGATAGGAAACGTCTCTCATTACCACGCAACAGATATCCATCGCTTCGTGAAAAGCTTTGGCCTCATATTGTAATCCTGTATACAAAAAAATATCTCCTGCGGCTGGCAAGATAACAGAAGCACCCATCTGCCACTGCCATTTACTGTTGTTACCTTGTGATATGCCATCTGGTGAGCCGGTAGCCCGGATCTGCGTATTATTGGTACCGCCGGAAAGATATACCTGGATCTGCGCCTTTGGAGACAGAGAACAAACCAAAGCAGTTATTACAAGTATTTTTCGCATTCTTTTTTACGTTTGACACATGCATTTGAAAATAGGTTGCATGTGGATTTTTATATCGCCAGCCTCATCACTATATGCCTTACTTTGCGCTGGTAAACGAGAGAGGATTTTATCATGCAATTTAAGGATGTAATTGGCCAAAAAGAGATCAAACAGCATTTGGCTGAAATGGTGGAGCAGAACAGGCTTAGTCATGCATTGCTGTTTTTAGGAAAGGAAGGAAGTGGCGCACTTCCCATCGCAATGGCATTTGCGCAATACATCGTATCATTACCACAACCCGCGCCGGTGGTAGAAGATCTTTTTGGAGGGATGACTGCGTTGGAACCTACACCTTCTTATATACACCCCGATGATATTGGTTCGCAGCAGTCTTTCCAGAGAGCCGAGCAACTGATACACCCGGATCTCCATTTTACCTATCCCGTTATTCCAAAGAAGAGTGGCGATAAGCCCGTGAGCACAGATTATATTGCTGAATGGCGGGAATTTATCAAATCATATCCCTATGGTAACGCCTATGACTGGCTTCAGTTTATCGGCGCAGAGAACAAACAGGGAAATATCACGGCTGATGAATGCAATGATATCATCCGCCAGTTAAGTTTGAAAAGTTTTGAGAGTGAATACAAGGTCTTGCTTTTGTGGATGCCGGAATATTTGGGGAAAGAAGGAAATAAATTATTGAAGCTGATAGAAGAGCCGCCGCCCAATACTTTATTCATATTGGTGGCAGAAAATGAAGAACAGATCCTGCCAACAATATTAAGCCGGTGTCAATTAGTGAAGATCCCGATGTTGGAAAACAGGGAAGTGGAAAAGGCTTTGATCGAGAGAGCCAAAGCAGCGCCCGATACCGCCCGTCAGATAGCGGGGATCTGCGAGGGCAATTACCGCGAAGCCCTTCAATTAATGCAGCATGCCGACGAGGACTGGCAGAGCCTGCTTCGCGAATGGCTGAATGCAACTTTAAAAGGCGGCCCGATTGCCCAGGTAAAGTTCACCGAAGACGTAAGCAAGCTGGGCCGGGAGAAGCAAAAACAGTTCCTTCGTTATTTTAACCACCTGCTCGAACAGAGCATCCGGATCAAGGTTTTGGGGGTAGATAATATATTATTGGGTGATAATGAGAAGGATTTCGCCCAAAGGCTGAACAAAATAGCTTCGGTGAGCCAGCAACAGGCCATTATCGAGGAACTTGACCGGGCGGCCTATTATGTGGAGCGCAATGCCAACGCCAAAATGCTGTTCCAGGCCCTTACCATTAAACTGTACCACATCATTCAGAACAAAACCTTAATTTTGATGGGGTAAGGTGTTGCCGGATAGTAGATGCTGGATATTGGATTGCAGATGCTGGATGGCGGATACCAAGTGAGATGGATCTTGAGGTGTGGTAGTGTGATAATTGGTTTGCTGTATGAAGAGAACCGATTTGCACCAGAACTGTTAAACGCTTATCTATATATTTTCAACCGAAGTCAGCTAAACAGCGAACCGAACGTTGAAGTGTGCGATCCTCCTTTCGGCGGACACAGCACCACATAAGCCCCATAGCAGTACTATAGCCCGCCCAACCATCTCTCTTACTTTATTATTAACTAACACTTATCAGTTAAGATATGGGATGTGGATCATGTAGTTCCTCGAAAGACGGGGGTAAACCGGGCGGCTGTAAAAGCAATGGCGGCTGCAGCACGGGCGGGTGTAACCGCCTGAATGTGCACGACTGGCTGTTGAATCTTCCTTTCAGCGATCCGGAAAGTACCTGCAAAGTGATTGAAGTGAGTTTCAAACAGGGAAGCCGCAAGGAATTTTTCCGTAACACCACTTTACAATATTTTGATAAAGGCGATTATGTGAGCGTGGAAGGTGTGAGCGGTTTTGATGTAGGTGAGGTGAGCCTTACAGGCGAACTTGTACGCCTGCAGATGAAGAAAAAAGGCGTGGATGAATTTGGCGCCGAAATGAAAAAGATCCTCCGCCGCAGCAGTGACCGTGACATAGAAACCTTTAAGATCAGCAAAAGCCGTGAGAAAGAGATATTGGCACGTAGCCGCGCTATCGCCCGTCAACTGAATGTTCAGATGAAACTGAGCGAGGTAGAGATACAGGCCGACGGCAAAAAAGGTACTTTCTTTTATACCGCTGATGACCGTGTAGATTTCCGTGAGCTGATCAAAGTATATGCAGGCGATTTTAAAGTAAAGGTTGAAATGCGCCAGATAGGCATCCGACAGGAAGCCGCAAAAGTGGGTGGCATTGGTAGTTGCGGCCGCGAATTATGCTGCAGCACCTGGCTGAACGATTTTAAAAGTGTGAACACAACAGCTGCACGCTACCAGAATTTATCCATCAATCAAACCAAACTCAGCGGCCAGTGCGGACGTTTGAAATGTTGTTTGAATTATGAACTCGATACCTATCTCGATGCACTGCAACAGTTCCCGGATTATGCAGAGACATTGGATACGGCGATGGGCACGGCACACCTGATCAAAAAAGATATTTTCAAAAATTTGATGTGGTATGTTTTACCAAATAATACCAAGCATTTTCCGCTTACTATTCAGCGCGTGAAAGACATCAAACGGATGAACCGCGAGGGACAGAAAGTTGATGAGTTACAACCGGTAGAGATCTTAACTGTTAAACAGAAAGAAGATGCCGAACCGGCATTTGTTGACCTGGTTGGACAGATCAGTTTAAAGACATTAGAGAAGAACGATCGCCGTCGCCGCGATCAGGAACGGGGAAGAGGAAATAATCAAGGACCAAGAGAACAAGGTGCAAGAGAGCAGGGGCCAAGACAACAAGGTGGTGGACAAGGTAACCAGGGGCCTAGACAACAAGGGCCAAGGCCGCCGCAACAAAATCGCGGGCAACAGGGAGGAGGACAAGGAAATCAAGGCCCAAGACAACAAGGACCGCCAAGGCAGCAAGGGCCAAAACCTCCCCAACAAAACCGCGGAACACAACAGGGAGGAGGACAAGGAAATCAAGGTCCAAGGCCACAAGGACCGCCAAGGCAGCAAGGGCCAAGACCTCCGCAAGGACCAAGACCTGAGAGGCCATCACAGGAACCACCGAAAGAAGATTAAGATAAAAAAGAAAAGAGGCAAAGAGATAATACTCTTTGCCTCTTTTCTTTTTTATCTACTTTCTCCTCACTGCCTGATAAAATATTTTCGTTGCAGATGCATCCTTGCAAAAACCGAATCCCTGTTATAAAATCCTGTAAGGGTTAAGGTATCTTTTGAGACATGGTATTTTAAATTGAGCATAACGCTGCTGTCTGGATAGGTTTGTTTCATGGTGAGTGAATGTTTCGCAGTATCCTCTTCATAATGAAAAAACCCACGTGTATTTTTCCAGGATTTGATGTATGCGTTATTATAATTTTCGAAGATGATCTTTTTCCACCCGCTGCTGTCGGCCACCAAATGACCATTCAGCGAATCAGAAGAAACGCGTACAGAATCAACTGTCCATACACCATAGATAGGAGAATGCTGACCGATACCTAATCTTTGTTTCATTTGATACATTCCCCCAATCGGCAGAAATACGATACCGATAAAAAGCAATACACCAATAACGTTAACTGTTTTTTGTAACCATTTTTTTGAAAACAATTGCGGATAGGTACGCGGTTCGGCAACCTGGTTCAAAATAAAAAAACGTGCGAGGCGTTTGGCATCATCCAGCAAAAGATAGAGGGCCATTACAAGATAGGTAGACGAGAAAAATTTGACACACACGTTAAAAGAAAAATTCACAAATACAATATTGGCCATAATGGTAACCATCAGTATAGCACCCAATGTTGCCGTGCGGCGATATAGTAAAAGCATAGCTGCGAGAATCTGGCCGCAACCGATAAAGAATTCATATTGATAGGAAAAGCCAAAGAAAGTCCAGGCAATACCCATCGGGCCCAGGTCTATCACGCGTGTATCCAATCCATTAATGGAAGCAGAGAATTGCATATCCACCACTTTTGATGCCCCATATTGCATAATGGTGTAAGCAAGAAAATAACGGATCACTACCTGCAGTATGTATTCAAGTTTGTTGTAGCGGTATTTCTGTCGGTCTATCGCACACCAAAGTAAGGCGAGGCCAAAAGCAACAGTAGTGGCTATCGGGAAGAAACGGAAATCGCGGGGCAGGTCTCCACAACCTCCTCCATCTGTCGTCTTTATATAAATGATCAATTCAGGAAACAGTATGACTACGATTTTAAACCCGAAATCGGTAAGGCGGTCCGTAAAAGAAAAATTAGTCCTGGTTGGGATCTGCATATAAAGAATATGACAAATCAATTTACAGATAAAAAAGATATCCTAGAAGAATTTCAATAAGAGAAAAACGGGTGACAAGAGAATACAGGAACTTCTGTAGCACTCTTTTTCTTCATTTTTCTCTTGTTGAAATAATTTACAGCTTATCCATTTCCTTAGCCGTAAACTCCATCAGTGTTTTTATATGATCAGGTGAGAGATCAAATTTTAATCCGGCTGCTGCATATAACTCAGGCAATGTTTTTGTTCCTCCAAGACTTAATGCATTGATATAATTCTGTAAAGCTTTTTGCGGATCCTGTTGATACTGCATCCACAGTCCAATAGCGCCGAGTTGTGCAATACCGTATTCAATATAATAGAACGGCACTTCAAACAAATGTAATTGGCGCTGCCAGCCTATTTCGCGATATGCGTCGAGCCCGGTGTAATCAATACTATTGGTAGAGAATTCGGTTAGTATCTCCATCCATTTTGAAGTTCTTTCTTCAAGGCTATGTTGCGGGTGCTCGTAGATCCAATGCTGGAACTTATCAATGATGGCGATCCATGGGAAAATGGTGATGGTCCTTTCTAATTGATGTTCTTTTGCACGGGTAAGATCTTCTGCGTTATCAAAGAATGCCTCCCAATGATTCATACTGAAAAGTTCCATGGCCATACTCGCCACTTCAGCAATTTCCATAGGATATTCTTTGAACGCGCTCAATTCTAATTTGTGTGCGAGAAAGGAATGTATTGCGTGGCCGCCTTCATGAACCATCGTGGTAACATCGCTCATTTGTCCGGCAGCGTTCATAAAAATAAATGGCGCACCACTCTCTGTTAATGGACAGTTATATCCACCTGGTGCTTTTCCTTTACGGCTCTCGAGATCAAAATGACGCAGTTCATTCATTTTACGCAAACAATCGGCAAAGAAGGGGTTGAGTTGCTCAAAACATTGCACTGATTTTTCATAGAGTTCATTGCCACCGGTAAAAGGTTTCAGTGGCTGCACGCCTTCGGGTTCTGCTTCTGTATCCCAGGGGCGTAGCGTATCCAATCCTAGTTTTTGTTTTTTCTTCTGATAGATCTTTTCTATCAAAGGCAACACATGTAGTTTAACTGCTTCATGAAACTGGAAACAATCTTCTTTGGAATAATCGAAGCGGCCCAATTCAACAAATTTGTAATCGCGGTAATTGGCGAAACCGGCATTTTTTGCTACTTCATTTCTTTTCTCGATGAGTTGAGAATAAAGATCATGCATGGCTTGTTTATCCTGTAGTCTTCTCTCCTGTATCTTGCGGTACACTTCTTCACGTAAATTCCTGTCGTGACTTTCCAAAAATTTCGCGGCCTGTTGCAACGTATATTCTTCGCCATTTACTTCGATGGTCATCTTGCCCGCAATAGCACCATACTGCTGTTGCATCACACTTAATTCTGCCTGCAAAGGAATATTCGCTTCGCGAAAAAGATCGATGCTTTTTTTTACGCTTCGTAAATAGGTAAAATATTTTTGCTGATCGAGTTCTTTTGTAAAAGGGCAATCAACGAGTTTGCGATTTAACAGGTCGGCATACGGCTGCAGTTTGGGTTGTATCTCCATGCAGAAATAGGTGAACGCGTCTTCGAGGTTTTTATCCATCGTATCGCAGGTCATTTTTATCTGACGCCAGCAAGCGTCTTCACTAACTACTGCCTCCAACTCACTCATATCTTTCAGCCATTGTTCAAGATCGGCGGGCGAATCCAGAGGCCTTTCCGCCAGGTCTTTAAAAAAAGGTTCGAGGGAGGCCCAATCGGTCATTGAGAAATCCAACGGTACAAAATGTCTGGGTAATTTTTTGATATCTGCACTTAACTCCATAGTTTCTTGATTTGAAGGGCAAATTTACGATAAAGTCTGGAGTTAGAAGTTAGAAGACTGGAGTTGGAAGCCCGCAAAATCAGTCTTCAGACTTCTAACTCCAGACTGCGAACTGCAGACTAATCCGTATTTTTGCAGACTTTACCAAACAGTGAGTTAGTGGCTGATATCATACAATTATTACCGGATAATATAGCGAACCAGATTGCGGCGGGAGAAGTGATCCAGCGGCCGGCGAGCGCGGTGAAAGAACTGTTAGAGAATGCAGCAGATGCAGGCGCTACCGAGATCCGTCTATTCATCAATGATGCCGGTAAAGCGCAGGTGCAGGTGACCGATAACGGCAAAGGCATGAGCGAGACAGATGCGCGCATGGCTTTTGAGAGGCACGCTACCAGTAAGATCAGGAATATTGAGGACCTGTTCCGAATTAAAACCATGGGGTTTCGTGGCGAGGCGTTGGCTTCCATTGCCGCTGTTGCGCAGGTGGAATTGAAAACACGCCGGGAAGAAGATGAATTGGGAACCTATATTGAGATCGAGAACAGCCAGGTTGTAAAACAGGAACCTTGTGCTTGTGCTGCGGGAACGAGTATCATCATGAAGAATCTTTTCTTTAATGTTCCGGCAAGAAGAAATTTTTTGAAAAGCAATGCTGCAGAAATGCGGCATATAGTAGATGAATTCATTCGCGTTGCGATGGCATTTCCCGGAATATTTTTTTCCTTAACCAGTAATGGCCAGGAAGTATTTCATTTAGAGTCAGGTAGTTTAAAACAACGCATCGTCCAGGTGCTCGGTGCTTCTTACAATGCCAAACTGGTGAGTGTGAACGAAGAGACTGACTATATGAACATCTATGGTTTTGTGGGTAAACCCGAAACCGCACGCAAGACAAGAGGCGACCAGTATTTTTTTGTGAACAGCCGTTTTATCCGGAGCGCTTACCTGAATCACGCGGTAAACAGTGCGTTTGATGAGATGATCGCGAAAGACAGTTTCCCGAGTTATGTATTGTATATAGACCTTGATCCATCGCAGATCGATATCAATGTGCATCCCACCAAACAGGAAATAAAATTTGAAGATGAGAAGATCATCTATGCATTTGTGCAGGCAGCAGTAAAACATGCGCTTGCACAATTCAGTATTGCACCGTCTTTGGATTTTACGTTGAATGCGGAGATACAAGGATTGGATGCCGTTAACAAACCCTTTACAACAGATAAAAAAGATGCGGCCTCATCATCAAATCTCTTCAAAACATTCATGCAAAAGAACCAGGCGCATTTTATTGAAGGAAATGAGAAAAGTGAGTTGAAACATTGGAAGGAGTTTTATAGCCCCGACCAGTCTACCCTCCTACCCCCCAAAGGGCGAGTTGGCATGCAGTCCGCTACTCAGAACCCTCAACAACTACAAACCACAAACTACAAACTACAAACACTTCACGTTTTACCGGATACCACGTTATTACAACTGCACAACACTTATATCATAGCATCAACCAACAGCGGTTTTCTTTTGGTGCATCAGCAGTTGGCACATGAAAGGATCTTGTATGAGCGATATGGTATGGCCGCACATGGGCAGCAGATGGCCACGCAACAGAGTTTATTTCCTGTGACATTAGAATTAGCAGGCGGAGATGTTGCATTGCTGACCGATCTTTTGCCCGACCTGCTTTCCATCGGTTACCAGGTAGAGCCTTTTGGCAATAATAGTTTTGTGATACAGGGCATCCCAGCGGATATTTTCCCGGGCAACGAAAAAAATGCGATCGAATTATTGATCGAGCAGTTCAAACATTTCAGCAGTGATATCAAATTCAGCAAGCGTGAAAAATTGGTTCGCTGTTTGGCGAGACAACAAGCTATTAAAGCAGGACAGTCTCTAACGCAAAAAGAAATGCTGGTATTGGTAGAAGAATTATTTACCTGCAGCAGCCCGAATGTTACACCAACGGGAAGCCCTACGTATTTGGAGTTTAAGGAGGATTATTTGGATAGGATGTTTGGAAGATAGGAATATTGAACACTGAACAAGGAATTCAATATTTATCCATCACCCCAGTCAAAAACTTCTCCACCCCTTTCCGGATATTTGCGGCGGGGCTCATTTCAGCATTTACCAGTACAGAGAAAATAAGCTGTTTGCCTTTTTTTGTTGTGATATACCCGCTCAATGCGAGATGGTTGCTCAGGCTACCTGTTTTAGCGTAGATCCTTCCTGCATAATTTTTATAATAGCTGCTTAAAGTTCCCTCTCCCCCTGTAGGAAGAATTGCCTGGATGCGTTCCCATTTAAATTCGTTTTTCATTTGAGTGAGTACCCAAACAAAATCCTGTGGTGAGATGAGATTGTAACGGCTCAACCCGCTCCCATCAACCCATTTTGGTTTTTGCGGGAGATTGGCAAAATCTGTCTTTAGCAATGTGTCAATGATCTGGCGGTTGTTCATTATACCCAGTTTCTCATTGCTGATCATGAGCAGGGTTTGCTCGGCAAAGAAATTATCGCTGCGGTGCATCATGATCTTTAATAATGAATCGGTGGGTTGCGAATATACTTTTACAACATCCGGCAAACGGTCGAGTTTTATATGCACCTGTTCTACCGTTGTTTTTAAAGTATCACGCAACAATTGCAGCAGCACCTGGTTTCCCGTTGTATAAAAAGGGATCTCAGCTGATGAAAATTTTGTTGAAGAGGGGCGTATTAAAAATGAATTGGTGCCAAACTCCCTCCTGATACTAAACGAACCACTTCCTGTTTCTCCCATCGGCTTTTGAAAATAAGAGGGCATCGCTTTAAGTCCGTTTGTATTGGTGAATTTTACAAGATTACCATATATAGGCATCGCACTTCTCTCTGCCATGTAATCGCTATTGTAGTCATCCCATGCCCAGCCGGCACCTAAGCCATTGTCTTTCCAGTTGGCATCTGTGAGTAGTATTCGTTTTTGTTTTTTCAGGAAATCATATACAGGATGCGTTTTAAAATCAGCCATTAAAAAACTGGCATCGCCGTTGGCTTCTGCTTCGATGGTGCCGTTGCCTTTGTCAACATAGCGCAAACCCACAAGACTATCGCCCAGGTTTTTCATAGCAGCATAACATGCGAATAATTTTGTGTTGCTGGCGGGAACAAAAAATTTATCTCCCTGGTAATTATACAGGTATTGTTGTGTTGACGGGTCATACAAACTGATACCCACGTGCGAAGATGCAAAATCAGGATTGGTTAAGATAGACTGTTCGGCCTGTTTGGCTATCTGCTTCTGCATACTGCAGGAAGCGAAGACGAGTACACAAAAAAAAGAAACGGTTAGTAAAGTTGATTTTCTCATGATTAGCGCTTGGATGCGCTGTAATTTAGTTGATTCATCATTTATACCTGCCCGGTTACGTTTATTTTATTAAATTAACGTCCCTAAAACTATGTGATCCATGAAAAAGCAGATCTCCTCCCGGCTTTTAGCAGCAGGGCTTTTGTTAAGCAGTGTATGCATTTATTCTTTTAGCAACGACAATAACTTCGCAAAAGAAAAAATGAAATATATCGACAAGTCCAATATGGACCTGACGGTAAAACCCGGCAACAACTTTTATAAATACGCCAATGGTAATTGGATAAAAAAGAACCCGGTACCTGCATCCAAAACACGCTGGGGCAGTTTTGATGAACTGCGTGAATTAAGTTCTAAACGTTTACAAACGCTTTTGGAAGATGCCGCAAAAAAACCGGTGCGCGACCGGAAAACCCAGATCATCGGCGATTTTTATGCGAGTGGGATGGACAGCGCTGCTATAGATGCGAAAGGATACCAACCCATCAAAGCAGATCTCGACAGGTTGAACACGATAAAAAATGCAGCTGATGTTTTACGTGAGATCAATACACTCCGCATAAATGGCGCCGGCGGCGCTTTGTTTGGATTGAATGTTGGTCCCGACAGAAAAAATGTGATGAAATACATTCCATCGGCGAGCCAGGGCGGTACCACATTGCCTGACAGGGATTATTACCTGAATAATGAAACAAGAAGTGTAACCATCCGCACAGCTTATAAAAAACATTTGCAGAAAATGTTTTCATTGGTAGGAGAAGATGCTGCAACAGCTGCTGCAAGCGCTGATGCTGTTTTGAAAATAGAGACCGAATTGGCCAATTCGCAGATGAGCCGCATACAAATGCGTGATCCGAATGCCACGTATAACAAGTTTGCTGTAAAGGACCTGAATGGTATCACACCCAATATAGATTGGGCCATGATGCTGAGAGATTCAAAGATCATAGGTGCCGATAGTTTGCTCGTAAACAACCCGGGGTTCATGAAAAAAGTAAACGGGATGCTGGTGTCGGTTCCTGCGGAAGAATGGAGAAGCTACCTGCGCTGGAACCTTATTAAAAATGCCGCCCCCTACCTGAGCAGTGATTTTGCAAAAGCAGATTTTGAATTCGCGAGAGTGCAGACAGGCCAGAAAGAACAAACACCACGCTGGCAGCGTATGAGTGGTATGATCGATCGTATGCTGGGTGATATGGTCGGCGAACTATACGTAAAAAAATATTTTAAACCCGAAGCCAAGGAGTACATGGTGAAAATGGTAGATAATTTACAAACCACATTTGCCAACCGTATTAAAAAGCTTGACTGGATGAGCAACGAAACCAAAGCAATGGCGCTTGCCAAACTGAACGCCATAGCTAAGAAAATTGCCTACCCGGACAAATGGAAAGAATACGAAGGAGTTACTGCTTCAAAAGATAATTTCTATCAGAATGTTCGCAATGTTAGCAACTGGGCCTACAATTATAATGTGAGCCGTATGGGTAAACCGGTGAACAGGAAAGAAATGGGTATGACACCACCAACCATCAACGCATCTTACAATCCATCGAATAATGATATCACTTTCCCGGCGGGTATTTTACAATTTCCATTCTTTGATTTTGGTGCGGATGATGCAGTGAACTATGGTGGTATTGCCGCAGTGATCGGTCATGAAATGACACACGGCTTTGATGACCAGGGAAGACAATTTGATGCAGTAGGTAATTTGAAAGACTGGTGGACAAAACCCGATGCTGATAAATTTAAAGCAAAAGCCAATGAAGTGGTACAACAATACAATGCATTAACTGTGCTGGATACAGTGCATGTAAAAGGTGAACTCACTTTAGGAGAGAACCTCGCCGACCTTGGCGGGTTGAACATGGCTTATGAAGCATTCACCAAAACAAAACAATTCAAGGAAGGAAAAAAGATCGATGGCTTTACACCACAGCAGCGTTTCTTCTTAAGCTGGGCACAGATCTGGAGAAGTAATACTTTGCCAGAAACAGCGCAACAACTGATCAAAACAGATCCGCATTCACCAGGTGAGCACCGCGCCAATGCACCCGTTACAAATATCGATGCATGGTATGAAGCTTTTAATGTGAAACAGGGAGATGCGATGTATAAGCCGAAGGATCAGAGGACGAAGATCTGGTAGATCGGTTTGTGGTTTGGGGTTTGGAGTTTGTGGTTCGTTGAAGTGCAAAGGTGTTTTCGAATTTCAACGAACCACAAACTCCAAACCCCAAACCCCAAACCCTTAACTTCTCTCCACTGCCCTTAACCACCTCTCCGGAATATCATTCCTGCTGGCAATTAAATAATCCTGGTAACTGCAGGCAACATATTTGCCATCGTGCAGTTGCATCCACCACCTTCCTGTTCGTTTGCTGCGGAGGAAAACGGTTTCTACTTCGGCGAATGCCATGGTGAACTCATCAAATTCGGCGCGGTTATCTAGTGATGCTTCCTGTTTGCCTTTATTAATTCCGTCCATTACATACCATAACATATGCGAGATCTGTTTGGCGGTAAGGTTATGCTGATCCTGCCCCGGAATATATCCGTAGATACCGATACTGCTGCAGTTTTTACTCATGCCTGCATACTGCATCAATGTGCAGGCTTCTTCTCCGTTAAAACCATTAGGTGTAACATGATTGGCGGGCGCGTGTGCATGCTGGATAGCTGAGATATCAAAACTAAATACTTCACTGTTTCGGATAGGTGGCTCCATTTCTTCGATGGCTTCTTTCACTTTGCCTACGCGGAAACAATCAAAGCCTAATTTATCGATCGTTTCCAGCATCTGCGGATGCATAAAATAACTCTGGAAACCGATATGCGTATAATGTTTCAGGTGGTTGGGCACACCGGTGAACATCTCCACCAAAAAATTATCCGCAGCCAACACACTGTCCATGTCGAGATCAATACGCGAGTCAACACAAACTGCATCAACAATTTTATCCATCACGCCATAAGCCTGGTATTGCGCAAACGTATTGTCATGTGAGCCGCCGATGATGATCACTTTCTTACCCAGTTCCACCAATTCGCGAACGACTGTACGAAGCGCCGCGTAACTATCTTCCAAAGTAGCTCCACATTTTACGTTGCCAAGATCGGCTACTTTCACTTCGGTGTGCCAGTGAAAAAGTTTGTAATATTCTGCACGTATCGCATCAGGAGATCCTGTGTTGGCGTATTGCATACCGGCGCCGCGCATTTCATCGCAGCCTACCAGCACCATATCCGCGTTAGTTATATCAGGAAGTGTTTCATGGTATAAGGCAATGTGTTTGCCAAGTTGCGTATCCTTAAATCCTTCATCATTGGAAAGCTGTGCAATATTCACCGGTTCAAGAAAATCTATTAATGTTTGTAGCGACATGTAGTTCTGATTTGCACTCATCAAACGAAAATATGGGTGCTTTATTGCGTACCGGTGGTCAAAATTGTGATCGTTATTTTGCCAGCTAAACCAAGGATATTTAGCTTCGTTGTGTCACTCACTTCAGCGGTTTTTTCATCATTCAGCAAAATGACTTGCCTTAGATAGAATTTGCAACCGGGAGAGAAAAATAAAAGCGGCTGCCTTTTCCATGCTCACTTTCCACCCCAATATTGCCATTCATTGCTTCAATAAATTCCTTACTGATGGAAAGGCCCAATCCGGTTCCTTTTTTTTCAGTGCCGGGCACTTTGTAAAAACGGTCAAAGATCTTTGCTAAATGTTCCTGCTCAATCCCCCTGCCATGATCTTCAACAATGAATTGAACAGTATCGCCGTTTGAATTTACATCTACATTGATTGTGGAACTATCAGCGGAATATTTTATGGCGTTGGTCAAAAGATTGATCATGACCCAGGCTGTTTTCTCTTCATCCGCCTTTATTTGCGGAAGACCTTCCGGCATAGTTAGTTTTATCCCGATCTTCTTATTAAATGCCGTGGCTGTAACTGACTCGATAGCTCTTTTAACCGGCGAGGCAGGATCGATTGCCAATATATTCAGTTGTATTTTCCCACTTTCTACCTGGGATAGATCGAGCAGTTCGCTTAAGATCTTCAGTAAACGCTGGTTGTCGCCTTTCAGGTTGTGTACCAATTCCTTTTGTTCTGGATTCAGGCTCCCTACACGTTCATCTTCCAATAGTTTTAAACTAAAATCGGATGAGGCCAGGGGCGTTTTTAATTCATGAGAAACTGTTGCTATAAAATTTGTCTTTGCAACATCCCGTTCTTTATAGGGTGTGATATTTTTTAGCACAATCATATTTCCGATGGTGCCTTCTGCATTGCTGATCACTACGATTTCTTTTGTAAAAAACTGTTCTTTCCCTTCCACAACGATCTTAAAGGGCTGATTGCTTTCATCACTGGTCAAAAAACGGAACAGATCATTTTGCTTTATAAGTACCTGCTGTTTTTTCCCGACAACATCTGTTTCTCCAAGACTTAATAATTGCAACGCTTGCAGGTTAGCAAACAAGATCGTACCATTGTTTCCAATACCAATGCTTGCATCTTTCAGGGAATTGATTACCGTTTCAGCCCGCTGTTTTTCAAACAGTATCTTTGCGAGGTTGCTGTGTTCATACCTGTCCAGCTCCTCCGCCATATGATTAAAGGCGGTGGCCATTTCACCAAATTCATCTTTTCGGTTCAGGTGTATACGCTCATTATATTTTTTCCCGGCTATGGCTTTGATACCCTCGGTTAACTTGGCTATTGGATTGGCAATATATCCGGGGAAATTAAAAACAAACGTGAACCCTATTAAGGCGCAGATCGTAAGCAACATGCTGATGATAAACTTCGCACTTTCTGAATTCTTTGCTACCGTTTTATTTTTTTCAATGATTGCAGCCAGGTTGATCCGCATAATTCTATTGATATCATTTCGGATAGCAGTAACCATTTCCGGAGAATTAGGCTTCGCTACATAAAGGTTGAAATGACTACGCAAAGTATCCGTTAACTGCTTTTCCCCGACTTCCGTAATGTTTCCTTCCTGGTCGCGTAGATTTTTTTCAAAAACTGATTTGCCGTCGGTACTGTCCAATGCCTGGAGCATATTTTTTGTGTACTCAATGGTCTCGTAATTATTCTTTAGAATATCCCGCTGGTCAGTTATGGTTTTATTCAGGAAAAAAAAACCAGTGCCACCCACAAGCAATAACAGCGTAAATAAAAATACAACGCCCAGGGTAACTTTTGCTTTGAGTTTCGTTGTCATGAAAGGATGATTAAATCTATGTCATTTACGCTAAGGCCCTTCAACAATTTATTAAAAACGCTTGTGCTCAGGATCACTTGTAGCAAATTAAGGTGCGGCTTTCCAATGCATACCGTGGTGATCTCTTTTTCAATACAGGTTTGCATAATTGCTTCTGCAATATTCGTATGTTTTATCTGTAGCACTTCAGCTCCCGCTTCAGTTGCAGTCTTAAAATTATTGATCAGGTGCCGCTGCGCTGCAAGTGGTATCCTGTCAACACTTTCTTTTGGGGTCTGCACATATAAAACAAACCAACTGCTGTTATAGTAAGAGGCCAGCCTGGCTGTTTTTCGAATGATATGTTGTGCTGTTTCGTGGTTGGTGGATACACAGGCCAGGAATTTTTCGTGGCGTAGCTGTTTATCTCTGGTAACTTCATAATCCACTTTTCTTTCTACCTGTCCCGCTACTTCTTTCAGTGCGAGTTCACGCAATTGTAATATTTTTTCTGGCCGAAAGAAATTCTGCAGCGCCTGTTGTACTTTGCTGTTGTCGTAAATCTTTCCCTCTTTTAAACGCGTGATCAATTCGTCAGCGGTCAGATCAATGTTTACAACCTCATCTGCTATTTGTAGGATCTTATCCGGAACCCTTTCCTGTACCTCTACGCCAGTTATTTGCCGTACCTCCTGGTTGATGCTTTCAATATGCTGGATATTGACCGCCGTGATCACATCAATACCGGCTTCCAGTATATCCAGCACATCCTGCCATCTTTTTTCATTTTTACTTCCGGGGATATTGCTATGCGCCAGCTCATCTACGATAACCACCTTCGGCTGCAGCAAAAAAATACTTTGCACATCCAGTTCCTCCAGGCGTTTGCCTTTGTAAAAAACCTCCCTGCGTGGAATGAGTGGCAATCCTTCTATCAGGTCATGCGTTTCTTTCCGGTTATGGGTTTCTATATAACCAACTTTAATGTTCACACCGGATGCCAGTAAACGATGCGCTTCCTGCAGCATGCGATAGGTCTTACCCACACCAGCGCTCATGCCGACATATATTTTCAGTTTACCTCTTCCGGAGCTTTCAAATAACCGTAGAAGGTCTTTCGCCTTATCATCGTTTTCTTTCGGCATGAATGATCGTTCTGAATTTAATAAGTAAGTTAAAATTTATATACCGCTGCTAAAATAAATGCTGCATCATTTTTTGTTCCGGCTCCCGTACTTTTCAAAAAAAGATTATTACCCGCATTATCCAAACGTATTTCCGGGATAATAGTCAGGTTGTCAATATGGATATTGCCTGATACTGTTGTTTGTACTACGCTGGTGCCTATACCTGCTACATTTTTACCATCAGCAAAATATTCTCCACGAAGTGTCAACCCAAATTTAGCAGTTGGGTCATAGTTAAAATACAAGGCATTGCTTGACCAGCTATTATTCACTGTCCCGGTTTTTACCGTTTTAATGGTCCCATCATAGTTGATGGCAAACTGGCTACTGATAACGCCATTCAATACAAGATCGAACTGGCTAAACCCGGTTCCTCCCTGGAAATTGATGTAGGCTTTCAGTTTATCATTTTTCGTTCCCGTACTAAACTGTGCTAATAATACTTTGGTGGCCGAGGTAGTTGTTGAAAAATCCGTTGGGTTAGCAACGCCTACCATTACGGCGCTTTTGCCTCCCAAAGAAATATCTGCTTTTATGCCTGTATGAAAGAACGGGCCATATGAAAATGCGTAGCTCATACTGTAATTCCTGTTTAGGTAAGCATCGAGCATTTCATAACCAATATGTGTGGCCCATTTGCCTATCGTGAATTTGATGGCAGAAGATGGCGCATAACTCACATACAATTGTTTTACAGCAACCAATGTATTTGCATCATTATAAGAAAATTCCTGCGCCCTTCTTCCAAAACCCAGGTCAGCCGTGGCGGATACTTTACCAAATGAATGGTCGGCCCTTATCGAAGCCATCCCCAATTCAAATGAATTTTTAGAATTAGTAAAGCTGGTTAAATTATTAGTACCGGTTGGAGCATCGTTCAGATCATACCTGTAATAAGCATCAACCGAATAGGTGATAGTAGTTGTTGATTTTTTTGTTGAATCTTTTTGTGCGATAGAAGTGTAGGCTATTCCAATAAGAATACCTGACATAATCATCTTTTTCATCTTTGTTTATTTAAGTTTATCCAGTTCTATATTTATTTTTAATACATTAATCTTTCCAATTCCATTCAATGCAGATCTTTCAGTATTGTTTTGGATCAAAGTGATGATATTGCTTTTTGATATACCTCTTGTCTGGCTAATCCTGTCTGCCTGCACCATCGCCGCCTGTAATGAAATATCCGGATCGAGGCCACTTCCACTGGCTGTAACAAGATCTGATGGAATATCTTTTTTCTGAACAGTTGGATTATGCACCAAAAAACTATCTATCCTGTCGCTTACTGTTTTTAAGTAATCAGGATTGGATGGCCCTTTATTACTTCCTGAAGAACCGGCTGCATTGTAACCTGCGGCAGAGGGGCGGCCATTAAAATATTTGTCGTTCGTAAATGATTGCCCTTCTAATGCATAACCAACAATTTTACCATTAACAGATACCGTTTGCCCTTCGCCCTTATTGGGTGCGGCTTGTGCGATACCTAATACCAACAATGAATAGAGACCGCAAAACACTACCATGGAAACGAGGGTAAGTTTTATAGCGATAAAAATATTTTGCTTCATGTTATTGTTTTTAGAACCAGGTAGAAACTACCAGGTCAATTAATTTGATACCGATAAAAGGAACGATCACACCGCCAAGGCCATAGATCAATAAATTTCTTCTCAACAAAGCGCTCGCACCGATTGGTTTGTAAGCAACACCTTTCAACGCAAGGGGGATCAACAACGGAATAATGATCGCATTAAAAATGACCGCCGATAAGATGGCGCTTTCAGGCGTATGCAGGCGCATAATGTTTAAACTCTGTAAAGCGGGTATCGATGCAATAAAAAGTGCCGGTACGATCGCAAAATATTTTGCCACATCATTGGCGATCGAAAAAGTAGTAAGCGTTCCTCTTGTCATCAATAACTGTTTGCCAATCTCTACGATCTCGATCAGCTTGGTCGGGTCATTATCGAGGTCCACCATATTACCTGCTTCTTTTGCGGCAGCAGTACCGCTATTCATCGCTACACCTACATCGGCCTGTGCGAGTGCGGGTGCATCGTTGGTGCCATCTCCCATCATCGCTACAAGTTTACCACCCTGCTGTTCACGTTTGATGTAATTCATTTTGTCTTCGGGCTTTGCTTCGGCAATAAAATCATCCACACCCGCTTTTTCTGCAATGAATTTTGCTGTAAGCGGATTGTCGCCTGTTACCATCACAGTTTTCACGCCCATTTTACGCAAGCGTTCAAAACGTTCATGTATTCCGGGTTTGATGATATCCTGGAGTTCGATCACACCCAATACAGATTCGTTTTCCGAAACTACCAGTGGCGTTCCGCCGTTGGATGAAATGATCTTTACACGTTCTGCTGTTTCCGGAGGAAAAATATTCCCGGCCTTTTCAATTGTATTCCTGATCGAATCGTAGGCTCCTTTCCTGATCCGTGTATTTTCAAAATTGATTCCCGAACTCCTGGTTTCGGCCGTGAACTTTATAAAAGTTGGATTTGTCACAGGGTAATTTTGTGGATCAACGTTGGCAAGTTCAATGATCGACTTTCCTTCCGGTGTTTCATCTGCCACTGAGCTTAATACGGTTGCCCGTGTAAAATGTTTTTCATCAATACCATTGGCCGGATAAAAATGCGTTGCCTTACGGTTACCAATAGTTATCGTGCCTGTTTTATCCAGCAACAATGTATCAAGGTCGCCGGCTGTTTCAACTGCTTTACCACTTTTGGTAATCACATTTGCACGCAGGGCACGATCCATCCCGGCGATACCAATGGCGCTTAACAATCCACCGATCGTGGTAGGTATTAAACACACGAACAAGGAAATAAATGCTGCGATGGTAATAGGCGTGTTTGCATAATCACCAAAAGGTTTTAAGGTAACGCAAACGATGATAAAGATCAGGGTAAAGCCTGCCAACAATATTGTCAATGCAATTTCATTGGGCGTTTTCTGCCGTGAAGCACCTTCAACAAGCGCGATCATTTTATCCAGAAAACTTTCGCCTGGTTCTGTGGTAACTCTTACTTTGATGCTGTCGGACAATACTTTGGTGCCACCAGTCACCGAACTTTTATCTCCACCCGATTCTCTTATCACGGGAGCCGATTCACCGGTGATCGCACTCTCATCAATCGTAGCAATACCCTGGACTATCTCTCCATCCATTGGTATGGTATCCCCGGCTTCGCAAAGAAATACATCGCCTTTTTTTAATTGTGATGATGGAATGATCTTTATTTCGTTTACAAACATTTCACCAACGGTCTGTATCCATTTGGCAGGTGTTTCCTCCCTGGTTTTACGAAGACTGTCTGCCTGTGCCTTACCTCTTGCTTCTGCAATTGCTTCTGCAAAATTGGCAAATAGTAGTGTGAGTAATAGTACAGCCGATACAATAAGATTATAGGAAAGGCTGCCCTGGTTCTTTTCACCAGTCATTATCCAGATGCAAACGCCGATCATTACTGCTGTTCCTATCTCAACCGTGAACATGACAGGATTACGGAACATGATCCGCGGGTTAAGTTTTATAAAAGATTGTTTCAATGCTTCTTTCACCAAAGCGGGTTCAAAAAGTTTATTTGATTTAGTTGACATGGCTTATGTTTTATTTCATTCCAAAATATTCCGCAATAGGTCCAAGTGTTAATGCAGGAAAGAAAGAGAGTGCAGCAACAATAAAGATGACAGCGAAGATCATGATACCAAACGTGCCGGTATCTGTTTTCAACGTGCCCGCACTTTCGGGTACATATTTCTTTTTTGCTAAAATGCCTGCAATGGCAATGGGACCGATGATCGGTAAGAACCTTGCAAGCAGCATGATGATGCCGCATGAAATATTCCACCATTGTGTATTATCACCCAACCCTTCAAATCCACTACCATTGTTGGCTGATGAGGAAGTATACTCATAGAGCATCTCACTGAATCCATGATTACCGGGATTATTGAGCCAGCCTGCGTAGGTTGTTGGATCATGCGCATATAGATAACTTGATAATGCAGTACCTACAAGAATTAGGAATGGATGCAGCAATGCGATGATCGCGGCGATCTTCATTTCTTTGGCTTCTATTTTTTTACCGAGAAATTCAGGCGTACGCCCAACCATTAACCCGCTGATGAATACAGCGATGATGATGAAAATATAAAAGTTCAGAAAGCCCACACCTACACCGCCATAAAATGAATTGATCATCATTCCGAGCATGGCAAACATTCCCGTTAGCGGGGTAAAACTATCATGCATGGCATTGACCGAACCATTTGATGTAACTGTAGTAGTAATACCCCAGAATGCAGAAGCTGCAGAACCAAAACGTGTTTCTTTACCTTCCATGCTGCCAAGCTGTTGCCCAACACCCAATTTGTGAATGGGAGGATTTCCTTTCATTTCCTGGTAGATTGATGGAACAACCAACAGAAGGAACCCCGCCGTCATTACCGCAAAGATCATCCACGCGAGTTTTTTTCTTTTGAGCATATAACCCAAAGCGAAGATCATCGCGATAGGAATGAGCACGATGCAGATATTCTCAACTACATTGGTAAAATAATTCGGATTCTCAAGAGGGTGCGCGGCATTCACACCAAAGAAACCACCACCATTCGTACCCACCTGCTTGATCGCTACCATTGCAGCAGACGGTCCACGCGACACATTCACAGTATCGCCCTGTAAAGAAATAAATTGATCCTTTCCTTTAAAGGTCATCGGTGTGCCGTTGAATACAAGCAAGACGGCCACCACAAACGAAATGGGTAATAATATCCTTGTGCAACTCCTTACAAAATAATGATAGAAGTTACCAAGCCCATCTGCCTGTTTTTCCTTCATTGCTTTAAATACAACAGCACATGCTGCCATTCCAGCACCGGCGCTGATAAACTGGAACAGCATTAATACCAACTGCCCCAAATAAGATACACCACTTTCACCAGAATAATGTTGCAGGTTTGTGTTAGAGATAAAACTGATAGAGGTATTAAATGCCAGGTCGGCGCTCATCGATGGATTGGCATCCGGGTTTAGTGGAAGCCATGACATGTTCATTAATACAAACATGGCCAGCAGAAACCATACAAGGTTTATCGTAAGAAGCGCAACAAGGTGTTGCTTCCAGTTCATTTCATTCTGCGGTTGTATGCCGCATGTTTTATAGAACAATCTGTCTATAGGATTGAATATGGCATCGAGCCATGTTTTATCGCCATTGTATACTTTGCCAATATAACGGCCGAGTGGAATGGCTAAAAGCACCATTCCCAAAAACATAACAATGACACCGGTAATTTCTGTGTTCATAAGATCGGTTTAAAATTTTTCAGGTTTCACCAGTACATAGCAGATATAACAAAAGACGAGTATGGCGATGATAAATAGGGCTGTCATAAAATCAGGTTTTAGATCTTTTCAAAAAATTTGATGGCTTTAAAAAAGATGGCAAAGCCTACAAGGCCCGCAATGATCAAAATAACTGTCAGCATAATTTTTCATTTCCCCTGGTATGCCAAACCATGTGCCTGTTAAAAAAATATGTATGGAGTAGCCTATACAACCCTTACCAGCATTGGATTTCCGGATAATAGTGTACTGACCGTTCGGTTGCCGGCATTAAAAAACCCTTCCAAATTGGAAGGGTTCATTATCATTTTGATAGGGTTAACCCAGTTTATATTCCTCGATCTTTCGGTATAAAGTGGCGATCCCTATGTTCAATAATTTAGCGGCTTCGGTTTTATTACCGCCGGTATGGCGCAGGACCTTCTGGATATGCATTTTCTCTGCATAAGCCAGTTCAAAACTATCCGTGGTTGCATTCCCTGTTTGCAGATCAGGCGGAAGGTCTTTGAGTGTTAGCTCTGGGCCATCAGCAAGTATCACCGCTCTTTCCATAATATTTTTTAATTCACGGATATTTCCTTTCCATTGATGATTCTGTAAATGCTCCATAAAATCCTTACTCATGCTGGTAACATATGCATTGGTTTTGGGGGCGAATTGTTTAAGGAAAAATGCTGCCAATAACGGAATGTCTTTTTTTCGCTCGCGCAAAGGAGGAAGCAGAAGGGTGAATACATTTAATCGATAGAAAAGATCTTCCCTGAACGCGCCTTCTTTTACATCCTTTGAAAGATCCCGGTTCGTAGCGGCAATCACCCTCACATTTACTTTGGAAGTATGGGTTTCGCCAACTTTAATAAATGACTGATCTTCTAAAACACGCAATAATTTTGCCTGGAGCTCAAGTGGCATATCCCCGATCTCATCAAGGAACAGGGTGCCGCTATCCGCTTCCTCTATCAATCCTTTTTTATCTTTATTGGCACCTGTAAATGCACCGGCTTTATATCCGAAGAGCTCGCTCTCTAATAGTTCCCTGCTGATCGCGCTACAGTTAATTGCCTGGAATGGTTTGGTTGCCCTTGCGCTGTTGTTGTGAATTGCCTGTGCAAATACTTCTTTACCTGTTCCTGTTTCACCCAACAACAATACGGTTGCATCAGTTGCGGCGATTTTTTTGGCCATTGCAATCACCTCTAACAATTCTTTCGATTGACCTATGATGGTATCGAAACCGTAACGTTTTTGCACCCGCGCCTCGAGTTGTTGCACGCGTTTATGCAAGGTTACTTTTTCCATTGCCCGGTTAAGAAGGGGAATGATACGGTCATTATCGTCGCCTTTGGTAATGTAGTCAAAAGCACCATTTTTCATCGCCTGAACACCATCGGCAATATTTCCATACGCAGTCAGTAAGATGATTTCGGTAAAAGGAAATTTTGGTTTCACTTCCTGCAAAAAATCTACTCCATTTCCGTCGGGTAATTTAACATCGCAAAGCAATACATCTACTTCTTCTTTTTGCAGGATCCTGGTGCCGGCTTTTAAAGTCCCTGCCTGTAATACGGTAAAACCTTCCAGTGAAATGATGCGGCCGAGTAATGCCCTTAGTTTTTCTTCGTCGTCAATAATCAGGACTGTGGCCATGAAAATAGTTGTAATTGCAAAGGTATAGCGATAATTGGCGGATTAGCGAATTTCGTATTGTCAAATTCCGCAATCCGTCAATTCGTAATACGCTAATCGTTGTATTTGTACCCCACGCCCCTAACCGAGTGAAAATAATTCGGGTTGCGCGAATCCTCTTCAAAATATTTACGGAAGCTGAGGATAAAATTGTCGATAGTGCGTGTTGTTGGATACACATTGTAACCCCATACAACCTGTAAGATCCTTTCGCGTGTCACTACATCGCCTTTGTTCTCGATGAGCAGTTTCAGCAGCATCGCTTCCTTTTTACTTAGCTCAACGCGTTGACCGTTCCAGGTAATGGCATCCTGTGCTTTGAAATCGATCTGGTTATTGCCAAAATTATAGGTATCGCCGATGCTTTCCTTTACCTGCATTTTTTTACTCTTGTCTATCAGCTTATTTACACGGAGTAATAATTCTTCGAGGTTAAAGGGTTTCGTTAGATAATCATCCGCACCTTTTTTCAATCCCAATACCCTGTCGGAACTGCTGTTGCGGGCGCTGAGCATTAAAATGGGTACTTCATTATTACTCACGCGAACCGTTTCTGTAATGCTGATGCCATCCACTTCCGGCAACATGATATCCATGATGATCAGATCGAAATATTCATTGGCGATCTTCTGAAGTGCTTCATTGCCGGTAAAGGCAGACACTACCTCGTATCCTTCTATTTCAAGGTTCAGTTTTAACGCCTCATGAAGATTTTCTTCATCTTCTACCAATAATATCGTTGACTTTGTATCCTTCATGCTACGGGAAATGATGCCGCAAAGCTACAGCCTGCGGGATAATTATCTGTCACAGAAATGTATCCATTATGGCTCTCGGCGATCTTCTTACATAAGTACAGCCCTAAGCCGGTGCCTTTTGCCTTCCGGGTGTATTCATCGCCACTGCGGTAAAATTTGTCGAATATTTTTTTCTTTTCACTATCAGGCACGCCAAATCCTTCATCGCTGACGGTAAGTGTTATCTTTTGATCTGCTTCCTTCAATGTGATCGTAACCGGTGATTCTTTGGGGGAATACTTTAAAGCATTGTCGAGTAGGTTGTTTACCAGCATCTGCAAAAGCAGTGCTTCACCGACAAGGTAAATGCTTTCTGAAATATCTTCCACAATCAAACGATGGGGGAAACGGTTCTTACAATCATCCACGCAACCCTCCACCAGGTCAGTGAAATTGATCTCTTCTTTATTGGGATGATAGGCTCCCGCATCCAATTGCGATGCAAAAAGTATGTTGTTACAAAGTGTATTCAAACGGTTGGCTTCCTGCAGGGTATTGCTGATGAGTTTCTGCTGCGTATCCTCATCTAATTTTCTCTTTCGCAGCGTCTCGAGGTTAAGTTGCGCGACAGCAATGGGTGTTTTTAATTCATGCGTGATAGCCATCATAAAATTCTGCTGTTGCTGCGACATTCTCAATTGCCGCCTCGTAGCCCGGTAAACATATACTGCGCCCACCAATATCAATGCAAGAAAGATGGTACCCTCGCCGATGTATTGTGCGGTCTTTCTTTTTTTTGCTTCTTCTATTTTGAGGCTGCTGGTGAAATAAGCGGGATCGTCTTTTTTTAATTCATTCAGCCGGATATTGGTAATATCCCTGTTCTGTTTGTCTAATGCGATGAACCACCAGGAAAGTGCGGAAACCATATAAATAAGCAACACCCAGTAAACGAGCGACACCACTACAAGCCTGGGTGGTTTTGATGAAGAGATCATGGTTTTACTTTTTCAACCCGGATGCCTGCGTTGAGTACGAATTGCAATGGTTCTTCGCGCATATTCTGTTGCAGGATAAATGTGTAGTTTCCTTTTTTGAGTTTAATTGGTGCGCGTGTAATACGTGCGCGATGATCATACACATCATCCATACCAGCACCGAGCCAGCCTTTTTTATTATCGGCCAGAGGAATATTGATGAGTTGTGTTTTTATCGTATCACGCGGAGCCTGTGTAGAAATATTAAGCCATACATTGTTGAAATGATAAGAATCTTCATGCCTGAAGATCACAAAAATATGATAGGCCGAAGCGGTATCTTCTATCGTAAATGTAAAGCTGGGTTTGTTGTTGGTTTTCCATTCATGGCCGGGAAAGGAAACGGATTGCTCAAATACATCCAATGTATCGCAACCTGCGAACAGGATGCATAAACAGGCAATGCTTAACAATTTTTTCAACGCGTGAGATTTCGGCAAAGATAGAGAGAAGCTTTGAGCTATGAGCCACGAGCTGTGAGCAAAGTTTCAATATCAAGAGAGCTCAGCTCGAAGCTCACGGCTCAAAGCTCATGGCTGCTTACAATACATTCAAAATCTGCTCCTTCGCCTTCTCCAACTCATCCTTCATCAATATCACGCATTTCTGTATGGTTGAATCGTAGGCTTTGGAGCCCGTGGTATTGATCTCGCGGCCAAATTCCTGGAGGATGAAAGATAATTTCTTGCCCTTACTGGGTTCTTTTTCGGCAAGTATGGAGCGGAAATAATCGCAGTGGTTCTTTAAACGAACCTGCTCTTCGCTGATATCGATCTTTTCAATATAATAGATCAGTTCCTGTTCGAGGCGGTTAGCATCATAACTTTCTTTGCCTACATTTTCATCGAGTACTTTTAATAGGCCTTCTTTAATTTTGGTTCTGCGCAAAGGTTCCAGTTCGGCCACTTCTTTTTGCAGCGCTTCAATATTATTGATTCGTAGAACAAGATCCGATTCAATGGATCTTCCCTCGTCTATACGGTGTTCATTCAGCTGGGCGATCGCTTCTTTCAGTACTTTCTCAAAAAATTTCCATTCATCGTCGCTCAGCATTTCCGTTGAGGGTGTGATCACATCCGGTAATTTTAAAATCGTACTAAGTATATCACCTGTTTGCAGGTTCAGCTCAGCGGCTAATTGTGCAACCGGTTCAAAATAAGCTTTCGCAAGATCGGTGTTGATGGACACCGGTTTGCTTGCACCATTCTGCTTGATATTGATATTACATTCCACACTTCCTCTCTGCAATCCTTCATTTAGCGCATTGCGCACTTCAAACTCAAATGGCTTGAGCAATGCAGGTATATTCAACCGCAGGTCAAATTGTTTTCCATTGAGCGAACGCACTTCTACCAGGTAAGTCTTATCTGCCAGTGTTTGCTCTGCGCGTCCGTAACCTGTCATTGAGTGTAGCATAATTAAAACAATATAAAAATTTGAAAATTTGAAAATTTGAAAATGACCATACGGGAGGAGTTTCTATTATATGCCTGTTTGTAAATGTAACTGAATATAGGATGATAATGCAATAATTCAAAAATGGATGATGAACACGGCGAATCTTATGCGTGACAGCAATTTTCAAATTACCACATTTCAAATTTTCAAATTGCTAAAAATCAATCCCCACCCATTTCCGCTTACTCTTCTCATACTTCTCAAAATTGAATTTGTATAATTTACCGGGGCGGTGTGGTACGTCCTGCTCCATTTCTTCAATATCTATCAGCAGGTCCATAGAGGCAAATTTCTTGCGGAAATTGCGGCGATCAAGGGTGACGCCTAATATGGCCTCATAGAGATTCTGCAGTTCACGCAGCGAAAATTTATCGGGCAATAAATTAAATCCTAATGGGTGTTCCTGTATTCTTTTCTGCAGCCAGCTATAACACGCGTCTACTATTTCCTTGTGATCAAATGCCATCTCTTTTAAAGTAGAGACCGTGTGCCAGTGCAGGTCATTATCGTGGATCTTTAACTCGTGGTGATTGATATTGAGCAAAGAACAATAAGCCACCGTAATAACCCTTCCTCCCGGGTGACGGCCCGGATGGCCGAATGCACGTACCTGGTCGAGGAACACATCGTTCATACCGGTTCTTTCTTTTAAGATCCGGTAGGCCGCATCATCCAGTTCTTCATTATCATTTACAAAATCACCCAGCAGGGAAAGTTTGCCGGTAAAGATCTCCAGGTCACTTTTGATCAAAAGCACTTTCAGTTTGTTTTCTTCAAAACCAAAGATCGCGCAGTCGACCGTGAGCGGTACCGTTGGATAAGATCGTACAAGCGCTGCCGCATCTTTGATCAGCTGGGCCTCATGTGCAACAGGTTCTGTATTCTTTTTCGTCATGGAAGTTCGTTAAATAAAGAACAGGGCATAAGATCCCTGTTTTCTTCGGCGGGAACAAGATACAAAGTTTAGGAATCAGGTGCATAATTTTCCGTACAGTTTCTCTTTGATACGGTAAGGGCTTAACTTTATCCGCCAATACAGGCCTATGCATAACAACGAACAGACAAAGCAATTACTGGAGAGATCCTTAGCGCTGATCTCGGCAAAAAAAGACCTGGTTACACCTAAAGAGATCGGCGAGCTAAAGGACCTGCTCCGCTTTCATGAATACAGGTATTATGTAATGAGCGATGCGCTGATCACTGATACGGAGTATGATCAATTATATAAGTTATTAGAACGAACAGAAACGGCACATCCCGAACTGGTAACCCCCGATTCTCCCACACAACGCGTAGGCAGCAGTCTGAACCAGGGTTTTATAACCGTGCAACACCTGGTGCCGATGCTGAGTTTGGATAATAGTTACAATGCAGAAGACCTCCTGGATTTTGACAGAAAAGCGCGTGAACTAAGTGGATTGGAGATGATCGAATATTGCATCGAACCCAAATTCGATGGCGCCAGCATTTCTTTGATTTACGAAGATGATCAACTGGTACGCGCCGCTACCCGCGGTGATGGTGTGGAAGGTGAGGATATTACCACTAATATCAAACAGGTAAAATCATTACCATTAACTGCGGCTTTTTCAAAATATGGGATCCAGCAGATAGAGATCCGCGGCGAAGTTATTATGAGCAAACAATCTTTTGAAAGATACAACGCATGGTTAGCCGGTCAGGATCTTGCGCCACTTGCCAATCCACGTAATGCCGCATCAGGAAGTTTACGCATGAAGGACCCGAAGGAAGTTGGGCGAAGAGGATTGGACGCTTTTTTATATCATGTTAGCTATTTTGTGCTAGATAAAAATTCAAAATTCAAAATTCAAAATTCAAAATTAAACACCCATAGCGGTTCATTGAAAATGCTTTGGGATCTCGGCTTCCGTTCACCCGAAAAAGAAAAACGCGTAGTAAAAGGTATCCAGCCCGTGATCGATTATTGTCTTGATTTTGAAGCAGGCCGCGATAATCTTCCCTACGAGATCGATGGTATGGTGGTGAAAGTGGATGACTTGGCATTGCAGGAAAAATTAGGCATGACCTCGCACCACCCGCGCTGGGCCATCGCGTTTAAATTCAAAGCAAGACAGGCAACTACCAAATTAAGAGCGGTAGAGTTCCAGGTGGGAAGAACAGGTGCGGTGACACCGGTGGCAAAACTGGATCCTGTGTATCTCGGCGGCGTGACGGTCTCAAGCATTTCAGTTCACAACGAAGAATATATCAAAGAGAAGGACCTGAAGATCGGCGATAGTGTTTTGATTGAACGCGCGGGCGATGTGATACCACAGATCGTAAAATCCTTACCTGAATTACGTGATGGAACCGAGCAGGCGATTGTATTTCCCAAACAATGCCCCGTTTGTAAAAGTGAATTGTTTAAAGAAGAAACAGAAGCCGTATGGCGATGCATTAATATTGAGTGCGAGGCGCAGGTGGTTGAAAAGATGATCCATTTTGTAAGCAAGGATGCGATGGATATCAAAAGTTTTGGGGAAGCGAATGTGCGTAAATTTTATGAACTGGATCTATTAAAAGACATTCCGGGCATCTATGAATTAGACTTTGAAAAGATCGGCAAACTCGAAGGCTTTGGCAAAAAGAGCCTGGATAATTTACAAGCTGCTATTGAAGCATCAAAGCAACAACCGCTTCATCGTTTGATCTACGCATTGGGTATCCGTTTTGTTGGTGAAACAACCGCTAAAACACTGGCGAATGCAGTGGATCATGTACTGGATTTTAAAAACAAAACCGAAGAAGAACTCACGCAGCTGGAAGATGTGGGCGTGAAAGTGGCCAAAAGTATTCACCAGTTTTTCCTGAATGAACAGAACATTCATATGCTGGAACACCTGGAAAAACTGGGGCTTCAATTAAAGAATCAGAAAAAAGCAGTGATGGCTGCGGGTGCATTGACGGGGCAAACGTTCCTCTTTACCGGAACACTCGCCAAACTCAAACGCAGCGAAGCAGAAGAAATGGCCGAAGCGCAGGGCGGCGTGATCGTGAGTGGCGTAAGCGCTAAATTGAATTATTTAGTGGTGGGAGAAGATGCAGGAAGCAAATTAGAAAAAGCAAAAAAGATCAATACAGTAAAGATCATTTCCGAAGATGAGTTCATCAAATTAATCAGCGAATAAAAACCGTGCCTTTGTGCCTTAGTGTGCAAAATAAATTCTCACACGGAGGCACGAAGGCACGGTTTGGACTCTATAAAATAATAGCATGCTACAAAAATCAACCCTTACTTTTTTAAAGAACCTGAAGAATAACAATACCCGCGAATGGTTTGAAAAGAATCGCAGCGCATACGAATCGGCTCGCGAAGATTTTGCGGCTTTGGTTGATGGCGT
Source organism: Bacteroidota bacterium (assembly GCA_040388705.1). Classification (GTDB taxonomy): domain Bacteria; phylum Bacteroidota; class Bacteroidia; order Chitinophagales; family Chitinophagaceae; genus Sediminibacterium. Next base: position 432,614 of record JAZKBI010000001.1, on the reverse strand, counting down.
TATCAAACAATTAGGTAAGAAAGATCCTGCTATTGCTTCCTTAACAGCGAAAGAATGCATGTACCGCATTAATCGGGATGTTCGTTTCAGTAAGAATAAGGCACCGTATAAAAATAACCTGGCCGCAAGTATTATTGCCGGTGGAAAAAAATCCATTAATGCCGGCTATTATATCCAAATACAACCCGGTGGAAACAGTTTTATCGGCGGCGGGCGGTATATGGTAGAACCATTGGAACTAAAAAAGATCAGGCAGGAAATAGATTATTCATGGGAGGAATTCAACAAGATTATCCACAGTAAAAAGTTCTCTGCATGTTATGGCGAACTGGAAAGAGGTGAGGGTATGGCATTGAGCCGCGAGCCGAAAGGTTATGAGAAAGACAATCCAGCTATAGAATACATCAAACTAAAAAGTTTTGTGGCAACAACGGATCTTAGCGATGCAGATCTGACAGGCAAAGACCTCGTTAAAAAAATAACAACAGGTTTTGAAACATTACAACCCCTTATTGTATTTCTCAACAGGGCGCTTGAAGAATAGGTGTATTTTATTTGTTACTGGCTTGTCAGGCTTCCCGTTTTGGAATTACCACGCGTATCATCCATGAAATAGTTCAGTTTGAGCACGCCATTTTTAAGTTCTCCGCTACCTGACATATAAACGTAGCCATTCAACGGAAATTGTTTGGGGATGGTGATCACCGATCCCTCGATTTTAGCAAATACGCTTGACCACTCCGGACCTGCATTGGTAAACTTGTACGCTTGCCCATAAACAACTCCGGTAATGCCAGCGGTACCTTCGTTAATAACACCGGAAATGATCACGTAATTGGGGCTATCTACGAAACGGCTACGCGTATAATAACCAAAAAAACCCGTGGACGAAGCATTGCGGTCTATATCATTCGAATTGATGTGACGAATGGTCACGGTGCAGTTTTCTATCCGGTCATAACTTTTGTAACTGCTCGAATCATCCTCGTACCCGCCGCCGACCGGTGTACTGTAGAATTTGTCGAGCGCACCGTAACGGGTTGTTCCGGACAACGAATAAGATACAGGTGTATAATATGTAAAACCGGATGCCTCAGCAGTGCCCAATGGTGTGGTTACAGAAATTTTTCCAGACGAAACGCTGGTTGTTGCAACATAAGCGATGATTACCGTGTCTGAAGCAACCTGGAACGACTTGGCGGCGGCATTTCCGATCATCACGCCGGTGCAACCCGTAAAATTTTTTCCATTGATCCGCAACATATCGGCCGCCGTAGCGACTTGCGGAAGAAAGGAGGAGATCGTGGTAACAGGTGTTGGTGTTACCGGTGGGACAACCCGTGGTGTTACAGGCGGTGCTGGTGCCGGTGTCTCATCTGGCTTACTGCATGCAGCCATAGCTAATATACTCAGGCATACAGCTATGGAGTATTTATACAGCGGTTTCATTCCTTAAAGATATAAAACCAGAAAATAATATGCAATTATTATATATAGTTTTTAAATGTATGATTTGTCGGTACTCATCCATCTCGATCCGAAAGGTTACGACAAAGAGAATCCCGCAATGGAATGTATCAAAACGAAAAGTTTTGTGGCAACTGTTGCATTAACTGATGTTGATCTGATAAGTAAAGACCTGGTTAAAAAAATCACAACCGCATTGGAAACTTTGCAGCCATTAATTATTTTCCTGAACCGTGCGCTGAGTGAATAATTACTTACCTGATTTAACTTAATTACTTGACAACGTAGACATTTTTGAGTTATGACGATACTCCTCCACAAAGTACTGGAGAGTGATCACGCCGTTATTAATTGTACCGCTCCCCCAAATGGTTATAAGATAAGTTAGCGGTGTTTGTTTGGGGATTGTGATCACATTGTCTTCTATTTTGGCGTATACTCCTCCGAAGGATCCAGGAACAAACCTGTATACAATTGCATTGCTGTTTGACGGCGCATAAAACGGGGTTGTTTCAACCTCAACACCTGACAGCATTACATAATTTGCACTATCGGCATACTTGCTTCGTTGTTTCGGCGGTAAATGAGGAACCGGGTCTGGAACATACCAGTTCCTAAGAGTATCATAGGGATTAACTTTTCTGATCGCAAACGAACAGGTATCTTTTACAAATATTTCTTTATACCGTGAAGAATCAGTTGTCGGTGTCCCTCCGTCGGGCCCATACAGGGTAGCATACCGTGTGGTTCCCCGTAAAACAAAAACCTGGGGAGTATAGTATGTGAATCCCGGCAACGTAAATATTCCAGCTGCTGCTGTAACAGAAACATTTCCCGATATACTGCCCGGGCTTACAGAAGCAAGAATAACAGAATCAGAGATCAGCGTAAATGATTTGGCGGGTTTACCACCAAAACTTACTGCGCTTACATTGCTTAAATTCTTTCCGAAAATTTTAACAGGATCATCGCCCGTGGCTTCAATCGGTAAAAAGGACATAACGCTTGTAACGAGCTTTGTCGTATCCTTTGGTTTAGTGGTGTCTTTTGCAGGAGGTTTGGTCGTATCCTGTACCGGCGGAACAGTTGCCGGGGGATCTGCTAAAGGATCTTTACTACATGCAACAAATTTGACGGCTAATATCATCAAAGACAATATCCAAATGATATGGACTCGTTTATTCATGTATCTAAAAATACAAAATATATCACTATTGAATAGTGTTTTTTGAACCTTCTATCGATTGAAAACGTAAGCGTATGAGAGTCTATATCTTATGATAAAAAACAGCTTTGGAAATATTTATCTTTTTAAACAGGGTGCCGGGCGAATAATTATTTAGCCGGCGGTTAAGGACTTTTTAAGATAGCCGATTTACTTTGCCCCCTATAATTGGTAAGGTATTGCAGCGAGATCTTATTATTCTTGATAATACCGCTACCCTTAATCATGAGCCAGTACTCAGGTGTTTGCCCCGGGATGGTAATAACGCTGTCGACGATCCTGGCAAACACACTCAAAGGCCTGAAGGAAGGTGTTTTTCCATAAAAATTATAACCACCCCTGGGATCGAGACCAACACCTGAAAGGATAACATAGTTCGGACTGTCTACATAGCGACTATATTCTGGGAAATAGGCGTTTGTACCGATAGCAAGTGAGTCGTACCGGTTAATTTTTTTTATGACAAAGAACGCCGTGTCCGGAAGAAAGATTGGGTGATAGTACGACGAGTCGCCTTGCGGCCATGGCACCGATCCAAAGGCGCTGGTACCATACAAAATGTATTGTGGTGGTATGTAAAAAGTAAATCCGCCGATTGTACCCGTTCCTGCGGGTGAAGTAACCACTATATTTCCGGAAGCTCCCGTGCCGGGGTAAGCAAAGATCACCGTGTCTGAAACAATTTTAAATGATTGTGCAGCAGTACCGCCAAAACTTACAGCGGTAGACGGGCTAAAATATTTTCCCACAATTCTAACCGGTTCATCACCCGTTGCAGTAAGAGGAAAAAAAGAAGCGATAAAGGGTACAGGCTGGGCCGGGTCCGGAGCCGGTGAAGGTACAGGTGGATTCGTTCCATTTACATCCGGTTCTTTAGAGCATGCATGAAATAGCATTGCCACTACTACGAGGGACAGAAGCCAATATGCATAAACCCGTTTATTCATGTATTAAAAATACAAAAATACTATGATGCCAATATTAATTCAGGAAACCACTGGTTCAATTTCAATCCAACTGCATGATTATCTGCAAAGTATGGCGCAAAAAAGTGCCAACGTTTCACAACGCCGGCACTTAGGTACTCACTCACAAAAATTTATAAAAGCCCTTTGCCCACGAGGTATTCTGCTATCTGAACCGCATTGGTAGCAGCACCCTTGCGCAGGTTATCGCTAACGATCCACATGTTAAGCGTGTTGGGTTGTGTTTCATCTCTTCTCAATCTTCCAACAAACACCTCATCTTTTTCATGCGCCCATAGGGGCATTGGGTACAGCTGTGCGGAAGGATCGTCCTGCACAATAATACCGGGTGCATTGATCAAGACATTTTTCAATTCAGCCAGGTCAAAATCATTGGCAAATTCAACATTCACGCTCTCGCTGTGGCCGCCAACAACAGGTATACGCACGGTGGTTGCAGTAACACGGATTGAATCATCACCCATGATCTTGTTGGTTTCTTTTACCATTTTCATTTCTTCCTTTGTATAACCATTTTCCAGGAACACATCAATCTGCGGTATTACGTTAAGGTCTATCTGGTATTTATAAGCCATCTCTCCGTCCACTCCTTTTCTTTCATTGAACAATTGATCCACTGCCGCTTTTCCTGTACCGGTTACGCTTTGGTAAGTACTTACCACTACCCTTTTAATTTTATATTTTTCGTGTAAGGGTTGTAAAGCCACCACCATCTGGATAGTAGAACAGTTCGGGTTGGCAATGATCATATCTTCTTTGGTGAGCACAGAAGCATTTACTTCAGGCACCACTAATTTTTTGGTTGGGTCCATTCTCCACGCAGAAGAATTATCGATCACACGGATACCAGCTTCTGCAAATTTCGGCGCCCATTCAAGTGAAGTTCCACCACCCGCAGAAAAAATAGCCACAGCCGGTTTGGCATCGATACCGTCCTGCATACTTACCACCTTATACTTCTTTCCCTTGAATTCAACTTCCTTACCTACAGATCTTTCTGAAGCCACGGGAACTAATTCTGTTACCGGGAAATTACGCTCGGCCAATACCTGCAACATTTTGGTACCTACCAGTCCTGTGGCACCTACTACGGCTACTTTCATTTGTTTTGGTTTATTTGTTTAATGGTTTATTTGTTTATTCGCTGTCCAAAAAAAAACCTCCCCGGTTTGGGAAGGCTCTTAAGTATATTCAGCATACACATACGTTTAGCACTTCCCGCGAGAGAGTATCTTAATACGTTTTGTATGTTTCATTGTTATCATTGCTGTGTGAAAATAAGGATTTTTTTGTTTATTGGTTTATTTGTTTACTGGTTTATTTGTATGCCGCCGGTTCTACCAATAAACTAATAAACCAGTAAACCAATTACAATTAAACTAACGAAATATCAAAGTTCGATAACTGCACAAACTCAGCTAACCTTCCATCAATATCCGTCTTAACTATTTCGCGGATACGCTCAGTTCCGAAACGCTCTACGCAGAAAGAAGCCATAGCACTTCCTACGATAATAGCTGTTTTCATATTGTCGAAAGAGATGTCTTTTGTTTTTGCGAGGTAGCCAATAAAGCCACCCGCAAACGTATCGCCCGCTCCGGTTGGATCGAATACTTCTTCCAATGGAAGTGCCGGCGCAAAAAATACCTGGCTGCCATGAAACAACAAGGCACCATGTTCCCCTTTCTTAATGATCAGGTATTTAGGCCCCATCGCCATAATAGTAGCGGCTGCCCTTACCAATGAATAATCACCACTCAACTGGCGCGCTTCACTATCGTTCACCATCAACACATCTACCATTGAGATTGTTTTCTTCAGGTCATCCATCGCTATCTCCATCCAGAAATTCATGGTATCCATCACGATCAGTTTCGGGCGTGCTTTCAGTTGCTCAATCACACTGCTTTGTACAGAAGGTGCAAGATTGCCAAGCATCAGGAACTCGCAATCCTGGAAACTTTCCGGCACAACCGGCTTAAAATCACCCAACACATTCAATTCTGTTACCAGGGTGTCGCGTGTATTCATATCCATATGATAACGGCCACTCCAGAAAAATGTTTTTTCGTCTTTCTTGATCTGTACGCCTTCAAGATCCACTTTACGGTTGGTCAATGCGTCCAGTTCGCTCTGCGGAAAATCGCCACCCACAACAGAGATCTGTTTAACAGGCGTAAAATTCGATGCGCACCAGGCAATATATGTGCCGGCGCCGCCAACGATCTTATCACTTTTACCGAATGGTGTTTCAATGGCATCAAAGGCCATGGATCCTACTACAACTAGAGACATAATTTTGGTTTTGTTATCGGGTGGCGAAATTAGGGTATTGAGATTGAAAAGCCTTGTGGGCAGGTTTTTATTTTAGATGCCGGCTGTTGTACATGTGGCATCGTCCCTTGCGTCGCAATCCTTTCATCTTTCGGTTCAATATTTGGCCTTGATGGCATGCGGATGACGCGGAAAAAACGGATTTAGACGGATAAATCTGCGCAAATCCGTTTTTTCCGCGTCATCCGCGTGCCATTTTCCGGAGTTCGAAAACTAACAACCAAGTATTAAAATCAAAAAATCGTTGCTAACACACGTTAGTTGTTTTATCTTCGCAGCATTATGGCAAGGATAAAAACCGAAAAAAACGTCTCACGCAAAGATGTTATCGTAACCAAAGCTGCAATTCTTTTTCGTGAGAAAGGTTTCAAGGCAGCCAGTATGCGCGACCTGGCAGAAGCTGTTGGCGTGGAAGCGGCCAGTTTGTACAACCACATCAAATCAAAAACAGAATTACTGCATGAGTTGTGCTTTAGCGTGGCCAACCGCTTCCTGCATAAAATTGATGAGATAGAAGCCGAGCCGATCAACTCCATCGAAAAAGTGGAGAAGCTGCTTCGTTTCCATATCAACGAAATGATCAACCATTACGAAGAAGTATATGTAAGCGACCGCGAATGGAAACACCTTGCCGATCCATACTTATCCAATTTCCAGAACCAGCGTCGCATTTACCGCAAACGTTTTGCTGCTATTATCGAGAACGGGATCCGCAATAAAGAGATCAAAAAAATTGATGCTCCAACAGCCGTTCTTATCATGCTCCATGCCATCAGCGGCATCGAAAGCTGGCACCGCTCAACGCAAAAGATCAGTGCAGAAGCTTTGGAGGAGAATATGATCACGATACTTGTGGGAGGGTTGATCAATAAATAATTTATTCAGTTTGGAGTTAGAAGACTGGAGTCTGTGGGAGCACTAACCCCAGTCTTCTAACTCCAGTCTCCAGACTCTATTATATGTCCATACATTTTCATGAATTAGTAGTAAAAGAAGTGAGAAGAGAAACCAATGATTGTGTATCCATCTCCTTTTCCATCCCGCCCGAACTCAGAGAGATCTTTCAATACAAACAGGGACAATACATAACCCTCCGCACAAATATCAACGGCGAAGAAGTGCGCCGCTCCTACTCTGTTTGCAGCAGCCCTTTAGACAATGAATTACGTGTTGCAGTAAAAAAAGTGGAACAAGGTATTTTTTCAACGCATGCCAATGAGCAATTGAAAAAAGGGGATGTGTTGGATGTGATGCCGCCTTTAGGAAAATTCTTCACTGAATTGCATCCCGAACAATCCAAACAATATACTGGCTTTGCGGCGGGCAGTGGCATTACTCCTTTGCTATCCATCATCAAAACAACTTTGCGAACCGAACCCAAAAGTTCATTCACGTTGGTATATGGCAACCGCAACCGCCATTCCATTATTTTTAAAGAAGAACTGGAAGCGTTGAAGAATGTATATATGGATCGCTTTCGCGTTATTTATATTTTATCAAGGGAGAAAACAGATGCCGCCATTAATTTCGGCAGGATAGATGCAGACAAATGCAACGAACTCTGCAATAAAAATATCGATATCACCCGCACCGATGAATTCTTTTTATGCGGGCCGGAGAACATGATCTTTTCTGTGAAAGACCAACTGGAAAAAATGGGTGTTGAGAAAAAGAAAATTCATTTTGAATTGTTTACTACTCCGGGAGGAAAGCAATCCTCAATCGTGAAACCTGAGTCGTTAGTAAGAGCAGAAGTAAAAAGCAAGGTCACCATTAAACTCGATGGCATTTCGTTTGATTTTGATCTCGGCTTTGAAGGCGATGCCATACTAGATGCTGCATTAAAACACGGTGCCGACCTTCCTTATGCGTGTAAAGGCGGCGTATGTTGTACCTGCCGTGCAAAATTAATAGAAGGTGAAGTGGATATGGATGTGAATTATGGATTGGAGCCGGAGGAGATAGAACAGGGGTTTATTTTAACCTGTCAATCACATCCAAGAACAGAAAAAGTGATTGTGGACTTTGATAACCGCTGATTAGAGTGATTTATTGATTAGCTATGATTATTTAGTTGGTTGATCAGCCGTTTAAATTCGAGGCTTTTACTCCCAAAATTGATAAGTAACCCTATTTCATATTTTGTTAACTCCAGGTAGTTTAAAGCCTGAGCGAGATTTATGGGTTCAAGCTGAGATGTTGCTTTGAATTCAAGTATTATTTTATTCTCAACTATCATATCACAATAACGTTTCCCAATATCTATTCCCCGATAAAAAACAGGAATTTCAACTTCACTTCGATATACCAAGCCTTGTTCTTTACATTCGATTTCCATGGCCTTGTGATAATATTTTTCAGGTAGTCCATTTCGTAATTTGTTATGGACCGTCATCGCGCATCCGATTATTTTTGATGTCAATTCCGAATGTTTATATTTTTCATTGATCATGTGTTCACTACTATCAACTATAAATAAACAGAGAAAACCCCAGTAATACATATACCTGCGCTAAATACCTGTAGAAAACCCCCGAAATATCCCGCGTCAAACAATCATAGTAAATCAATACATCAAATAAATTAGCGGTTAAGATAGCTCTGTATGATCGGTTGCCAAATATGATAACCCTTTGCATTCATATGCAAATTATCCGCAATAAAAATATCCGTCATCACAGAACCGTCCGCATTCAGCATTGCATCATGCACGTTGATGAATGTTGTATTGGATTGTTTGCGCAGGAAATCTTTGATCAATTTATTCGTTTCAACAATTACCGTCTCAAATTTCCATCGGCTCACGCTTGGCTTCAATGAAATAAAAGCAATGGGAACTTTTGGTAATTTATTCCTGATCAGAGAAAACAATGTTTGAAATCGTTTCAATACGGTTGGCGCAGTGATTGTATCGGATCCCGCCACATCATTCTCACCGCAATAGATCACGATCTGTTTAGGATCATAAGGAATGATCACATCATCCACATACCTGATCACATCAGGCAAAGAAGAACCGCCAAACCCACGATTAAGAATGGGATAACCAGGAAAATAATCCTGAACATCTGTCCACTTGGTAAAAGAAGAACTGCCCACAAATAAGATGGATTGCTTTGGGGGCATCTGCAAACTGTCTTTCTTTTTAAAGGCATCGATCTCTTTGCGGAATGGCGGATCAGTAGTTTGGGCTGTTGCTATGATGCCACTTGAAAGTATGCATAGCAATAAAAATAATTTCTTCATCCTCCTAAGATAAATAAAACCACTCTTGCTACTCTTTTTCTCTTGTCCTCCTCTTATTGGAAATGGGTTTCGCAAAGAGTTAAGGCAAGAGAAAAAGAGTAGCAAGAGGGAACTGTCCTAACGATTCGTTGATTTTGTTAGTTAAATCCGGCTAACAATAACTAAATCACACTATATTTTTCACACTAACAATTGTTAGCATTAGAATTCTTTTCTTACTTTTGGCATTCATGCATTTTTCTATGGAAAAAGATTTTGAAACCATCTTCCAGGATAAGATCGATAAAGAGATCAAGATCGAACCGAAGGACTGGATGCCGGAGAAATACCGGCAAACATTGATCCGCCAGATCAGTCAGCATGCGCATAGTGAAATTGTTGGCATGTTACCTGAGGGCAACTGGATCACGCGCGCGCCGAATCTCCGCCGCAAAGCAATTCTATTGGCCAAAGTGCAGGATGAAGCGGGCCATGGTTTATACTTGTATTCCGCAGCAGAAACATTGGGTATCACACGCGATGAAATGTATGATCAACTGCATACCGGTAAAGCAAAATATTCTTCCATCTTTAATTATCCCACGTTAACCTGGGCAGATATTGGTGCGATAGGTTGGCTGGTGGATGGCGCTGCCATCATGAACCAGGTGCCATTATGCAGGAGCAGTTTTGGTCCGTACGCGAGAGCGATGGTGCGTGTTTGTAAAGAAGAAAGTTTTCACCAGCGCCAGGGATTTGAAATTTTATTAACCCTCAGCAAAGGAACCGAAGCGCAACGCAATATGGCACAGCATTCCATTAACCGCTGGTGGTGGCCAAGCGTAATGATGTTCGGCCCGAAAGATGATGAGAGCCCGAACACCATCATGAGCATGAAATGGAAGATCAAACGTTTTACCAATGATGAGCTGCGGCAAAAATTTGTAGACATCTGCGCAGAGCAGGTAAAAATATTGGGACTCACACTTCCCGATAAAGACCTCAAATGGAACGCAGCAACCAATCACTACGATTTCGGCGCCATCGACTGGAACGAATTCTGGGAAGTGGTAAAAGGCAACGGCCCCTGCAACAAACAACGCCTCGATACAAGAAAAAAAGCATGGGAAGAAGGTGCATGGGTAAGAGAAGCAGCGAGTGCGTATGCGGAGAAGCGGAAACGAAAACAATCACTTAATGCGGCTTAGTTTATTGGTTTATTGGTTTACTGGTTTACGAGTTTATTAGTAAACCCGAAACTCAGCACATCATACCAATAAACGAATAAACCAGTAAACAAATAAACATGTCATCAGAAAATAACAAGCATGAATGGCCCCTCTGGGAAATATTCATCCGCAGCAGGCAGGGCCTTGATCACAAACATGTAGGCAGCCTGCATGCAGTAGATGCACAGATGGCCATTGAAAATGCAAGAGATGTATACACACGCAGGATGGAAGGCGTAAGTATATGGGTAGTGGAAAGTAAACATATTCATGCAAGCAATCCCACCGATGCGGAATCATTGTATGATCCTGCAAATGATAAAGCGTACAGGCATCCTACGTTTTATGACCTGCCCGATGAATTAAAACATATGTAATCACACCCCCTGGCCCCCTAAAGGGGGAATTAAAAAGCATGACTAAAAACAATCTGAACAACTATACTTTGCATCTTGCAGACAATGCGCTGATCATAGGCCATCGTAACAGTGAATGGTGCGGGCATGGACCTGTGCTGGAACAGGATATTGCCATTTCAAATATTGCATTGGATTGTATCGGGCAGGCAAGAAATTTTTACCAGTATGCCGCGCAGTTATCAGGCAATGATACAACGGAAGATTCTTTGGCTTACCTGCGTGACACGGTCGAATTTAAAAACTGTTTATTGGTTGAGTTACCCAACGGCGATTGGGGACAAACCATTTTACGACAATTCTTTTTCAGTACTTATCAATATTTTTTGTACCAGCAGCTGCAAAATAGCTCTGATGAACAATTGGCAGCCATTGCAGAAAAAGCATTAAAAGAAGTTACCTACCATCTCCGCTGGAGCAGTGAATGGGTGATACGTTTAGGCGATGGTACCGAAGAAAGCAAAAAAAGAATGGAACACGCAGTGGATGAACTGTGGAGTTATACGGGTGAACTAATGCGGCCCGCAAACTATGAGTTGTTGGCTGCTAGTGAAGGATACGGTGTTGATCTTTCCGCAATAAAAAATAAATGGGAAGAAAAAGTAAAAGCCGTATTCGAAGAAGCTACACTTAGTTTACCTGAAAACGCATGGATGCAATCAGGCGGTAAAGAAGGAAGGCATACAGAACATCTTGGATTTGTTTTGGCCGAGATGCAGTTTTTGCAGAGAGCGTACCCGGGCGCAGAGTGGTAAAACACCCCCTAACCCTCCCGCTTTGGCGGGACAAGCTCTGAAGGGGAATTAGTATGGAGACATTAAGTAAACATATCAATAATGACAAACCTGATTCTTCGGAAGGAGTAAAACGGAGGGTTTTGGAAATACTGGAAACAGTTTCTGATCCGGAAGTACCAGTACTCTCAGTTATTGATTTAGGTATTGTTAGAAATATTGAGGTCTTACCAACTCCCCCTTTAGAGCTTGTCCCGCCAAAGCGGGAGGGTTGGGGGGTTACTGTTTTTGTCACACCCACTTACACAGGTTGTCCCGCGATCGACGTAATGAAAATAAATATCCGCATGGCTTTGCTGGCAGAGGGATTTACGGATATTAAGATCATCGAAGTTCTTTCGCCTGCATGGACAACGGATTGGATAAGTGAACATGGAAAGGAAAAACTAAAAGCTTACGGCATCGCTCCGCCCCAATACAGGCAGGCCGTTTGCACACCAGATTCCTTCCAGGAAGAAGAAGCAATCCAGTGCCCGCTGTGCAATTCATATCATACAAGATTGGTTTCGCAATTCGGAAGTACTGCATGTAAGGCTTTATATCAATGTAATGATTGCAAAGAACCTTTCGATTATTTCAAATGTCATTGACCTCTCTGTGAAACTCCGTGTCCTCAGTGCCTCTGTGTTGAAGCCTTCGCTTCGGTATTTTTTTCAACACAGAGACACAGAGAACACGGAGTTTCACAGAGAGTTGCTGAATGAGTATATTCGTTTAAACATTTGCAGATGCCGTCGATTATTTTATCTATAGAGAATAATGTTGCTACCATCACATTCAATCGTCCGGATAAATTGAATTCTTTTAATCGTGAGATGGCATTGTTATTTCAATCGGCATTGGATGAATGTGCTGAAAATACTGAAGTACGTTGCATTTACATAACAGGCGCAGGCAAAGGATTTTGTGCGGGACAGGATTTGGCGGAAGTTGTTGATCCCAATGGCCCAGGCATGGCGAAGATCTTAGGAGAACATTACAACCCCATCATCACACGCATCCGCACCATTCCAAAACCAATTGTTGCAGCAATTAATGGTGTTGCTGCCGGTGCCGGCGCCAATATTGCATTGGCATCCGATATCGTTGTAGCAACACAGTCTGCATCATTCATACAGGCATTTTCAAAAATTGGTTTGATACCGGATAGCGGCGGTTCTTATCATTTACCCCGTTCGATCGGTTTTCAGAGAGCAAGTGCCTTAATGATGCTTGGCGACAAAGTTTCTGCAGCAGATGCGTTACAAATGGGTATGCTCTACAAAGTATTCAGCGATGAATCATTTGTTGATGAAAGTAAAAAGATCGCCGGAACATTGGCACAGATGCCGACCAGGGCATTGGCTTATATCAAATATGCATTGAATGAATCCGCTTCCAATAATTTAGAAAGACAGTTATTACTGGAAGACGAATACCAACAGAAAGCTGCGGCCACTTCCGATTTTAAGGAAGGCGTGCAGGCTTTTCTGGAAAAACGTTCACCCAATTTTAAAGGCGAATGATCATGAATGAACAGGACAAATTTGCACAGCAGGTAGTGGAGCATATGATGGAGCATGATAAATTCTCTCAATGGCTCGGCATCTCTGTACTCGAAATAAAAGAAGGCTACAGCAAAATACAAATGCAGGTAAGAGAGGAAATGATCAACGGCTTTGGTATTGTTCACGGTGGCATCGCATTTTCCCTGGCTGATAGTGCCTTCGCATTTGCCTGTAATAACCGGAACAATTTGTCTGTTGCTTTAGATACATCGATCAACTTCACAAAAGCTGTACAGGTTGGTGATACGCTTACTGCGGAAGCCAAAGAAAATCATAACGGGAGAAGTACCGGCCTATACTTTATCACCATCACCAATCAAAACAATGAAACGGTTGCGCATTTCAAGGGCACTTGTTTTAGAACGGGGAAACCACTGATCGCCTAAGCGGTCGGGACGCTAGAGCGGCCTGAACGCTTCCGCAGCTTGAGTACTGAAATAACGTTCAGGCCGCTCTAGCGTCCCGACCGTTATTTCAGTACATTTAGGCAGATAAACATCTGTTATGAGATCACTGCTTTCCCTACTCTTATTATCATGCTGCTGCTTTGCAAATGCACAGCAAACCATCATCAAATATTTATCCGGCACCGATAAGGATCATACCGTTAACTGGGATTTCTTTTGTACAGAAGGAGCTAAAAGTGGTAGCTGGACAAAGATTCCCGTTCCCTCCAATTGGGAAATGCAAGGATTCGGCGGCTACAATTATGGACATGATAAAAACAAACACAAAGAACACGGCTTATATAAATGTCATTTCACTGCAGATAAAAATTGGGGTAATAAACAGGTTGAATTAGTATTTGCAGGTGTGATGACAGATGTTGAAGTAAAAATAAACGGCCAGGTTATTGGGCCGATACACCAGGGAGGTTTTTACGAATTCTCTTATAATATCACACCATTCATCAAACCCGGCGCAGATAATCTGCTGGAAGCCGACGTAAGTAAAATGAGCGCAGACAGTTCTGTGAACCGTGCTGAACGTGAGGGAGATTTTTGGGTGTTTGGTGGAATTTATCGTCCTGTATATTTGAAAATATTGCCACAAACTTTTATTGAAAGAGTAGCTATAGACGCAAAGGCGGATGGCAATTTTAATATGGATATATATTTCCAGGGACTCGTGAAAGGTGACAAGTTCGTTGCACAGGTCAAAACTTTACAAGGTGAAAAAATAGGATTGCCTTTCTCAACTATTGCCGAAAAAGTTGCAGATAAGTTTTCTCTTTCTAACTTTTTTTCAAAGCCTCAAACCTGGAATCCCGAATTTCCGAAACTATATAAAGTCGAAGTAAGTATCGTTAGGAATAATAAAATACTGCATACAATTCAACAACGCTTTGGCTTCAGAACTGTTGAAGTACGAAAAGGAGACGGTATCTATTTGAACAATACAAAAGTGATCTTGAAAGGAGTTAACCGGCACAGTTCATGGCCCGAATCAGGAAGAACATTGAGCCGTAAAATTCATTTAATGGATATTGGTTTGATGAAAGACATGAACATGAACGCCGTTCGCATGTCGCACTATCCACCTGATGTTGAGTTTCTTGATCTCTGTGATTCTCTTGGATTATTTGTGTTGGATGAATTAACCGGCTGGCAGAAAAAATATGCAACGCCTATCGGCAGAAAATTAGTGAAAGAACTGGTAGTAAGAGATGTAAATCATCCATCCATTATTTTCTGGGATAATGGCAACGAAGGCGGTTTCAATTTTGATCTCGACAATGACTATGCTTTATACGATCCACAACAAAGAACGGTATTGCATCCCTGGAGTAATTTCAATAATGTAGATACAAAGCATTATCCCGATTATTCATACATAGAAAAGGCAGCCGCTAAAGATGATATCTTATTACATACTGAAATGATCCACGGTTTATACGATGGCGGCCATGGGGCAGGATTAGAAGATTACTGGAATCTCATGCGAAAAAATCCACACCATGCAGGTGGATTCCTATGGGTATTGGCTGATGAAGGAATTGTTCGTCATGATAAACATGATAGTATTGATACTTACGGCAACAATGCGCCCGATGGAATTGTTGGACCGCATCGTGAGAAAGAAGGAAGCTATTATACGATCAAAGAATTATGGTCGCCGGTACAGGTTAGAAAACCTGTGCTTGATAAAAGTTTTGATGGGAAAATAGAGATTGAGAATGACTATCATTATACGAATTTATCAGTCTGTAAATTCAATTGGCAGTTGATAAAATACCCGTTCGCAAAAGATACAAAAACGGGACATACTGTGATCGCTTCCGGCAAAGCATCTATTCAATTAGATCCCGGAAAGAAAGGATCTATTAAATTGTCTTTACCACCAAACTGGAATAATGCTGATGCATTGATATTTTCCGCGACCGACGTGTATGGCCGGGAGTTGTATACATGGACATGGGCAATTAAAACGCCACAAGACGTATCGACTACATATAATCTTCAGAACAAATTGCTTTCAACACTAGTCATTCCGGAAGAAAAAATAGATGGCAATACCTATTCAATCCTACAAGGAAACATAAGATATGATTTCAATATCACAACAGGTATGTTGCAGACGGTCGTAAAAAAAGACAAGATCATTCCTTTTGGTAATGGCCCGATATTAGCTGACGAGAAACAAACCCTTCAAAAATTCACTCACAAAAAAGATGAGGTTGGTTATGTTGTTGAAGCGACCTACATTGGTAGAAACGCATTAAATGTAAAATGGAGTTTCAGGCCTAATTCACCAGCCGAACTCGAATATACCTACACCCAAAAAGACACTTCCAGTTTCTATGGCATCGTCTTCAACACCGATGAATCAAAAATTACCGGCATGAAATGGCTCGGTGGCGGCCCCTTCCATGTTTGGAAGAATCGTTTGAAAGGTGCAACCATTGATGTATGGCACAAAAAATATAACAACACCATCACGGGAGAAACATTTGAGTATCCTGAGTTCAAAGGTTATCATGCAGATATGTATTGGGCAACTATTGAAAACACGGTTTCTCCTTTTACAGTTTATACAAATATGCCGGGATTATATCTTCAAATGCTTAATACACCCAAACAAAAAACAAACTTCAATCCATTTGTAAACCCGCCTTTTCCCAAAGGAAATATCGGTTTCCTCAATGGCATCCCTGCTATTGGTACCAAATTCAAAGGCGCAGAAACCATGGGGCCGCAGAGCCAGAAGAATGCACCTGTAGCCGGTGTAATCAGTGGCAGCTTATGGTTTGATTTCAGGTAGCTTGCATCAACAGCAATCAAAACTCTGCCTCTGTGTCTCTGTGTGAAAATTAAATTGCACACAGAGACACAGAGGCACGGTTTTTAGTAGCTTAGTAACAGGTAGCATTAAATTTTATTAAGATGATCTATTCATTTAAAGATTTCATTCCCGTTATTCATGAATCTGCTTTCATACATCCGCAGGCGGCTGTTACGGGTAATGTGATTATTGGGCGAAATGTGTATGTTGGTCCCGGTGCGGCGATCCGCGGAGACTGGGGTGGGATCATTATTGAAGATGGTTGCAATGTGCAGGAAAATTGTACCATTCATATGTTTCCCGGAGTGACAGTGGTATTAAAACAGAACGCGCATATCGGCCACGGCGCGGTGATACATGGTGCAACCATCGGCGCCAATTCTTTGGTAGGTATGAACAGCGTGGTAATGGACAATGTGGTATTGGGCGATGAATGTATTGTGGGCGCGCTCAGTTTTATTAAAGCGTATACCGTGTTTGAAAAACGAAGTCTGATCGTTGGCAATCCCGCACAAAAAATAAAAGATGTGAGTGATGAAATGATCCAGTGGAAAACAGAAGGCACCAAATTATACCATGCATTGCCCAACGAGATGTACGGACACTGGAAATCTGTTGAACCCTTAAGGGAGATCCCCGCTGACAGGCCCTTACAGACAAAATCCTACCAAACATGGAACGGGCCGGGAAACGCGGATAACAAATAACATTCGCGTACCTTTGCCTCCAATTCGTGTAATTGGTTTTAATTCGTGTTATCCGTGTCAGAAAGAAACAACTTCATCGATTATATCCGCATTTTTGCCCGCAGCGGCCATGGTGGCCAGGGCGTTACACATTTTATGCGTAACAAATTAACCGCGATGGGTGGTCCTGATGGCGGCGATGGCGGCCGGGGTGGTCATATCATTCTTCGCGGTAACAGCAATTTGTGGACCCTCCTGCATCTGCGTTATTATAAAAATGTACTTGCTGAAAATGGTGAGAACGGCAGCAAGAGCAACTGCACAGGCCGTGATGGAAAAGATATTATCATAGATGTTCCCTTAGGCACTGTTGCGCGTGATGAAGAAAGCGGCAACAAAGAAGTGGAGATACTGGAAGATGGTCAGGAAGTGATCTGGATGAAAGGTGGCCGTGGTGGTTTGGGTAACAGCAATTTTGCAACACCTACTAACCAGGTTCCCGAACATTCACAACCAGGTGAACCGGGTGTGGAAGGATATAAGAATCTCGAACTAAAAGTTTTGGCTGATGTGGGATTGGTTGGTTTTCCAAATGCAGGAAAATCAACTTTGTTATCCGTGATCACTGCTGCAAAACCTAAAATTGCGAACTACGCTTTCACTACATTGATCCCGCAATTAGGTATGGTAGAATACCGCGACCAGCAATCTTTCTGTATTGCCGATCTTCCCGGAATTATTGAAGGCGCTGCAGAAGGAAAAGGATTGGGGCATCGTTTCTTACGGCATATCGAACGTAACTCAGTTCTGCTTTTTTTAATTCCTGCTGATAGTGCTGATCACGGAAAAGAATTTGAAATACTTAAAAATGAGTTGAAAGAATACAATCCTGAAATGTTGCAAAAAGATTTTATCATCGCCATCAGCAAAAGTGATATGCTGGATGATGAATTAAAAGCAGCCATCAGTAAAGAATTACCTGAAGGCATTCCACAAATATTTATTTCGTCTCTTACGAATAAAGGATTGACGGATTTGAAAGATCTTCTCTGGCAAACACTTAATAAGCCTGTTGCATAGAGAATCCCTCTGTGAAACTTTGAGCGCTCTGTGTCTCTGTGGTGAATCCTTCGCTAAGATAAAATCAACGCTAAAGACAAGATTTTTTTTCACCACGGAGTCACAGAGCGCACAGAGTTTCACAGAGAAAAAACTAACGTTCGTTTTTAAATCTGGTAACATTAAGTTAACATACCCTACAAAATTACTTGGGTTACCTTTTATCCCATCTGGTATTAATGTGTATACATGCAGGTTTTGATGTACATCTAAATTTGAATTTACTAATTCAATTCACCGCTACGGTAGCCCTGCATTACTTCTGATTGCCTCTTCCATGTAAAATTTCTTTTGTGAGCCAAGGGCAGTGTTATGTCCGTTCCATTATTATTCAAACTAAAAAAAAGATCATTATTATGAAAAAGCAATCAATGACAACCATCGCAAAACGTTTCTTTTTAGGCAACCTGTTAGCAGCCGCTTTGTTTCTTTCTGCCAGCGCAGCACATGCTTCAACAGCCAGTGTTTCATCTGATAAAGTAGAAGTGAAATACACAGGTACCGACAAGTACGACCAGTTAACTTTCAACGTTAAATACAGCAACCCGGCCGGTAATACTTTCAGTCTTACTGTACTGGACGAAAATGGTGAAGCCCTGTACAAAGGTTACTACGGTGACAAGCAATTTGATAAAACATTCAAATTGCCAAAGATCGAAGCCAGCAAGTTCACTTTCGTGATCGAGAATGGTAAAG
The DNA here is from genome assembly GCA_040388705.1 of Bacteroidota bacterium. Taxonomy (GTDB): domain Bacteria; phylum Bacteroidota; class Bacteroidia; order Chitinophagales; family Chitinophagaceae; genus Sediminibacterium. The sequence continues at coordinate 413,608 of JAZKBI010000001.1, read as the reverse complement.
AATCTTTCAAACAAAAGTTTGATGTGAGTATCAAAACCCAGGTTGTTGAAAATGTGGTTGTAAGCAAAAACTAATCACTATTCAAAAAAGTAAACCACAGCCGTTATTGAAATGGCTGTGGTTTTTTCTTTTATTTATTCGCAAGACCTGCTTCAGAAACAAGTACAAGCAGAGCATATTGTATCCCGAGATAACCCTTGTCGTTGAGATACCATTCATTCAATGAATGAGCACCAGCGGTTTTGCCACCTCTGCCAATTGTGATGGCGGGAATATTTTTGGAGATGGGAATATTTGAATTGGTGGAATTGATACTCAATCCGGCTCCGGCATTAAGATATCTTGATGCTGCGGCTGCACGGTTGATCAATGGAAGTGCAGTATCCTGTACACCTGAAGGACGATCGCCAACCATTTTCATTTCAACGGTAAGGTTCGGCCCCTGTCTCTTCATCGCATTTTCTTCCTGTAATCCTTTCTGTACAGCCTGCTTTAATAGTTTGTCGAGTGTATTCAATCGTCCTGCATTTTCAGAACGCATATCCACTTCCATCCATGATTCTGCAGGAATTGCATTCACAGAAGTTCCACCACCCATAACGCCAATATTATATGTTGTTTTCACGCCTGTTTTTGTAAAGGCATCCGCATCCTTAATAAAATAATGAATGGCACGTGCTGAAGCGTTGTGCGGGTTAACCAGGCCGAATGCGCCATAGGAATGCCCACCCGGACCCTTATAGGTAACACGGTAACGTCGCGAACCAACTGCTCCATATGTGATGGTTGAGATCGGACCTCCATCGATAGAGATATATGTGTCGATCTTAATCCCGCTATTAAATAATTGTTTCACGCCACGCAGATCGCCAAGCCCTTCTTCTCCTGTTGTGCCGATGAACAAAACATCAGCATCCGTTTTAATTTTTGCAGTATTTATTGCTTTAAGCAGTGTGAGTAACACATTCAATCCTCTTGTATCATCACCAATACCCGGTGCGAATAAAGTATCGCCTTTTTGTTTTACAGTTACATCAGTGCCTTCCGGGAAAACCGTATCAAGATGTCCTTCGATTACTACAGTTTTTTTGCGTGAGGTTCCTCTTCTTAATGCGATCACATTTCCTGCAGCATCCGTCCAGATACTGTCAACGCCAATCGCCTGCAACATTTGCCTGAATTTTTCTGCGCGTAATTTTTCTTTAAATGGCGGCGAAGGTATTTGTGTGAGCATGATCAGGTCTTTGATCGTTTGTGGTTCAAGATCCACAATGGTTTGAAACGCAGACCTGATCACAGGTTGCTCTGCTAAATCTTTTATTTCTTTTTGATATCGTGTGTTAACAGCTATTTTTCGTAGTGGCTCCTCTTCCTGGGCCGCTACGAATAAAGGCAATAAAAAAACAACTATTATACAGCTTAGTTTGTTGATCCTGTCCATTATGTTTTTCTTTTGCGAAAGATACTCCATTCGAAAACATAATGTGATTCAGGTGCATGGAAAACAGGATCGGTCAGGATATTTTTTTGGCGGTTAATGTCAAACCCGGTTCTGAAAGAATCAATGAAATCACCTTGTCATTTTCTATCACAAAACTGATCTTTACCGATGTGGTACCTTGATACAAAAATTGATTATCGCTTACCTTGTAAAGAGCACCTCCATTTTTTCCCAGCTTCCCCAATGTTATCAATTTTCTCATATTAACCTTAACAGAAAACCCTTCTTTTTCTCCTGTTCCGTATTTATAATCGCCCACATATTTGTTATTTTCTTTTTCATCCATTGCCAGGTAAACAGGACTGTCTGCATCTCCTAAAGATTCAAGGTATTCGACAAGTTTTTTGGCATCTGCACTACTATTTTTGTCAGAGGATAAACCCGTCTTTGCATGTTGAAGCAAGCTGATGCCATGCGGCCCGGCAATTCTTTGTACGCCAGGCGTGGATTCTATCATTGACCTGACTGCACTATAATGACCCATCATACAAAAAGTAAAAATATCCGGTCTTGCTCCTTTGCTTAGCAGGTAGGTAGCAATATCTTTTCTACCAACATGTGATGCTGCTCCGATCGCTGACTCCCAATCACCAAATCCCCAATCCCAGGTAGCCCGTGCCAATTCAGGGCGAGCATTTACAAGGACCTGTAAGCGGTCAAGATCAAAATGCGATACGCCCACTACCTCTGCAACCACTACTTCATCAATGGCAGGATACCTTGAAGCATTGGAAGGTGATATTTGTTGATCATCCCTAAGCCGAAAAATATTTTTTGCAAAAAGTACGTTGGGAATACTGGCGGCAATCAGTCCGAATACGGAACTTTTTACAGCCATTCTCCTTGAAAAACTGGTTTGACTATTCATATCAGCAAATTGAAGTGAGGAAAACATGAATGCTCTTCGTAAGCTACATTTATTTTCAAACAGGAATCTACCGTCTGTCAAAATAGGTACATTTCAAATTTTCGCTGATTTGAACCACATAGGCACATAGGAACAGAGGTGTTCACATAGAGTAAACTATTTCAGGATGAAACAATATCTATGTGAATCCTATGTTCCTATGTGCCTATGTGGTTCAAAAAACAATCTGAATAAACGCAATGCGAAAAATTGAAATGCACCCGGCAAAATTACACATCATTTAAAAATAGCTTGAGGGATTTAAGCGCACAGCATGTTGAAAACTCTTCTTTACTTTTCTTTCCAGGAAAGATAATTTCACAACATGCAAACCCAGCAATGTTTATTCTGCGGCCATATGGTGCAATTAGTGCATGTACATGGGCACTATCAATGCCCGGTATGTTTTACCAATGCTTTACCTTGTTGTGATGGAGATAACTGCAGTACCAATCATTTATTGAAAGAAGTTCCTAAAACAATAGATGAACAAACAAAAAAGCCGTGCCACTAATTATTTTGCCCTGATGTATTGTAGGGCTTTCTCCAGCACTTCATCTCTGCCTTCCGCAATACCTTTGACAGTTGGTTTTACTTCGATATCCGGAACGATACCAATTCCCTGGGTTACTTTTTTATCAGGATAATAAACACCCAGCCCGCTGATCATAGAAGACATTCCTCCCGGTAAATAAACCTGGCTCACATTACCATCGGCACCTGCCGTCTGGCTTCCCATCACTACGGCATTAGGTGCAGTCTTAAGTGCCATAGCAGTATATTCTGATTGACTGATGCTTACTTCGTTAATAAGTATCACGATCTTTCCTTTATAGCAGTCGGTATTTTTTTCGCCATTCTGAATCGGTTCGGTCATAGTAAATCTTCCCGGCAATTGAAGGTCGGTGCTGGTAAAACGCGCAAATGGTGAAGGTTGCGGTTTCAGGTATTTGCCTAATGCAAAAGGCATAAATTCAGATGGATAATTACGAACATCGATCACCAGGCCCCTGGTGTTTTCGAATGCCTTAAATATTTCCGGTAGTGAAGCAGCTTTTATCTTCTCCAGGTTAATATAACCGATATCGTCTCCCATCTTTTGATACATGGGGTATATAGAGGTGTAGTTCCGCCGGTAATTTTCAGGAAAAGGAGCTTTGAGATAGGTAACTTTCACTTGTATAGTATTGCCGCCTCTTTGTATCGCCAGATCATTTTCGGGCCGGTAACTCCTGGTCAGTTTATTCATTGCATAGTACGTAAGGGCGGTGGTATTCGATGCCTGTACATATGGCGAGACTGAATCGATCATTTTTTTTACGCCTGCACCATTGATCGATACGATCTTGTCTCCAGGCTTAAGTAGCGATGCCTGCCTCAATGAATCGGAGCGAAGAAACAGAACTGTCATATCACCTTCAACTTCTCCGACTGCTACTGGTAAAGAATAATTCCCCATGTATTTTTTCGAGGCAGAATCATAACCAATTCCTCCGGCATGGGTATCGTGTATGGTTGCTGTAAGCCGGAAACATTCGCGGCGATACTGGCTATCTGTTCGCGCCACGGCAAACAGTGGTATATATTTTTCCAGAACACCATCCCACTGATCCGCAGTAAGATATTTCGAAGGAAAAAAATATTCGACAGTATTCCAGTAGCGAAACAAAGCCAGCATCCGCATACCATCGTCCTCACCTTTTACACCCGCGTATTTTAACTCGTTGGCAAAATCGGGATTGCCGACCATTTTCACAGATTTTACATAGTAACCTTCGCCTATATGCCGGTTCCTAAAAATAGTAAGCAACCGCAAACGGAGTTTACCGGCTACCAGGGAGTCTTTCTGAAGCCATAACATTTCATTTTCAATAAAAATATTATTCATAGATGTTGTGATCCCGCCCGAAGGAATATTCCCAAGTTCGGAAATCCATCTGAATAAAGTATCGCCTAATGACTGATCATCAGGCGCCCGCAATGTGGCCGGCAAGATCGCAAACAATCCTCTGTCTGCATCAACCTTTCCATCTGCCACCATTGGATGAAAATATTTGAGAAAGCCCCACACCCTGCAAAGAATATTCAGGTTCTTTTGCTGTTGCGTCGTTAAAACGGCGGGGATACTAACGCCTGAAGCGTTTAACTCTGTGTGATCAGCGGACCATGAACCACTTTGATTATCCTGTGAACAGCAGGTAACAGCAGACAACAAAAAAATAACTAGGATCTTTTTCATAACAGCAGGTATGATACTAATATAACATATTAAATAAAAAAGCCTCTCATTTTTTGATGAGAGGCTTTTTCAATATTTATCAAGTGATTGCTATCCTACCGCTTCACTCTGCATACTCTTACTGCTCTTCTTCCTGTCGTCTTCGTTCAGGTACACTTTACGCATACGGATGTTCTTGGGTGTTACCTCGATACACTCGTCCTGCTGGATGTACTCCATACACTCTTCCAGAGTGAACTGCAATTTTGGTGTAATACGAACCGCATCATCACTACCGCTTGCACGGTGGTTAGTGAGCTTTTTCATTTCCACTGCATTTACGTTCAGGTCACCTGGTTTGATGTGTTCGGCGATCACTTGTCCGACATACACCTCATCTCCCGGATCAACAAAGAAAGATCCGCGATCCTGTAATTTATCAATCGAATAAGCTGTAGTTGTACCGCCGAATTTCGCGATCAATACACCATTGCTTCTTCCGGGGATCGGTCCTTTCCATGGTTTATATTCAAGGAAACGGTGCGCCATAACAGCTTCACCGGCAGTGTTCGTCAACATTTGTGAACGCAGGCCGATCAAACCTCTTGAAGGAATTTCAAATTCAAGGTGTTGCATTTCGCCTTTGCTTTCCATGATCTGCATTTCGCCTTTTTTCTGTGTAACAAGGTCGATCACTTTACCACTGAATTCAGTGGGTACGTCAACAACCAGGTTCTCATAAGGTTCGTGTTTTTTACCATCGATGGTTTTAACAAGCACCTGTGGATTACCTACAGTTAACTCGTATCCTTCGCGGCGCATGGTTTCAACCAATATTCCCAGGTGAAGGATACCGCGGCCGAATACATTAAAGCTATCGGCGCTGTCTGTATCTTCTACACGCAAGGCAAGGTTCTTTTCAGTTTCCTTCATCAAGCGGTCACGTAAGTGACGTGAGGTTACAAACTTTCCGTCTTTACCAAAGAAAGGAGAGTTGTTAATGCTGAAGGTCATACTCATTGTTGGTTCATCAACGCTGATAATAGCCAGGGCTTCCGGATTGTCGATATCAGCAATGGTATCGCCGATATTAAAATCTTCCAGTCCAACTACTGCGCAAAGATCACCGGCAATTACTTCCTGCACTTTACGTTTGCCCATTCCTTCAAACACATACAATTCTTTTACACGGCTTCTTTTAATAGTGCCATCAGCCTGCATCAATGCAATCGTCTGGCTCTCCTTGATTGAACCACGTGCTACTTTACCAATGGCGATACGGCCAAGGAAAGAAGAATAGTCCAGTGAAGTGATCTGCATCTGCAGATATCCTTCATTGATCTTTGGAGCAGGAACATATTTAATGATACCATCCATTAAAGGGAAGATATCTTCTGTTTGTGTAAGGCTATCATTGAACCAACCATTCTTACCGCTACCATAAAAAGTAGGGAAGTTCAGTTGTTCTTCTGTAGCATCGAGGTTAAAGAAGAGTTCGAAAACGGCATCGTGCACTTCATCAGGACGGCAGTTTGGTTTATCTACTTTATTAATTACCACGATCGGTTTCAGGTTCAGCTGCAAAGCTTTCTGCAATACAAAACGGGTTTGCGGCATCGGCCCTTCAAAGGCATCAACCAGCAAAACAACCCCGTCGGCCATTTTCAGAACGCGCTCTACTTCACCACCAAAGTCACTGTGACCAGGTGTATCGATCACATTGATCTTAACGTCTTTATACGTAACCGCAGCATTTTTGCTGAAGATAGTGATACCACGTTCCCTTTCCAGGTCATTGCTGTCCATGATCAGATCACCTGTCTCCTGGTTGTCGCGGAATACCTTGGTAGTTTGTAAGATCCTGTCTACCAATGTTGTTTTACCATGATCCACGTGTGCGATAATGGCAATGTTTCTTATTTCCATGTAAAAATTTGAGGCTGCAAAGGTAGGCTTTTACAACGGGAGGGCAAAGAAGTTAACATAAATATGACATATGTTATTGCGGGACAGCGGTTTATGCGGAAGGTTTGGGGTTTGGAGTTTGGGGTTTGGGGTTATCGGGCGGCACTAATCTAAAAAATTTACATGTTTAAATGCAATGATTCATCCCGGCAATTTGTTCCAGCGGAACAATTGGTGGGTAGCAAAGCGGGGAGAGGATGATCTCTTCGTTCCGTAGGAACGATTGGTGTCATCACCCTATCATCAACCGTTCCTATGGAACGGGGCTGCCAAATTCATGTCCGGTTCTACCGACTGCTTAACAAGGCTTTGGGAGGTTTTTTAAGCAGATTATGGTTTATTCATAAACCATAACCAGTATTTAAAAATATTTACAATAATAATAAAGGCGACAATAAGTCCGATTAAGGCTTTAGTTTTTCTGGTTTTTAGTTGAAAGGCAATAAAAAAAGAGAATACAGAAGCGAACAGTGAAACTCCTATGGTTCCGATCAATAGAAACTGAAATTCGTCACTTAAAGGATGCGTCTCTAGCCAAAAAATTCTGATGGGCTGAAAGATAATTTCAGCCGAGAAGCAAATAAGTGCTCCAAAAATCGTGAGTTGAGAAATGGTTTTGGATGAAATTTTATTCGCTTCTTTTAAGGCAGGGATTAACGTTACTAATAATAATCCAGTCAAAAGCAATCCTCCAATATCAATTGGTGTACCCGGAATAAACTGTGGGAGATTTAAAGGAGAACTCCAAACTATCCACCATTCAATAAATATTCCTACCAGCAGAATTAAAGAATATTTGACTAATAGTTTTTTCATTTATAATGATTTCCCTGTTGTATGAGTAATTGAGTTAGTGCTGTACAATTTTTCGAAATTTCTGAATCGTATTCCCCAATATATCCCCTACGTAGATATTCTCCGCATCATCAACGGCTATGTCATGATACCAACAAGCCGGCCCATTATATGATCCGCTTCGGCCAAAACGGTTTTGCACCTTTCCTGCTGAATCAAAAATGATCACATCAGAACCGCGATGTTCGAGGTTGATAAAATTGAGGTCGTCTACTGCAAATAATTTTTGAGTGGTGGGATGGATCAGAACAGCGCAGATATTTCCGAAGGTTTTATCAGCATATTGTTTTAAGAATTTACCTGATGGATCGAAGACCTGTATGCGGCTGTTTTCCCTGTCTGCAACGTATACGTTCCCGCTTTTATCGAGGGTAATGCCGTGCGGGATATTGAATTCTCCTTGCTTATCTCCTTTGGCACCCCATTCGAAAAGATATTGGCCGGTGGCTGAAAACTTTACCACTCTGCTGTTTCCATAGCCATCGCTTACATAAAAGGATCCATCGTTTTCGATGGCGATATCTGTGGGCTTGTCAAAATGCATTGAATCATTACCCGGAACTTTTGCTTCGCCAAGCTTCAGAAGCAGTTTGCCATCGTGCGTGAATTTAAAAACCTGGTGCAGGCCCACATCGGTAACCCAAACATTATTTTGTTTGTCAACTTTTAATCCATGTGGCATGATGAAAAGATTCTCACCCCAGCTATTGATGATGCGGCCGCTTTCTCTATCCAGCAACAAAATGGTTCTCGAAGAAATAAAAGTCTCCGGCATTATATTGGTAATTGGCCATTTCCTGTCGGCGCGGTGAAATACAAAAATGTTTTGATTGGAATCAGTACCAATGCCCGTTGGGTTTCCTAAAATAAATCCAGCCGGCAATTGCGGCCAGTTGCGAACCATTTCATACATGCGAATATTTTGCGGCTGTTTTGCGATTTTTTTATCCTGCAATAAGTAAAAGACTAACAGTATTGCTGTCAAAAATAGGAGCGCATAAATGATTTTTCTGAAGAGCATTTTAGAAAAGGGTCAGACACGTAAATAGATCTTCTTCTTATCCATCCAATATCCCAAACTCCAACAAACCAACATAAAAACAATTGCAAACAACAACGAACCCCAGTACGCTCCCGCGAAACTGAACCCGTGTTGATAGATCCAGCTAAACAAATTGCCGTCGCCGATATTGACCATGTATAATACAGTTGCCAATAATTCTGATAGAAGATAGATCGCCAGCGGGTTCTTTCCCGCTATTTCAAAAAACCGCGACCATTTGGTTTTCTTCTGCATGTCTATAATGTAGATCACGCCACCCAATATCATGCAATCCAGACCAACAGTTTGCAATACAAAAGAACTGGTCCATAATTTTTTATTGATGGGGAAAATGAAGTTCCAGAAATAAGCGATCACGATCAGGACGAAACCTGCCAAAATAAGTTTGGTTAATCCTTTGTACTCATTCCCGCTTTTCTGAACATGCAAGCCAACCAGGTATCCTGCCGTTACATTTACGATGGCTGGCAAAGTGCTCAGCCATCCTTCGGGATCGAACGCAACACCTTCGCCATGGTACATATGGTTCTCTCCCATCAGCCAGAGATCGAGTTTGTACCCTGCATTGGTTGTCATACCCAGGGGATCAAATTCATCTCCGAACCAGAAGCATAATCCCCAATACAAAAACAACAGCCCGATACTGATGATGACAACCGTTCTTGTTTTCAGGAAATAGACAAGCAATGATGCAAAACAATAGCAGAGTGCAATGCGTTGCAACACCCCTAATATTCTTGTATGAGAGATTGGCGCTAATTTCCATGTGCCGTCATCATTATTAAAGAAGGGAAACCAATACATCAGGTATCCCAGCAAAAATATCAGCAGTGTTCTTTTGAAAATTTTAGCTAAAACGGCACCTGTTGTTTTCTCTGCCCACCTGCGCATCACAAAACTCATGGCATTACCTACTGCAAATAGGAAAGATGGGAATACCAGGTCAGTGGGTGTAAAACCGTTCCATTTGGCATGATGCAATGGCGCGAATGTAACAGATGAATCGCCGGGTGTATTTACAATGATCATTAAACAGATCGTTAAGCCGCGGAATACATCTAACGCGGTAAAGCGTTGGGGAGTGTTGGTCATGGCAGAAGTTTGTGGTTTCCGAATATAAGGAATGTTTTTTTGCCACAGACGACACAGATTACCACAGAAAAAGTCTGTGTAGATCTGTGTCGTCTGTGGCAAGAAAAAAACATCCGTAACTTAACCCATGAAAAAGATACTATTATATCTGCAGTCTGTTTTTTATATCCTCGCCGGCTACAATCATTTCCGCAACCCCGAAATCTATTATACCCTCATCCCACCCTATTTTCCTGCGCATCCAACACTTAATATCATCGCAGGTTTTGCTGAAATCGTTTTGGGAACTTTCTTATTATTCAACACCACGCGCAAATGGGCCGCATATGGTATCGTTCTGTTGCTGCTGGCTTTTATTCCTGCGCATATTTATCATATACAAATGAAAGGTTGTCTTCCTGGGCTCTGTTTCCCCGAATGGGCAGTTTGGCTGAGATTGTTTTTGCTTCATCCAATATTGATCGCCTGGGCATGGTGGTACAGGAAATAATTATGTAGTTTTAATAAAATTAGCTGACATGCGTGCCCTAAAAAGAACCCTCACGGTTGTAATTGTATTGGTGATCATTTACGTAGTGGGACCGCGACCTTCTACGCCTGTATTTAAAACAGACATGCCCAATGTTCCCGCCATAAGCAATGGACTGGAAACTTTTATCAGCCAGCAGGAATCGCAGCACAAGATCAAACCCGATAATGAAGCGCGCATTGTGTGGGCAAATGATTCTCTAAAGCAAAAAACAGAATATGCCATCGTATACCTGCACGGCTTCAGCGCCTGCCAGGAAGAAGGCAATCCTGTTCACCGGAATATTGCGAGACAGTTTGGTTGCAACTTATACTTATCAAGACTTTCACAGCACGGCATAGATACAACAGACGCGCTGTTTAATATGACCGCAGAAAATCTTTGGGAATCTGCAAAGCAGGCGTATGCCATCGGCAAACAGTTAGGCAATAAAGTGATCTTAATGGGCACATCTACCGGTGGCACACTGGCGTTGCAATTGGCTGCAGCATATCCTGAAGTGGCAGGTTTGGTTTTGTATTCACCCAATATTGCCATCAACGATCCCAACGCATGGTTGTCAAATAATCCATGGGGATTGCAGATCGCTCGCCTGGTAAAAGGATCTAAACTGAATACCGCAAAAAATGATACCCCGCAATACAAACAATACTGGAACAAACAATACCGCCTGGAAGCAGTTGTACAACTGGAAGAATTATTAGAGACCACCATGAACACCACCACATTCGCCTCAGTAAAACAACCAACACTTACCCTATATTATTATAAAGACGAAGAACACCAGGATCCCGTTGTAAAAGTATCTGCCATGAAAGCGATGATGGCCGCACTCGGCACTACAGCCGAACAGGAAAGAATGGTTGCCATACCCGAAGCAGGGAGCCATGTGCTTGCATCACCTATTCAATCGAAAGATATTGTGAGTGTTGAAAAAGAAACGGGGGATTTTTTGGAGAAAGTGCTTCGGATGAAACGTTTGTAGTTTTGAAACGTTTGTGGTTTGTAGTTAGTTGTTTGTGGTTAGGGTTTCCTATAGTTTTTAACAACTACAAACCACAAACTACAAACCACAAACCATGGGCCTCAAACCCCAAACTTCCCTATCTTCACCCGCTAAACGATTGCCCATGCCCCGCAGTAAAATAGCCGGTATTGGTATGTACGTGCCCGCTAACGTAGTAACCAACGATGATCTTACACAATACATGGACACAAATGATGCGTGGATACAGGAACGCACCGGCATCAAAGAGCGCCGCTATGCGCATCGTACCGAAGAAACCACCACTACTATGGGTGTTGAAGCTGCTAAAATAGCCATCGAAAGAGCAGGTACTACCGCGCAGGATATAGACTTTATCGTATTCGCTACTTTATCTCCCGATTATTATTTCCCCGGTTGTGGTGTGATGTTGCAACGCGCCATGAAAATGAAAGAAATAGGTGCCCTGGATGTACGCAACCAGTGTAGCGGTTTTTTATATGCATTGAGTGTGGCCGACCAGTTCATCAAAACGGGTATGTATAAAAACATACTGGTGATAGGCGCCGAGAAACATTCTTTTGGTTTGGATTTTACTACGCGCGGAAGAAATATTTCTGTGATTTTCGGAGATGGCGCCGGCGCTGTTGTATTGCAGCCGACGGAAAAAGAAGGGCAGGGAATTTTAAGTACCCATCTGCACAGCGATGGCGAATCAGCCGAGATCTTGGCGATGTATAATCCCGGCACACATGCTAATCACTGGGCAGATAAAAATTATGCTGACTTCGATGATGCACCGATAGCGGAAATGTTCATGAGTCATGCCATGATCGACAAAGCGCAGAATTTTCCTTTTATGGATGGACAGTCGGTATTCAAAAAAGCTGTAGTAAAATTTCCTGAAGTGATCATGGAAGCATTGCAGGCGAATGGGTATCAATCAACCGATATCAATATGCTGATCCCGCACCAGGCCAATCTTCGCATCAGCCAGTTTGTTCAACAGAAATTAAAATTGAGCGATGAACAGGTGTATAATAATATTCAACACTACGGTAACACCACGGCTGCTTCTGTTCCCATAGCTTTGTGTGAAGCTTGGGAGAAAGGAAAAGTAAAAGAAGGCGACCTGGTTTGCTTAGCTGCTTTTGGTAGTGGATTTACCTGGGCGAGTGCTTTGCTGAAATGGTGAATAGACCATGGTCCCAGAACAACATTATTCTTACAAAAAAAGATTTTCATAAGTGATGAGTGATAGAAAAATAGTTTACTTGATCAACCCTATCTCCGGTACTTCAAAAAAAGAAGGCATTCGCAAACTGGTAGAAAGGGAAACAGCCGCGCAGAATATTCCTTTTATCATAGAGACCACCAATCCCGAGGGCGATTATGATTTTCTGAAAGACAAGATCATCCGCGAACGTTTTACCGATGTGGTGGTGATTGGCGGGGATGGCACTGTTAACCAGGTGACCAATGCCTTGCGCAGTATCAGTGTCCGTTTTGGTATTATCCCGGTTGGTTCGGGCAATGGTCTTGCGCGTGCAGCGGGCATTCCGATGAAGCCACAACAGTCGCTGGCATTGATCTTTACAGGCACAGCAAAATGCGTAGATGCTTTTTTGATCAACAACCAGTATTCCTGTATGTTGAGCGGTATTGGTTTTGATGCACAGGTGGCCCACGATTTTGCCAATAAATCAACGCGCGGGTTAATGATGTATACAAAAGAAAGTATTATAAACTATTTTAAAGCGCACCCTTACCAGTTCGAGGTTATCATTGATGATTTCTCTTTTTTCAGTGATGCTTTTTTTATCAGCATCGCCAACAGTAACCAGTTCGGCAACAATTTTACCATAGCACCACAGGCCAGCATGTGTGACGGATTACTGGATATCGTGATCGTTCAAAAAATGAACAAGGCCAAATTACCTTTTGCCATTTTACAACAGGTACGCGGAAATAATAAACTGCAGCAATTGGTGGAAGATATGAACCAGAAGAATATTCTCTATTTTCAAACGGCTTCTCTAACCATACGCAACCTCAAACATGCTCCGCTACATATTGATGGTGAGCCGAAGGAAACAGCAGAAGAATTTGCTATTGAGATTTTGAAGGATTGTTTTGAATTGATACAACCCTGATAGAAAATCATCACAATCTGTATTACATACCTACGCAGGACAAAACATCTGATATTTTAAAGAAGAAAAAGCCCAGAGGTTTAGGCGGCATGCCTGCTTTCAGGTATTTTGTAATAATTCAGGAATAAAATTTCAGAAAGACGAATGGATACAAAACATTTTTTACTGGCAATTGAATAAGCCGCAACTTTTTTAAGATATTCCGTAAATACCTATCTGTTGGCGATAATATCCAGACTTTCTACATAAAAAGGGAGAGGCCTCCACCTCTCCCGATAACTAAAAAACTGCATGAGAAAACTTTTCTGAATAATTTAGGTATACGTACTATCTACTATTGTACGATGGGAACATTCGTAAATTCTCCTGAAAATTCAAGTGAACCACCCGCGCCAGTCTGTCTTAATCTTCCGGCAAAATTACCCGTTGCATAACCATTTTCTACTTTAGTTAAAACAACAGCTACGTATTCCGTTGCGACTGGTGATGGTAATTCGTACCTCGTTGTGTTGGATGTGGAAGTAGCCAATGTACATTCAGCCGCTAATGGCTTAACTGCATAGGTACCGGTGGTCAGAGCGCTGTTTAATGCTATAGTGCATAAAAACTTATTGTATAAGTTACCAGCAAAATTAACAGGCGTTAAACTATAATTAAAGCCTGAAGTGCTCTTCGTTATCACCGATCCTAATTGAGAGTTCAGCGCAGATGAACCATCCCATTGGTATACCAAACCATTCGCCGTAAAGTGAAATGTGGTGATGGGCCCAACAAAGCCATCGTCTTTTTTACATCCCCATAAAATAAACACGAATACGGATGCAATGAAGATTGCTTTTTTCATAATTTTTATTTTTTTAACTCACATAGCTTTTCGTGTATGCTTGCCCGGGAAAAAAGGAAAAGGATCATTCCCCCGAAATCACCTTTCCTTATTTGTCCCGGAATAAAACTTTCTGCCTAGCCCGATTGTTTTTTTTATACACCCAGAATCAGCGATACATCTATCACACTCTCTTGCATAACAAACCTATTACAACTCGAATTGGATAACAACCGGAAAAAGGCTGATTTCTATACCGGAAAAATCCCGTTGTTTTTACTCCCCACCACTTCCTGTCTCAATGAGATAAAATCCTTTTTTATTTTCTAACAGTAGTCACCTGCAGAGGACAAGAGATACAGCAGCTTCCAGATATTCTATGATAAGGAAATCTTCTTGCGATAAAATGCTGAAACCCCCATCCTAAGAAAGGAGAGGCCTTCGCCTCTCCCTACAACTAAAACTGAATGAAAAAACTCTACTGAAGACTTGTTTACCGGTCATTCGTGTTTTTCTTTTCTGAGAGTGCCGGCAACAGGAGGAAAAAATCCCCCTGCCTATTCACCGGCCTTTGCTTACTAAACAGTTCCAATTTAATTGTGTTAGCACCAGTTCATGCGGGGATTTGAGTGACCGGTGTTGTTTTCTGTGTGAAAGCGCCTTTCCGTTGATTAATGATGCCCTTATTTGTTTTTAAACCGGCTCATCGGCTGCTGTTTGGAAAAAATTCATTGAGAAAAACTCCTGGAGAATATCAGTGCAAACAATAAGAAGCTAAGAAATTGCCAGGATCGAAAAGCGATCCTGTATACTTATCATTAACTTTTTACAAGCTTGATGATAGTGCCGTTACCTGGCGCAGTAATAATATCAACAGCATATTTCATCTGTATGCACCGCTGGCGAATATTTCGCAGTCCATTCCCTGTGTTTGCCAACGACAGTTCGAAACCGATGCCATCATCCGCTATGCACATATTCATTTTGCCGGCAGTTTCATCAATTATGATGTTTATGTTTTTGGCATTGGCATATTTGATCACATTATTGATACTCTCTTTTGCTATAAGCAACAGGTTTCTTTTTTCGGTCTTGCCCAGTACTGTTTCCTGAAGTGCCTCTTTAACGGCAATAGTAAAGGCAATACCCTGCGCATTTATCAATGGTGTTAAAATTTTACTTATCCTTTCCGTGAGCCCGTAGACCGTATCATCCGTATCGTCCAAAACCCAGATCATATCACGCAAGCCTACTGTCGCCATTGCAATTGAAGATTGGATCTGTTTGAGATATTCGCCTTTCCCGGGTTGCGTTTCTGCCAGGTGTGTGTATACTTTCAGTGCATTCAATGTAGAGCCGATGTCATCGTGAAGGTCACTTGCAATATCCTTACGTATCTGCTGCTGCTTTTGCTGCTGTTTGATCTTATTCCGGTAGGCAAGGTAAAAAACACCTATTATCACAAACAGGATGGAAATTTTAAACCACCAGGTTTGGTGCCATTTTGGAAGAATGATAAGCTTCAACTCTGTTGGTTTCTCATTCCATATATTGTCTTCATTGGAAGCTTTAGCCTGCAGACGGTAGGTACCCGGCGCCATTCCCATCAGGTCAATAAAATTACGATTACCCAATTGCACCCAATCGTTGTCATCGGTCCTGAATGCATAGTTAATTCGTGACGGATTAGCATAATTTAAGGCTGAAAAAAGTATGTTTACGCGTAAATAATTACTGGGTATTTCTATCTCCTTCATTAACAGGTTACTGGTATCTGTTGTGCCGGAAGCTTGTTCTATTTTAATATTACCAAAATATAATTTCGGCGCAACCGTATTCTTTTTAATAAGGAGCGGGGCTATTACCGAGAATCCATTAACTCCGCCAGCGTATATTTTTCCTTCATCGTATATTCCACAAAACTCTTCGAACTGGGAGGATTGTAACCCATCTGATTCAAAGAAATTTGTAACCTGTCCGCTAGCTCCGCTAATAAGCGATAAGCCATAATTTGAAGTAATAATGATACCGCTGTCTGTTATCGAAAATACTTTATACACACAATCATTCCCTAGACCGTTATTTTTTGTGAAAATGTGTTTTACATTAAATTTTTTGTCAGTTTGCACCAAACCGTTTCCATAGGTACCTATCCAATAACTATCGACCGTTTCTGCCATGTCCATGAAATTATTAAAGGTTTCTTTCCCTTTACCAGTGAGGATAACATTGTTACGGAATTGGCCTGTTACAGGATTAAAATCAATGATTTCTTTTTCGGTTAGTACAAAGAGACTGCCTGATCTGTTTTTGTAGAGATGATTAATAATATCAAGATTTTTAACCGGGTTGTTTGAAGACCTGCTATGGTATACAGTAAGCCGATTGGTTTTTGTATTCCACTTATATAGACCCTTTTGAATGAAGCTGCTGAAAAACACAATTGAGTCATTAAATTGTAACCCGCAGTTAATAAAATCGTTTTCCAATGGAGCGAGATAAGGCATGCGTTTTCCAACAGGAACTAATTTATCTTTTTCCAGTATATAAAATCCTTTGAGGTTAGACACCAATATCCTTTTATCCCTCGTTTTAAAAAGCATGAGGTTTCTGGGTTCTTTGCCGATTTGTTTGATGCTGTTATCATTTATATTGATTGAGAACAATCCACTCTCATCGCCACAATAGATCAGTGAGTCATTTTCAGGCATCAGTGAATAGAGATGTTTTAATTTATTAAGTTTATCATTCGATTGGAAATAACCTGTAAACGGCATTATTTCATTCGTAAAATAACCTATGCCTTCCTGTGTGCCTATCCATATTTTTTGAGAACTGCTGTCGTAAAAACTTTGCTGCACAAAGCCGAACCAATCATCAATATGATAGCCCGCATCCCTGTAATAAACAATCTTTTTCATAGCAGGGTCGTAAGAACCAAATTTTTTATTTGCTGAGAACAGTAATTTATCTTTTCCAAAAGATGAGATGCCTGTAACTTCTATGCTGTCTATTAAGGTATGTGTGGGTTCAAGAAGTCGTCCCTCATCAAACAGGCTAAGAATACGCAGCCCATTGCTGGTTGCCATATACAAATGGTTATTTTTCACAAAAAACCGAAGAAACCTGAGCTTGCTTTTTTCCTTATAAAGAGAAGCCTGTATCTGCTGTTTTGAAAAAGCCAGTTTTGCCTGCATTTTTTTGTCAATACATATCGCACCATAATCATCACACAATGCCCAAAGTCTATCTTGCGAATCGGTGGTCATTAGAGACACATTGGCAGTGGGAAGAGATAATGACTTTATTGACTTGCTTAGTGTAAGAAATCGATCATTAATAATATCATACGCGCAGATGCCATTGGAAATTCCTATCCAGAGTATATCTCCCTGCAGGCAAAGACTACGTATCCATCTGTCTGAAAATGGATGGCCCAGTTCATCATTTGTAATTCGCTGAACAATAGTGCCGCTGTTGATATCTATTCCACAAACATCGCCATAGGAAGTTGATACCCACATCAAGTTACGTTTCCTGTCTTCTATAATATCGGTAACATTACTTCCGCCCAGCTGGTGCTTTAAAGAGGACTGCCGCGAATAGGTACTAAAATTCTTTCCATCAAAACGATTGGCCCCTTCCTGTGTACCTATCCAAAAAAAACCATATGAATCCTGCACAATTTTCGTAACATAGTAGCTACTTAATCCATCCCCCTGGGTAAATTTTCGTATCGGAACCTTTACAATATCCCTTTGAGCGAATGATTGATTTAACAACATGAAAAGGCAAAAAGATAGCCGATAGCAATAGTTCATACATTAAAAATACAAATATGCCAATCAATTACAAGTGGACTTTTATCTTAATGATCCAGGCTTTGGATGATGATCCCAGGAACAAAAATTTTGAATACATGAAGACGATGATTGGCGATCTTCTAAACCTTACAAAGCATACAGACCTGGGTGTTGTTATATGCCTGCATACAAAATCCAACCTTCCTTCTTCGGTTTTCCCAAGAAGTAATAACCCTGTTACAGGGCCAACAACTAATTTATTTTATACCCTCGAAAACAAATCCGTAGAAGATTCAGGTTCGAAACTTGTGCTAATGAATAATGGAGAACGGGAGCAATTCAATATATGCGATGAAATTGCTGTCAGAGATTTTTTCATACACGATGTTATCCGGTATGCACCGGCCGATCAGTATGTATTGTTTACCTGGGGACATGGACAACCCTGTGGTATCTTTAAGCCCATAAGTGGTCAAATTGAGGATGCACTTACTATACGCCGGATAAAAGCTGCGATTTCTGCACCCGGCAGTTTACAAAAAGTAGATGTAATGGTAATGAACAACTGCTTTTTACAATTCTTCGATACAGGATACGAACTCAGAAGCTGCGTAGACCACCTCGTGGCTTATGAAACAGAGATGTTCTTTAATGCCTCCCTCGATCCTGTAGCTATGATCAGTTATATAAATAACAGAATAGATAATGTAGCCAACACACCCATACTATCAAGGGAACTGGCAGGTAGTGTGATAGAGGAATTAAAAAACAGGCCGCTTGGACCTGTTGAAAGCAAGAATCGCGAGAATACTTCTGCCTTTGCAACTTCACTGAGAACATACGGAGACATGGGAGTATCACTGATGGGCCTGGCTTCCGAACTCATCAGCCGGCTCGATTCAACCGTATACAAGGCCAAAGTGCGGAGTGCCGTAGGCAACTGTACGTACATTAGTGTCGATCACCCCGAATATTGTCTTTTGGATGTTGCAGATTTTATTGAAAAACTCAATAAACAATCGCCTGATGCTCCCATACCCATCTCGTTGTATAATGCTATTAAGATACAATTGTCAGATCTGGTTATAGAATCGCACCGCGGCAGATTGATAACGGCCCCTGCTTCATCCACATCTCATGTCATCAATGCCTCAGCCTTCTCGATTTATTTCCCAGGTAAGAGGGGATTGGATTCGACAAGATTTTATTTATTTTTTATGAGAAAAGATTCCCTGAATTCCTGCACATCTTTCATCAGAGAATCAAGGTGGACTGAACTTACTCTTAAAATGGAGCAGGTATTTCCATCAAATCCGTTTATGGAGATTTTAGATAAATTTGTGTCCTTGTTTCGATAACGTGTCCTTAAAACCCTCCCGAGTCAGGAACTTTTGATTGAAGATTGGTACTTATTATCAAACGGGAGGCGCTTTCGGCAGTACCATAAATTGTTACCGACATATTATCACTGTAAAGGTCTACACCGGCTACAAGATCGCGTTCAGAATGCAGTTCCAGGGTGTTGTCTGTCAGGCCATCTGTTTCTATTGTTTTAATAGGAATGGTAACATGCAGTACTTTCCCGTCTTCTGAGATTCGTATTTTCGGTAACAACGCTTCACCACTTACAATTTCTGCCGTTTCTGTAATGTCTTTTCCCAGAGTTACTCTTTGATACTGTGTTGCCATGGTTTTGATTTTATATGTGAATAAATGATTAGTATTTCATAATACCGCCAACCCCCTTCTCACCGCTTCCAACGCCATGCCCACCCTGCTCTGCACATTCAGTTTTTCAAAAAGCTCTCCCCGGTAGCCGTCCACCGTTTTGATAGACAGGTTCATTTGCGAAGCGATCTGCTTATAGGTAAGATCGCTGCAGGAAAGTTGTAGGAAAGTTCTTTCACGGTCCGATAACTTCACCAGTTCATCACCATTCGCATGCGAGATAAGCCTTCGGTAGTTCAGATTGGCTGCATCGGCATTGTAGTATCCTTTCTGGTAGACCTCCATCAATGCTTTTTCCAGTTCATCGGGGTGAATATCTTTTACCAGGTAGGCGCTGCAACCGGCACGTATCATGTTGATGATCGTTGCATCGTCGTCTTTCATCGATAAGGCCACCATGGTAAGTGCCGGATACTTCTTCTTCACCAGCTTAACCACATCGGGGCCTTCCATCACCGGCATATTCACATCCACCAACAATATATCAGGAACATTATCACATTGATCCAGTTTCCGCACCAGTTCATCTGCATTCAGTGCATCAAGAATTACATTGAACGATGAGAAAGTATTGATTAATGTGTACAACGATTTCAAAAACAAACGCTGGTCATCAACAATGCCTATCGTTATATTGTTTCCAGACGTTGATGACATTTCTTTCATTTTAGGCATCTCTAATATATACATAAACATTTATATTATACAATATTGAATTTTAATTTCTTATCGCGATACGGGATTTTTCCTGTTTTTTTGTTTTATTTATAACCATCGGTATTGCCCGATCAGTTTTTCTTTCTGGTTACGAGCCACGGGCAGTTCTATCTGGTTGCTCATGGTTATGATCGAATCATTCCGGTTGAAATGCGTTACACAATTCAGGTTAATAATATATTGCCGGTGAATGCGCAGAAAATGGCTGTCTTCAAGCACATCCTGTACATCTTTTAATGTTTTAGAGATCACCAGCGTTTTGCCATTACTGATGATGATTCGTGTATAATTATTACTGGCCTCACCGTAGATGATCTCACGCGGGTCAATAAATAATATTCCGTTCTGACCTGAAATGGCAATCCTGTTCATAGATTCCTGCGGTTGCAAAGCGTTTTGTTATTCTTTGTATACCGTTACAAATCTATTGCCCGTATAAAAAACGGAAGGGAGGTAAAAGAATGTTTTATTAAAGGGTTTTTCCTGTTTATCCGTACTAAAATAAATGTATGCTTCGCCTATATCTGCCTTGCTGCGTGCATTTAAAATTTTCGCTGATTTGAACCACATAGTCACATAGAAACCATAGAATTTCACATAGAAGATCTATGTGTTACAACTATGTGCGTATGTTTCTATTGCGGTTCCAAAAATAAAGTGAACAAACACAAAGCGAAAATTGGAAATGCATCCGCTTTGCTTATAGCCAGCGGTATTTTTCGATCAGCCTGTCTTTTTGATTTCGCGCTACCGGCAGGGTTGTCAGGTTATCCATGGTAACAATGGAATCGTTGCGGTTAAAGTGGGTTACATAATTCAGGTTAATGATATACTGTCTGTGTATTCGCAGAAAATGGCTTTGCTCCAGCACACGCTGGACATCGCGCAATGTTTTTGATATGATAAGCGTTCTGCCATCTGTAACAATTATTTTTGTATAGTTATTACTGGCCTCCCCATACATGATCTCATTCAGTTCAAGGAAAAGGATCCCATTCTGACTCGATATGGCAATTTTACTTACGGCTTCTCCACGCATGCATTTAGATTCTTTAGTTGTTTCTTTTTTAGTTTTTACCAATAAACAAATCATGTATTACACAATACATCGCTTAATTAAGATAGGATTTGCGGGGGAATTTTCTTTTGCGGCAGTTTAAAAATATTGCATCCACCCAATAGATAAATTTATTTTTTGTCAATGGTAGCTTTTTTTGTGTCAATGACCGGAAATCAATTGTAAAAGGAATAATAGTTTACTCAATAGAAACGCCGCTCACCACTTAAAAATGGTAATTCACACAGTTGCGAAATTCACGGCTGAATAGAGTTCTACTTTAGAATCCGCGATAACTAATACACACAGTCTATTATTTTCCCCCGATACACTGCAGTTTTCGCTAACAAAAAAGGTCACTCTTTCCCCTCTAATCCAATTACAGTAATCCTGTGCAATAGCCAGTAAGCCAAAATATGCGATGTCGAAAAAAATAATCAATACTAACAGAGTCCTTTACTGCTTTATCAGCGGGTTGGTGTTTTGCCTTATATCATGGGTTTACCTTAATTCCTTTTATACTTTTTCAGTTGAAGACAGTTTCTTTCAAAAAACGGCATTTGTCAAATTCAAACTTGGTAATACAGATCTGCCGGAAGCGAATAAAATGATATTCATTAATACCGGTAAAGATGTTGTTTTGGTAAATGATACGGCCTGGGGGCAAATTGCTATTTCAGACAGGTTGCAGGTGGCTAAACTGCTAAAGTATATAAACCGAAAAGACATTCATCCCCAATACACAGTGCTGGATCTGCAGTTCTTCCTGCCCAATTCTTTTGATCTGTCAACGGATAGTTTATTGCAGGCAGTGATAAAGGAAAATAAAAATCTCTCCATACCCATTTTACTCGATGAGAACAACCGATGCAAATACCCGCTTTACAAAGGCGATTATTCCATTTCTGATTATGTTACTTATGGCTCGAATATTACCAAGTTCAGGTTAAACTATGCTAATCTTGGTTATGTATCCACTCCATTAAAGATCTACATGAACGTAAACAAGGGTAAATGGAATGACCACACTTTGTTTTGGACAGAGAAATCACACCTGGCCATGAACTATATCTGGCCGTTTTATTACCTAGATGAAAAAAGGGTCAAAGAAAAAACATACAACATAGGTGAGTTATTGTACCAATTCGAGTTTGACACCACATCCATAAAAAAATACCTGGATGGCAAGCTCATTTTCATCGGGAATTTTGACCAGGACCAACACGCGACACCTGTTGGAAAAATGCCCGGTACCCTTGTACTTGCCAACCTTTATTTGAACCTGGTTGTCGGTCAGCACATCATAAGTTATTACTGGATCGGCTTTATGTTTCTCTGTTTTTCTATACTTAGTTTTTTTACCTGGTATTTTGAATTGCCGGCTATCAGGTTTAGGTACCGTTTTATTTTTTCACATCATTTTTCTGCGTATCTAAAAGGTTTTGCTTCTTTCTTCGGTATCATGTTTTTGATAAGCATTTTATCCGTTAGCATATTCGGACTATATGTAAACATTTTCCTTCCCACAGCCCTGCTTTCGGCTATCTATTATTTCGTACATAAAAAGTATCAACCAGATGAACAGACTTAGTAAAATATGGGTATTTCTTTGCGCCTTATTGGCGTTATCTTTTCTTACAACAGTACATGCACAGTTTTTTGTAACCAAAGTGAATGGCCGTGTAACGCTTGAGAATGGCAACTACCTAAAAGCCGGAACCAGGTTATTGCCGGAAGATAAGTTGATCTTTTCCTCTGCAAAAGATAATGTACGCGCCATTTCTCCTGAAAAAGGCACTTTCATTTTTTCGCCGTCGCCAAATGCAACAAGCAGGAATAATTTTTTGATAGAAGTTCTTTCCCTATGCGTGCGAACAACTGCAAATTCTTCGTCGTTAAGCGGCCGTGCTTCTGTTGTAGAAATAATTCCAGAAGAACTGAAGAGTGCAAAAAAAGTGATCGTTGGTAATTTCAATAAGTACCTTTTTGACAAAAGAAAATATCCTGTCGAAGGGAAGAATAGTTTTTTTCTTGAGATAACTATTTCCAATACCAGAAAAGTACAACGGCCATTGACCACCAATAGGGATACCTTATTGGTACCTTATACCGCTTTTCTTTACTCGAATGAAAAGAATGATGAACCGGCAATACCCACTACCTATAGATTTGGTTTTGTAAGAAACGGGAGATCAGAAAAAGTGGCAGATATCTCGCCTTATTTTGATGTTTCCAATGATATGCTTTCGATAATCAATTCTGTGGTGGGTGTCTGGAAGGATAAACAGATCTCAACCGACTCCCTGAGGGACATGTGTTATTCGCAGGTTTACGAAACGATCGGCAAACCCAATTCCATTTCTTTTTTCTCTACGTTTCACAATATCCTTACCAATAGCGACTCGGTAGAGAACAAATACACACCGCATTTCACCGGTTACGATAAAGAAACAGATCCTTCTGAATTTTCGGTTGCTTCCGAAAGAGTTGCATCATCCCGCGCGCAGTTACCAGCGGCCGTCTCGCTCCGCCAGTTTGCACCCGCAATCGGCGACCAGGGCCAGACCGGTACCTGTACCGCATGGGCCACCGTGTATGCAGGACGAACGATCAGTTATATTTATAACAGGCTGGGCGCAAATCCTAATTACAGCGATAGCATTGCCAAATACTCCTTCTCGCCTGAATATATCTATTTCAAAATACGGTACGGCAACAACTGCAATATGGGTTCCACCATATCAAGCGCTTTGCAGCGCATGAAAAAAGATGGGAACGTTCTCACACAAAAGCAGGTAGGCTTTAATTGTTCAAAGATTTTTTCTCTCCAGGACACCACCACTGCCAACAATTATGGTATCAAAGATTTCCAGAGCCTGATCGAGTATGACGAAACATACAAGGTTTTTAAAGAAGCGACCATCGGTAAAATGAAACAATACCTCTCCGAAAATAAACCGGTAGTGATCTCTGCGCATCTCCCCGCTTCATTTGACAGGATCGATAAAACCGGTATATGGCAGCCCGCTCAATTTGAATATGATACCGTTGTAAAAGTAAAATCGTGTATGGCTACAAGTTACTCCTCACAGGCCTGTAAATATAGTGGCCACGCCATGTGTATAATAGGATACAATGATGATGTTAACGGCGGATCATTTGAAGTAATGAACAGCTGGGGTAAAGAATGGGGCAATGAAGGGATCTGCTGGATCTCCTATAAAGATTTCAGGTATTTTGGGATGGCCGCTTATATCATGAATGACTATGATACAGTTCCTAAAAAACAACTTGTATTCAAGGGAAGCATTGAGTTTACAGAAAAATGCGGTGACTCATGTTTAAAAGATATGGCCGTTGAGAAACTTGCTGGCGGCGCCGCACAAAGAGGGCAGCGTGTAGTTGAAGAAGAAACTTTACCATCCAACACTACATTGTTTGGTTTTCGCAACAGCTATGTATCCGGTACTAAGTACAGGATGAAGATCAAAAACGAAGGCGCTTCTTATATTTATGTTTTTACCTATGACGGGCGGACAGCTGATCCCATTTTTCCTCTTGTAAATAATACGAAAAAAGAAAGCGCCCTTATTGATCTGAAACAGTCAAATCTTTTTATTCCCGCCATCGGCAGTTCCATTCAGCTCGATAATGTTCCCGGTATTGAAAACCTGTGTTTTGTGATCAGTAAAGATTCTGTGAACTGTGCACAAATACTTGACTCACTCCAAAAAAATGGCAAAACAAATGGTTTCTATAAAACCACCAGCGAGCTTCTTCCATCGAGGATCGAACTCAACGATAAAATGACCAGTAAAGACAATTTAATTGAATACGAAACGATAGCCGGAGACAAATCATACATGGTATTTTTTGTACGACTCAAACATATTTAATCAACCCCTGAAAAAAATAGACTATGAAAAGTGTTTTTTACCTCATGTCGTTCTTATTGTTTGGATATACGTTGAACGCACAGGAAAAAGAATTGCCAAAAAATAAAAGTGCAGAGTATTATTACAAATTTGCAGGAGAGCAGAATAAAAAAGAGAACTACGCGCTTGCGTTAGAAGCCTGTTCAATGAGTATTGCCATAAATGCTGCGAAACCGTGGTCATACAATTTACGCGGAGAACTTTATCTAAAGCTGGAAAAGTACGATTCAGCTTTCCTGGATTACTCACGCTTTATTAATTCAGTTACTACCAATTCTGAGGCGTATTATAATCGCGGAAAGGCTTATTTATTGTATGGAAGTTATGAGGCTGCTGTTAAAGATTTTCAAAAAGCAGCGGAAATTGATACCGGTTATACGGGTGCATTTTATAATATGGGAAACGCGTATTTCCTAAAAAACGATTTCGAAAATGCGGAACTCCAATACAATTTTGTGGTTGACCGCGAATATCGCAATCCGGCATACCGCGTTAGCAGAGGGTGGTTACAATATAAAACTGCTTCTTATGCAAATGCTGTTACCAATTTTTACGATGCGAAGGAAATTGATCCGAATAATGTAAAACCCTATTACTACCTGATGCTGACCCATATCGCAAACAAGAATTATCATGATGCATATTCGGTCTATCTCGAACTAACACAAAAGAACCTCCTATTGCCGGCAAACGATTCTTCCATGATATTCATGGGAAGTTATGTTGATGCCGTGGTGAATCATATCTATCGGGAAAAAAATACAGAAGCCCTGGCCTTACTAAAAAAAGCAAAAGCAGAATATAACCAGTATAACAAAAATAACAAGGGAATGAAATCCGGTTATTACCCGGCTATCTATGCAGACCTGCTTGGAACAATTGGTTTAATGTATGAAAGATCAGACAGTTTTGCACTGGCCACTGAATATTATACCAAGGCGCAACTGTTGAATCCTTTTCAAAAAAATTCAAACTTTAAAACCAGTCTTGCCCGGATAGAGGAGAAGATAAAGATTGAAAAAAACAAAGATGTTACCCCGCCCGAAATCACATTGATCACACCGGTGGCTACCCGCGGGCAGGGGGTATTTGCAGATGCTGATCTTTCAGGAAATATATTTATAAGCGGGAAGGCAAAAGATCCCTCGGGTATTGCCTGGGTAAAGATCAATGGCGCGCCGGTGCAGAATATAAATGAAGATGGTTCTTTTTCTGCGAGTGTAAAAGTGAAAGACAAGTTCACGATACAGGCCGCAGACAGGAACGGGAACACGGAAGCAGCTACCACTTTTACCATCACAAAGATGTCGTACAAACAGCCAGACGGATCGGATATCCCACCAATACCTGCCGATGCTGCACCAAAGTTTCATGCCATTCTGATCGCAGAAAGCGACTATGATGGAAAAACATGGAACAAACTTCCATCAACCACCAAAGAATTAACTGAGCTGACAACCGTACTCGTAGAAAAATACAATTTTGATGCAGCCAATATCGATACGCTTTTCAACAAGGGAAAAGCCGATATCATGGATAAGCTTAGCAGCAAAATTGAAAACCTCACGGAGGCTGACAACCTCATCATTTGTTTCAGCGGGCATGGAACATTTGAGAAAAAGGGTACCGAACTTTTCGGTTACTGGGTGCCGGTGCTTACTACTGAATCTTCTAATAAGCAAAGCCAGTACATTTCCAATGTCGATATCCAGTCACTGATAGCAGGCTGCAGGGCCAACCATATCCTGATGCTTTCAGATGCCTGTTATAGTGGTGCATTTAAATCGGAGAATTCATTACAGACTAAAGGCGAGGTCATCTCGGTTCCTTACAACATGGAATACACGATGAAAAGCCGGAACATCATGACAAGCGGCGGACTTGAAAAAGTTCCGGGCGAAAGCCAGTTCATGCGACTTATCATTAAAGCGCTACAGGCTAACGACCAGAAATTCCTTTCTATGTATGACCTGTATTCGGCCATTGCTCCCGGTGTTAAACAATCCACCAGTAACCAGCCGGTTATTTATCCTTTTGGGAAAGACGATGAAGGCGGCCAGTTCTTTTTTATCAGAAACAAAAACCAGTAATACCAATCACATTCAAAACTAAAACTCGAAAAATGAAAAAAATACTGTTAGTATTATTAGTGGTCGTTACAATGATCAAACTTCCTGCGCAGAATTATGCA
Source organism: Bacteroidota bacterium (assembly GCA_040388705.1). Classification (GTDB taxonomy): domain Bacteria; phylum Bacteroidota; class Bacteroidia; order Chitinophagales; family Chitinophagaceae; genus Sediminibacterium. The sequence goes on along the minus strand of JAZKBI010000001.1, from coordinate 386,086 downwards.
GGTTTTAATTCCGGAAATTACGCAGGCGTTAACAGCGTTTTTTTTAATCCGGCAAGCATTTCCGACAGTCGTTACAGGTGGGACATCAACCTGCTTTCCGTTCATGCCGGGGTGCTCAACAATTACGCAAAGATTAAGTCAGCAGACATGTTCAAATTGTTTTCGGCAGATTCGCTTTCGAAATACTTTACACGGGAAACGCAACCTAATGTGCGTTTAATGACGAACGTAGATATTTTCGGACCCTCGGTTTTATTCAATGCAAGCGAAAAAAATTCATTCGCCATCACTACCCGGCTGCGCAATCATATCAACCTGATAGGCCTCGATGGAAGTTTATTAAATCTTCTTGAAAATAAGAGTCAGCCGCCCACAGCTCCTGTTACACTTTCGCAGAACGGGGTTGCACTCTCCAGTTATTCATGGTCCGAAATAGGATTGAGTTATTCAAGACCAGTAATCGAAAGCGGTGTACATTTTATAAAAGTCGGCTTGACCTTAAAGTATCTCAGTGGCCTCGGAGCCGGTTTTCTTACAGTGAATAACCTGCAAGGCACCCTTGGTAAACAAGCACCCGATAATCCTTACATAAAGTCAGGCACGGGAAATTTTAACTACGGTTTCACCGGCAAGACGGGTTTTGCACTTCCCTCTTTTAGCAGTTCGGTGGGCTCGGGTATTGGAACAGATTTCGGGTTGGTTTATGAGTTAAGACCTAACCTGGATAAATATAAAGTGAGCAATGACGAATTGAGGAAAGATAAAAACAAGTACGTGTTGAGACTGGGCATTGCACTAAAAGACATGGGTTCCATTAAGTTTAATAAAGTAGCACCGGTTGGTGGTGTCTACAAGCTCGCTACCAGTGCAAATACAGGCGATACCATCAGCTTAAAACGTTTTTATGGCATTGGAAATTTTGAAGATCTGAATACAGCCATGATGAAAGCTACCCCGTCGATCACCAAAACGGGTAGTGTGGGCAATGAACTCATTATGCAATTGCCATCCACACTTGCGCTGGATCTTGACCTGAATGTAGGTGCTGGATTTTTCTTAAATGTTGCAGGTTCTTTCATGTTGAAAAACAGCGACCAGGATTACCAGGTAGCCGGTTCTTATAATTATTTCCAGATAACACCGCGTTTTGAAAGCAAAGGTTTTGGGATCTATCTTCCTATTACGCACAATGCCATTAATAACTACAACGCGGGTATCGCTCTAAACCTGGGTTCATTGTTTATAGGATCGGGCAGCCTGTTATCAACTTTCATCAGTGGGGAAACACGTCAACTTGATATCCATGCAGGTTTCAGGTTTGGCCTTCTGCAGCAGAAAAATGAAACCAATACAAAGACCAAGAAGAAAGAAGAAACAATAGAATAGGTATTTATAGAAGCTTTTGGAAAGTTTTAACTTTCCAAAAGCTTTATTTCATGATCTTTTTCAATTTCTCAAACTGCTCCATATTCGTTGGATTATCCAGTGCCAACGCGATATCTCTTTTCTCAGCAGCCGTTAAGTGGAAACTCAAACTCGCAGGCGCATCATCTTTAGACGGTACGTATTGAAAACAGATCCGGTGAAATTGCGGGCCGTAAGCATCAAACAAATATTCGAGTTGATCGTGCTGGTAGTAGTCCTGTAGTTTATACCAGTTGGTTTGTAAGATTGTAAACGGTTGTGTTAGCGAATTAATGAGGCTGTAGTCGCCATTTGGTTTATCCCAGTCGCCTAAACTCCTGTCGCGGATCTGCAGCAATACTACTTTACTGGTATTCGCCTGTAGCCATTCCTTACACACGTCTATAAAACGAAGGCAGGTTTCCTGTCCAAAATTATCACGTATGCCTGCATCCATTACATCAATGATCGGGTTGGTAGGCAGCCAAACATTGGGTAGTACGTAAGGGAAAGTGGCATTCATGCGCAAAGCAGAAAGTATGCTGATATTCATCGATCCCTGCTTCTCAAAAAAAGAATTAAAATCAACTGCATCCGGATCTACCGAAGTAATATTATTGGTATCCGATTGCGAACGCATCAGGAAACGGGTGGGGTGTGTACTCATGATCATTTTTCTGCCATCACGGTTGATCACAGAATTAAAGAACATCAGGGGTATCAATACCTGTGCCTCGGGCTCAACATAATCCTGCAATGTTTTTGACAGAACGCCATGCGTATTCTCATTCAGTTTTTGTTCAAATGCATACCCGCGATCTTTGGTGTAAGAATGTCCTCCCATTTCAAATTTCTGCACGGGTCCCATCATATCGCGTGTAACAAAAGAAGAGAACAGTGGGCTAAGCAGGTCCTTCGAAATATTATCCGCGTATTGTTTATCCTGCAGGTTAATGGGAGCGCCTTTGATCTTTTCATAATACAGTTCCCTGAAATAAGCGGCACCCAACATACCTCCCGATGCACCATTGATGAGCAGGGTTTGATCCATCAACTGTCCACCAAACAAACTATCCAACCTTTGCAGGGTATTCATGGTGAACACGGCGCTTCGTGCACCGCCACCACTTGTATTGATAATATATAAAATCGGCTTGGCTGTTTTTTGTTTGGCCTTCCACCGGTTCAATAATTCGATGATATATTTTTTATCGGCTTCAATATTACTATCGCTGGCCAAAGCGCGGATTGTTTGCCTGTCGTAGATGGGCCGTTCCGTTTTGTTGAGATAGTTGAGTCCGTATGCTTTGTTTCGCGGATCGATGATCTCTTTCTCATACAAAATATTCAGCCCGATATATAATATCACCAATAATGGAATGGCCCATGTACGAAGGAAAAGCGACAAAGCACCAACCACCGAGATCACGATCGCAAGAAAAACAGTGATGCTTGCCGCGGCAGGCACCTGGAACAAACGCGTATCGGAACTATACCCAACCAATATCAAAGAAATAAAAGCGATAGCGATGGCGAGCACGGCAGCAACATGGTGGCGTTTAAAAATGGAGTTGAGAAAATCATCGCTATAATGTCTTACATCCCTCGGTTTGCGTAAACGGAATTTTGCACTGAGGAACCATTCCACATCCAGTTCGGTCTTTTCATCTTTGGGAAGTTGTGTTTTTTTTATGATCTCGTTATACCTGGTGTTAGCGCTGTTGATAACAGTGCCCATGGTTCGGTAGATGGTCTTATCTGCTCCAAAAAAATAAATAAAAGCAATAAAGATGGAAACAATAATTCCACCTGTAAAACCGCCTACCAGGAATAGTACATCGTTCCCATGCAGCAATTCCTCATAACGTGCGTAATTAACCGCTCTAACAAGATAGAAGACCAGGAAGATTACAGGTATGCCTGCATTATTGATGCAATACTTTAAGAACGGCTGGGCTGTAGTGGCAAGGAACCTTACATTTTTGCTGTGCAGGATAAACGTGGTAATGTTCCAGCTCATGATAAAAATGCCGATCGCAAAACCAACAATGCCGGTGCTTACAGGTGTTACCTCGCCAAAATATTCAGGCGCTAAAAAAAGTGAGTTGGCGCCGAAAGTAAACATGAACTTACCTGCCACGGTTGCAAACAGGATATACCAGAATACAAGGAATACCTGGTACCTGCGAAAATGCAGGAGGAAAAGTTGTAAAGGCAGGGAGCGCCAGATACCAACCAGGTATTTCTTCATAGCAAGACTTTCGAATAAAGAATTAAAGGATTTATGCATTAACGGATTGCAAAAAATGACGAATTAACAAATCCGCCAATTCGCAATTAGTTAATTCGACAATTTTTTCTTCCTTACAATAAACAACATCCAAACTACCGATAGCAACAACAACATTCCCGTTAACTGGTGCAACTGAGCCATCCATTCAAATACACCCCAATGGCCCGGAACAATCCGGGTACTTGTTACTACAGTAATGATACCCAGTAAAGCTTGTGCTATTACAATGATCAAAGGAAACCATTTTGTTTTTTCAAAAAGCATGGAGCCTTTGGTACGGAAAAGTTTAACAGACCATATGGCTATCAACACAAATAAAATGTATGCCAGTCCGCGATGAATAAAATGGATCAGGATCTTATTATCAATAAAGTTAAGCGACCAGGGCTGATCGGCCATTAACTTACCCGGCACCCAATCGCCGTTAATGGTTGGCCATGTTGAAGCCGCCGTAGCAGCTTTGTGCCCGGCCATTAATGCACCGTATAATAATTGAATAACAAGAATACAGAGAATAGCGATGTTCCATTTTCTCAAAGAAGTGTTGCAGACAACCTGTTCCTTTTTAACGAGCAGTTGCAGGGCGAACCAGAAACAATAACACAGCAATCCTAAAGCAAAAATAAAATGAAGTGCGAGTTTGGTTGGTTTTACATAGATCGCATCGCCCGTTAACCCGCTCGCCACCATGATCCATCCTATGGCGCCCTGTAAAGCACCTAATAAAAACAGGATCAATAGCGGCCTGATCATTTCTTTTTTGAAATGCTTTTTTATGAGGAACCAGACAAAACCAACCGCGAATACCAACCCCAGTGTTCTTGCCCATAAACGATGGAACCATTCCCAGAAAAAAATAAATTTGAAATCGCGGAGCGTAAATTCAAAATTCAGCAGGTGGTATTGCGGTGTCTGCCGGTATTTAGTAAACTCGGCCATCCATTGCTGTTCGTTAAGCGGCGGTAAAGATCCGGTGATCACATCCCATTGTGTAATGGATAACCCACTGCCCGTTAAGCGGGTGATACCGCCAAGTGCGATCTGGATCACCGTCATGCCCACTCCTATCAATAACCAGGTTGCTACCAATTTTGAAGACCGTGCTTCTGTGTTCATATGCTGCGAGTTTCGGAAGGAGTAACAAAGGTAAGGCTTCTGAGCCATGAGCTTTGAGCCGTGAGCTCCGAGCCTAAGCTTGCAATAATTAAGAAGTCTGCTGCCGGAGAGTTAGGCTCGTAGCTCACGGCTCAAAGCTCAAAGCTGTTTTTAATTTGGAATATCTCCTGGATTGCTGAATTTTGCCCCTGTGCTGTTATCCTATCATCAAATAGAACATATTGAAGCGGGCGCTGATGAAGCTGGGCGTGGATGTTATGCGGGACCGGTGTTTGCTGCTGCAGTAATTTTGCCTGCGGATTTTTTTCACCCCTTGTTAAACGACAGCAAACAGGTAATTGCTAAGGACCGTGAAATGTTACGTGAAGTGATTGAAGCCTCTGCCATTGCATGGGCCGTGGCGCAGGTGGATAGTCCAGAGATAGACCAGATCAATATCTTACGCGCCTCATTCAAAGCCATGCATTTAGCCATCGAGCAACTTAATCCGCAGCCGCGTTTATTGTTGATCGATGGAAATCGCTTTGTTACTTATAGGGATATACACCATCATTGTATTATCAAGGGAGATGGTATCTATGCATCCATTGCTGCCGCGAGTATCTTAGCCAAAACATACCGTGATGATTACATGCAGCAACTACATGAAGAATTCCCGCAATATGGATGGGATAAGAACAAAGGCTATGGAACACTTGAGCATCGTATTGCTATTGAAAAACATGGCTTGTGCAAATATCACCGCATGAGTTATAATATTGAACCAAAAACCGTTGGGCTGTTTGATTCTATTCCTGATATAGATGAACTGGAACTTCGGTTGAGGGATGCTGAACTCGACTACGATTAAACCTCCAGCCATTCACCCGCGCCCTGCCTGATCACTTCGTATTCATCCTGTGTACAATCCACAACCGTAGAAGGCACCATTCCGCCGATACCGCCATCAATCACGATATCTACCAGTTTCTCAAAATTATCGTGCATCAATTCGGGATCGGTATATTCTTCCACCATCTCACCTGGCAAAGAAGCCGAAAGCAAAGGATGATCAAGATCATGCACGATCGTTCGCGCAATATTATTATCAGGAACACGCAGGCCGATCGTATTTTTTTTGCTGTGCAATATTTTAGGCACTTCTTTACTGGCAGGAAGAATGAATGTATAAGGGCCGGGCAAATAGTTTTTCAGCAACCGGTATAAAGGTGTTGATATACTCTTGGTGTATTTGCTTAGATCGCTCAGGTCGTAACAAACAAAACTCAGTTGCGCTTTGGCCGGATCAATATTTTTAATGCGGGCAATTCTTTCGATTGCTTTGTGTTGAAATATATCACAACCTAGACCATAGATCGTATCTGTGGGATAAATGATCACTCCCCCATCCAGCAGGCATTCTATCACCGTCTTTATATGTCGGGGGTTGGGGTTATCGGGGTGGATATGTAGTAGCATGCTGCGAAATTAAGCTATTAGGCGTTAGGCATTAGCTGTTAGCAATTTGCTAAAAGCTAACTGCTAATGGCTAAAAGCTTCTTCTTTCCTACCTTTGCCCAAACGCTTTAACCAATGCAATTACGCCCCGTAGATGTGGTAGACGATATCAGTGCAGAAGATTTTAAGAAGAACTATTACTATCCCATGCGGCCGCTGGTTATAAAGAACCTTGCAAAAAGCTGGCCGGCTTACGAGAAATGGAACTGGGATTATTTTAAAGCATTGGTGGGCGATCAGAAAGTGGCGCTTTACAATAACGTAAAAAGCGATGCGTACACCCCCATCAATACTGCTGACGATTATAAAACTTTTGGTGAATACATCGACATGATCAAACAGGGCCCTGCCGCCTGGCGGATCTTCCTGTTCAATATTTTTGACCATGCCCCGGAACTGATCAACGATTTTACCTGGCCCGAGAATCTGATGAAAGGCTTTGTAAAAAAATACCCGATGCTGTTCACAGGCGGACAAACATCCATCACCCATATGCATTTTGATATTGATGTGAGCCATATTCTGCACACACAATTCAGCGGGAGAAAAAGGGTATTGCTTTTTCCAAACGAAGAACAATACAAATTATACCGCAAGCCATTTGAGGTATTGAGCCTGGCGGATTTCAGCAATTACTATGATGCAAAGAACAGTAAGATCGACTATGAAAAATTTCCTGCCTTGAGAAATGCGAAAGGCTACGACCTCATCTTAGATCACGGCGATACACTGTTTATGCCTGCCGGTTACTGGCATCATATGGAATACCTCGACAGCGGTTTTGCCATGAGCCTGCGTGCACTGCAACCCTCATTAAGCGGTAAACTAAACGGCGTTTGGAAATTGTTTGGCATGCGTGGTATTGATACATTAATGAAGAAAACAATGCCACACCCCTGGTACAACTGGAAGAAGAAACGCATTTTCGAAAATGCGGATAAAACTTTGCAGTAGCATGAATCATTCCGATCACACAATTCGTGCTAATTCGTGTAATTCGTGATAATAATAATAAAGGCGGCCTTGTGCCGCCTTCTGTTTGTCTGTAACCCCCAGTGAAAACTGAATGGGAGAAAAAGCCAGCTATAACTTCTTGTCCCGGCATAAAAGTAGAAAAGCTCTATTTCCCCGGCAAGGTAGCTTGTACCCTAAAAAAATGGGTGTTTTAACGGTTGTTTCGTCCAGCGGAATCCTGCAATTTGTGCCACCCAATTGTACTGAATTGATTAACCAAAAAAAATCATTTCGTATGCCAAAAGTTGTACTGGTGGATGACCATGTATTATTGCGCAACGCGCTCGCCAAGATCATTCATCATTTTGATGGGTATTCCGTTTTGTTTGAGGCCAATAATGGCCGGCATTTTATCCAGATGCTCGATCCCGATAACCTGCCGAATATCGTGATACTGGATGTTACTATGCCGGTTATGAACGGGTATGAAACCTCCCAATGGATCAATGCCAATCATCCCGACATGAAAGTGATCGCATTAAGTATGCTCAACGATGAACGTGTAGTGATCCGAATGCTCCGGAGCGGCGCCAAAGGTTACCTACTCAAAGACACCGAAGTGGATGAGTTGAAACAAGCCATGGAAGAAGTATTGAACAAAGGGCTTTACATTAACGAGATTCTCTACAAGAACATCGTTCAGACTATCAATACCAGCCCCGAAGAAAAAGAAGAATTGCAGCAGCAGATAGCCATGGGCCTGAACGACCGTGAAAAAGAATTCCTGCGCTGGCTCTGCACAGATAAATCTTACAAAGAGATCGCTTCCGAAATGTTTCTTAGTCCGCGCACGGTTGATGGTTACCGTGACAGCCTTTTTGAGAAATTAAAAGTGGCCTCGCGGATCGGGCTGGTGATGTTTGCGGTGAAGCATGAGATCGCGCACTTATGATCCCCCTTTAACACAAAGCCCTCACATTTGCAAGGGCTTTGTTATTTTTTATCGTTAGTTCATTCTTACATGATCTCCCACACTTCTTTCCCACGCAATAATTTATCCAGGTTGCCTTTGCCTTTGGAAGCGATCGCTTCCTCTATCTGCATCGCCATACCATCTTCGTAACATGGCCTGTCCACTTCAAAGAAAACACCGAACGGACGCGGGAAATGTATACCTGTTTTTGTTGGGTCATCAAACATGCGCACAAGGGTTTGTGCTTTAAAGAAATCTTTGTCGTCGTGGATCCATAGATCATCGGCACTTACTCCATCTCCCAATTCCACAACCACAGGTTTCAATCCATCTATCTTGATACCCTTGTTTTGCTGGGCACCGAATATCAATGGTTTGCCCTGCTCCAGGAACAAAGCTTCATCCTGCTTGGTCGATTTTTCAGTGAATATTTCAAAAGCGCCGTCATTAAAAATGTTACAGTTCTGGTAGATCTCTAAGAAAGATGAGCCTTTGTGCTGGTATGACCTGGTAAGCATGCTTTGCAGGTGCTTCGGGTCACGGTCCATGCTTCTCGCGATAAAAGTGGCATCTGCACCCATCGCCAATGCCAATGGATTGAACGGGTGGTCGATGCTTCCGAAGGGAGTGCTTTTGGTAACCTTATTAGGCTCAGAAGTTGGTGAGTATTGTCCTTTCGTTAAACCATAGATCTGGTTATTGAACAGCAACACATTCACATCAAAATTCCTTCTTAATAAATGAATGGTATGGTTACCGCCAATGCTCAGTCCATCCCCATCACCGGTAACGATCCACACACTCAGCTCGGGCCTCGCAGCTTTCAAACCGCTGGCAATCGCTGTCGCTCGGCCATGGATGCTGTGCATACCATAGGTATTCATGTAATACGGGAAACGGCTGCTGCAACCGATACCGCTGATGATCACAATATTTTCTTTGGGAATACCGATAGACGGCATCACTTTCTGTACCTGTGCAAGGATCGAATAATCCCCACAACCGGGGCACCAACGAACTTCCTGGTCAGTCGCAAAATCTTTAGCTGTCAATACGGGTGCTGCGGGTGTAGCTGTTGCTGTTTCAGACATCTCTCTGTTAATTAGTAATTAGTAGTTAGTAATTAGTAATTGAAAACCGTTCCGGCCTTGAGGCCGGCGGGGCACTAAAATACGGCACAAAGTCCTAAAAAATTACTAATTACTAACTATTAATTACTAATTGCCTGTCAGTTCCTCCCAATATTCAGCCGCCCTGCGGGTATGGGGGATCACGATCGTTCCGCCTACAATATTTGCTACCGCAAATATCTCGTACATTTCTTCGGTATTCACCCCCAACTCATGGCTCTTGCTAAGATGGTATTTGATGCAGTCATCACAACGAAGCACCATACTCGCTACCAGGCCCAGCATTTCCTTGGTCTTTTTGTCCAGGGCGCCTTCCTCGTAGGTGTTGGTGTCTAAGTTCCAGAGGCGTTTCATCACGAGGTTATTCTTGCTGAGGATTACCTCGTTCATCTTTTCGCGGTAGGTATTGAATTCTTCTACTAATTGGCTCATAATTTAGATTTAGGGAGTAAAAATACATTCTTGCCACGCTCTTCAGATCGTGGGCAAAGACAATTTATTTGTATTTTACCCATCCAAACCAACGCTATGAAGAAACTATTCATGTTACTGGGCGTCTGCACAGGGCCTGTACTGTTTGCCCAGAATGGCAATGAACTGATCAAAGTAACTGATATGCTGAAAATAAAACAGCTCAGCAGCGTTACTATCAGTCCTGATGGAAGCAAAGTGGCTTTTGTGGTCAATAATATCGAGCCCGATGGTGATACAAAATGGGAATTCAAATACCTCAACCAGATCTATGTAGCGCCAACCGACGGCTCTTCTGCGCCCAAGGCCCTCACTGCTAAAGAAGGTGCTTCACAACCGGCTTGGAGCCCCGATGGAAAACAACTCGCTTTTGTAAGAGTGGTGGATACCAAGGCCCAGATCTTCTTATTGTCGTTTGATGGCGGAGAACCCATTCAACTCACCAAATTCAAATACGGCGCATCTTCTCCCAAATGGAGCCCGGATGGAAAACAGGTACTCTTTTCATCGAGCATTACTTTGAAGGATCTTTTGAAAGATGCGGAACTCAATCCTAAAAAAGAAATTCCCAAATGGCCCTATGAAAAACCGGGATTTGAAAAGAATACGCAACTGATCGCCAATAACGCAAAACCCGATCCCGACGGAAACATGGATGAGATCAGGGCTTATTTAGAAAACAATGTGAACGACAAGAAAGCAAAAGTGATCGATAAGCTGAACTTCCAGGAAGAATCCACTACCAGTTCAGAGATTTCTTTCAATCATTTTTTCATCATGAATGTGGAGGTTGGTGCGCAACCTGTGGCTGTTACACATGGCTTTTATCGTTTCAACGGTGCGGATTTTACACCTGATGGAAAACAACTCATTCTTACAGGAGATATGGATGATACACAACATCCTGACCGCTCACTCGAAAGTGAAATTTTTATCGTGGACGCAAATGGCAAGAATCTAAGAACCATTTTAGGCGCTGAAGGAAAAACATATGGTGGAGCAAAACTTTCTCCCTCAGGCAAATGGCTGGCGTTCCAATATGGCGGCACCGGGTTTGTGGATATTCCGGTGATGGCTGTTATGCCGCTGAACGGTACGGCAAAAGATATCGTCAATATTCCCTTCGACCGGAACAAAGGAAATTTTACCTGGAGCGATGATGAAAAATATATTTATTTCAGCGCGCAAAGCAATGGCGGCGCACCTATTTACCGCGCCGATGTGCAAACCAAACAGGTGGAAGCATTAACAGATATGAATTCCGGCGCAGGCAGTTTTGATCTAAGTAAAAATAAAATCGTTTTTGTAAAAACAGAAGTGGCCGATCCGTTTGAATTATATGCCTGCGATGCAGCCGGTAAAAGTATAAAACGCATCACCAATTTCAACGACTGGATCAAAACAAAAAAACTCAGCTTTCCTGAAAAGAAAAGTTTTGTAAATGAAAAAGGATTAACCGTTGAGTACTGGATAATGAAACCAGCCAACTATGAAGCAGGTAAAAAATATCCAACCATCTTAGACATCCACGGCGGACCGACTGCGATGTGGGGGCCGGGTGAAAGTTCTATGTGGCACGAGTTCCAATATTATTGCGCCAAAGGTTATGTAGTGGTGTATGGTAATCCAAGGGGATCCGGTGGCTATGGTTCCGAATTCCTGCGTGCCAATGTGAATGATTGGGGCACGGGCCCTACATCAGATGTATTAACCTATCTCGACAAAGCCGGCGCCGGTGGTTTTATTGATACTTCACGTTTGGCAGTTACCGGTGGTTCTTATGCGGGGTATTTAGTGGCGTGGATCATCAGCCACGACCAGCGTTTTAAAGCAGCCTGTTCGCAACGCGGTGTATACGATCTCGGAACTTTTTTTGGTGAAGGAAATGCATGGCGCCTCGTTCCGAATTATTTTGGCGGCTATCCCTGGGAGGCTGCAACCAAAGCCAATATCCAGAGAGAATCACCGATCAATTATGTGCAAAATATTTACACCCCCTATATTATCTTTCATGGAGAGAATGATCTGCGCACAGGCGTGATACAAGGTGAGATGTTATACAAGAGTTTGAAAGTTTTGGGCAGAACGGTTGAGTATGTACGTCATCCCGGCGGCACACACGAATTAACAAGAAGCGGAAACAACCGCCAGCGAATTGATCAGATGTTGAGGACTATGGAGTTTTTTGAGCGGTTCATCAAACACTGACCGAATTGGGAAATTTTGGAATTGGGAAATTGGGAGATTTCGGATTGCGAAACAATCACGCATTAGGATCAATTCCAAAATCTGCCAATTTCAAAATTTCAAAATCATTTCAACCCCTTCAACCAATCAGTTAGTCCCAGGTAGATCTTCTTCGCTACATCATCAGGAAAAGCTGCACGCAATACTTTTCTTTCATCATCTTCATTGCTCATAAAAGCAACTTCAACAAGACTATTAGGGAAATCAGTGGGTTGATTCAACACGAAATTGAAACTGCCCACATTGCCAAACTCATTCAGTTTTAATTCCAGCATACGACTTAGTATTGCCTGCGTTAATGGACGGAAGCCGATATGTTTATAATAAGTACTCACCCCATTCACCTGCGCATTGCTGCTTGAATTAAGGTGCAGGCTGATGAGCACATCCGGGTTTTCTTTCTGGAGAAATAATATACGGTCCTTGTTATCAAAGCTGGTGTCTTCCGTGCGTGTCATCACGATATTCTTCACGCCTTTTTGTTTCAATGCTTTTTGTAAGGCTTTGGCAAAAAGCAGGGTATAGTATTTTTCTGTGTACTTCGCATGTATGCCCCCTGTGCCGGTATTGGTACCGCCATGGCCGGCATCAATAGCAATCTTCATGAAACGCAGGTCTAATTTTTCAGGCTGCCGTTTTACGCGGATGGCAAGTGCCTTTCCTTTGTAACCAATGCTGTAACCCCAATGCTGGCGATGCTGTAATTCAATGGTAACGCGAACCACATCATCTTCTACCTGGTTGTAATACACATTTTTTACTTCTTTTAAAGTATGCAATTGTGTGATCCAGTTCGTATTGCTTTGAACCCCATAAATATCTATGATGATCTTTGAGGGATTGATCTCCATCCAGCTTTTATAAGGCAGCTTTTCTTCCATGCTGATCGCTACAATGTCATGCGTAGTATCACCTTGTGTTGTATCTGCTTTTGCGATAAAAGAATTTGTCAGGTAAAATGGTTTCTCGGCAGGTATGCTGTCAAATTTCATGTATGCTCTTTCGATATAGGCAGTATGAAATTTTGAAAGCTGTATGTTGTAAAATTCTTTGGTAGAATCTATTACGCGCAGGATCACGTTCGTATCAATATAACCGATTTTGGCACCACCCAACCTGTCGGCGCCCTGGCCGTATAAAAGGGCAGGCAATTTTCCACCGGATCTTCCAAGAACATATCGCGGCGGCGTATTTTGCGCCATTGTTTGTGATAAGATCAAAACAAGGCAGGCTGTCAGTATAATCTTCATCAGATGAAGTTAAAAATATAAATGGGATACTGATGTTATAGGCAGGAAAAAAATTGAGGAGTCCCGGTCCATGGACCATGGTCGATGGTCCATGGACAAACAAAAAAACCTCATCACCTTACAGCAATGAGGCTTTGTTTTAGCAAGCAACCGTGAAACAAAAACCAAATATTAAAAAACTTTATGAAAGTTAATAATTTTTTACGGTTTTTATCATAAATGGTAGCCATTATCTGCTACAAGTTTATCTGAAACCCGGCGCCGGGCGTCTTTGGTATTATAAGGTTCCAGTTTGGTAAACCGCTTTAGTCCGATATGCATCATGCGCAGTTCATCACCATCTGAAAAACTGTTGAGTGCATCTTTACCAGCTTTATTAATACGATCGGCAGCATCATACAGGTAAGTGCGCATGATATCCATTTGAATACTAACTGCAGCCTCCCCTTTACTATCTGCCAGTTTCATTACACGCAACATGGCGCTTTCTGCATTAAAAGTTTCTATAGCCATATCGGCGATGTTCATCAGCACTTCCTGTTCTTTATCGAGCTGCATCATCAATTTTTGAACAGCGGCGCCGGCAACCATGAGAATGGCTTTCTTGAAATTGGCAATGTATTTGCGCTCTTTGGCAAATGCACCTTCATCTTCCGATCCAAAATCAGGAATGCTCATCAGTTCCTTTTGAACCGCCATAGCAGGTGTCATCAGGTCGAGTTTTCCCTTCATGGCACGTTTCAACATCATATCAACGGTCAGCAAACGATTGATCTCGTTGGTGCCTTCATAGATGCGATTAATGCGGCTGTCGCGATACGCTTTTGATATCAGATACTCATCGCTAAAACCATTACCGCCATGTATCTGCACACCTTCATCCACAACAAAATCCAATACTTCACTGCCATATACTTTCAGCATAGAGCATTCGATGGCATATTCTTCTGCAGCGCCTAGCAACGCTTCCGCAAATGTTTTACCATTATTCAACAATTCGTGTTCGCGGTTATCTATCCATTTTGCAGTGCGGAACAAAGCGCTCTCACAAACCCACATGCGGATGGCCATCTCTGCCATCTTATGCCTGATGGCGCCGAATTTCGCGATCGGCAGTTTGAACTGTTCCCTTGTTTTTGCATACTGGACAGAAGTAGTAGTAGCTCTTTTGGAACCACCCAATGCTGCGGCACATAATTTCAAACGGCCGATATTGAGGATGTTGAAAGCGATCAAATGGCCCTTGCCAATTTCACCCAATACATTTTCTACGGGTACTTTACAATCCTGGAAATACAATTGTACAGTAGATGATCCTTTGATCCCCATCTTATGTTCCTCGGGTCCCTGTGTAAATCCTTCAAATCCGCGTTCGATGATAAAGCCTGTGAATTTATCGCCGTCTATTTTGGCGAATACAGTGTATACATCGGCAAAACCGCCGTTCGTGATCCAGCATTTTTGCCCGTTAACGATATAATGTTTTCCATCCTCGCTCAGTTTCGCTGAGGTCTTGGCACCCAATGCATCACTGCCGCTGTTTGGTTCTGTTAAACCATAAGCGCCTTTCCATTCGCCCGATGCAAGTTTGGGAATGTATTTCTGTTTCTGTTCTTCTGTACCAAAATATAAAATGGGTAATGAACCGATACCTGTATGCGCCGCCACTGCAACGGAAAAAGAATAACCGCCACCCAATCCTTCATTCACAATAGAAGATGTGATAAAATCTTTTCCCAGCCCACCATACTCTTCGGGAAATGAAGTTGACAACAATCCCTGCTGCCCAGCTTTTTCAAGTAAGGATGGCATCAGGCCCGGTTCCATTTTATCAATGCGGTCAATGATTGGCAGGATCTCCGTATCGAGGAACTGAGCACACATGTCCAGGACCATTGTCTGCTCCTCGTTAAAATCTTCGGGAGTGAATGTATCGAACGGATTGCTTTCTTTGATCAACCACTCGCCGCCCTGCAGCGCATTGGTTTGTTTGGTGGATTCCATGTTTGACTTTTTATTATTTTAAAAGACTTTATTCGTGAATAGTGAATAGGCAATAGTGAATTCTCGATTGACTATTCACTATTGACCATTCACGTCAAATTATCATACACCTTCTGAAACACCTGCTTCACCAGTTCTATCTCCTCTTTGTTCACGCCCACCAATGCCTCGCTCATCGTTTGATTGGCCAGGTCGATGGTGCGGTCCTGCAGTTCTTTGGCGGCATCGGTTAAACAGACCAGGTTGATGCGCCTGTCTGATTTGGATGGCATCCGTTTAACCAATTTCTGTTTTTCCAGGTTATCGATCAACCGCGTAATACTGGGTTTATCCCGGAACGTTCGGTTGCAGAGTTCCTGCTGGCTCAAACAATCTTCTTTCCACAGATGGTACAATACGCTCCATTGTTCAATGGTTATTTCCAGCCCCGATTGCCTGAAATTCTTCTGCAATCTCCTTGCCACGGCGGTTGATGCCATGCCATTGATCACGCTGTAAAGCTCTCCTCTTTTAAATTGGTTGTTTGGCATATAGTTAGTTATGCAACTAATTTCAAAATAAGTTCGTTTCTTTGACATGACCAAGAATAAACCCTTATTTTTCGGAATTGTTTTATGAAAACTGACTATCTCCTGTTCCGCAATTCGCATATCCACTATACCCAATATGGCCATGGCCCCGACCTGCTGTTTTGTTTTCATGGATATGGTGAGGATGCCCGCTCTTTCGCGGTTCTGGAGGAAACCCTGGGAGAACGGTTCACGCTGATCGCGGTCGACTTCCCTTTTCATGGCAATACCGACTGGCAGGAAGGACTGCTGTTTGATCCTTCGGATATGCTTTCGATCATTGATATCCTCAATCCTTCGCGCCAGCAAATGCATTTTCTAGGTTACAGCATGGGCGGCAGGGTGGCACTCCAATTACTGCAACTGATTCCACAACAGGTTAGTAAAGTGGTGCTGATTGCTACCGACGGCCTTCACAAAAACAAATGGCAGTGGCTGGCAACACGCACAAAACTTGGTAATCGCCTGTTTGCATTTTCAATGAAACACCCGTTTATCATGAACGGGTTGCTTGACCTGCTGAGCCGCCTGGGCATTTATAATAACAGCCTGCTCAAATTCATTCACTATTATTTGGATGATGTTGAGCAGCGGATGACCTTATACCGTCGCTGGACCACGATGCGGATGTTCAGGCCGCGGTTAAGTGTCTTAAAAGATATCATTCAAAAAAATAAGATCCCGGTAAAAATGTTGTTCGGCAAATATGACCGGGTGATATTAGCCAAACACGGCCATCATTTCAGTAAAAATGCAGGCGATCTTGTTACGGTAACAGAAATAGAAGCCGGGCACCAACTGTTGAGGGAAAAACATGTATCGCTTATTGCCGAGTTGCTCGTGAATGGTGAGTAGTGAGTGGTCAGTTGCCGACTCACTACTCACTACTCCCGATTGATACTTCCACTTCGCGAATGTTGAATAATATTAAGTTTCTTTGCCGCATGTATTGGCCCGTAGTTGTGATCACTGCTGTTTTATTGTTGGCATATTGCCTGCTCATACTTATATACAGGCACTGGTATTTAGGTTTGCCATTATTCAAAATCGATAAGGCTCTGCAACCCCAAACAAAATTCTCCGTTATTATCCCCGCAAGAAACGAGGAAGATAATATCAGGAATTGTCTTCAATCAATACTGCAACAAAATTACCCGTCGGGCTTGTTTGATGTCATCGTGATCAATGATCATTCTACCGATCAAACAGAATCCATCATCCGCTCAATGCAACAGGAATATGGCAATCTTCATTTGCTCAACCTGACGGATTACCTGGATGGCAAACAATTGAATGCCTATAAGAAAAAAGCGATCGAGATCGCCATATCGCAAAGCACCGGAGCTTGGATCGTAACGACTGATGCTGATTGTATGGTCAGCGATCAATGGTTGACATTGTATGATGCATTCATACAGGAAAAACAGCCGGTATTTGTTGCTGCGCCTGTTATGTTCACTGACGAACATTCTTTTTTATCAACTTTTCAATTGCTAGATTTTATCAGCCTGCAGGGAATTACAGCCGCCGCAGTATCCGCAGGGCATC
This sequence comes from Bacteroidota bacterium, assembly GCA_040388705.1. Lineage (GTDB taxonomy): Bacteria > Bacteroidota > Bacteroidia > Chitinophagales > Chitinophagaceae > Sediminibacterium. The sequence goes on along the minus strand of JAZKBI010000001.1, from coordinate 368,630 downwards.
ATACAATGTGCAACGGGGCAAACATTGCTTACCGGAAAGATGCATTTTATGAAGTGGGACAATTCAAAGGCATTGATGATCTGGCAAGCGGAGATGATATGTTGCTGATGCATAAGATGAAGCAAAAATATCCCGATGGACTTGGTTACCTGTTCAGTCGCGGGGCGATCGTAACTACAGCACCTATGCCTGATTGGAAAAGCTTTTTTAACCAGCGGATCCGGTGGGCAAGCAAGGCGGATAAATACAAAGACAAAAGCATCTTCTGGGTATTGGCCCTTGTTTATGCAGTAAACGCATTATTGCTGGTATTACTTGTATGGGGTTTATTTGTAGAGAATGGCATTTACAACTGGCTGGTACTGGTAATAGCCAAAACCATTATTGAATTAAGCCTGATGATACCAGTTGCGAAATTCTATGGGCATGTAGAGATATTACTATGGTTCCCGCTGATGCAGCCATTTCACATGCTCTATACGGTCATCGCCGGATGGCTCGGTAAATTCGGGACATACCAATGGAAAGGAAGAAAAGTTCACTAAGCCTGGCTACTTAGCCTCTTCAGTCTCTGGCCACCATGCATAAATGATGAGGGGGATCAATGCAAAAAGTGATAGGAAAAAGGATAGGATTTTTCTCATGCGATATCGGTTTGTATTACTGACACAATTTTTATGCGGGTGTTTAGTTTGTAAAGGTCGAATTCGGTAAAAAATCCAATCTATTCGGTGAACACATTATTTCTTAATTTTCCTGCGTGTTAAAAAGCTATCATTCTTCCCCTTTTACCAAACGATTATTAAAAAACAAAGGCGCGTCCTTTGGATTGATACTGATAGTTGTGAGTTTGCTGCTTGCATTATTGTGTTATTTTATTTCACCTGACCCATCTCCCAATGCAAATCGTATGATCCCTGAGATAGGTAGTAAAAAACCTGGCTTTGCCGTTTTATTACTACGCACCAAACGTGACAAGATTGTGACACAAACGGGGTTCTTTAAAAGATTACTGAGTGGTGCGGAAGAATCTTATCAATACATTCCCGTCACCTCCTACACTATACAGAACGACAGTATTGTTTACCAGAAATTTGTTGATGAAGGCATTACAGAAAGAAAAGCGATCGCAAGATCATTGGCAGGTGACCCACCCGTAATAAAACTTACCTATTACTTAGGCACCGATAAATTCGGAAGGGATATTCTCAGCCGTTTGCTCATAGGCGTGAGGGTGAGCCTGAGTGTTGGCCTGATCGCCGTACTGATCTCGTTAACCATCGGCATACTCTTGGGCGCAGTAGCCGGTTATTTCAGGGGATGGATAGATGATCTGATCATGTGGTTCATCAATGTGATCTGGAGCATCCCTACTTTGTTATTGGTATTCGCGATCACATTGGCTTTGGGAAAAGGATTCTGGCAGGTGTTTATCGCAGTTGGTTTAACCATGTGGGTTAATGTGGCAAGATTGGTAAGAGGGCAGGTATTGGCCGTGCGCGAACTGGAATATGTAGAAGCCACGAGGGCATTGGGTTATTCGCATACACGAACCATCCTCCGCCACATACTTCCCAATATTCTCGGCCCCGTGATGGTTATCGCCGCCAGTAATTTTGCATCGGCCATCGTGATCGAAGCGGGATTAAGTTTTCTCGGCGTCGGTGTTCAACCACCACAACCCAGTTGGGGACTGATGATCAAGGAGAATTATAATTTTATCATCACACATAATCCCATGCTTGCTTTGGCACCAGGTATTGCCATCATGCTATTGGTGCTTGCTTTTAATTTGCTGGGGAATGGATTGAGGGATGCGTTGAATGTGCGCGGAAAGATCTAGGAATTTTGAGTGTTGAAGTGAGACCACCGCTATATTAAAATAGCAGAAAGCTCGTTAGCACCGTCATTGCGAGGAACGAAGCAACCTGTGTTATAAAATTCCGTTGTCAAACACTTGTGGTCGTTTACAAATCTTTTCACCCGGCAATTCGTAACACAGATTGCTTCGTTCCTCGCAATGACGGTCCTGATCGCAACCACAGATCACAGGAAATACTAAGTATTAATACTCTACCGCAAAGCCAAAATCATTGCTAAGTTTATCGCATGCAAAAAGGCGGTTTTATCTACATACTAACCAATCCGTTACATTCCGTTTTATATACAGGAGTTACTTCTGACCTTATTAGCCGAATGCAACAACATCTCTGGAAATATTATCCTGATAGTTTTACCGCAAAATATAATGTCACGATTCTTGTTTATTATCAATTCTACTCTACGATCAATGAAGCAATCCTGGAAGAAAAGAGGATTAAAGGTGGAAACAGAAAACAAAAGATGATGTTGATCAACTCAATTAATCCATCATGGAATGATCTCTGGCAAAAAGAGGTTTCGTTTTGGTGAAAGAGGCAGCACCGTCATTGCGAGGCACGAAGCAATCTGTGGCTTGAAGTATCCGCTATGTTGAAGTGTTGAAAAACTCTATCACGCTCAAATTTGCAACACAGATTGCTTCGTGCCTCGCAATGACGGTCACGCTGCCAAGGATTCTTTTTCCTCTCTATTCTTCTTATCCAGCAAAACAATCATCCCCAAACACAACCAGAACAAACTACCGATCTTATCGGTCTCTATCATATCACTCATGCTGTTGATCACGCCGATCATTACCAGTACGATGCCTGTTGTTAAAGCAACAGCGCGATAGAACCTGCTTTGAAATTGATGATATAATTTCTGCACACGCAATAACATACCGAAATACAAAATGCAAAACAACACTAAACCTGCAACACCTTGTTCCAGCGCAGTTAGTATAAAATAATTGTGTACGGTAGAATGTTCTTTGTTATCGCTTACCCATGTTTCAAATCTTCCAACAGTGTATGGTTTGTAGTGAGGATAGAAACTGTTAGGACCAAAACCGGTAACTGGTTTATCGGCCAGCATCCTTGCGCCTGCTATCCAGCGATAAAATCTTTCTGCGGTGGACACATCTTTTAGTTCAACAGTTGCACGCATGTGTTCGCCGAAATCTGTATGAAAAACGGTGCGGTCATGATCGGGTGCGAACTGCATGTAATTCTTGTCGGTCACAAGCCATACTGTTGAAACGATCACACCTGTTATGGCCATCATGACCAGCGCGCCCATCAGTTTTTTCTGTATCACCCATATCACTGAAAACCCCAGCACCAATGCGATCCATGCGCCGCGTGAGTAAGCGAAAACCAATCCTGTAAGCCCTATCAATAAACCAACTATTATCCACTTTCTTTTAGGATGATATGCAGGTGTTAATTTCCAAACACACCAGCCAACAGGTAGCAGGCATACCAGCATAGAAGAATAATTCACATGGTTCCGGAAAAATGGCGCGAGTGTTTTCTTTACATTTTCAAACGAGAATTGATACAAAGAATGTCTTATCAAAGTTTGTGTCACTACCAGTAACATGGGAATCAAAAGACACAAGGCTAATTTTTGTATCCTGCCCTGTGACGTAAATATCACCTGTGGCAATACCACGAAAGGAATGACGTACCAGACTTTCGCCAATATATATTTAACAGATAAAACAGGCTCCACAGAATACAGGCAGGTGATCAACAGCCAGCAGGCATAGATCATCAGCCACATAAACAAAGGATGCCGCTTCAAAGAATCCGGGACCCATTTCGGTTGATGGATCATTTTTACCAATGCGATACCGGTTAATAATACCAGCAATATTTCATCGGGAAAATCAAATCCCAATTGAGGAGTAATATTCAGTTCTGTTGATAAGGGCAATACGATCAGTAAAAGCCAGAATATTTTTTCAGGCTTTACTACTACCATTTCAAAAATAAACGGTGCAACTATCCACCCGAAAGAAATTAAAATATAAAGCGGTTGCTGTTCAACAATGGATAGGACAATACTCACTAAAAAAACAAATAATGATAACAGCATTTTTGTTTGATATGGCCATACGCGGGCAAACATATCAGGCCATTGTTTTTCTGTCGTTTACCAATACAAGCAAACTGCTGAAAATAAACGCCACTAAACAGGAAGTTAGGATGATGATTGGTTTGTCAGGTCTTTCAGCATAAGCAGCGGGTGATGCAGCTTCCATCACATACAATGCGGCGGGCGGTGTTTGTGATGCAAGCCTGAATTCATCAGCCGTTTTTCTGTATTGCCTGATCTGTTCAGCAATTGTCTGCATCTGTGCAACGGCCAGTTGTTGTTTCCCAGAACGCATAGTTGAGACACTGTCAGAAAGCGACTGGTATTCTTTTTCAAGGGATGCGATGGAACTGTTCAGTTCATCCTGAGAATGACGATAGTTTTTTTGCCAAACATCCATTTCTGTTTCCTGAATGATCGCGACCATTCGGTTTACAAGATCTGCGGATAGTTGTTTGTTTTTTGTCCATGCGATGATCTGCAACTGGTTCTGTTCTGTCTTTTCCAGGTGAATATCTTTCCGCAAACATTTGGCAGCTTTGCTTTTAAGGATTGAAACGCTATCGTTTTTTAATTGATAATAATCGATCAGCGAAAATTCATCAACCAGTTTTGCATACGTGCCTCCCATATCCGCTATTCCATAAATACGGTCGAGGTCATCGCCTGTTCCGAAATAGGAATATAAGATCTGTACGTTGCTGTTAAAAAGCCTTGCTTTATCTGCCAATGCAGGATTTGCTGATACTACGGTTGCTGTTGAGCGAAAATAGCGCGGCACCAGGAAGACTGTGATGGTAGAAATAATAGCTGCGGCTACCACAAACAGAAGGATGGTCCTCCAGCGATTCTTCAGGACGGCCGTGGTTTGTACAAGATCAAATGATGAGCTTTGCATAGACAGTGAAAATACAATTTATCTTATTCGCAATATCACTACGGCATTGGTTACTTAAGGAAAGCAATTTATTGTTGCGGTGCTACTACCACATTCCTGTCGAGGCTTTCTTCGAGTGAAATAAAGGTTTCGGTACGTTCGATGCCTTTGATCTTCTGCAATTCATCGTGCAAAACAAAACGGAGTTCCTGTATGTCTTTGCAAACGATCTCTGCAAACATGCTGTAATTGCCCGTGGTATAATTGAGCCGCACGATCTGCGGGATCTTTTTCAGTTCTTTGGCCACGCTATCATATAAAGAGCTTTTTTCGAGGTAAACGCCAATAAAAGCGATCACATCATAACCCAGGGATTTGAGATCCACAGATAATTTTTTACCTTTAACTACTTTCAGTTCTTCCAATTTTTTGATCCGCACGTGAATGGTGCCGCCGGAAACAAATAGTTTCTTTCCCAGGTCGGCATAGGATATTTCTGCATCTTCCATCATTTCCTGGATGATCTGGAGATCCAGTTTGTCAAGATTCAATTTAGCAGCCATTTTCATTCGTTTATTTGAAATAATTCAATATTATCATAAATTTATTGTATAATATCTATATTATCAAAATATTTATTGAATTATTTACAATGAATCACTATTTCGTCGTAATATTGTCTTGTCAACAACAAACAAATAGTTCTTATATACTGTGGGGTGATGAAACTTTTGGCAGACATGCCCTCTTGTCTCGGGGGTGAGGATAACAGGATAAACGTAGTGTAGAGCCGGTCCGGTAGCAATATCGGGTCCGACCAGGGTCGACCACTGAACTTTGCGCTATAGCTAACTGCCTCGTGGAGGTTCGATCCCTCCCCCTACAGCATTTTTAAAAGCCACTCTTTTGGGTGGCTTTTTTATTGTCTCTCCAAAACAAATGCCTGATTACCTGATCAGTACCGTCGTTCCGCTATAAACCACCAGTTTACCCTCTGCGTCTGTTCCTTCAAAAACCCAGACATACACGCCCGTGGGTTGCGGTATACTTTGGTATCGCCCATCCCATCCCTTGCCCGGCGTCCTGGTCTCGAATAATACCTGTCCATTCCTGTTATACACCCGGAACACAAAATGAGCCACCTTTCCCACCGGGTTTCTCATAGGCTTGAGTATGTCGTTCTTTCCGTCCCCGTTTGGTGTAAAGGCTGTAGGAATGAATATGGCGCGTATGGTGTCGCAGTTTCCCTTATCGGCAATGCTGAAGGATATGGTGCCTGCCAAACATTTAGCAGCGGTATACATCCTTACGGAATAGATGCCCGAAGGGAGGTTTTTCACCTCCACACCTGAATTATATAAATTGCCGGCAAGTTCGAAGCGGTAAGGCTTTTCAGCACCTGAGATGACCAGTTTGAACGATCCAACACCCAGGCAGGGATTATTGGTTACCACGGAATCTATCACCGGTATCGAGGGTTTATAAGAAAGAATGGTGTCCAAAACGTTCCATTCGCAGCTGTTCACGTCCTTAACCCTTACCGGGTAAATACCCCCTGCAAGGTTACTGAACTGCGTATCTGATGTAAAACTTCCGCCATTATAACTTATGATAAAAGGAGAGGCAGGACCGGATACCAATACCGTACTACTTGCCCCGTTGCAATCGGCACCACTATGATTAAAACTGATCACCGGCGGTATACCGGTGGTAGCTATCATGGTAACCATTGTATCAAATAAACAGGGCCCTACTTTCACCTGCAACCTGTGTGGGCCCGCAGGCACACCGATAAACAGGCTGCTCACCTGGAAGCTGTCATCGTCAAGCCTTATTCCTGAAACATTGGCCGATAGATGATAACTCACCCTGATTTCTCCACCTGCACCGCAGTTCTTAGGCGGTGAGATCTTAATTTCCTTTATCGGCATGGGAGGGGTGTACGCTTTGATCGTAAACGTCTGTTCTTCTGAACAGTGACCATCATCGCTGACTTTAAGTTTATAAACGCCTGCCCCCAATGAAGGAAAATATGGCGTTGCCTTTGGACCTTGTCCCTCCACTTCAAAATTAAAAGGAGGATTTCCCAACAGCACTTTTATGTGAGCCTCCGCCGTTCTCGCGCCGCAGGTATCGTCACTTGCCTCTACTACCGTCCAAACCCTACCCGGTTGCGAGATCACCACAAGGGTATCGAGTGAACATCCACTGCTGCTCTTAATATTCAGGTTCCATATGCCGGATTCCAGTTGTGAAATGCTGGTTATCTTTCCTCGCGGGAGATCAAAGGGTCCCACAACGAGCTGCCCTTTGGTGAACGAATAAGTAAAACCTGAATCCCCGGTGTGGGTATAAGGTTCCGCCCTGACTTCGTTCTTATCCGTTTCCGGTAAACAGGAAGATTTGATGAAGAGTGAACCTAATGCGATATAGGGAGCTTCCCCTGTTTCATTCGTGCTGGCGGCATCGAATATTTTTGAACCCAGGTCGAAAGAACAATACACACCCATTACCTTGTTTTGATCAAGGTCAAATTCCACAAGCTGCGTGGTATTGCCTACAGCTTCCACGCCATACACCTTGTTACCTGTGCATCCTACATTCACGTTGATCAGACCGGGAAACTCTCGGCCGGGTATGGGCAGTACCATTTTGCTACGGGAAGGGTCCTCAATATCCACTTCTACTACCCCGCCCTCGGCGGTAAGGTATAATTTGTCTTTGTAAAAAACCATATCACCGGTAGCCTTGAATGGAATGGTTCCGCGGACGATCTTGGCTGAATTGAATCCATCACTCGTAGTCACCAGCTGGTTAAGCTCATCTACCCAGAACAGGGTACCTGTGCTGTTACAGGTTAGTACCCTGGTGTAGCCGCCATTCGGTTCGCCGCTTACTGTTCTGCCAAAACTCCGGTGTAAGAAAGAAAGATCATGTTCTACTATCTCAGTGACGCTGCTGCTCATGAAGAACAGTGAGTTTCGGTGCATGGCGATGGCCTGTGCACTTTGGGCGGGGCCGGTAAAATGACTTGAACCCGGTTCCACTTTGCAGGGATTTACGGATAGGTCAACAACGAAAACATTGTGATCTTCTGTGAGCAATACTATTTTCTGACCGAGCAGATGCTTCCCGGGTATACAGGCAATGATTGCCGCAAGAATAGGGATAGCAACAAGTTGTTTGGTCATCGGTGTACTAATATACCAATTAAAATCAGTTGTAATTAGCTTCTCATGCCTGGGGAATTTAGCCACCAAAAGTGTGTTCCCATTTTGCTCCGCTGAGCTAAGCATCTATTTTGGCTATTGCAATGCTATTATATTGTTTGTAGGTATTTACCTGCCCCCTAGCCGCCGTGATCCACACAAGGGCCTCGCTAATTAACAACAGCAAGGAAAGAAAAAAACCTATCTGATTATGGGCTACTTGATTGATTTGAGCATTAACAATCCCTCTAGTTGGGGCTCCTTAATCAAGTAAATGTTAAAAAAACAACGGCGATTGCCCTGGTTGCCGCTCAACTAAGGCAGGCATGCCATCCAAATAAATATAAAACCTTATATATCAAGAAGAACGGTATAGTTTTTTTAAGATGATGGATGTAAGAATTATCCATTATCCTAAATAAACAAAAAAATGAAAAAGTTACTTTTTTTCCTCATCCCGTGTGCGATGTTGACCTGGGCTTCCTGCTCGAAGAATTCTGATTCAAGTGCAAATGCAGGCGGAAATGCAACCATGAGTGTTTACCTGGTAGATGGACCCGCAAGTTTTGACAAGGTGTACCTCGATGTACAAAGTGTTCAGGTGAAAGCTTCAACAGATGCTTCTGAAGACAACTGGCAGTCATTAAATATCGGCAGAAAAGGTGTTTATAACCTGCTTGATTTTAAAAACGGCCTCGATACACTGTTAGGTACAATCGTATTGCCTGCGGGACACATCAGCCAGATAAGACTTGTGCTTGGTACAAATAACAGCGTTGTGATCGGTGGTGTTTCTTTTCCACTAACTACGCCTTCGGCCCAACAATCCGGTCTTAAACTAAATATCAATGCGGACCTCACTGCTGGTGTTGATTATCGCTTGTGGATCGACTTTGATGCGGCAAGATCAATTGTTCAAACCGGTGCGGGTACATACATCCTGAAACCTGTGATCAGGACCTTCACACAGGCTGAATCGGGAGCGATAAAAGGAGTGGTTATGCCTCTTGATGCCAAGGCCTGGGTTTATACCATAGCCAATGTTGCTGACACGATCTCGTCTACTCCTGCGGACGCGGCAACAGGTGCTTATATGTTCCGGGGCGTTCCTGCTGCAACCTATAAAGTGGCTTTCCATGCTACCAATGGCACCTATAGAGATACTACAGTAACCAATGTTGTTGTTGTAACAGGAGCAGCTACAACAATCGGAACCGTTACTTTAAAATAAACAAAGAATAGCTAATAAACAGCCGGAGCTAAATAGTTCCGGCTGTTTTATGCATTAACACAAGGGAATAGTTATAAAAATATTTTGATTCCACCATTCACCACAAACCCATCCACCGGCGCATAAATATCCCTGAAGGTTGGATTATTAATCGTGCCTGTATAGATCGTATCAAATTTTGTTTGCCTTGTATCCGTAAAATTCTCAAAATTGATAAAGATGGAAAAATGCTTCCATGTCTTCTCACCCATCAAACCAAATGTCCAATACGATCTCCCCATATTACCATCATTTAATTTTTGCGGACTGAAGAAATAAGCTTCGAAACCGATCTTTAGTTTTCTTTCCTGTTCATACATCAACACATTATTCAAGCGATGTCGGGCAGTTAAGGGTAGCCATGAGCGCAGGTTATTAAAATGCGTATTCACATCGGCATAGGTATATCCAATAAATAATTTGAAATCATCATACACAAAGCGAAGATTGGTCTCTGTTCCTTTTGTATCAATATGGCCGGGAGCATTTACAAACTGGTAATTGCTTCCAAGGGTTGTTAATATCAATGGCTTATTCAATCTTGTATAAAAGAACAATTGATTGATAGTAAAACCGATACGCCCGATTTTTGTCCGGTAATTAATATCAAAATTTACTCCGGCCGATCTTTCATTGGCAGTTTTATTTTCATCGATTGGTAAGATATTTCTGAATTGTGTCTTCTCCGCTTCTTCATTGAATACAGTTGGGATCTTATAACCCAAACCACCGCCGGCTCTCAAGGTAAGTTGTGGAGCGGGTTTCAACATAACCGAGATCCTTGGTAACAGGTCAAATCCGAATTGCTTTGTATGATCGCCACGCAAACCCGATTCCAGGCTAAAGCTTTTCGTGGGCGACCAGGTGTTTTGAATGAATAGCCCAACCGAACTGTATTGGTAGTCGCGCAGCGGATTCGCGGTTTGTTTTTCTTCATGCAGATCATCAGACAGGAAGTTTGCACCAACTACCCATTGCGTTTTCTCATTTTGCGTGCTATAGGTTGCTTCTGAAAATACGGCATGCTGCGCGCCTTTGAACATGTAGGAAGGAACCTGTATCAAACGATCAAATAAACTGTAACTCGCCTTAACATTCAGCTGCGAATGATCACTGAGTTGATGTGTTAACTGCGCCTGTGTTGTAAAACGATCGGTATTATTTTTTTCAAAATAACCAGTGGTCCCGTTCCTGATAAGATCTACACTGCCACCGATACGTTTCTCTGTGATATAATTGATGCCAATATTAGCGGTGGTTCTTTCGCCATAGAAAAACAAACGTGGGTTGATCGTATAACGCTCAAATTCCGGTATAGCTGTGAGCCCGATTTTTGCAGGGTCAAATGCTTTACCTGAATTAGCAGAACCAAATACAGTTATTCCCATCTTACTGAATTTCTGGCTGTAAAAACTGCTCAGGTCAAGTCCGCCAGCAGATGTTCCATTAGCAAGAAAACTCAATTCCCGCTTCGCTGTTGGTGTTTTGGAAACAAGATTCACTAAGCCCGCGATCGCTCCGCCACCATACAAAGTAGAAGAGGATCCTTTGATCACTTCAATTTGTTTCAGATCGAGCGGGGCCACCTGCATCAAACTCAATCCCCCTGAAAATCCCGCGTACAAAGGAAATCCATCGCGTAGTATTTGCGTATATCTTCCATCCAGTCCCTGTATGCGGATACTGGAATTATTAGATGTAGCAGAAGTCTGTTGTGTTTGGATACCGGTGCTTTCATTCAGCAACATCCTGATATCACCTGGCTTCATATTTCCTTTTTCAGTAAGTTCTTCGCCCGAGATCGTTTCAACACGTGCGGGTATATCGCCGATGCTGCGGCTGGTTCGGGTAGCTGTAATGATCACTTCTTCTTCATGCTCCTCCTCTTCCAGTAATATATCTATTGTGTTTTCAATCGTTTGAGGTACTGTTACAGAAATTTGGCGGCTCTCCATACCCACATAGGAGATGTTGATCTTATAATTGCCCGGGAGAATATTAGTAAAGATTACAAAACCTATGCTATCTGCAACCATTGTTTTGTATAGTGTTTGAATACTTGCAGAAGCGCCTGCAAGCGGTGTTTTTTCTTCACCACCTTTGATAGATAATTTTATGCTATGCTGTGCCTGCATGTCGGTAATGATAAACAGCAGCATACACGTAAGCAGTATATACTTCATAATAAGATTAAAAAATAAAAGAATTGTTTAGAGAAATGATTTTATCAAACAACTCGTGGAGGTTGGAAAGGCAGATTAAGGTATCCCCTTTCAGAAGAAAATGAATAACGGCTATAAATGATTGATCTATGGACGGATGATGGTCTTTCTAAAACAATTTCCTGCCTGAATGCAAAACCATGACAGGATGAACAGGTTGAAAAAGGAGAACAGTTGTTACAATCTTTTACCGGTTGTGATTTTGATGCGTCGGCACATTGCTCAGTCTCCTCGCATTGGTCAAATAAATAGCAGGGTGCTACGGTACAGAACAGAATGTAGAATGACAATATATAAGCCAGCGTTTTCAAACATGGCAAAGATAATCGAATGATGTAAACAGGAAGCCACAAATATGAGCTTGTGGCTTCCTTAATAAATCGGTTTACGCTTCTTCTTTGATGAGTTTCTTTATACCCTCCGCCAATTCAGGTGTCACCGAAACGCCATGCACGCTACAGGTATCAATCAAAGGCAGATCCAACATTATTCTTCAGGGCTTAAAAAACCAAGATTGACACAAGCCAAAAAAATAGAATCCGCCCTGCACAAACTGGGCAATGAGCTGTTAGCAATAGAATTGTAACACCATTAAATTTTGGGCAACGAATATCCATTATGGTATTCCTTCATCAAATAGGCATCGTTCACTGCTTTGTCTGTAAAGGCTGCTTTGGTTCTGTCCCAGGCAAGTTTCTTTCCTGAACGGAAAGAGATATTTCCCATTTGCGCAACGGTTGCCACATGCGCGCCTGCCTGTATGGAACAATGCAGGTCCTCCGTTTTGCGCGACTTGACCACGTTTACAAAATTTATCCAATGTTTGTCCAGCCCGTTATCTGATGATTTTTGCAAAGGCATACTCACTTTGCTTTTGCTTTGTTTTTCTTCTATCACTTCCCAGCCACCGCGGTTTAAAATAAGTGTTCCGTTGTTGCCGATATAGGCGATTCCATGATCGCGGCCATAAGAGCCGTTGTCAATACCCATTGCTGAATCCCATACCAGGTTAAACCCATCAAATTCATACATAGTAGTAAGTGTATCGGGTGTTTCTTCATAGAGTTCAGGGTAAGCGAATTTTCCACCGAGCCCATCGATGGTTTTGGGGAGATCGGCTTTCATTCCTATCAATGCATAGTCAAGTAAATGCACGCCCCAGTCAGTCATCAATCCACCCGCATAATCCCAGAACCAACGAAAATCAAAATGGAAACGGCTCGCGTTAAATGGCCGTAATCTTGCCGGGCCAAGCCATTGTTTATAATCCACTCCCGGAGGCGGAGCCGAATCCGGCACAATGGGTTTGGGACGCATCCATCCCTGGTAGCACCATACTTTTACGGTACGGATATTGCCAAGTTTTCCGCTCTGCACAAAATCAACTGCGTCTTTAAAATGTTGCTGGCTGCGTTGCCATTGTCCGGCCTGTACTACTTTGTTGTAGCGTTGTTGTGCTGCGATCATGGCGCGGCATTCCATAATGGAATTACCCACTGGTTTTTCTACATATACATCTTTACCGGCCTGGCAGGCATGAATCATGATCAACGCATGCCAGTGATCGGGTGTACCGATAATGACTGCATCAATATCTTTCTGATCCAACAGTTGGCGATAGTCTGCGTATTTTTTTATTTTAGAAACATCATAATTTTTATCCGACAATTCTTTGATCCTTTTCTGGATCACATTGGAATCTACATCACAAACTGCCACGAGGTTTACACCGGGTATTTTTAAAGCGGCGTTTACATTGGACCAGCCCATGCCATTGATACCAATGGCGCCGATATTCAACTGATCAGCGGGTGAGATGCGGTTCTTAAAAATAGAGAACGCTTTATTATTGATGGCAGAGGTTAATAAACCACCGCCGATCAAAAGAGAAGATTGATGGATAAATTTTTTCCTAGAATTCATAAGCAAGTATTTAACTGCAGAGAGAAATAAAACAGTTTTTCAAAGAATTGTTAATTTGATCAATATATCCAATTATTCATGCTCACTTGGCAGAATGCAATTTCTTTATTCAACATTGTGTCTTTATAATAATCCCGTGTCCATTGAGGTTATGAATCTTACGGCCATCGGGCAGGTCAAGTGAATTGACGTATTTTGTTACACCTTCACAGGTCCAGAAACCGTAGTCATCAAATATGACCACACCACCCACAGATATTTTGGGCCAGGCGTAATCAAAGATCTCCTTCGCAGACAAGTAGGTATCAACATCGATATGGCAAAGCCTGAGTTTATCAATTGTAAGCTTTGGAAAATCATCTGGAAAAATTCCCTTCAGCACCTGGTAATTAGATGCACCTACTTTTTCAAGTAATTCTTTCACTGTTGTATCAGAAGTATCAGCATGCTCTCCCCCACGATATACTCTATCCTCGCTTGTGGCTTTTACCACTCCTGTGAAGGTGTCTGCGAGGTAAACAGTCACATCTGCAAAACTTTGTGAAGCCATAGCGAGAACAGCACCGGTTCCTCCCCGCCAAACCCCTACTTCCAGTATATCGCCATTCACTTTTTTAAGATCCCGGGTAAGGTTCCATAGCTCGTAACACCTGTAAATGTCGACTAATGTATTTGCTTTAACCTGTGTGTAAACCGACATGAATTCCACATCACTGGCCCAGGGCGAGTAGCTTGCATAAGGGATCACTTGTTTATGAAATACTTCCGGATCGAAAGGGAAAAATTCGGTCTGGCGCAGAATATCAATGATCTGATCACGCTCAATTTTCATCGCCTGTTCAAGTTTCTTTTTACTCATAATATACTTTTCCGAAGGTAGAAAAATGGTTGTATTAAATATACTAAATAATACTTGTTCAGTCTTTTGTTAGATAGGGCGCTTCATATAAGCAGCTATGGATTTGAATGTCTTTTGTCATTCCTGAAAATTATTCATACTCACTTGGCGCAATACATTCCATCCAGTATTCCACTATTTTTTTTATCGTTTTCTCCAGTCCTTCCATCGTATCCGGTTTTTTAAAGAAGCCCTGCACAGAAAGGGAATAGGCATCAATGACAGACTTTTTATTAGCAGCAGTTGTAAAAAAAAGGTAAGGGATACATTTTATGTGCAATTGTTCATTGGTAAAAACCTTGCTTCGCAGTTCGAACCCGTTGATCTTAGGCATATTGATATCAGAAAGAATCAAAAAAGGCGAAACATCCGTTTGGTTAAGATAATCCAGCGCCCTGTTCCCGTCTGCAAAAAAAACGATCTGGTTTGGATAGCCGAGTTTCTGAAAGATCTCTTCCAGCATCTCCTGGTCTTCTATATCATCTTCGATGATAATGATGGGGCCCGTCTTATTCATGGTCTCAAGGTAAATCTAATATCCTGCAAACAACGGTATTATTTCACCACTGTAAAACTCACTGCAACCCCACCACCATTCGCCAATACCATGTGCAAGCTGCTGTTTGCATCAACGGTTTGTTTGGTGATCTTGTATGCTTCCGGATTTCCATTCACATCTGCATTGTCGGCATCAGCATACATAGTGGCTATGTATTTTTTCCCTTTGTCAAGAAAACTTAAACTGATATCAGTACTGCGTCCATGTTCATCCGTAATGCCGCCGAGAAACCAGCTATCTTTTCCTTTCGCTTTTCTTACAATGGTGATGTAATCGCCGGGTTCTGCTTCAAGTACCTTTGTATCATCCCAATCCACCGCCACATCTTTGATGAATTGAAAAGCATCCATATGCGCCTCGTAATTTTTGGGAATGTCTGCGGCCATTTGTAACGGACTATACATAGTAATGTAGAGCGCCAATTGTTTAGCAAGCGTGGTATGCAATTGTCTTGCCGGTGCATACGATGCATAACCTTTGATCTTAAAGATCCCCGGCGTATAGTCCATCGGGCCACCCATCAGGCGTGTGAAGGGAAGGATCGTTTCATGTTCGGGTGGATTGCCATCATCGGTAAAAGCATTGAATTCGTTACCACGCGCCGCTTCATTGGCTACCCAGTTCGGGTAGGTACGATGCAAACCCGTGGGTCTCACTGACTCATGCATGTCAACTGTCACATGATGATCCAGTGCTTTTTGTGCCACACGTTCATAGTGCGCCACCATCCATTGCCCATCATGGTGCTCACCACGCGGGATGATCTTTCCTACATAACCGGTTTTCACCGCAGGAAAACCAAACTTGTTCATAAAACGATACGCGGTATCCAATCGTCTTTCGTAATTGGTTGCAGAACCGGATGTTTCATTGTGCATGATCATGGAAACGCCTTTTGATTTTGCATAACGCACCAATTCTTTCACGTCATAATCAGGATAGGGTGTTACAAAGTCAAATACATTTTCTTTCCAGTTTCCGAACCAGTCTTCCCAGCCGGTGTTCCATCCTTCTACTAATACACCCTGAATATTGTTTGCTGCCGCAAAATCAATATATTTCTTTACGTTGGCGGTAGTTGCGCTGTGCTTACCGTTGGGAATTAATTTCCAATTTGATAAACTATCCGGGAAATCGGAATAGTTCCAGGTGCCGGCACCTGTTTGCATCTCCCACCAAACGCCCACAAATTTCATGGGTTTGATCCACGAAGTGTTGGTTGTTTTAGCAGGATCATTCAGGTTCAATATCATTTTTGATGAAAGAATATCGGTTGCCTTATCACTTACAATAATGGTTCGCCATGGAGTATGTGATGGAGCATGTAGATATGCTTTGTTGCCGTATGCATCCGGAACAAGGCTGGCGGTCAGGTGATAATTTTTCTGGTTCACTTTTAATTGCATGGCCGGGTAATTGATCAATGCAGCTTCATGTATGTTAATGTAAAGCCCGTTTTGTGAACGCATCATTAAAGGTGTTTGTACTGTATTTGCATCAGGCGCTATGCGCACAGCAATGGAGGTACTTTTAGCAACCATCGCACTATTATCAATCTCGCTGATTTTGGTGGTTGAATAAGGATATTCATTTGAATCATAATCTCCCGGTATCCAGAATGTTTTGTGATCGCCGGTGAGATTGAATTGTGTCAGTTCATTGGCAACAATAAAATATTTCAATCCTGGCTGGTTGGGAAATTCATAGCGAAATCCAACGCCATCTTCAAACACTTTAAAAACGATATCGAGTACGAGGTTGCTTGCTTTTTGTTTCAGGTGCACGGTCAACTGCTGGTAGTGGTTGCGGATATTTTTTACTTCACCCCAAACAGGTTGCCATGTTTCATCAACTGATTTGGTTTCCGTTTTAGTTACTTCAAAACCTGTGTGCAGGTCTTTATCATCTGTTAATAAAAAGCCGAGCTCAGACGAAGAAACCACAGCCTGGTTCTTATAATACACCGAATACAAAGGCGTGCCTGCTCCATTCATCAACACATTCAACTCAACATTACCCAACGCAATATTGGAGATTTTTGTTTCCTGCGCGAGAATGGATTGCACAGAAGCGATCATACCCAGTACGATCATGGTTTTTTTGAATAACATATGGCAGCTTTGAAACGGGGTGATTATAAAAGTAATGTGTTAAATATACACAAATAATATGTGTTCCCCTACATGCCTGATTGAAAGGACCACAGTATTCTGGCACGATTGTTTACATATAATAGGTAGAAAGGTGCTGATTTCCCAAGGATCCTCCCTTTCTAAGTTGAAATCCAATATTTAGAAGCTGTCATCCCGGCAAGTGTGAAAGTTTTTCCTGCTAAAGGGATTTTCTGCGGCCAACAATTCCCCATCAGGGGGAATCTCGATTACGACGACAGATTATTAAAAAATAATTTTATTTAAATCCGTGCATTAGCATGCACATCAAATTCAAAGTAACCCCCCGTACTATGAAAAAAATTTTATTGGTAGATAACGACGCAATGTTTACCGGGATGGTAAGCTATCTACTTGAAAAAGAGCAGTTCCACGTATCCATTGCCAAAGACGGAAAAGAAGCAGCAAGCGCCCTTGCGGCAGGTCATTATGATCTTGTGATATCAGATATGTTTATGCCCTATTCAAATGGTTTCGAATTGTTAAACGATGTAAGAAAGAATAAAGTAAACCCTTATACACCTGTAATGGTGGTATCTGATGTAAGTAACGAACTCAGTATCGCCAACTGTTTCAGGCTGGGTGCTGATGCATATCTTACCAAACCGGTAAATGTTCCCGGTTTTCTTTCCGAAATAAAGAATCTTGTTATACAACAGGAAAATGTGGCTGCCTAAAGCTGCGGTTCTACCGGTTTTATTGCGTACCTGGCCGCCCGCGTGGAACACATACCCGGTTTTTATTAAGATCTGTTTTATTATTTCCATGGTAGCCTTGATCGGCATTTTGCTGGCCATGGCCGATATCTATATATGGAGAACCGCTAAAAGAAGAAAGGACAGAAAAAAACTGCGTCTATCGGAGGATATTACCCGGTTGCTAATGAACACCGTGGTAATGGAACCAGCCAAATTAAACAGCGGTATGTCCAAAGCAAAGCTTGATACGCGCCCGTTCTTAAAATTAGGCATCAACGACAAAGATGTAAGGTCACTATTTGTTTGTGAACTGATCAATTACCGCAATTATTTCACAGGAGCGATCGCCGCCCGGGTTCGTCAACTATACCTGGATCTTTCGCTTGACAAAGAAGCGAGAAAATTATTGTACAAAAAAAATTGGGAAACCAAATCCATTGTACTATCCGAATTGTTTAAAATGGATATTGAAGTTGATAATGCCTACCTGTTAGAACTTACGCATCACAAGAACAGGTATATCCGGGGCTTTGCGCGCCTATCGATGATTAAATTCACCAAAGGCGATCCGCTTGCGTTTTTGAGACAAATAACAGAACCCATTTCGCAATGGGAAGAATTTGAGATCTTTTTAGTGTTTCAGCAAAAAGAAAATTATACGCTTTCCTCGCTGGAAGGGTTGATCGCGGTAGACAGGGAACCATCAGTTGTTTCGCTGTGTTTAAAACTGGCTGTATATTTTAAAGACCTGTCTGCTGTAAAACTGATCATGGATATTATCCAGACGCCTGACCTCAAATTGCGCGCAGAAGCTATCGCTTCACTTGGCAAACTGGAAGCAAGCGATGCGGAAGCTTTTCTTATTTCTATTTACGGTGCAGAACCACAGGAGATCCGGCTGGTAATACTAACAGCTTTGGGGATGATACGAAGCGGGAATTCACTGGAATTTCTCGAGAATGAATTTATCTCCTCTGATGATTTTGAAACAAAAATGAATGCATCAGACGCCCTTATTAAACAATACCCCCTATCGCAGAATACTATCGATAAACTAATGAATAATTCGGCAGCATTGGAACACAGGATACTGAGCCATTCGCTCAACCCCTTAATCAATGCCCTATGAGAAATTTCCTGAACCAGTTTTTTACATCCTATCAGAACCTGGTTTTTATTTATTGCTGCGCGATCTATACTGTATATGCCATGCTTACCTTTTTCTCTTACTTATCCATTATAGCCAATAGGCGCAGAAACCGCATAAGGGAAAAACTGGTTATGATCCAATCTCCTTTATCACCCGGCATTTCTATCATCACTGCGGCATTTAATGAGGAGATGACCATCATACATAATGTGCGTTCGTTATTGAACATGAACTATCCCTTATTTGAAGTGATCATTGTGAATGATGGCAGTACAGACCAAACGCTCGGCAAACTCGTAAAGGAATTTCAACTCACAGAAGTAGCTTTTGCGTATAATTATTTTATTGCCTGCACAGAAGTACAACAGGTATATAAATCCGAGAACCCCGCCTGTTCCAATCTTATAGTGATCAATAAACTGAATGGCGGATGTAAGGCCGACGCGATCAACGCAGGCATCAATGTTTCCAATTATCCTTATTTTCTGAACACGGATGTGGACTGCATATTGGATAATGACACACTCATACAACTGATACAACCTTTTGTGGATGATGACAAACGTGTGATCGCTACCGGGGCCACACTACGCATGGCAAATGACTGCGTTATTGATTCCGGCGTATTGGTGGATGCAAAAGTGCCCACACAATGGTTGCCTATTTTCCAGGAGATCGAATACATACGCTCTTTTGTGCTGGGCAAAATGGGCTGGAACCTGGTAAACGCAATTCCGAATGTTTCAGGAGGACTCGGCATGTTTGACAAAGAGATCGTTGTAAAAGCGGGTGGTTATGATCCAACATCTTTCGGCGAAGACATGGACATGATGATGCGTATGTGCAAATATATGCTGGAAACAAAACAGGAATATGCGATCCGTTATCTTCCGCAATCTCTCTGCTGGACAGAGGGGCCTTCAACAATGAAGGTCTTCAAACGGCAACGTATCAGGTGGGGAAGGGGATTATACCAGATCTTTTCTTCTTACTACAAATTATTGTTCAATCCAAAATATAAAATGCTTGGGCTGGTAGTTTTACCATACAATTTTATTTTTGAATTCTGCGCACCCTTTGTAGAATGCCTGGGCGTTCTCTGTTATATCTATCTTATAGTTTTTCACCTGATCAACTGGCCGTTCGCGTTGGTTTTATTACTATTCGTGTACTCGTTTTCGATATTGATCACCTTATTAGCCATTCTTTGGGATCAACTTGTTATCAGGCGCTATCGCATAAGGGAAGTGTTGAAGTTGTGCATGTTTGCTTTCATCGAACCTATTGTGTACCATCCTATGGTTATGATCTTTGCTTTAATGGGATATGCCAACCAGTTCCGCAAAGCAAAATCTCACTGGGGGCATATGGAAAGGAAAGGATTTACACAACCGAAAATAGAAGCTATTAATTAACGTGAGATTGAAAAGAGGAAATGAAAAAAATAATTAAATGGTCGGCGATCTTGGTAGTGCTCCTGGTGCTGGTTTCATTGGTCTACTATGTAAAAGAGAAAAAAAACAGGCCCATTGTTTCAAGCGATGAGTTACTACGCCTCGCATTGATAGAGATCCGCGAACACAAGAACTATCCCAAAGCCATTGAATTGACCAAACAGGCGCTTGCGGCATCGCCTGCTTATACAGACGTACAACTCACGCTTGCCCGTGCCTACATGCTGAATAAAAACATGGATTCTGCAAAATGGCACCTGGAGAACCTGCTTGTTAAAGACAATAAAAACGCACAGGGCCTGTTGTATCTCGTGAACATATCGATGCAGGAAAAAGACACAGTATCAGGATTGAAATACCTTGACCAATACAATACCTGGTACCCGGAAGAAAGAGAACAGCACCTGAAAGAATATGTTCTGTTACTCGGGCACAGGGATTATAAAAAGGCAGGTATCGTTTATCGCTCGTATATAACTAGATTTAACAGGGATACCATACAAACGGCGGGTTTTGATTATTGGACGTCTAAAGCAATGAGTGAAAGAAAAGCAAGCGATCCGGCTTCTGCATACAGCAGTTACAAAAAAGCTTTGAGCTATCAGCCACATGACACAGCGGTTTTACAACAATTGACACATCTCAGCCTACAGTTTAATAATAGCGCCATGGCGCTAAAATATAATAATGAACTTTTGAAACAGGATAGCAGCAACAGGCAATACCTTGTTACGGCATCACTCATCTATAAAATTTTACAGGATGATGAGAATGCCGCGTTATATGCTAACAAGGCCTATGAATCAAACCCATCGGATCAATTGGCAAAAAAGAATTTAGCGGATATGTATATTTCATTGGCCAATGATGGAACAATGGTTAATAAGATACATTATGCAACACTGGCATTGAAACTAATACCTGCACAGAAAGATGCACTACTATATCTTATCAATGGATACCTGGAAATGCGTCAGTATTCATCGGCCCTTGATGTAATCAACCGTGCGTTGGGATATTACCCCAACGATCAATCCTTCATTGATAAAAAGATCAGCATCCTTTATGACAGCGGGGATTACCAGGCAATCGCTGATTATATTGAATCGGTTCTTAAAAGTTATCCAACCATTCATAACATTAAAGCCTATGATGATGTGGCTTTGAAATTAGCCTCAGGCTTTATCAAACAAAAGAAATGGAATGATGCGCTCACTATTATTCAAAAAGGATTGGCATATAACAGAAGCAATAAACCTTTACTGGAAGAATTGATGAATGTGTATGCCTCACAGAACAATATAACGGCAGCCATTATAACAGTAGATCAATTACTGATGACGGACCCCAATAATGAAACCTATCTTTTTAAAAAATCCGGACTGCTTGAAGCACAACATTTGTATGAGGCGGCAGCGTTGATCAGCGGCGCTTTGTATAAGAAACATCCTTCCACGGAAACGTATAAAAAAGCATATCTCGATCAATTATTGGGTGCAGAAAGGTATTCTTCTACACAACAGGATTGGGATAAAGCAATACATTTTTATAACCTGTCAAACTCGGCCGGAGCACCTGGCTATTTTCAATTGCTATATGCAATGGCTGCATATAGTGGAAAAAAAGACAGCTTGCATGTGTTGGCACTAACAGATACGGCACTTGTGTATTATCCAAATGATTCTTTATTTCTTGTGAAACGTTCCCTGGCTTATGGATCAGTATCACTATACCCGCAGGCGATTTCTATTAGTCGCAGCTTGTTGGAAAAATATCCATCCGACACCATGTTGCAGGCTATGTATCTTGATCAATTGTATACAGCAGGTAAGTATTATGAAAAGGAAAACAAAAACGATTCAGCCATCGATATCTTTCTTACGGCCTATACCGCGGCGCCAAAAGATACTTTTGCACTGATGAATCTATCGGCTATTTATTTTGTAAAAAAACAATATGATTCAGCAATTGTATATGCCGATATGGGTTTACAGTTAGATAGCAGCAATGAATACCTGTTGATGAAAAAGGCTTCTGCGCATGAACAGTTGAAACAATACCATTCCGCTTATCTTGCCGCCAGCCGTGTACTGCATCCTACAAATAACATACGTGATTATGCAGATTATTTAAGGAGCAAAACATACCGCAATCAAATAGGTATTACACATTTACGTTCATTCTTTTCAACCGGGCAGAGCGCTTCAGTAACAGGCTTACAATACAAGCGGCGTTTTGAAAAGGGCTCCGTAACGGGCAGCTTAAATTATGGCGACCGCCCTTCAGCTACAGGGATCCAGGCAGGAGTTGATGTTTACTATACACATGACAGCGCCTATTATTCCAATCTTTTCATCAATGCGTCTACAGGCAAAGCATTTCCTTACTGGCAGGCGGGTTATTCGCTTTTCAGAAATTTCAAAAAAGGCTGGGAAGGAGAATTGGGTATCCGTTATACGGGATTTGATTCACTACATAATTATACAGCAACAGCAGCGGTTGGAAAATACCTGAACAGCACCTGGTTAAATATGAGAACCTATGTTACGTATAATACAAAAAACTGGTTTCAATCGTACCAGTTAACTTCCCGGCAATACCTTAACGATAAAAATGATTATATATCTTTAATAGGCAGCCTGGGTAATATACCCGATGATCAGGGCAGAAATTATGATTTGAATAATTTCTCCGGATTCACGTCAAAATCGGTGGGGCTCGGTTTTCAAAAAAGCTTCCGGTATAAAACAACACTGCAGGCATTTTTTAATTACACTAATTTCCAGGTAAGCACCACAAAAAAAATCGGTCAATATGATTTTTATATTACACTGCTAAGAAATTTCTGATAGCGAATGAAAACACGAATCTGCCTGGCCCCCCTTATCCTGCTTGCGCTTCAATGCCCGGCGCAATCATTGGAACTGGCAAACAATGGCAGGTCCGCATACCATATTTATATTTCTTCAACTCCGTCGGCTATCGATATCAAAGCAGCCAATGTTTTGCAGGATTATTTTTACCGGGTAACGGGAGTTCGGTTGCCTGTTGAAAGAGGAAGGCAATCCAAACCGGCTTTTTTGATAGGTTCTGCCGGCAAAGAAAAACACGATCTTTCGGAAGATGGCTTTATCATCCGTACCGACCAGAAAAATATAATCATCGCAGGGAAAAACAGGGGAACATTATATGCTGTTTATGATTTTATTGACAAATATCTCGGCTGCAAAAAATGGGACGGCCACACAGCTTTTACGCCGGTAACTACTTTATTGACCATCCCTTCATTTATTGTGGTGAAAGAAGAACCTGTACTACAGTACCGCGAAGTTTATCTTCCGCCCTCTTTCGACAATGAATATTTAGACTGGCACAAACTTCACCGGTTTGAAACTGAATGGGGCCTATGGGGACATTCTTTTTTCAAACTTGTTTCACCCGCAGCTTATTATAAAACGCACCCCGAATATTTTTCACTCGTAAATGGAAAACGCGAACCGTTACAGCTATGCCTTAGTAACGCAGCCGTAATAAAGATTGCGGTTGACCAGTTGCAAAAGTTAATGAGTGAAAATCCAACTGCAAAATACTGGTCCGTGAGCCCAAATGATGATATCGGCAATTGCGAATGCGATAACTGCAATAGGTTTGATATAACCGATGGCGGCCCGCAGGGTTCATTGATCCATTTTGTAAATGCAGTGGCCTCGCATTTTCCCACTAAAATGATCACTACGCTGGCATATGGATATAGTTCCCGCGCTACAACTGTAACAAAGCCAGCGGGTAATGTAGTGATCATGCTGAGCAATATTGATGCGTACAAAACAAAACCCATAGAAACCGAACCATCAGCCGCTCCTTTCAGAAATAACCTGGCACAATGGGAAGGAAAAACTCCGAATGTTTTTGTGTGGGATTATTGCACACAATTCACCAATTACCTCACCCCGTTTCCCATAACAAATAATTTTGCACCGAACATCCGGTATCTTCTACAACACGGCGTGAAAGGAATATTTGAACAAGGCAGCGCTAACACTTACAGCGATATGCCTGAATTAAAATCGTATGTGTGCGCAAAACTTTTGTGGAACCCTGATAGCAATGCGGATAAATTGCAGCAGGAATTCCTTGAAGCCTATTATGGAAAAGCCGCTCCTGTTATTGCCGAATACCTCTCTTTGTTGCAGAAAAACATATCTGTCAACAATACCAGCCTCGATATTTATGGTAACCCGGTTAATGATCATGCAGGTTATCTTTCCCCGCAAAGCATGGATGTCTATAGCCAGTTAATGGATAAGGCAGAACAGTTAGTTGAAAATGACCAGCCTTCGCTTACACATGTTCGGGCCATCCGCCTGTCGCAGGAATTTGTTTACCTGCAGCAAAGCAAATTTTTTGGTAAGGACCCGCATGGCTTGTTTCAAAAAACTGCATCAGGCGAATTTACCATATGTGCAGGTTTGCCAAAACGCATTGAGCGTTTCTTTGCAGCCTGCAAAGAATTTGGTGTTAAAGAACTTTCTGAAGGAGGTATTTCCCCTGAAAACTACGACACCGAATGGCGGTCCATTCTTAATACGGGCCCAAAAAATAATTTGGCTGCCAATGCCAGTGTGAAATTGACCTATCCGTTTGCGTCAGAATATCCATCCAAAAGAGAAAGAACGCTGGTGGATGAAACACCAGGTTATGGTGACTTCAGCTATAACTGGTTATGTTTTTATGATGTTCCACTGGAGGCCACTGTTGATATGATGTCTCTAAAAAAAGTAAATACCATCACCCTTAACTTTCTCGAGGATGCCCGCCATTGGATCTTTCGCCCCTCGGCTATTGGCATCGAGGTTTCTGCCGACGGCCTGCAATACCATGCACTGGAAACGGTCACGCAGCAAATGCCGGAGGAAGACTATTCCGCAAATTTTCTGCCCTTCCGCTTTACAATAAACGAAAACATTCGTTATATAAGAGTTAAGGCCGCTAACTGGCCACGCCTACCCGCCTGGCGTTATCATAAATATAAAAAACCGATGATCGCCTGCGATGAAATATGGGTGGAATGATTGTTGCAAGAATCACTAAAAACCCCTGTTATGTCGCAATACGCATTGAATACCCGCTTCGACGCGCGTCCCGATAAAGGTGATGAGTTGCTCGGGATCCTGGTAAAAGCCAACCAGATCGTTTCAGTAGCAAAAGGCTGCCGCCTGTACATGATCAATCATGAGGCTGATAATAAAGATATTTTTTGGGTCACCGAACTCTGGGATTCACAGGAAGAGCATGCCATCTCCCTCACACTCGATGGCTGTAAAGAACTCATCGTGGAAGCTTCTCATATTCTCGCCGGCGAACCCAAGCAGATCGTACTCGTGCCTGTTGCAGGAAAAGGTGTTGACGCATAGTTTGTGGTTTGTGGTTGGGTTCCCGATAATTTTAACCACAAACAACAAACTACAAACAACAAACTATCTTTGCCTTTTATGGGACAAAAAAAACTCATCCGCTTCGAGGCGATTAAACATTTTCCGAATGTGCTTGAATACCCGCAGGATATGCGCGGCAAATGGAAGGAATTCTTTAAAAACGATTCAGCGCTTACATTAGAGTTGGCTTGCGGTAAAGGGGAATATGCTATTGGCCTGGGCCGCCTATATTCAGAAAGGAATTTTATTGGTATAGACATCAAAGGAAACCGAATCTGGCGCGGCGCAAAAACAGCGCTGGATGAAGGGTTGCCCAATATTGCCTTTGTACGTTCGCATATTGATAAGATCACTGATTATTTTATTCCCGGCGAAGTATCGGAAATATGGATCACTTTTCCAGATCCTCAACTGCGTGGATCAAGGGCAAAAAAAAGGCTCACACATCCTAAGTTTCTCCGCCTGTATCAACAGGTGCTGAAAGAAAATGGATTGATCCATTTAAAAACAGACAGCCCCGATCTTTACCAGTTCACTTTAGCAGTGATCCATTTATTTGAACTCGAACTGGTAGAACATACGGACCAGGTTTACGCGCAGGAAACCGTAAAGCCCGAGTTAATGATCAAAACACATTACGAAGGTCTCGATATTGCGCAAAGCAACCGTATTCACTATATCTCTTTCAGGATCAACAAAGAACTACCAAAAGAAAAAGACGAAGTACTAAAACAATTATACAGTGAGCCAGGCATTGATTGAGGGAATTGATTTTTATCACGATGAGCATGGTTACATGGTGCTCACTGAAAAATACCATCTCGATAAAGGGCATTGCTGCGGATTAGGTTGCAGGCATTGCCCCTATCAATACGAATCTGTTCCTGAGCCGCGGCGTTCTGAATTATTAGAAGAAAAAAGAAACCGTGGAAACTAAACCGCCGCGGGGTAAAATTAATTTGCACACAGAGGCACGATTGGTTTATCATCACTGCTATTAGGAAGATTCTCAATCCACACGCGGGGCTGGAAGCCCCAGAAAGAAAGGTTAGAGTCTTATAATATTCCACGCTCTGAAGAGCGTGGCAAAGAGAAGGCCTCAATTTTGCCACGCTCTTCAGAGCGTGGGTATAGTTTGATAGAGATCTTCTTTCCGGGACTTCCAGTCCCGAGTATAATAAAGCAAACTAAACAATTCCTCATCTTCCAAACACTTGTGATTTATCATTAAGTAAATCAGTATGTTTTGTATTACAGGCTTATTTAGTAATTTGTCTGAAATAAACACTAACGTGCCACCCAAGAAAAAATCCACCGAAAAACCAAAAGCCGTTTTACCCAGCGGCAGAAAAGACAGTTCTTTTTTTGAACAGGTGTACGATGTTGCCAGGCTCATACCACGCGGCCGTGTAACTTCTTACGGTGCGATAGCAGCATACCTCGGAACTAAAATGAGTGCGCGCATGGTAGGCTGGGCCATGAACGGCGCTGTTCATCTCAAACCACCCGTGCCCGCACACCGTGTTGTTAACCGCAACGGCATGCTATCCGGCAAAATGCATTTTGGCACACCAACCCGCATGGAAGAATTACTCAAAAAAGAAAAGATCAAAGTGGTGGACGATGCGATTGTTGATTTTGAAAAAAAGTTTTGGGACCCGGCAGTGGAGCTTGCAATTTGAAAATTTGAAAATGTGGTAATTTGAAAATTAATCCTTCGTCATTTTCAAATTTTCAAATCGTCAAATTTTCAAATTATCTATAGTACGGACTGATCATCAAATACACCACTGGCCCCGTTACCGCCACATAGAACCACAACGGCCAGGTAATTCTTGCGAGCTTTTTGTGCGCAGGAAAATCTGCGATTAATGCACGATAGGAAGTAAATAATATAAATGGAAGGATCAGTGCAGCCAATAATATATGGGTTCCCAGTATAAAATAATAAATGCCGCGTGTACCGGCTACCAACAATTTCTCATCTTCCGATACAAACCCATCATGATTTGCATCGCCAAATTTTGCTTCGCCTGCGAGCAGGTGGTGTGCGATATAAGAAACAAGAAATACAATGGACAATACCAATGCCGTGATCATTAGCCGCTTATGCAATAGGTAGTTCATCTTTTTAACCGCTACTAACGCCGCTATCAATAGCACGGCAATGATCGAGTTAATGAATGCATTGATGGTTGCGAAGATGTGTACATTGAACCCAAGATCCACTTCTAATTTATACCGGCTCAGTAGTATGATCGCACTGAATACAACAACTGAGAAAATACCAATAAGCCATTTGGCTTTTTTATCATTTTTGGTGAGAGATGCTTCAAGCATGTTAGATTATTTGTTTCTTGATCCTTGTTTCTTGATCCTTGTTCCTTGATACTTATCCATTTATTTTCCTTCGGCCTTTCATATACACCATAAAGAAAATAACAAGCACAACAATAATGAGCCAGAGCCAACTCAGGTCAAGGATCTCGCTGAATACCTCGCTTTTTTGTTTTTTATCTTTTTCCAGCATCAACAAACCGATATCCCTTGAGAGCTTTGAAAGGGAAACTGAATCAAGGCCATTGTACCAGCCACGCACCACATGTTCTTTATCGATCAATACAAAGCGGCTGGTATGCACAAAATCAGGACTGATCGGCTCTTCGCTGAATTTATCTACGCGCAGTTCCTCAAACACGAATTTATAAATGGAGTCGCGGTTACCCGTTAGCATCCACCAGTTATCATGGTTCACACCATTGCGGTCGGCGTATTTTTTCAACACAGACACACTATCACGCTGCGGGTCAACTGTAAACGACATGAATTGTACAATAGGCGTGTCTACTTTTTTACGCAAATCACCACCGCGTAAAAAAGATTGTTGCAGCTTACTCATGTTCGCGGTAAGTCTCGGGCAGATACTCCCGCAGCTCGTGAAGAAAAGATCCACCACTAATATCTTACCGGGCTTATCATAGAAACTCACCGAGTCGCCCAACTGATTCTGCAAATGTATATTGCCTGTTTTATGCCAGATACTGTCCGTTACTTCTCTGCCATTCACTACGCGTGTAATAGTTGTATCCAGCAAATACCGCCTCGGCATATCCGCCGCGTTATCGCTCGCATATTTTAAAATAAGGTAGCAGGTCAGGGGAAGTAGCAGGGCCACGGCTAGGCCTAACAGAGATTTCTTGTTCATATCAAATTGGGGTAAGCTGCGAGCCATGAGCTATGAGCTGTGAGCAGGAAGGTCCTGGCTCATAGCTCACAGCTCACGGCTCATAGCCGTTCTATAAAAAAACCACCGCCTCAAAGCGATGGTTAGTAATATCAGGAGGAGCCACTCACAAGTATTCTTAATGTCCCGCTTTCTTTTCTTCAGGCTTTGTCTCTTCGTGTTTCTTTTCTTCTTCTTTGCCTTCGGTTTTCGCACCGTGTTCTTCTTTCTTTTCCACTTTAATCGTACTCTGTTCTTTAAAATGCGGATCGTAGGTATTTCTCAGGTGACGGAAAGAATTTCCATCATACAAAAACGCAATGATGAACCATACAAACAAAGCCAATGGAACCACGATGGTCATGATCAGGTTCTTGATCTCGTGTTTCAGGTGCATAAAATAACCAACAATGTAAAATGCTTTGGCCATCATCAGGATAATGATTGCGCCTTTCATTGCCAAACGCAATGAACTATCAAGCGCCAGCGGCATCATCAGAAATCCGAGGATAAGTTCTATCACTGTTAATACAGACAGGATGATGGTTACTTTAACGATCTCTTTTACACCGCCGCCTGCATGTTCTTCGTGTGCTACAGTATGTTCCATAATGTTTTCTTATAAATTTTCTAAAAATCTGTCCATGGTCCATTGACCATGGTCTAAACAAGGTAAAAACAGGTGAATACAAATACCCAAACCAGGTCCACAAAGTGCCAGTACAAACCTGCTTTTTCGATCATCAGGTAATGCCCGCGTTTTTCAAATTTATCCATCAGTGTCATGATCAGCATAATGATGTTGATGATCACACCCGAGAATACGTGGAAACCGTGGAATCCTGTAATGGTAAAAAAGTAATTGGTAAAGTTCGTTGATGAAGCCGTATGATCAGCATTGATAAATGGATTATGTCCCCACCATGCACCTTCATTATGCAAATGGTTCCACTCCCATGCCTGGCAGCTTAAGAAAGCCAATCCGCCGATAATCGTCCAGATCAGGTTTTTTACCACTTTCTTTTTATCCATATTGTGTCCGGCATGTACCGCCAGCACCATGGTAACCGAACTGATGATCAGGATAAAGGTCATGATACTCACAAACACCAACGGTGCATTCATGTGTTCCGGTGCAAATGGAAAACTTTTAAACACCTCATTCGGGTTGGGCCATCCATTGGTTGAGAAACGGATGGTTCCGTAAGAGATCAAAAAAGCGCCGAATGTGAAAGCATCACTCATCAGGAAATACCACATCATCAATTTTCCGTACTCTACGTTAAACGGGCTTTTTCCGCCGCTCCACAATTTGGTTGGTGTAACTGTTGTTGTTGACATGAGCTTCTCTAAAATTTCGTTACAAAAATATTGGCTACCATTCAAAAAAGGTGAATAAACTCCAACTTTTTCTTAGCCTATCCTATCCAGTTATAAAAGATGAACAGGTAGATCCAGAGTACGCCTACAAAATGCCAGTAGGTGCCTACAAGTTCTATCGGTAAACTGCTATAATTTTTTACTTTAACCGCAAATGCCCTGATAAAAACAACCATCAAAGCTATCACACCACCGAACACGTGCAGCATATGCAAACTTGTGATCACTAACAGGAACGATCCTGCTGAATTGCTTCTTGCTCCTGTTAACGCAATGCCCCTGAGTTCCAGGTCGCGGAAACCAAAATACTGCATGCATAAAAACATAACACCCATCAGCGCCGTTGCCGTAACCAATGTTTTGTAACGGGCCATCTCTCTTGCTTTAAAAGCTTTGGTGGCGAGATGAAGAGTGATACTGCTCAGTATGATGGTAAAGGTTGAGTACCAGAATATTTTCGGCAAATCAAACTCCAACCAGGATCCAGAATTCTTCTTCACGATATACGCACTCGTTAACCCTGCGAACATCATCAAAATACTCGCCATCGCCACCCATAGGGTGAACTTGTGCGGGTGAATTTTTTGAGGTTCGTCTCTCTGCACTGTTGCGATCATATTAATTAGTAATTAGTATTTATTTTTTTACCAGCTTTTGTTCTTTATTCATCTTCGTTGTGTCACTCACTTGTACGTTCTGTTCGGTATTCAACTTTTTGTCAATGGTCAATAGTGAATGGTCAATATCGTTATTCACCATTGCCTATTCACCATTCACTACCTGATCTTATCCGCCAGCAACGCCAAAAACACAATCGGCAAATAAATATAACTGCTGAACATTACCCTTCTCGCTGCTTTTGCATTCATCTCGTTATATAACCTTATGCTCTGCACTACCATGAACAGATTACTTGCTATTAGTATCCACATGCTCACCTGTCCTGTCATACCGAAATAATAGGGCAGTATACCTACCGGTATCATCAGCACCGAATACATGATACCCTGTACGGCGGTAAAACGTGTGGGTCCTTTGTCTGATGGCAACAATTTAAAACCTGCTTTACTGTAATCTCCATGTGCTACCCAGGCTATTGCCCAGAAATGCGGAAACTGCCAGAGAAACTGTATTGCAAATAAGATCCATCCGCCTGCATTGGAAAATTCTTTGCCATTGGCATTCACCGTTCCAAACGGGTTGATCATATTGGTTGCTGCCACCCATCCTATCAAACATGGCAGGGCTCCCGGAAAAGCGCCTACCAAAACTGCTATCGAATTCACTTTCTTCAGCGGCGTATAGATAAAAGCATATAAGAACAAACTAAATGCTGATAACAATGCCGCGTTCCAGTTAAAACTATTATCATCTCCTTTAAAGAACCATCCCATCATGAACACACCCAAAGCACCTGCAATGGTTGCGAACACAAACGCTTCCTGCTGACTCATCCTTCCGCTTGCCACCGGGCGTTTGGCGGTGCGTTTCATCATCGCGTCCGTATCTTTTTCTACCGCCTGGTTAATTGCATTGGCGCTGCCACAAATCAACATGCCTGCAAAGAACAGGATCATGATCATCGACCAGTCGTACGACACAATATTCGGTGCCAGCAGGTAACAGATCACACAGGAAAACACAACTGTAAAACTCAATGTGAACTTGATCAGTTGAAAATAATCCTTCACCTTAGAAGCCAATGAGAACGATGCGGATGTTTCTACTGATTGTACCATAAACACGAATTCCAGGAACACGAATTAAAAAACCAAAAAACACGAATTATACGAACACGAATTAAAAAACACGAATTGCACGAATTGGAAAAACACGAATTATAAGAACGAATTACACGAATTTTAAAAAATCGAAACACGAGTTATACGAATCCGTTGATCCAATTCGCATAATTCGTGTTCAATTCGTGTAATTCGTGTTTTGATTAATGATGACTTTCATCTGCTCCTACCGGTGTGGTCTGCTGAATAAATTCAGTACCATCCTTACCATAATCATATGCCCAACGGTGTACTTCCGGAATTTCGCCTGGCCAGTTTCCGTGACCTGGGCGAATCGGTGTAGTCCACTCCAATGTTGTAGAACCCCATGGATTCATCGTTGTCACTTTTCTTCCTTTGAAAATAGAATAGAAGAAATTGAACAGGAACAATAACTGTGTTGCAAACACGATCATCGCAACCGTACTGATGAACCTGTTCAGGTCGTTGAACTGTTTAAAGCTTTCCCAGATGCTGTAATCGTAATAACGACGTGGCATACCGGCTAAACCTTCGTAGTGCATTGGCCAGAAGATCATATAAGCACCTGCAATGGTTACCCAGAAGTGGATATAGCCCAAAGAATTGTTCAGGTAACGTCCATACATTTTAGGGAACCAGTGATAGATACCTGCGAACATCCCGAACATAGAAGCCACACCCATTACAATATGGAAGTGAGCAACTACGAAATACGTATCGTGCAGGTGAATATCCAATGCAGAGTTTCCTAACCAGATACCGGTTAATCCACCCGAGATAAATAAACTTACAAAACCGATCGCGAACATCATACCTGGTGTGAATCGAACATTACCTCTCCACAAAGTCGTTAACCAGTTGAATACTTTGATGGCAGACGGAACAGCGATCAATAAGGTTAAGAGTACGAAGATCGATCCGAGGAACGGATTCAGTCCCGTCACGAACATATGGTGCGCCCAAACAAGGAACGCCAATATTGCAATAGCGAATAAAGATCCGATCATCGCCATATAACCGAAGATCGGCTTGCGCGAGTTCACGGATAATATTTCCGATACCATACCCATGGCCGGCAACAAAATGATATATACTTCAGGGTGACCTAAGAACCAGAATAAGTGTTGGTAAAGAATAGCACTACCACCTTCATTCGGCAATGCGCCAACACCGTTCACAAATATGTCTGAGAGATAGAAGCTCGTTCCGAAATTTCTATCGAAGATCAATAAGATAAAACCTGAGAACAATACTGGGAATGATAATACACCCAATACTGCGGTAAAGAACAATGCCCAGATAGTAAGCGGCAAACGTGTCATGCTCATACCTTTCGTACGCATGTTCAGGATGGTTGCGATATAGTTCAAACCACCTAACAAAGAAGACACAACGAACAGTGCCATCGATATCAACCATAGATCCATCCCCGTTTTAGAACCCGGTGATGCATCACCCAAAGCACTTAACGGAGGATAAGCTGTCCAACCACCGCTGAACGGACCGGTCTCAACAAAAATAGAAGACAACATTACCACGCTGGCTGTAAAGAAGAACCAGTAGCTAAGCATGTTTAAGAAAGGCGATGCCATATCACGCGCACCACACTGTAATGGAATTAAGAAGTTTGCGAAAGTACCGCTCAATCCTGCCGTTAATACAAAGAACACCAATACGGTACCATGCGTGGTTACGAGAGCATAATATGCTTCCGGTGTAATACGGCCCCCTTTGGCCCAATGCCCAAGAATATCTTCCAGGAATGGAAAAGTAGTATCGGGATATCCTAATTGAAGACGGAACAATACGCTCATCAATCCACCCAACACTGCCCAGAACATACCGGTAATCAGGAATTGTTTCCCGATCATCTTATGGTCCATGCTGAACACATACTTGCTGATAAATGTTTCATGGTGGTGATGTTCATGATGAGAATCACCATGCGCATCATGTGTTGCAGCATCTGAATGTGTGTGCAAAACAGCTTCGTTACTCATACTCTGTTTCTTTAATTAGTTCTATTTTAGTTGGCAGATGTTAGATGACAGTTGACAGAAACCTCTTTCTTTGGCGCCTGTCATCTGACAACTTTCAACTGTCTTTCTCTCACTTACAATTTCGCTACCGGTTTTGCAGTTGTATCAGCAGGCTTGGTGGCCAGTTTGGTGCTGTCTGCTTTTTTGTTTTCAGGATCAAGATCAGGATGCGTTAGCAAATACGTTGGTTTTTGTTTCGCCATCCATACATCATATTCTTCCTGGTCTATCACTTCAATAATTCCTCTCATTGAAAAGTGGTTGTTACCACACATCTGGTCGCAGCTGATCTCGTACACAAAGTTCGGGTTCTTTGTTATTTCCTTCATCTCCTTGGTAGTGTACGCCGGCGTAAACCACATGGTAGTCGGAATACCGGGAACCGCATCCATCTTCATACGGAAATGCGAAAGACCCACATCATGTATCACATCCCTTGAACCGATGATCAGTTTTACGGGTTTACCTTTTACAAGAACGAGTTTATCAGTAACCACATCATCGTGACTCAACTGGTCATCCCAGATAATTCCCAATAAATTGTTTGCTGCATCATCAATGTTCTTAAAATATTTTTTTCCGAATGCCGCATCCTTACCGGGGTAACGGAAGATCCAGCTGAACTGTTTGCCGGTTACTTCTACCACCATGGCACCTTGTTTAGGTTCGCCGGTGAAAAGGAACCAGTTACGCAGACCGATCACTACCAGTACAGTTAATACAATGGCAGGAACAATGGTCCACAAAACTTCCAGTTTATTATTATGCGGGAAATAGAAAACTTTACGATCACTGTCCTGATATTTATAAGCGAACCAGAAAAGAACAGCCTGTGTAGCAATAAAAACGATACCGGTAACGCCGATGGTGATCCATAACATCGAATCCACTCTCGCACCTTCTACGCTGGCAGATGGTACAGCCAATAATGTTTTAGGAAGATAGATCTTGTTGCAATACCAAACACCGATCATGCCGAGCACCAAAAAAGCGACCATCAGGAAACCGTTGATCTTATTGTTCTGCCGGCGGCTGGTTTCTTCGCCTTTAAGCACGGATACATATTCGCTGGCTTTGGCGATCTGGAAGATCACAACATAAATCAGCACAATCACAGCTATGGTTAAAAACATTGTCATAACGCTATCTTCTTAATTAATCAAATTCAAAACTCAAAACAATTTGAAAATTTGAAAATTTGAAAATTTGAAAATTCGTCTGGTGATAACCCATTTTCAAATTTTCAAATTGCTTCATTTTCCAAATTAATTAAACCTGGTGTATAATACTCTCTTTCATAAAAGGGTGATGCTTCACGATCAGCGGTTTGCTGGCCAGTGCC
Organism: Bacteroidota bacterium; assembly: GCA_040388705.1. Classification (GTDB taxonomy): domain Bacteria; phylum Bacteroidota; class Bacteroidia; order Chitinophagales; family Chitinophagaceae; genus Sediminibacterium. Next base: position 333,054 of record JAZKBI010000001.1, on the reverse strand, counting down.
TTTCCTACAAAGAATATCATCAATCCAACAAATAAACTCATTATTCCGAAATCAAGCCATCCAAGTGTTACATGTTCTTTGGATAAAGTGCCCATTACCATTTGATAGAAATCAAGCCAGTGGCCGAATACGATCAGTACACACATAAATGTCATTATTGTATAGTTACGCTTGGTAGAGCGTTTCATGAGGATCAATATCGGGCAAACAAAATTGATGATCAGGTTCAGGTAAAAGATCCCTTTATATGGGCCCTGGACACGGTGTTTGAAATAAACCGTTTCTTCCGGAATATTCGCATACCAGATCAGCATGAATTGTGCAAACCATAAATAGGTCCAGAAAATAGAGAACGCGAACATGAATTTACCGATGTCCTGTAAGTGTTCCTGGTTGGTGTATTCCAGGTAACCTTTGTTTTTAAGATAGATCACCCACAAACCAATCAGCGCCATACCCGACACGAAAGTGCTTGCGAAAGTGTACCAGCTGTACATGGTAGAATACCAGTGTGCATCAAGGCTCATCAGCCACAACCATGGAACAGTTGATCCTACAGTCAAAGCGAACCATACTGTGAACAAGGCCGCACGTACCGTACTTCTCCAGATAAAACTTGCACCGGTCTGGTGATCCATCGGACCGGCATCTGCTTCTTCAGTGAGTTTACGCATTCTCCATCCCAACAGGCTCCACAAACCGATGGCGAGTGTTGACCATACAATAAAAAATGTTGGATTAAGGAAGCCTGCTTTACCGCGAAGGATCGGGTCTTTTTCAACCGCTTCTGTATCGAGCCAGTGGTAAATATTGTGTTTATGGCCAAGTACTACATACAATAATATGATAAAAGTAATGGTACCAAAGATCGGAACCATAGTAGAGATCGCTTCAGTTACCCTGCGAAAACTCATCTGCCAGCCACCCATGGCCAATGTGGTTACGCCGATAAAGAACATAGCCGCATTACATACCAGAGTCCAGAACATTGCATTGTACATAAGTGTTCCTATAAAATGCGTCTGCTCTTCTTCTGTGCCCATTCCTTTGGTTACAAGTCCGATCACGAATGCGACCAAACCTACACCGATCAAGGCCAGTGACCAGGTTTTCATCTTTCCGGGAATCTCAAATTGCTCTCTGATAGATGCCATCTTTAATCTCTTTTATATCAGTTATTACTTTTCTTACCATGGTTCCTTGCGGAACAGTTAAATTATTTTGCTGCAGTTGTCGCGGCTGCTGGTGTTGCTACTGCGGTTTTTGCTTTTGCCTGTTGTGTCTTTATATATTTGATCACCATCCAGCGTTGTTTACGGCTGAGTTGTGATGCATAGGAACCCATTGTATTCTTACCGTAGGTAACAGAGTAGAACATCTGTCCTTCAGGCATTACAGAAACCACCGCATCGGCCACCAGGTTCTTTGGTTTTACAGGATAAGGACCTTTACCATCATTATACAAAGGTCCATTACCATCGAGTTGAGTACCATGACAGATACCGCAATTGATCAGGTATAAACGCTCTGCTTCTGTGGCATCGGCTGTTGTTAAAGAATCAACAATAGGACTCTTCACTTGTTTTGATGCTACATAATTGGTGCTGTCGCCTACTGCATCTTTTGCAATGTGAAAAGGCATTTCCTCTCCGCGTGCAACTGTTCCGGCTACCGGCATATTGTTGTAGCTGATGCCTTTTGCAGCCAGGTTACTGTGGTCCGCATAGGTTTCATACGCGCGGCTATACGCCATATCCGGCATGTATACATGTCCGGGTTCACGTTTTACATCGCTGCAGCTAACGAAGACCGCGGCAGCAGACAAAACAGTTATGATCGATAATTTCTTCATCATACGTCTATTCTAATATTAGTAAGCGGCAACAGTTTGTTTATTTTCAAAAGGCAATTCGTCCTTATCATACCGGCCGAGCCACCATCCGTCTTCTGCTATCTGCACATCTGTTTCAACAGCGCCATTGGCAGTTAAGAAAGCAGTAAGATCAGCTTCATTTGTTTTTGAAGTACATTCTATCACCATCACAAAAAGATCATCGGTAGCGCGCGGGTGAAAATGGTGCTTCTTTACAAACGGTGCTATCTGGCATAAATAGCAAAACGTTATCACCATGCCCACTGCCGAAAACAATACCGTTAACTCGAAAGTGATCGGTATCCATGCTGGCAGCGCAAAGTGTGGTTTACCGCCAAAGTTCAGCGGCCAGTCTTTTGCCAGGATCCAGCTGATGCTTCCCAACGCTGTTGATGTACCGGTGATACCATAAATAAAACCCGCTGTATGCAAACTGGTTTCTCTCAATCCCAGCGCATGATCCAGACCATGCACCGCAAACGGTGTATACACATCATGGATCTTATATCCCGCCGTGCGAACTTTCTTCACCGCAGGAAATAAAACGGCTTCGTCATCAAAACAGCCTACTACGAATTTCTTTTTTGCCATATTTTATTAATTAGACAATTTGAAAATTTGAAAATTTGAAAATGGATGCTGTTCATTATCCATAATCATTCTCAAATTATACAAACCATCATTTTCAAATTTTCAAATTTTCAAATTGCCCTACTTTCTAATGTGCGTGATGATGCACAAAATCCTCCAGTTTCTCTTCCTCAATATGCCCCATCTGATCTTTATAATTTTCTCCCGACGTTTTCAATACATACTTGATCTCCGCAATGGCGATCACAGGGAAGTATTTGGCGAACAGGAAGAAACAGGTAAAGAACAACCCGAATGTACCGGTATAGAAACCGACCTCCCAAATGGTTGGGCTGTAGTAAACAGACCAGCTTGATGGAAGATAATCGCGGTACAAAGAAGTAACGATAATTACAAAACGCTCGAACCACATACCGATGTTCACGATCACACTCATGAAGAAGGTCACAAATAAATTCCTTCTCATTTTGCGGAACCAGAAGATCTGCGGGCTTAATACGTTACAGGCCATCATACCCCAATAGCTCCATCCATAAGGACTAAAGAGATTGGCGCGGCTGTACCAGAAAGTGTATCCTTCAAATTTATTCTGGCTATACCAGCCCATGAACAATTCTGTGATATAGGCAATACCAACAATAGAACCCGTCAGTACAATTACTTTATTCATTGCTTCAATGTGACCCATGGTGATATAATCCTGCATCGCAAACACTTTGCGGATGATCACCATCAATGTCTGCACCATCGCAAAACCGGAGAAGATCGCACCGGCAACGAAATAAGGTGGGAAGATGGTAGTGTGCCAACCCGGAATTACGGATGTGGCGAAGTCAAAGGATACGATCGTGTGTACTGACAATACCAGCGGCGTACTCAATCCCGCCAATACCAGTGACAAACTCTCGTGGCGCTGCCAGTGTTTGGTAGAACCGTTCCATCCAAAAGAAGCTAACCCGTATAAACGTTTACGCAGTTTAGTGAAAGCGCGGTCACGAACGGTGGCTAAGTCAGGTAACAAACCACTATACCAGAATAAAAGTGATACGGTGAAATATGTTGAGATCGCAAATACATCCCATAACAACGGTGAGTTAAAGTTCACCCATAAAGGTCCGCGTGTATTAGGGTAAGGCATTACAAAGAAAGCCATCCATACACGGCCCATGTGCCAGATCGGGAACTGGCCCGCACACATTACCGCGAAGATCGTCATCGCTTCAGCCGCACGGTTCACACCTGTTCTCCATCCCTGGCGGAACAGTAAGAGGATCGCAGAGATCAAAGTTCCCGCATGACCAATACCTACCCACCATACGAAGTTGGTGATGTCCCAACCCCAGCCCACTGTTTTATTCAGGTTCCACTGCCCGATACCGTAAGTAACATCCCGGTAAACAGCGTATACACCAAACATAAGCAATGCAACAGCTATGTAAAAACCAATATACCATAGTCTGGAAGGCTTCGCTTCAATAGGGCGAACAATGTCTTCTGTAACCTGGTGATAGTTTTTGTCTCCATTCACCAATGGTTCCCTAAGCTGTGATTCGTACTTTAAATGCATCTGGTCTTTTTTTGTCCATGGACCATGGTCTATGGTCCATTGTATTTTTTATGAATCAACTTTCTGTTCTCTTCTCAACTTTTCTTGCGTCGCACACTTATGCGTTCTGTCCGCTACTCGTCTGTGGTCTTAACGTTCGGCAACAACCCCAAACTCCAAACCACAAACCCCAAACCTACCCCGCGTGAGCACCCTCTTTCTTCTCAGCACCCGCATGCTCTTCCTCATCTTTATTTCTAATCTTAGCCATATACGTAACATTCGGCAACACGTGCAACTGCTCCAGTACATAGAACTGGCGGTTCGGGTTTTCAACCCTTGTCATGCTGATGGCACTGTGTTTATCGTTTGCATTACCGAAGTTGATCGCGTTGGTAGGACAAGCCTGCTGGCATGCTACTTTAATATCGCTGTCAACCATTGGCCTGCTTTCTTTCTTGGCGTTGAGTTTGCTTTCCTGTAAACGCTGTACACAGAATGAACATTTCTCGATCACACCACGTGAGCGAACCGTTACATCAGGGTTCAATACCATTCTTGTAAGGTCGTCATTCATATCAAGCACCACATCGTTCACAATGCCTACCTGGTTATTCGGGAAGCTATCGGCGCCCGCATAATCGGCCCAGTTAAAGCGGCGTACTTTATACGGACAGTTATTGGCGCAATACCTTGTACCGATACAACGGTTATAGGTCATCTGGTTCAATCCTTCTGAGCTGTGGTTGGTGGCGGCAACAGGGCAAACGTTTTCACAAGGAGCGTTATCACAATGCTGGCACATCAATGGCTGGAAAACCACGTTCGGGTTATCCATATCTCCACTGTAATATTTATCTATGCGTAACCAATGCATTTCATGGCCGCGTAATACTTCAGGTTTACCTACTATCGAAACGTTATTCTCCGCATTACAAGCGATCACGCAGGCAGAACAACCGGTACAGGTGTTAAGGTCAACACTCATACCCCATTTGATTCCCGGCCTGTCGTAAACAGGATATATTGTACCCTGCGCTTCGTAATTTTCCAATCCACCCCAGGGTTTCAGTTCTGCTTCACGGTCGTCACGTATTTCAGTTGGATTGTGTTTGTATTCAGCGAGGGTGAGTTCTTTCATCACCTCAGTACGGTTACCTTGTGCGGTATCGTAACGGTTATGTGTTTGCGTTAAGGCAACAGGATATTGATCACCGGTTGAAGTAATGGTAACATCGCTGTTCACAAAACTTACAGAAGAACCATTCAGGCTCGCGAAAGGGAATGCATTCTTACCGGTACCGATAACAGCTTTACCCATTTTCTCACTACGGCCATAACCAACAGCAATAGCAATCGTATCAGCCTGTGTACCAGGAATGATCAATGCAGGTAAAACGATCTCTTTACCATTAACGGTAACCTTCACTACTTTTTTTGCAGGATGTACTTCATAAGCATCTGCCTGGCCTCCGATATTCAGATCAATATCCAATAATGTTCTTGCCAATGCAGGAGAAACAATTACATAGTTATCCCAGGTAGCGCGTGTGATCGGATCAGGCAATTCCTGTAACCATGGGTTAGAAGCGCCTTGTCCCGCACCGATACCTATTTTCTCATATAAAACGAGTTCAATCTTTCCGCCTTTCTTAGCGCTGTTCAAAGCTGCCACTGCACCTGCCACTGCACCACCGTTAAAAGAACCACCGGCGATGGTTGTGCTTGTTGAATTGATCACACCATCCTGCAACACTTTATCCCAACCGCTTTCACCACCTACTTTCGCGCTCCAGTAATTTTTCAGGAAGGCGAGATAATCGTTGGTATTGCCACTCCATTTCAACAGGCTATCCTGCCACTGGCGTGTTTTGAACAAAGGATAAATAGTGGGTTGTATAAAAGAGAAGTGACCGGCTTTTGGCTCAGCATCACCCCAGCTTTCTAAATAGTTATGATCAGGTATTACAAATTTGCAGAGCTCGGTTGTTTCATCCACTTTGGTGTTGAAAGAAACGGTTGTTTTTACTTTTGCGAGGCCTGCTTTGAATTTTGCAGCATCAACCCATGAGTAAGCCGGGTTTGCACCGTGGATCAATAAGGCACCCACAGAACCTGCGTTCATCTCATCAACCAATTTTGCAAAATCACCATCAACACCCTGGCGGGTATTAACCGGTGTTGACCAGTCGATGGTTTTTCCATTCGCACCAATCGCTTCGTTGATGGCGTTGATAACCACCTGAACGTTCATGTCGTTGCTTCCGCAAACAACCAATGCAGCGCCTTTGTTTTCGTTCAGATCTTTGGCAGCTTTTTCAATACCCGCTTTCAGTTTTGCATCAGCGATATTGATAGCCTGGCCGTTAACCGCACTTAATAATGCGCTAACCACTGCAGCTGTTTCAGAAGGACGGTGTAAATATTTTTCATCGGCGTTGGCACCTGTTAAGCTGGCGGCACTTTCAAAATGAATGTGCTTGCTCATTTCAGGATGCTTCTCGTCTAATTTTTTACCTGTTGCGTATTGTTTTGAAAACTCAACCGGGCTGATCCAGGTACCGAGGAAATCGGCGCCCACGCTAACGATTGTTTTTGCATTTTCAAAATGATAAGAAGGAAGCGCTCTTTTACCGTAAGTGGCTTCATTGGCCAGTAACATTCCGCTGTAAGAGATCGCATCGTATGTTACGTGGCGGCCGCCCGGAAACTTCGCTACAAATTGTGCGATGGCTTCTTTGGTAGAAGGAGAAGTGATGGTGCTGGTTAAAATAACAACCGGCCCTGACAATGATGCGGCAACTGCCTTATCAAAATCTTCAAACCTCGCCACTTCTTTACCATCTATTGTTGGGAAACGTAAACGTGCAGTATCATACAGGTCCAGAACAGAAGCCTGCACACGTGCAGAAGTACCGCCTTTGGTGATCGCACTCAGTTCGTTACCTTCTATTTTAATGGGACGGCCATCGCGCACTTTTGCCAATACGCTGATCGCATCTCCATCCTGTACATAAGTTGTTGCATAATATTTAGAAACACCCGGAACAATGTCTTCGGGTTTATTCGCAAACGGGATCGCTCTTTTGATCGGCATTTCACAGCTGGCAGCCACTGCAGCAGCAGCGGTACTGAAACCGAGATACTTTAAAAAATCCCTGCGTGGCGCTTTTGCATCTAAAAAGCTGGTCTTGCTTTCATCGGCTGCAAAAGGTAGTTCTTCCTTGAATTCGTCTTTTACATCTTTGTTGTAAGCTTCAGACTGATTCAGCTCTCCAAAACTTTGCCAGTGCTTTTTTTGCTCCATATGCTAATTTGAAAATTTGAGAATTTGAAAATTTGAAAATGAAATCAAATTCTCTCTTTCTTGTATTCAACAATTTTTAAGTGTACTCCTTAACTTGATTTGAAACCGGGGCCTGAAAACCATTTTCAAATTTTCAAATTCCCAAATTTTCAAATTAATAATGGCATTTCTGACATTCCGTACCACCGATCTTTTCAACCGTAATTCCTTTGCTGCTATCGATCTTGCCGCTCTTCAGGTCCTGGTGGTATTTTTCGTAAATGCTGTAAAATCCATTGTCTTTGAACTGCACTTTGGTTTCGCGGTGACAGTTGATACACCAGCCCATGCTCAGGTCGGCGAATTGTTTCACTTCACCCATTTTCTGGATCTCTCCATGACAGGTCTGGCACTGAACTTTTCCTGCTTTTACGTGCTGTGAGTGGTTAAAATAAACGTGGTCGGGCAGGTTGTGGATACGTGCCCACGCTATTGGTTTTGCTTTAGTGGCATCCCATGGTTTGCCATCTTCAAAGCCTGCGTATTTATATAATTCTTTGATTTGTGCTGTTCCGTCAACTTCTACACCCTCTTCGTTGTAGATCTTTTCGCCGGTATATTCTTTGATCGCCAGGTGACAGTTCATACAAATATTCACCGAAGGAATGGTAGCCTGTTTGCCCTGGTAAACACCGATATGGCAATACTGGCAATTGATCTGGTTGATGCCGGCATGTACTTTATGCGAGTAGTAAATAGGTTGAACGGGCTGGTAATTTTTGCTGCGGCCCAATCCCATAGCGCCTACCGAAGTAAGGTAACCGCCCACGATGAACAGGATAACGGTTAATAAAGCGATATAACTTTTATTCTTCCAGAAAGGAACCGGCTCAACACCTTCTTCACCTGAATGCTGGTCGGCTAATTTTTTGAGGTTGGCGTTTACCTGTAATAAGATCAGGGTTACTACTGCGAGGACGAGGGTGAGGACACCGAATAATAAGGTGTTGTCGCTTTCGTTTCCTTTATCTGTATTTGGACCAGTAGTTACGCCCGGCGCTACCGCAGGTACAGATTTAATATACCCAAGTATCGCATCGATATCCTTATCAGTAAGGGTCGGGAACAGGGTCATTGCTGATTTGTTGTACTCCTGGAACAGGTTGTTCGCATAAGGATCGCCTGATTTCAATACAGCTGCATTGTTCTTGATCCAGGCGTGCAATTTGGCTTTATCAGACCAACGGCCTTCCACGCCCGCCAGGGCGGGACCGGTCACTTTCTTGTTTACCGCGTGACAAGACGCACAATTGGTCTGGAAAAGTGTTTTCCCATCTTGCGCATTTGCAGAAGTACCCAAAGAAAAACTCAGGAGAAATAAAGTTCCGGTAACGCAGGTTTTGGCTAAACGTCTAAAAGATATCATATTCACAAACTGTGGTTCTTGGTGTGGAAAAATATCCGTGAACGGCTGCAAAAATATGACAGGAAGCTGACAAAAACCTCATCATTAAAAAATTTTTTTATCCTTATCTGGCGCGGGTTTCAGCGGATTGGCTCATGAATGTTTCAAATCATGTCATCGTTTTCTGAATGATATTGATTGATTTTCGAAGTCTGGAGTTAGAAGTCTGGAGACTGGAGTTGAGACCACATAACTTCAGACTTCCAACTCCAGTCTTCTAACTCCAGACTCCAGACTTTTCCGTTTCCTCAATTTTTTATCCCATTTTTGATCCATGTTTAAACGCCTGCAGGAAAAATGGGGAGTAAGTACCCGTCAATTCTGGATCCTTTTTCTCGTATTTGGCCTCACCGGTACCACCACGGCCATCCTTACACGCTATATTACCAGCTGGCTGGGTATGGATGCGTCCACTTTCTGGCTATGGAAGGTTTTGTTACGGATCGGCATGCTGCTCTTCGGGTACCAATTTATTTTATTGGGATATGGAGCGTTGTTGGGGCAGTGGGGGTTTTTCTGGAAATATGAACGCAGGTTGCTTAGTAAACTGGGAATCCTTAAAGAAGTCAAAAGTCAAAAGTCAAAAGTCAAAAACGACTCGACATCACCGACCAGGCGTATCGCCATTTTTGCTTCGGGCGCTGGGTCCAACGCAGAAAAGATCATCAACCACCTGAAATTTCATCCTTCAATAGAAGTAGCGGTGATTGTTTGCAATAAACCTGGTGCGGGCGTGATCGGTATCGCGGCTTCCCATCATATTCCTGTATTATTAATAGATAAGGAGCGGTTTTTTAGGGGCGATAGTTATTTGCCGCAATTAAAGCAGTATGGTGTAAGCTTTATTGTGCTGGCCGGTTTTCTCTGGAAAGTGCCGGGTGCATTGATCGCGGCATATCATAATCGTATTATTAATATACATCCCGCTTTGCTTCCCAAATATGGCGGGAAAGGCATGTATGGGATGAAAGTACACGAAGCCGTTCTGCTTGCCGGCGAAAAGGAAAGCGGCATCACCATTCATTATGTAAATGAACATTTTGATGAGGGCAAGCATATTTTCCAGGCAAAATGTGCGGTAGAAACGCATGATACGCCCGAGAGCCTGGCTGAGAAAGTTCATGCGCTGGAGCACAGGCATTTTCCGGAGGAGTTGGTGAAGGTGGTGATGAGGGCCAGCTATGAGCTTTGAGCTGCGAGCTATGAGCCGGTCGTTTTAGTGCAGGGTGTCTCCTTAAAGCCGGAACTATTTCTAATAAAAACTCAAACCCCCAATAATTTGCAGTGCCGGGCTCACAGCTCGCGGCTCACGGCTCATAGCTTTCTTTTGCAAAACCCAAATTAAAGTGTAAATTTTGCAGACGCAAGTTCTTCAACACGGATATCATCCATAGTAATGGCTTTCCTGTACGACTGGTTTTTTTGGTAATTCTTCATTCACCGTAAAAACACATGTATGGAAAACACTTCAACCTCGTATCGTTATTCCCTTTCTACCAGGGGCATCCTGGGTGGTTTATTTGTGGGCATCGCAACGGCAGTACTCGGCCTCGCGTTTGATTTTGCTTACCGGAAGATCACGAACTACCAGTTTGCAGAGTACATCAATATCAATTCCATCATTTTCTTTTGCATTCCTACTTTGGTGGTGGGTGGCATCGTGTATTCGCTGTGCATGGAATTTCTAAAGAAAGGTTTGCTTGTATACACCATCATCTGCCTTGTCCTTACTGTAGTGGTGGCGTTTATTCCTTTGGGGCCGAATATGCTTCCTTCGGGACAAGCAATGCCGCCAAGTGCAAGAGGATTGACACTGGGGCTGGAAATCATTACCGGCCTGATGGGCACTTTTGCGTTGCCGTATTTTGCAAGGCATGCGGAGATATGGGGGGACTGAAACCCACCCCCTAACCCCCTGAAGGGGGAATTAGCATTGTGTTCTCAAAAGCATTTCAGTACATCGTTGTGTTTTGTATTTCTTTAGCTTGGTTTTCAGCTCCTCCGTCAAGGAGCTGCGTGGTAAAAATTTTTAATGCATCTTCATCTAACCTATTTATTTTTAGGATAATTCTCAACTCCCCCTTTAGGGGGTTGGGGGGTACCATGAGAAAGATCTTACTTGCCTTTGTTGCATTACTATGCATCACACAAATTTTTGCGCAGCCTGTTCTGAAAGTGGGTGTGCCCGAGAGTAATCATTTTTCTTCCGCGCGTTTGCAGCGCATTGATAAACTCATTCAGCAGTATATCGACAGCAACTGGATAGCAGGGGCGATTGCTATTGTGGCGAGGGATGGAAATATTGTGTATCACAAAGCCATTGGGTATGATGATAAACAAAACAATAAGCTGCTGCAGAAAGATGCGATCTGGCGTATTGCCTCGCAAACAAAAGCGATCACCAGTGTTGGGGTGATGATGTTGTATGAGGATGGAAAATTATTATTGGATGATGCTATTTCGAAATACATTCCTGCATTTCGAAAACCGGTTGTGCTGGATAAATTCAACAAAACGGATTCCAGCTACACATACATTCCGGCAAAAAGAGAGATCACGATCCGCGATCTGCTTACGCATACTTCAGGTATCGGCTATGCGCAGATAGGCAGCCCGGAATCAAATGCAATTTATTACAAAGCAGGTGTTGTAGGCGGTATTGGTTTGAAAGGTGGTTTATTGAAAGACAATATTCTGAAACTGGCCGTATTGCCATTGATGCACCAGCCGGGTGAAAAATTTACTTATGGATTAAATACCGATGTATTGGGTTACCTGATAGAAGTGATCAGCGGTATGAGCCTTGACCAGTATTTCAAAACGAAAATTTTTGAACCATTGGGAATGAGGGATACCTATTTCTACATTCCGAAAGAAAAACAAAATCGTTTGGCGATGCTGCATTCCGAAGATGCCACCAAACACGTAAACAATACGGCCGAGGTGATCACAGTGAACGGAACTTTTTTCCGTGATTACCCGATACTCGATGGAGGCAGTTTTTATTCGGGTGGCGGCGGGCTTGTATCAACCGCTTATGACTACGCGATATTTATGCAGATGTTGTTGAATGGCGGCGACTATAATGGTAAACACATTCTCAGCAAACCAACCATTCGCTTGATGACGAGCAACCAGGTGGGTGATATCAATATCGGCCGCGCATCTAAATTTGGTTTGGGTTTCCAGATCGTTACGGAAGCGGATGAATCGAGAAACACTACTTCACTTGGTACATTCAGTTGGGGTGGCATGTTCGCTTCCTCATACTGGATCGATCCCAAAGAAAAAATTGTTGCGCAATTTGTTTTGCAGCATTACCCGATCAGTCATGGGGATATTGCGGAGAAATTTAAAGTGGCAGTGTATCAAGCGATGCAGTGATTTGAGTGAGTAGTGAATCGTGAATAGCAACCCTCTGTGAAACTCCGTGCCCCCTGCGCCTCTGTGGTGAAAAAAAAATCGAAGCGAAGGCTTCACCACAGAGACACGGAGGGCACGGAGTTTCACAGAGAGAACTTACCAGTTCATTTTTGCCATTGAGTTAATATCATTCAACATAGTTTGTGCGCCTTGCTGTTCGTATTGCATATTGATTGCAGGGTTGCCGGTGAGGCTGTTGTAATATTTTATTTCCTGCTCTACTCCATCTTTCATCAGTTTTGATACTTTATCGATCAATGGTTTGTATCCTGCGCGGTAGCAGGCTTCTAAAAAATATAATGAGGAGCGGTTGTGTTCATTGGCGCGTGAGACCATGGCGTAGGGAAAATTCTGTTGCGCCATCATGCTGTCGGCTTTGGTTAAAACTTTAATGGCATCTTCTTTCCGGTTCTTTGCAGCGAGATCTATTGCGAGTTCTGATACAGTCCTACGTAAGATATTTAGTTGGCGGCGGTTCTCTTCATCGTAATATACATTGGGAAGTTGTGCATTTCCAAAACCGAATTTATTCATCACCACATCAAACATTCGATCGGTGTTAACCGTTGATTGTTTCACCGGTACCAACCGATAAGCCAATCCATCCCTGCGCAGGTAATCGCCAAAACCAAGATCATTATAAGGCATGGTAAAATAGATGGGGCGCTTCCATTGGTTGGCTGCGATCACATTGAGTATTGCCAGGTCATTCTTATACAAACTGCTTTTCGGTATTTGAAACTGCATGGCAGCAACCACACTGTCTGTTGCATTCACTGTGCCGTTTTGTTTAACCAGTTTTTCATCAACTGGTACAGAAATTTTATTTACGGGTAAGATGTTGTATCCTCTTTCATCAACATTTTTATCATCACCCATATAATTCTTCAGCAGATCGTACAACTCATAATAATTATTCTGCGGGAACTGTTGCAATGGCTGATACACGGCAATGTTTCGTTTATTGCCTTCTACCTGTTCCTTACTCCATACAAGATCCACGGGATCGCTCTGGTTGATCTTGTAACGTAATTGATTGATACACCAGTCGGCGCTGATCAATGTTGTGATCACCACGCGCACGTCGGGACGGATGCCTTCCACTTCCTGTGCATACCAAAGCGGGTAAGTATCGTTGTCGGCCATGGTAAAAAGAATGGCATTCGGTGCACAGCTTTCTAAATAGTCCTTTGCCACATCGCGCGCCAATTGTTTTTTGCTGCGGTCGTGATCATCCCATTCCTGCTGCGCCATTAATAGTGGTACAAATAGAGACAAAGTAATAGCAGTGACAACAATTACTTTTCGATTGGATAAGAATTTCATTGCGTAAGGCAACGCGGAAGAAACGAATGCATACACGAGAAAAATTCCAATGCCTGCTATTAAACTTTCTGATCCACCTAACCCTGCGCTCATGCAAAGAACAGTTAGCGCCGCAGAACTGATGCCACCTTTGATGAGCATATTTTTCACCAGTGCCTTATCCCATTTCGAAGCGAGATCAATAAAATATAAAACGGCCAACCCGATCCATATCGCGAATGCATAGAAGGATCCCGCATAGGCATAATCACGTTCACGCGGCTGCATGCCGGATTGATTAATGTAAACAATGATCGCAAGCCCCGAACAATAGAATAGTAATGTAGCAGCGATGGCATCGCCTTTGTTTTTTTTGAATTGATAGAATAACCCTATCAATCCAAGGATCAAAGGCAATGCAAATAAAGTATTATGTGCCTTGTTCTTTTTTAAACCCTCTGGCATTGCATCCTGGTTTCCATAGAGAGAATTGTCAATAAAAGGAATGCCGGTGATCCAGTTACCATCGCGCGGGTTTCGTACCAACAATCCCTGCAGGTCATTCTGTTTACCTGAGAAGTTCCACATGAAATAACGGAAGTACATAAAGTAATTCTGGTAGTTAATGAAGAAGGAAAGATTATCTGAAAAATTCGGCCGCAGGGCATGGCCGCTTTCATCTTTCTCAATGTCATAACCGCCATCCTTTGTCTTGCCTACTCCGAGATAATCCGCATAATAGTCTGCATGCGACTGATCGTTGTTCATATCCCACATACGTGGGAAGACCATTTTATCCTCCGGTGCAAAAACATAGTGAAAGTCTTTTCCAATATTGGTGTAGCCGTTATTTCCTTTCTGGTATTTGGAAGATGTTTCGCGATAACCTATTGGCCTCGCATTAAATTTCTGTCCGTATAAAATAGGAAAGTCTCCATACTGTTCACGGCCAAGATATCCTTCGAGACTGATGGGATTGTCTACATTGAACATATCCACCGCGGTATCTGCATTGCTGCGGATCATAGTGGTAATATAAGAACTGTAACCCAGCATCAGGAAAACCAGGCTCCACAAAGAGATCCGTAACAAGGGCCATCTTTTTCGGTTCGCAAAACGAAGCCCGAACCAGATACCCGTTCCCATCAAAATAAAAAATACGGTGAAGCCCGAAAAGAAAGGAAGTCTTAAAGAATTCACGAAGAATACATCGAACATGCCGGCGGCTTTTACTGAATATTGTATCACACCGGTTTGTATGAATTGTTCAAGCACACAACCCATGATGAAGAAAATATAAATACCACCGTACAAAGATTTTTTGGTCTTCCCTATTTTTTCAATCGCAAACAACAAAGCAATAGCAATAGCAGCGCCAAAGAACATTAATGCAGCGGGAGTGCCATCGATGGAGAGCCCTTCTACAGCGGCGGCTTCTGCCTGTGCGCCGATCAATGCAGCGATCATTGCCAATACACCACCAATGATCGTTAAGCGGATAAAATATTTTCGTACTGATGTATAATTGATCGTGTTGCGTTTACGAAAATAATATATCATCACGATCGCAGGAATATTCAGCAGGCACAATAAATGCACGCCGATGGAAAGGCCTATCAAAAAGAAAATAAACACCAGCCATTTATCTGCGCCGGGTTGATCTGCCTGTTCATCCCATTTTAAAATGCACCAGAAAACGATGGCACTGAAAAAAGAACTCATCGCGTACACTTCACCCTCCACTGCGCTGAACCAAAATGAATCGGAAAATGTATACGCCAATGCTCCCACTGCACCTGCACCAACCATGCCTGCGATTTGTAGAGCGGATAATGTTTTATCAACTGCATTCGCCCACATGATCCTTCTCGCAAAATGTGTGATACTCCAATACAAAAACAAAATGGTAAACCCGCTTGCCAGTGCGCTCATTATATTCACCGCTTTTGCAGCAGTGAGCGGGTTATCGCCGAAGGCAACAATAAATAACCTGCCCAGCAACACAAACAAAGGCGCGCCTGGCGGATGCGGGATCTGTACCTTGTAACAACAACTTACAAACTCACCGCAATCCCAAAAACTGCCGCCCGCTTCTGAGGAAAGAATGTAAACAGTGCAGGCGATCGCACAAATGATCCAGCCGCTGATATTGTTTATTTTTTTGTACTGCATATTATTATACTGATTAGGAATGGCTTGGGCAAAAGATTGGCCCTTAAAGATTTTTCTTTAAAAAATTGAATACACAATAAATACTAATGATCTATTTTCCTGAAGCAGGGCGAATAACAAGATTGTTGACCCCTTTATTATTCACCACGAAAAAAGTTTTTCCCCGTGGATCTTTGTCAAGTTTTTTTGCCATCCTTTCCGGAATATATACTTCAACTATGCGGTTTTGCGCAGTGATGCCCGGGTCCATATAAGCAGCTTCAGCCGGAATTTGTTTTAGTGTTGATTTCTCCATTTCAATTACCACTTTCACTGAAAAACTTTGACTGGTAGCAGAAGTATCCATCACAAACCTTATCACACGTCCGCCGGAAGTATCGTAGCCGTTTTTTTCAAGTAATGTTTTTAACCTGGTTTTTTCTTCGCTGATCAGTGCAAGACTTAATGGCCCACCTTCTTTCAGCAAACTATTGCTTTGATCCTTTTGAACGATCTGTGCAACCCGTGCATCATTGATAAAAAAACTCAGGCTGCTTAAACTGAATGCATCAGTAGTACTATTGCGAAGCGGGGGCCTGCCGGACCGGCCGCTAAAAACAAGCAGCAGCAAGCATGCCAATGGAATGATACACATAAACTTCAACAGGTGGATCTTCCGCGTTTTGGTTCTGTTCATCATCTGTATGCGTTTTTTAAGTGAGGGAAACAATAAATTATTCGCAAGTGAATAAGGCTGAGCGCCGGATACTTTTAATAAAAGATATTGGTAGCCCTTGCGGCTAACACCTTTCTGCAGAACAGAATCATCCGCAATAAATTCAAGGTTTTGTTTGATGGCGTGCTTCATCAACCATACAAAAGGGTTGAACCATTGTACGATACACAGTATTTCGGAAACCATAATATCGAAAGTGTGTTTCTGTGTAACATGCACCAGTTCATGCTCAATGATCTTCGCCAGTTCGGTTTGATCGTAATTATTGGTATCAATATAAATGCTGTTGTAAAAAGAAAATGGAGCTGCACATCCTTCGAGATGATACAGTTTAATATCGCCGTTATCAACCAGTTTTGCCGCAGCACTTGTTTTGCGCAGCGACCAGAACCTGATCGCGAAGCGGATCAAAAAAAAGAGCATACCTGAAAATATAATTAGCAATGCTAACTGGTTCACATTCCAGTTGATTCCCTGTTGTGGTTTTGTGGCAGCCACGATACTGTCGACCGATGGCAATGCATCAGTGATAAAAAATACCGCACTCAATGTTTGTGTATCGCGCGGCAGGTTCAGGGGCAGCAGCGGTATTGCCATCGCCACCAATGGGAAGAATAACAGGAAATACCTGTTCCATGTATACCAGGTCATGCGCCTGAGCAATAAAAAATAAAACAGGTATCCCAGGGCCAGGCAAATAGCCAGCTTCAGCAGGTAGGCAAATAGTAGTTGCATGGAATGTGTTTTGATTGTGAATCGTGAATCGTGAATGGTGAATAGTCAGTAGCACAAATTGACTATTCACTACTCACCATTCACTGCATTATTTTTTTTCTTCTATCATTTTGATCAGCTCCTGTAATTCCTTCGGCTTCAATTTTTTCTGCTCAATAAAAAAATTCACCATTTCCTTATACGAGTTATTGAAATAGTTCTGCGCAAAACCCTGCATCAGTTTTTGTTTGTACTCTTCTTCAGAGATCACCGGTGTGTACTGGTAGTTGTTGCCGATCAAACGGCTGCGCACAAATTTTTTCTTCTCAAGATTTTTTACGGTAGAAGCCAATGTAGTATAAGGCGGGCGCGGTTCGGGCATATATTCTAAAAATGCCTTCACGTTATTTTCGCCCGCGATCCAGATGGCCTGCATCACTTCTTCTTCCTGTTTGGTCAGTTTTTCCATGTTGATTTACGATACTTTCGTAAATCTACGAATATTTCGTAAATGGCAAAAAATATTTGGGAATGGGGGAGGGTTTAACGTTTTGATGGCAATTGTGAGAACACGAATTACACGAATTAAAACGAATGGACTCTGTGACTACGGAGCAGTTCACAAACCGGCGATCATCCGTTTCAATTCGTGTAATTCGTGTTAGAAGCGGGGTTGTTTCTTTAGATTCTGCTGCGAATAATTGAGCAGCTACGGCTGACGGAGGCAGATCAACATTCAAAATTCCTTGTTCGTTATTCAATATTTCCTAGCCCGGCATCCGGGAGATATACTTCTCAATCTCCTTCACCTGGTCAAGCACCTGTTTGGTTTTGGGTTTGCAGGCTTTTGCCTTGCGGAAGAATTCTTTGGCTGCGCGGAACTCGCGTTTGTTCATGAAGATCTGGCACATACTTAAATAAGCCACCGCTTCACTTTCTTTATCAGGTATGCCGGCACGAATGGCGGCGCGGATATAACTTTCGCCCTGTTTCAGGTCGCCGCGCTGCATAGACATCATTCCTAACTGCAGTTTATTGGCGCCTTCTGCTTCAGCCATGGGTGAGCCGAGTTCGGAGCTTTTTTTGAGGTGTTTTTCGGCAGAATCAAAATCCTGCTTCATCATGGCCAGGTTGCCTTTGATGGTATAATAGGTGGAACGCACCGGTTTGTATAAAAGGCCGGGCCACCAGATGGTGTTCAGAATCCTTTCCACTTCTTCCACATTGCCGGCTTCCATGGGTTCCTGTATCAGGCGCATCGGCCCGATAAAGAAATGGCTCGCCAGCGCGATCACCCCGATAAAGTACAGTATAAAAGAAGGCCAGAAACTGCTAAGCACATTCACAGTAACCGCCAGTGCAATAGCCAGTAAACCTAACCAGAACCTGTATTTAATGAGTACGTTGTAAAACTTCATAATCTTCGCTGCTTTATAAGAGCTGCAAATATAATAGAAAGTCTATGGTTTGTGGTTTGGAGTTTGTGGTTTGGAGGGCCACTCAACCCCAAACCACAAACTACAAACTACAAACTGGCTCAGTTCTTCGCGTCATTCACCTCAATAAAATACCCATCCGGATCGTTTACCCAGATCTGTTTAACGCCGTCAACACGGGTGGTTACGAGGTCGGCCTCGCCTTTGGCGTTTACCCAATGCATGTTTTTGGCTTTGATCTTCTGTACAAAAGCATCTACCGATGCAACGCTGAAGCACATATGGTTGTTGAGGAAATATTCTTTCGGCTTTTCAGCTCCGGCAATTACGTGCAGCGCTACACCCGGTGCTATCGAATACCAGGCATGTTTGCCGTCGTGAAAAGGTTCGGGAATAGTGTCTAACTGGAAAATATTACTATAGAAATTCACCGTTTTCTCCAGGTTCAATACATAAATGGCGAGGTGGTTTAGAACAGCTTTGGGTTTTGTATTTGACTGGGCTGAGAGGTGCCCAAACACGATCACCAACAGGATAAGGCATGCAAAACGTTTCATATATCAGATTGAATGCTGAATGTAGGAAAGAAAAAGGCATGATGCGCAATGGTCTAGTTTTAAATCAGTTTGGCCTCTTTTAAACCGAAGATTATCCTTTCCGGGTTTGTTATATGGGTCTCTAACCTTATTTTTGCGACCCTGTTGGGGTTTTGGGTTTGGAGTTTGGTGTTTGGAGTTGATCAACCACAAACACCAAACTCCAAACTCCAAACCCTACCGGTCCCGTAGTTCAATGGATAGAATAGAAGTTTCCTAAACTTTAGATGTGAGTTCGATTCTCGCCGGGACCACTTTAGAATAGAATCTTTAGTCAAGAAACCCGCGTAAACTCAATGTTTTCGCGGGTTTCGTCATTTTAACGCTTCCTTACCTGCCCCTTGTTTACCCAGCAAAACGCCCGTAAAAGGTGAACAAAAAGGTGAACAGATTTTTTTTGTACTTTGTTCACCTCATACGCTGAAACGCCTTACTACACTGCGTTTGTTAAGATGTGAGTGAAAATGAACTGTGATAGAATTGATCAAAAACATTAAAAACGAGGTGAACAAAAAAACACCGCAAAAAAAGCGTTATGACAAACACAAGACCCACACAATTCTCGACCATTTTCTGGTTGATGAACAAAAGGAAAAAAGGCAACAAAATCGCCGTTTATTTGCGCATTACTGTAGACAACAAGCGTGTCGAGATCGCAACCCACCAGCACGTCGCAGCAAAACATTGGAACCAGAAATCGCAGTGTGCAACAGGCGATACCGAAGAAGTAATCGAACTCAACAAGCAACTGGCCATCATCAAAGCCGATGTGCTGAGGCATTATAACCGCATGTTAGCGCTTGATAAAATCGTCACAGCAGAACTCCTGAAAAATGAATACCTCGGCATCCACGAAAAGCAAAGGACGTTGAAAGAATTACTGGATTTTTATCACAGCCGTTTCCTGGAAAAAGTTACGATCGGAAAAAAGTCTGCGAACACTTTAAAGGGCATCAATACCACGAACGACAAACTAAAAAGTTTTCTGAAGTATCGTTTTAAAGTAACCGACATACATCTCTCTGAGATCAAAACATCTTTTATTTCAGACCTGGAGCATTACCTGACGGCCAAACTGAAACTGTCAAACAACACAGCTATGAAATACATCCATATTTTCAAACGGATCATGAAGTTTGCTGTTGACCAGGAGTGGTTGGACCGCAACCCGACTATACAATTCAGGTGTTGTTACCATGAGCCGCAGCGTGACCGCCTGACGATGGAGGAAATTGTAAAACTAATGGATAAAGATTTCGGCACGCGTTTGGCCGAAGTGAGGGATGTATTTGTGTTCTGCTGTTTTACCGGTTTCAGTTACATGGATGTTTATAAATTGTCCCCGCATCATATTGTAACAGGAATCGACGGAGGCAAATGGATCACTAAGGACCGAGAGAAAACCAAAACGAACGAAATGGTGCCGCTGCTTCCCATCGCCCTTGACATCCTGGAACGTTATAAAAAAGATGATTACTGCAAAATGAAGGGTTGCCTGTTGCCGGTCAATACCAACCAGTGTTACAATGCATACTTAAAAGAGATCGCTACCCTTTGCGGGATCAATAAACACCTGACCACCCATGTGGCGCGTCACACCTTCGCGACCACGGTCACGCTGGAAAACGATGTGCCGATTGAAACAGTGAGCCAGATGCTGGGACACAGGAGTATCAAGACAACACAACTTTATGCGAAGGTGACACAAAAAAAGATCAGCAATAATATGCTTGATCTTAAATCAAAATTATTTCCGGCAGGCAAGGTGTTGGAGATAGTAGCTGTAAAATAAAAAGGGTCATCGACTGGATATCTCGATTATACAATGTTCAATATACTGCACTTTGTAAATGCAATTTGAATTAGCTTTATGTATATATAAAAGCGGGGGCAACGCTATACAAACTGCATAAGAATAATGACTCTTCAATCAAACCAGGAAATTAAAGTCGGGGACAAAGTAACTTTTGACAACGATAAAATCGAACTCTTCAAAGCTGAAACCCAAAGCGAGGATAAAGCAGTTAAACAATACCAACAATTAGTTTTGGGTGGAATTGACCAGGTAGGAACAGTGAAAGAATTAGGTGGAAACTTAACCACTGTGACCTACCCGGATGGCTGGGAGCTTCCTGTACCAACGAAGTACCTTGTTTTGTTACCAGAATAGAAAGCAATACTTTAAAGGCACGAATAGTTATGAGTAAAACGTCCAGACCTAATGAACAGTTTATCCAGGAAAACCGGGAAATGATTGGGAATCAGATCAGGACATTCCGGGAAAAAAAGGGATTTAGCCAGGACGAGCTTGCCGCAATAATGGAAGTAAACCGATCCACCATTTCAAAAGTTGAAACCGGCAAATTTGCTATCACAATAGATTACCTGGTAAAGTTTGCATGGTACCTGGATTTTAATATCTCAATACAGGAAAAGAAAGGCAAGTAATCTAGCAGACTTAAACTCAGAGAAGTCAGTGCTGATGGATTTTTTCTGCAGTTACTTTTGCTCGGCATTCGAATACTACGGCTCCTCCTTCCTGATAATCGCCTCAATATCCGTCCTCGCAAAATATCGCCGCGAACGGATCTTAAAACTTTTCAGTCTTCCCTGTTTGATCCATTCATACAGGGTGGGCTTGGACACGCGGAATAATGCGCAGACCTCGATCGGTTTCAACAAGGTTTTGTCAGCGATCCCTGCTGGAATAGTCGGGCCAGGATTCATTTTCTCGTCGATCACTTCTTCAACCATTGCCCGCATCAGCTTTATAAATTCAGCCGGTGCCATAGGAAACAACATCAATCCTTCTTCCATAATCTCACGTTTATCTCTTCACAATAATTTGTTCAACCACACTTTACTCAAAGTAGCCGGATCCGAAGAAGGTTCATATTTGATATACCCTGATTCTTCCAGGTCACGCATACATTTATTATAAGTTCGCCTGCTGACTTTCGCAATTTTTATGATTTCAATTCGGTGAATCATAATCATTACCACGTTCCCGTCTGGCGAGTCCCTCGCCCGCGTCAGTAAAGCCACGTACACACTGATATGACTCGCGCCGATCCTTGCATTATCCGCAATCACGGAATAAAAATCTCTAAGCGCTTTACAAGTCTCCATCAACCGTTTATTCTGCGCGTCTTACCCACTCTTCTCTTCTTTAACAATTTTACCTCCTTACCTTCGCCTGCAGCCGCCGCACCATCACTACCCGTTTCACTCTTCTTCTTGCTCAACACTTTTTTCTCCATCCATTTATTTAAGAGAAATCGATAAGCCTCATTCACATTGATCGCTTCATCATCCACAAAATAAAATCGCTGGGTTACTTCCAGTTTATTTTGAATCGCAGAAAGATTACCGGCAATAGATTCAAGTCCTGCCCCCACCCAGTATTTAACTTTCAATGCATCGGCAAATGCTTTTCCATCTTCTGTCATCGAAAGTTTCAAAAGATCACTCACCACCTGTGCAATATTTTTTTCCCGCTCCCATGTCGATTCATCATCCAAACGAAATGCATCATTGACAACCCGCATATCCCAATCGATACTTTGCATCACGCGATCAAGCTCATGCAGCGCCACACCATTAACAACCAGCTCCGGCATCGCCGCCTGCCGCGCAATACTCGCATCATAATAAAGACACTGGTATTCCCCATTCCGGTTTTCAAAAAACAACGTACATGTCAGCACATCATTTCCCTTCTGCATTTTTTCAACTAACGAAAAAACAACAGGCCTGAAACAGACCTGTTGTAACAAACGGTAACCGATAGCTGGATCGAATCCTGTCCGTGCGAGCATACCCGCAAGCCGGGTTATATTTTTTGTGTTCATTCTTTATCTATTAAATCTTCATTTTGTTTTTCTTTCCCGTTCTTTTTTTAGGCAACAGACTATTGTCTTTTTTTTTAGACATTCCAGGTTTCTGCCCCTGCTTTACATCCTGTTTCACTTCCTGCGCCATACCTTGTTTATTTTCACCCGCTACTGCTTGCCCCGCCACCCGCCCCTGCGCAACACCAACACCCTCCCGCAACGGCAACGCTTCATGCTTCATTAGTTTGAACTTGTCGTCATAAACATTCACTGTTTTGTATTCCGGGTTCGCAGACAGGTAAATATTTTCAACCTTGCCATTGATCTCAATAGTAGCCGCCTGCATATTCCCTTTTTCGAGTGCTTTGATCAAATCCTTCTCGCGCGTAGAGCCATCCATTTCGATCACAGCAAACTTTCCCACAGCTTCTCGCAAATTATATCCGCGCTCTTCCCCGAGCGGAATAACCGCATAACCATTTTCACCCTTCTTGCTGAGATCAAATTGGATCCACGGTTTCACCACCAACGCCTCCCTCGCTTCTTTGTCCAGGTGATCAATTTGCTTCTTGTCAACAATCGCGCGGCCCTGTAAAAGGTTATATGCTTCTTTCCCGGCGATGCCTTTTCCTTTTTCAACGTCAAAATAATGCTCCATTTTCTTGCCATCCGATCTTTCAAATGTTGCGCGGTAACCATTGTAGAAATACATATCACCCTTATCCCCCTTTTTAAAATCAAGCACCGCATCAAAGGGCTTGTTATAAATCTGCGTACTGAAGTGAAGCTGGAATTCAGGCTTCCCTTCCCTGATATTTTTTTCCAGCTCGCCGTAAAGTGATTCACCGAAACCGGTGTACTTGATGTTTCCTTTAAGAAACTCTAAATTTTTGTCGTTCATAATATTTATGTTTAAGTGTGTAGATGCGTTATTTAATATCCGTCCATTCAGGACGTCAGCTATCTGCCCTTCCATAGGCTGGCCTATCCAATAATGATTAAGCATTTCTTCGACGGCTGCATGAGCCTGCTCCCCGCTTTGCGCAAAAGCCGACAGGTCTTCGATCAGGCATTGCAACCGGTTAAAATCAATTTTGTCGTCAAAAGATTCAGCCTCTGTATTGGCATATAGCGGATCATAAAAAGCGTAGCTCCAGTCGAAACCGTCCATCGTTTGCGAAAGTTCTCCCGTAGCCACCTGGATTAAAAACTGTTGATTGAGTTCCTGCATTTCCTTCGGATCGATTGTCACACTTGGGTATTCGATACCATTTTTAATCCGTGCATTTACTTTTTCATGAATGGCATCCCAGGTGATGAAGACCGGAAACAACGCAATCTCCTTTTGCATACTGCGGTTAAAGTCCAGAAAATCGACAGCAGCCTGGCGCGTATCGAAGAAATGTAGGTCACTCGCTTCAGGCATTTGAACATTAGTATTTACTGCAGCCCAAGTTTTTTCATCTCTCATGGCAGCTTCAAACGAACCAATGATAGCTGGTAGTTTAGAATAATGTATAATCATATCGTTTGATTTATTTGATAATGGTTGCGTTAAGAATATATTTATTCGGAAGCCGCAAAGACAAATGCCTTTCACCTCCTTTCTCCACCAAATCGATTTGTAAAATTTGTTTGGTACCAAGTGCAGTCTTTGGTAACACCGCCACCAGTTGCACGGATTGCTTCGCCCGGATCAGCGTTCGTTCCGCCTGCAAAAGCAAAGGCATAACCTCCGTCTCCTGCACAGACCTTCGCTTACCACTGCTTGATCCGCTCACAAAAAACCGCAACCGCCCGATCTCGAAACTTAGCGACGACTTGTTCTCAATACGCACCTTACAGATCAACACTTCACTGTTAGTGTACATACCGATAATCGAAAGTTTTATTCTGCCCGCACTGTACTGCAACCCGTATAAATTGCTTTTATATTGAATCACCTTACCAGCCATCGCTACCAATGCAGTATCCTTGTTAATCATTTCACCCGCACCGAGATCGATATTTAAAATCTGCGGTGAAACGCTATAGTTGACGAGAAAAGAATACAATCTTCCGTCAGTCGTGATCACAGATAAATTAGTGGTGTCGGCAAATACAGTATCTGCCTTAACGCGTAAAACATTTGTCGTCGATTTCTGCACGATGATATGTTCACTCCCCCGGTCAACCGATACAATCGTCGAAGGAAAAATCAGGTTGGAGGTTTTATTAACCGTAACCTGCAGATTGCGTGGAGCAACCACAGGTTGTGCATTCACAACTGCACAAAAACAAAACATCGATATGATCAGGGTCCACTTCATTACTGTCCTTGTGTTTTGTTATCACGCAATAACACCTGGTAACCTGCAGTCATGGTAACGCTGATCACTTTTACTTTTTTTGACACGATATTTTTAATTGCACCGACCCCGGCCGCTGCCGCCTGCGTTTTTAAATCGAACCCGGAAAACCCGGATCCGCCGGCAGATTGAATGGCACTTTCTGCCGAAGATTTGATTGCATCACGTGCAATAGAACCCGGAACATAAATCCCTTCCAGTCCATCCATATCATAGACATTCAAAGCCACCGGCAATAAATGATTTTGATAATGAATCGAAGGAATCAGCACTTTCAATCTTTCTCCATCGAGCGAAGCCACACCGAATACATTGGTTCCTGCGGGGATCACAATACCATTCACAGTGATTGCACTCTTCAGTTCTAACTTCACAATCGATCCACTTTGCAATATTTGTTCTGATGGTATGACGGCTGTAATAATGTTGGATGGATGTTTCTCACTTTGGCCACCATTATAAAATCCCGGTTGCGCTGACGATCTCTTTCGCTTTCCGAAATACGTTGTATCCGTTTCCTCTCCCGCGTTTACTGCATAAGCAGCGCGTTCAACAGACCCATTTGAAACTGCAGAAGTTTTTTCCGGGTGTTGTATCGCAGCCAATTTATCGAGCGTTGCATTGATCGCTTCCATTTCAGGATCGGGTGTAAATACTTTTTCTGCAACTGCTTTGGTTTGGGCATGTACAGGTTCTATTGGATCTGCCGCCAATACTTTTCTTTGAATCGCAGCTATCTTTTCCTGCAACGGGTCTGTCTTGCTTACGGTTGAGTATGCAAATGACATTGGTTTATTTTTACTCATCATGGTATCCTTCCTGTAAGGATCCATTTTCATTTGTTCCGAACGTTTGGAAGAATCAAATGCAGCTGCCGCATAAAAACTCATTTTATCTTTTGCTGAATCTTTTGTGACACGTGCATCCGGCAACTGCATGTTCAGCCCTCCTTTTGTATGCACGCTCGCCGATACACCCGTTCCGCCACCCATTAACCAAAAGAAAATAGTTACAATCGGCACAATTAGCACCGGCATCATTAACCGGGCCTTCCGGTTACGCAAATACATTTCAGAATGTTTTTCTAAAGTCTGTTCACTCATCTTGCTTCAATTTTTAAATCTTTGTTTTCTAATGTTTCCCAACGCTCAATCAAAAACCCATGCGGGTTGTGATCACTCCGCGATACATTTCTTAAATAGCCCTGCGTGACCAGGTTGCGTGTAACCAAACTTGTTGACCGGATAATTTTTAACGTTGCATAGCAACGGAATACATATGGCTCGGCGGATACATTCACGAGCACACTGTCAACAGATATTTGTTGACTGATATTTCCTGATATGATCCCTGCGATATAACCAGTTTCTACCAGGTCATCATATTGTTTTTTCGCAGTGCCATCTGCCATGTACAACGCCTTTTTAATATTGACCGCGATTGCTTTTTCATCCGGGTCAAGTGAAAAGAAATAAGTATGGAACATGGCTACATGATCACGCGCTTCAACCACTACATTGTCTTTACGCGAAGATGCAAACACTTCCATCGCTTTCCCGTTAGCCAGCACATAAACCCTGTCCTGCATTCTCGAAGCGAGTACAGCATTCTGATACAATGCATAACTGCTGATAATAAAACAACACACGATCACTGCAAGCATGATCACCCGCATCGAACGGAAAGCCCTATCTATATTTTTAGTCTGTTCAAACATCACGCTTCACATTTTCACTTATCACTTAAAACCTATCACTTACTACTTCCCACCCAACTTCTCTTTGAAATACCCGTCGTTAACTCCTGCATCACTCATGCCGCTGCTCATATTGGAAGCACCACTCCCGAAAGCATCGGCAGACATTCCTGACATGGCAGCACTGGTTGTTTTACTAACTGCAGAGGATGTGAATGAAGAAACTTTATGCAACAGTGCATTGCCGCCACCCGCGTTAACGATATAGCTTGCTACAGATGGAACCGTGCAGTAACCGACGATCGCGATCAGCAGGAAAGCCATGTACGCCCAATCGGTTATGGAAAAAGGTTGCCCTGCAATCGGCACACTGAAAGTATTTCCGGTAATCATATTCTCCTGGATCTTTGCAATGATGGCACCGAATATATTAGCGACAGGGAGCCATAAAAAAACATTGATATACCTCGCCAGCCACACCGTAATCAAATGTTGAAAGCCGTCGTAAATAGAAAGACCAAAAACAACAGGCCCGATGATCGCAAGCACGATCAAATAAAAAGTGCGTATCGTGTCGATGAGCAAGGCGACTGTCTGGAAAACAAATTCCAGGACTTCCTGCATCGCTGCCCGGATCCAGTTGGCCGGGTTCAATCCTCCTAATCCAAGAGAACTTGTATCCTTTAATTGCAGGTATTTGGAAATAGCTGCATTCGATCCTTTGACCATTGCAGCAGTTCCTGCAACAGTAGGTTGCAGGACTCCATTGATGAGATCGATCAAAGACGGAAAAAGTAAAATGCATAGCCCTAATGCAAAAGGACGCAACAACCCGAATACATCCACCGGTTCGGCTGCCGCAATACTCTTCCAGACACGCGCACCGATATACCACAGGGCACCAAACCCACCGATCAGCCTCGCCGAAGCGATCAACTGTTTGCACATCGGCATCATGTCACGGTATAACTGGTCAAGGATAAACTGCAATCCTTCGCCATTGGAAATACTTTGACCAAAAACTAAACCGGGTGCGAACAACAAACAAGTAGCCATGCACAATCCCATCACACACTTTTTCATTGACACATTATTTTATTCCACTCAAATGACTGAACGCAGCATTGTCTTTTCTCTGCTGTTCGCGAAGCATCCGGAGTTTCGCGTAATCCTTAAGCACCGATTGTATATAGTCCACCTGGCTCGTTACATCAGCGTCAATGGTATGGATAGCATCCAGCCGCTCCGCATCACTCATTCTTAAGTCGCCTGCCCTGGTAATGATTTGAAGTAAATCCACTCCGTCACTGATTCTTTGATGATAGGCATCATATTTATTTTTCAGGTCGTTCAGTTCAGCGGCTGAAAACAACCCGTTCGTTGCATATTGGTTGAACAGGGCCTGGAATAGTATTGCCACAGAACGCTGGACGGCATACATTTTTTTGATGGCAGGTGATTGTTTCACAGAAGGGCTGACGCGCAACAGCCCATCGAGATATCCCTTATGCAGATCAAAATTTCCTTTTGTTGCATCACGTATCGAATTGTATCCGTTCTCTAACGTAGTGTAACCCTGCTTCATTTGACTAAGGATCAGTTTGAACTGCGCCAGCTTTTCGAGATCCAGTTGCAGTTGCTGTAATTCCTGTGCTTGCGCTGCACAGCGATAGCAGAAAAGAATTACTAAACAAGCACACAATATTATTTTCATTGGATCCCATTTAATTGTTTAACAACTTTTAAGTCGGCCTGTATTCTTGCGCGGTTAACAATCGTTTCGATCTGTTGCTTGTTCAAAGCCTGGATAGATCGCAGGCACTCACTCATTGCATCCTTAAGTGTAACGATCGTTCGGATCCTTTCCGCGTCCTTCATTGAATATTGCGAACCCAGCACAGCATACAATGTTTGTAACACATCCATACTTGTCTCCAGCAATTCATCATATTGAATCTTCGTGAGCCCATCTTTCGCAAATCGCCCGTATTCTTTCACTACCTGTTTCTGCATCTCAACGATCCGCTTAACCTGCCCCATTCCACTGACAGTTGATTTGACTGAACGCAATTCAGCAAAATAACCCGAGTACAAATCCGTTAGCTGCTGCTGCCAACCTTTGATTTCAGCAAGCTTGAACCGTGACAATTCATTCTCTGCTAAACTTTGCGCCTGTTGCAGCCAGATCGTTTCATTCTGCAGCTTCTGCACTTTCAGGTCAATGGCTTTGATGATCTTTGCAACGATCAACGAAACCGGATCGATCGATTGCCCGCGAACGCAAACACAAGCAAACAAACACAACACCACAATAATCTTTTTCATACGCACCTCATTGATTGGTTAATGATTTAATTCCCGCTTCCATACTTCCATATTTTTCAGCTGCTTCCTGCACCCTCACTTTCTCAGTCTGCTCTGTTGTATAAGCGAGGTATTCTTCAGGTGATACTTCCCCCCGGTATACCCTCGATAACACGCCACCAAGCGATATAAAAACTTCTTTGTATTTCTTATCAGGATCATTTGCCTTATTAAGAGAGAGCACCTGTGCTTTTTCTTTCTCTGTCAATCCCAGCAGTTCCTGCACCTGGTCGAATTTGTTCTGGTATTTCGATTGATCGAGTAAAATTTTACAGTCGCTGTTATTGATGATGGTATTCTTTACAATCGGGGAATGAATAATGTCTTCCACATCCTGTGTGACTACGATGGCTTCTCCAAAATATTTGCGCACCGTCTTGAATAAATATTTAATGTACTCTGCCATTCCTTCCCGCGCAATCGCTTTCCAGGCTTCTTCAATCAGGATGATCTTACGGATCCCATGCAGTTTGCGCATCTTGGAAATAAACACTTCCATGATGATAATCGTCACAACGGGAAATAAAATGGGATGATCTTTAATTGTATCAAGTTCAAAAACGATAAAGGGCTGTTCAAGAAGGTCGATGTTTTCTTTCGCGTTCAGCAGGTAATCGAACTCACCGCCTTTGTAATAAGGTCGCAGCACGTAAAGAAAATTAGAAACATCGAAATCCTTTTCCTTCACACTTTCATCAGCCAGCACTTTGACAAAAACATTCTGCAGGAATTCATAGAAACTGTCAAAGCATGGAAACGCCGTATTGACAGAATAAAACATTTGAAGAGCATTGGATAGCGCTACGTATTCGCTACGCGTAAATGCCTCGTCATCTTTTTTCCACAACACGAGCAGCAGCGTTTTAATGCTTTCTTTTTTCTCAGTATCAGGCGCTGCACCATTCTCTATATAAAATGGATTAAAACTGATCGGCGTTTGTTCATTGTAAGTGAAATAATAACCACCCACCAGTTCACACAAACCTTTATAGGAATGTCCTACATCTACCAGCACGATATGCGAACCCTGTTCATAATAAGAACGAAGCATGTGGTTGGTGAAAAAAGATTTGCCGCTACCCGATGGGCCAAGAATAAATTTGTTACGATTTGTGGTAACACCATTTCGCATAGGTTCGTCAGAGAGATCAACATTCAACGGCCTGCCGGATAACCGGTCGCCAAGCCTGATGCCCGTAAGGCTGTAAGAAGAAACAGACTGACCATCCATATTCAATAAACAGGAAGCCTGCGCAGAAAAAGTATCAAAGCATTCATTTGTTGGTAGCTCACCCGCATTACCGGGGATCCCCGCCCAGAAGATCTGCGGAGCGCCAACGGTTTCCAGTTTGGGTGTAGCATCCATCTTTGTCAACGCCGCACTGCAACGGTTCCTGATTTCCTGAACGCCCTTCGCATCATCTGTCCAGGCAAGAATATTAAAATGTGCACTCACGGGTTGCTGTGTAACTGCTTCCGCAAGAAAAAGATCAGTCGCATCCCTCGACGCTGCATTTTCTCTTTCATAAATAGAAAGCGCCTGCAGCCTGCGTTTTCTCTTTTCCATTTCCTTTAAAACAAAAGACCCTTCCGTAATAAATAGGTACTGGTTATAAATATGATCTACATCAAGCAATGGTCCGACCGGTGTTGCAAATCCAACTGGAAATTTGCAGTGATCGGATGAATACTTTTCATAATCGATCCTGGATCCGCACATACCTGGCAATGATCCCGGTTCCGCCATGGTAAACAGTGAACAATGTTTTTCACCAACCTTTATTCCGTTCTCAAAGGATATATCCCTGAGTATATCGTCATTACTCAAACGCATATATTGATTGACGATATCTTTCAGTATATGTCCATTGTACCTGCCCGGCCGTATATACCCGCTGTCTTTCAATACACTGGTAAACTGTTCTGTCTTCTCGATAAACGATTCGAGATAGGCAAGATACCGTGCTTGCGCAGGTACAATATGGCTGCGCAGCAAAGAAGATGTCCCGGAGCTAACACGGGCCCTGTCATGCGGCATCAGGGTCAGGAACAAAAAACATTCATGATTCAGGAATGGCCTTTCCGAAAAAAATCGCTCACTGCTGCGCGAAAGAAATGAATGCTCTTTGTTGAAGTCGGCTTTGAATGCATCCGCCATGAACCAATCCTGTTTATGGATGATAGTATTCACCGGTAAAAGTTTGATCGCTTTGATCCAGGTTTGATGGATCGCTTCGTAATCTTTACTGGAAAGTGTAAACACTTCCGGCAGCGCAAGTTCAAATCCAATGGTAATATCCCCCATTTTGGAAAGGATAGCATCATGCTCGATCCCGTAGAGAGGGAAAAGGTAATTGAGGGCATGTTTCATAAGAATGTTCTTTTAATGATAAGGGCTCGTGGAATATACCGTTCAGCGTTTTTCTTCATCAACCCATGTTCCCCATATGTCCTGCTCATTTTATACACCCACCAGAACAAATAACCACCGCTCCCGAAAACGACGATTAGACAAAACACTACCGGGATCCCGATAATATAAAGGATTGTAAACACCAACACAAGCACAGCCAGTCCGATCCCCAGCCACCAGATATATTGAGCCTTCAATCCGCGGAATACAATCGGCTTATTGACACCTTTGTTGATCACATACACACTACTCATAATTTTTTTCCTTTAGATTTCCTGTTTCGTTTTTTTTGTAAGAGCGTTTGCTTTTCTTTCTTTGGTGGCAACCCCATCAACGCCCGGAAACCCACCGGGTCTAACTTTTGTAAACTCGGCCACCGGATAATTTTTAATTCATGTTTCCTAAGCTCATATTCCTGTTTACTACCCTCGAATAATTTTTTCGTTTGTACATCAAAACAGAAAATGTACCCGCTCCCATGACCATAGAGTTCATCAAGGCTGAACCTGTTTGAAAAATCCGTAATCTCCCTGCACTCATTCAAACGCAGATCGAGATAAAATTTTATACCTGCGATATCCACTTCCGGCAGTTTCCTTGCTGGCCAGTTCTCCCACATACATGTAGTTTATAAACCAAAGAATGCGCGGATCATCGTAGTAACTACCACGAGGAACACGCATGATCCAAACCATGCCGCAGCGACCTTACCGGTGTCATGATCCCCGTGGTTCCATTTGGAATACACTTTCACTGCACCGATGATCGCGATGATCCCACCGATCGCATACATCAGTTGTGTGCCCGACTGGAAATAACTCCGAACTTTATTGTTCGCATCCTGTATCCCTGCATTGGCATCCTGGCTACGCGCCACGATAACTATGAGTAGCGACGCTGTTAGCATTTGAATTTTTCTCTTCCACTTTTTCATACTCACATTTTTTAAAACATGCCCGCTGCCTCTTATCAGCACTTGGTTCTCCTGCACGGGCAGCAGGACATGTGTGTTGCATGGAGGTTCTCATTCACGCTTCTTTCTTTCACGCCACCACTGCAACAGTTGTTTTCTGTAGATCCACCCGATCACGACATAATAACCGGCGACTACCAGCACAATTGTTTTAATAAAGTCACTCCAACCGATTCCGTTTAACATATACAGTCATTGAAAATTTCCAAAACTTAATTTCAGCGTGAACCCGAAAGCATTCTGAAAAGGAGAAACTCCGGTTACAATTCCAAATGGAACGAGGTAATGAAAATCAAGTCCTATAGATTGATCACTGACCAAACCTTTATAGCCGACTCCCAGCCCGATGAACTTTCGGTTGCCGGTTAAAACACTTTCATAACTCACGCCGCCGCGAAAAAATATTTCATTATTGAATCCATACTCACCACCGATAGACATGCGCACAGCTCTCCAGTCTTCTTTAATCAGCCTGTTTGCATCAAGCGCAAATGAATAACTGTCACCACTATTCTGATCAGTATTTGAGTATCCGATCCCGACACCAACATTTGCTGGAAGAGATGCATCATTCATTTTCGGCCCGAGGTTGGACAGAACTACTCCCCATTCTATTTTCTTGGTGACAGATCCGAGTTCAGCGAATTGATAATAACTGAGATCACCACTTACACCGATCGCATTTTTAATCGCTGTTGAATAAATATGCTGCCCGATCATCCGGAATGCAACACCGAGTGAAGCTTTTGCAGCTACCTGTAAACCATAAGATCCTGCCAGGTTATATTCACTACCGTGGTAATTACTGAGTGTCGCACCGTTATCATCGCGGATCGCAATATTTCCGAGTGACAGATAATTAATTGCAATACCCATTGCAGAGCTATTGGAAATGTCTGCGAGATAATTTGCGTTCATAAATCTTGTATCATCATTGATCCCACTCAGCCACGGCATATAAGAAACAGAAGCCTGGTGGAAGTTTTGAGTAAACGCAGTCTTCGCTACATTGTAATAAAGTTGTTGATTCTCTGTCGCTGAAGCGATGCCCAAATCACCCATGCCAAGGCCCCTGCTCGATACAGGAATGCGGAGCGATGGAAATGCGGTCAGCAAGGGATCAGGTGCCTGCGAGAAAACAAACACAGGTAACAATAGTATTAGCAGTATCAGTTTCATGGAATAATCAGTTGATGGTGAATGGTATCAGAGTTTAATCCCAGGTCATCTGTAACAAACAGGCCGATATCATGCGTACCGCGCGCGTGGAAAGTATAATTCATCACGGGCGAATTGGTAATGATTGGTTGACCGTTAATTGAATAATGATAAGAGACAATATTGCCATTATCCTTATGACTTAGAGATGCATCAAACACATACGGCCAGTTCTGGGGTTGATTGTTATCAATCGGGATAAAAAAGAAACTGGGTGTGGCAGGCTGATTTGAAAAACATTTTATGATCAGTTGTTTCTCGCTAACCTTTCCCAATCTGTCAGTAAGCAAACAATCAATCGAATACACACCTGCGGTATCACCCGCGCAAAACACAACCACGCTATCGATCACCGGCAATGGTCCCTTGTTCATCACATCTTCCCCGCGGTACTTCACATGCACTTTCCCGCTGGTATCCGTTAATTGTAAATTCAGATCGGTGTTCGGGCTCTTGCAGTAAAACACCAGCCTTCCGTTATCCGACCGGTTGACATTCGTATAATCTTTTTCACGGATCGCTACCGTGTCTTTATTAAATGATAATCCCGGCGCTGGCGCACTATTATACAGTGATTCATATTTGTCACTACATCCGGCCAGCAACAAAACACACACAATTATTTTTTTCATCTTTATTCTTTATAAATTTTATCAAAATGTTTTTGTCCGTTATAAATAGCCGTGATCATAAATACCTGGTGTACGGGAAGATTTTCTAACTTGTCAAGCACGAATAAATTCTCTCCTTTTTTTCCGGCATACTCCCATGTTCTCACCCATCGTCCGTCTACTGAAAACAGGTCCATCCGCACAGTTTGATTCCGGCTCAGTATCACCGACACTTTTAACTCGTTGTGAAACGGTATCGGGAATACGTTCCAGTCTTTGAGATTTCCCATCCTTGAATGATCCGGTATCGTATCAAACACCAATGCACCGACTTTTATCGAACCCGAAAAAGAACTAATGCAGTTTCTTTCACTGATCGCTTTTACAACAACCGGTAAACTGTCACTGGTATGGTAAAAATTCTGCATGATTGTATTTGACGAACTTGTGATCAAAGCATCTGTACCGATCTTCCATTCATACCGCACAGCATCCGTAACATCACCGACAAGTGTTGCTTGCCCGCCATAAGGAATTTCTTTCGGCGTAATCGTTAGTTGACCGGCCGGGTAAACAGTATCATCTGCTGTAACAGCGACTATAGCGCTGTCAGCACATCCTTGGGCCATTACCCAAACTCGATACTGCCCGGCCAAAGCCGAAAAACTGCTGTCCTCATTTAAGACTTTCTTATCAGGTGGTTCTGTCCATTTCCACGCTTCATATTGCCCGATGCCTTCAGCAGGCTGAACCAGCAATTTTGTTTTTCCTTGTGGGCATACATGGAGATAACCGGTGATCACTGGAGTGACGACTGATCCGGTTGTAATTACAATAGGATCAGAAACCGCAGCTGCATCACACCCTTTATCCGATGTTGCCATCACGGTGTAGGAACCCGCATCTGTTACATGAATGCTGTCGAGCGTTGTGGTTTTAAATAGCACTCCGTCCTTGTACCAGGTATAAGTAAAGCCAGTTGCATAATTGGTAACAGTAATAATTCCTGTTTCCCCGTTACATAAATGAAGGTTTGGCGCTGCAAGATTTGCTTTGACAGGTTGCGGGTTCATCGTTACAACCGCACTCCCTGTAACAGTATTACTGCACGTATTTCCACTGGATTCTTTGACACTGATTAATGAATAGGTGAAGGTTCCTGTCGCCGTTGTTGGCACACTCACTGTTACACTATTACCCGAAGTGGTAGTTACTGTTTGCGACACTCCGCCGTTGATCGAATAAGTAAAGGTGTATGGCGCAGTTGCATTACTTCCCGTGAATGTGATCGATGGATTACTGCTGTATTGACAAACAGTAGTCGTTCCACTAATCGTTGCGCTTGGTAATGGATTAACAGTGATTGTAGCAGACCCACTCGCAGCATTGTTGCAGGATGTGCCACTGGATTCTTGCACACTTACCAGCGAGTAAACAAAACTTCCCGCTGCATTAGTCGGCGCAGTGATCGTAACACTGTTACCCGATGTTGTTGTAATAGTTTGATTCGCACCTCCATTAATCTTAAATGTAAATGTGTATGGAGGCGTAGCACCACTGCCCGCAAATGTGA
The DNA here is from genome assembly GCA_040388705.1 of Bacteroidota bacterium. Classification (GTDB taxonomy): domain Bacteria; phylum Bacteroidota; class Bacteroidia; order Chitinophagales; family Chitinophagaceae; genus Sediminibacterium. The sequence continues at coordinate 296,903 of JAZKBI010000001.1, read as the reverse complement.
TCGAAGGCGCAGCACCATTCTGACACATCGATGTTGTTCCGCTGATCGTTGCTGACGGCAATGGATTGACAACAACTGAAGCAGAACCTGAAGCATTATTACTGCAGCTTACACCACTCGATTCTGAGACACTAACCAAAGAGTAAACAAATGTTCCGGCAGTTGAAGTAGGAACAGGAACCGTAACACTATTCCCAGATGTTGTAGTGACTGTTTGATTCACACCACCATTGATTTTAAAAATGAATGTATAAGGTGCAGTTGCCCCGCTACCGGTAAATGTTATCGCAGGCGATGAACTGTTCTGACAAACTGTTGTTGATCCCGCAATGGTTGCCGAAGGCAATGGATTCACAACAACAGTTGCATTTGCACTTACTGAAGCAATACACGATGTATTGCTTGCATCCTGCACACTCACCAAAGTATAGACAAAGATTCCTGCCGCATTGGTCGGCACATTCACAGCAACAGAATTGCCAGTTGTTGTATTAACAGTCTGAACAGCACCGCCATTGATTTTATACGAGAGTGTATAAGGCGCAGTTCCGCCGGATCCTGTGAAAATAATTTGTGGCTGTGCACTGTTCTGGCAAACAGTTGTGTTACCGGAAATAGTTGCATTTGGCAATGGGTTAACTGTGACAGACGCTGAACCGCTTGCTGTATTGTTACAGCTGGTATTGCTCGATTCTTTTACGCCCAGTAAAGTATAAGTATATAGTCCTGGTGTTGCAGTACCAACAGGAACAGAAACACTATTACCCGAAACAGTTGTAACTGTTTGAGCACTTCCTCCATTAATAGAATAAGTAAATGTATAAGGCGGTGTTGCACCGGCACCGGTAAACGTTATCGAAGGAGATACACTGTTTTGACAAACCGAAGTGGTTCCCGAAATACTCGCAGTAGGTAACGGATTCACAACAACAGTTGCATTTCCACTTGCAGTATTTGAACAGGTTGTTCCACTCGATTCCGAAACACCAACCAGGGAATAACTGAATGTACCCGCAGACGAAGTAGGAATTGAAATAGATACACTGTTACCCGAAACAGTTGTAATGGTTTGATTGCTGCCTCCGTTTAATTTATAAGTAAAAGTGTATGGAGGTGTTCCTGCACTGCCCGTAAAAATCACGGAAGGCGACGCGCTTCCCTGGCAAACGGTAGTTGATCCTGACATAGATGCATTCGGTAATGGATTCACAGTAACCACAACAGGTGCAGAAACCATCTGGCATCCATTAGCATCTGTAACAGTAACTGCATAGGTTCCAGATGCAGTGACATTAATAGATTGTGTATTGGCACCGTTACTCCATGCATAAGCCGAACCAACACTCGATGAAAGTGTAACAGAACTTCCGGCACAAAAACTCGTTGGCCCGGATGCTGTAATAAAAGAAGAGCTGACAGTATAATAACTTACTGTAACAGTGGCCGATGTTGCATAACATCCGTTCTTCATAACGGTTACTGAATAAGATCCCGGCCCGACTGTAATGGTTTGCGTTGTAGCTCCCGTGTTCCATAAATAACTGTCATAGCCCGCACCTGCGTCAATCAGTTTGGTGGTACCCGGACAAACAAAAAAGGCTGTACCGGGCGCAGGTATAGGACAGTTACCTGTGGTGATCACAACTGTATTGCTCGCCCCGCTGTTACCACAGGCATTATGATCGACAGAATAATAATTACCTGCCACCGCGGTAACCAAAGTATTTCCTGTTACACCGTTTGACCATGTGATTGTATTTCCGGAAGAGGTAAGTGTGGCGCTCGCACCGTTACACAATAATTGATTCGTCGGAGGATTAACTGATGGAGCTGGAGGTGTATTGAGATTTGTGATAGTAACAACCGCACTGTTTGGACCTGTACCGCAACTGCTGTTCGTTTCCCATGCATAATAATTTCCCGGAGCAGTTACGGTTATACTATTACCCGTTTGTCCCGTTGACCAATGCAGCACACCGCCACCGGTGGTTGGGGAGCCACTGATGGTTTGCCCTGCCCCGTCACAAAGAAGTATCGTTCCCGATACATTCAAAGAAGGTGCAGGTGGTGTGCTGTTGGTAACAATATTGACGGAGTTACTTACAGGACTTGTTCCACAGGAACTGAGTTCATTGGTTGCATAAGATCCTGCCGCATTCACATCGCATGTTGTTCCAAAATGTCCTGTTGATGATCCGTTGAAGAACCATAAAATATTTCCAGCAACAATTCCGCTGCTGGTGAGAGTTGTTGAAGCGCCACCACACAAAGCAAGCGGTCCGGCAGGTGTAATGGTTGGTGCAGGAGGTGTATTAAGTGTTGTAACTACTAACGATGCACTGTTCGCACTATTACCACATGCATTGGTTTCCCATGCATAATAAGTACCAGGCGAACTCACTGTTATACTATTCCCTGTTGCGCCATTACTCCAGTGAATGACACCTCCCGTAGTAGAAGGACTTGTCGTGATGGTTTGCGCGAATCCGTTACACAATGTTTCGCCGCCGGAAATGCTTAGCGTTGGCGCTGGCGCAGTATTGCCGGTAGCAATAATAATGGTATTGCTGTTGGCACTGCTTCCGCACGAGTTGGTTTCGTAAGCATAATAACTTCCTGCAGCACTTACTGTAATGCTGTTACCAGTTGCACCTGTATTCCACGAGATCGTCCCACCTGCAGAAGAACTTGTACTTAAAACAGTTGACGCACCATTACATAATAAAGTGCCGTTACTACTAGCAACAGTCGGTGCCGCTGGCGAGGATGCTGTGGTAATCGTCACAGGATCACTTTCAGGTCCTGCACCGCAACCATTGGATTCATGCACAGTATAATTTCCGGCAACGGAAACTGATAACGTATTCGCAACTGCTCCTGTTGACCAGGTATAAGTCCCGCCACTTCCGTTCGCAGTCAATGTTCCCGATGCTCCATTGCACAACGGCAGTGATGGAACTGTGATCGTTGGCTTTCCCGGAACTGTTCCCGGATTAATCACAGCCGTGCTCGATGTAACCGTCTGGCAGGCATCATGTACAATAGCATAATAACTGCCGGTTGCTGATGCAGTAAGACTTCCCGTATTATCACCGAATTGAACAACTGAACCATCCTTATACCAGTCATACAAAAAACCATTACCCGCATAATTAGGCGAGGAAGAAAGTTGCACCGTGTTACCTGAACAAATCGTGCTCGATGAAGGACTGATTGCTGGTGAAGAAAGTGTAACAGGATTGGTATAGAGCAACGGGACATTCAAAAATGTTTTACTGGAATGTGTGGTCGTACTGCCCCCCATGTCTATTGCTTCCACATCTACCGCCAGTTGTTGTCCGGTATTATTGTTGGGAAAAGTTGAATACGGAATATCGATACTGATCCACAACACTGAACCGCTTTGGAAAGTCTTGGTCGCATTGCCGATCTGGCTGCCGTTAAAATAAGTAGGGTTGAGATTGCCGAAGCTGGTAAACATGGTGGCACCGACCAGTTGCGCGGTAAAGTTTCCGATCTCGTTATACACCCCGGAATTGTAATAATAGAAATGGTAGATAAATCCTTTGAAATTCGGGCCGGAGAAGTAGGTTATCTTACCTGTTTCCCGCATTACCGACGAAGGCGTACAATAAAACAGCCTGTCAACATCCTGTGAAACGCTGTACTGTGCTTTTGCAATAAAGCCGAGACACAAACCAAACAACACGAGCAAATATTTTTTCATAAACAGTTGTATTTAATTATTCTGTAACCGCAGTTTTAATCCTAACCCAAACGCAGATCGCGTATGCCCAAGAGAAGAATTGAATAAATATTTTTGTTGCACGAATGCAGATAAACAGAAGTTTTCACTCATCCACCATTCTCCTGAAAGCACACCCACAAATCCGTAATTAGTTTTTTGACTTCCGCGTAAACCACCATATATCCAAGGTTCACTTTCAATTTGCCCCGTCGCACCAAGACCAACACGGAAAGCGAAATCACTTCCCGCATTGTCATCCTGGTTGCTTCCATATTCTGCCAACGCATCAACACCAATTGCTTTATATCGAAGTCCGTTTATCATGGATCCCTCTGCGAATAGGCGGCCCGAGAGATTGAACAAATAGTTGGAATAATGTTCATAGCCGATGGACAAATAATTACCTGGTATTCCATTTCTACCTCCACGCAGTTCAATCGATTGAGCCGACAGTATTGATCCGGTGCATAAGAGAAAAAAAATAAGAGCGCTTCTCATAAGCCTGTTGTAACAACTCTACATGAATTACAGGAACAACCGATCCCGATATCACCATCGCTGTTCAGGATAGCCTTGACCTTGCAATCGCAGGAACCATCCTGGCATACGGTCACGGAAGGGAAACCAACCGATTCATCATCAGTCATCGTTTTTTGGGCCACCATACTTTTGGTACCGCAGGTCGATGCATAAAAAATAAAAGCGAATGCACTTTTTCCGGACTGCAGGTAAGTCACATGTTCGATGCTGGTAAATTCACCCTTCAGGTGAAGCTTTTGAATGACGCTTTTTACAAGAGCATTCGCTTCTTCGGCGTTTTTAAAAAACGGCTCAGCAGAATGACGGATCTGGTGATTGGATACTTTGCTACAGGCCGCAGCAGAAAACAGGATCAGGATAACAAACAGTTTTTTCATTGACTAATTTTTGTCAAAACTGTCGGTATCCGAGAAGGGTATTTAAGTGCAATGTTCCCTTAAAGGCAAATGGATGTGTGGTTAAGGCAAACTCAATGTGTGAGACTTTCTAACTGTTTGTAAAAACTCGTTCGTTCGATCAATATTCCTTTGATCTGTTGAGCGATTTCAATTGATGTGGATTTGCTGAAATCAATAACGGGAAATCCTGTTACTAAATCGCTGCATTGGCTGATTAGTTCTGGTATATTATTATCCAACGTTGCTGTTCCTGTGCAGCAATAAATAATAGTTTGCAATCCTCGAACAATTGCTTCTTCACATTTTTCAGCGATAACTAGTTCATCGACTTTGATAAGACACTCACTGTAAAGTTTGTTTCTTTGGTTGATCGCGGGTAGGTAAGCGGAGTTTGCTGTTTGCATAGTAGGTACAAAAAAACAGCGTGGGACATTCTACAAACCGTACCCTAGGCTCGCGAAAGCCCTCATACAAGAATGCAAAAGCCCACGCCTTGACGGCGCGGCGCTTCGCAATTCCCTGTATGATAAAAATTTCGCGATTTTGGGTACAAGAAAGGCTAAACGCTGCTGGTTATTTTAATAAAGACTTACGTCGATAGTTTCATGATTTATTGATTCAAAAATAGCTTATTTATTCCATCCATTGTTCAAAAACAAAGCTGGCAATCACCTCATTATCAGCTTGTTTCAAAGTAAAATGTATAAGCGATCCTAGGTTCGCTAAATTCCAGCCTTTAATTCTTTCCTCCGTAATGCTGACACCAAACTTAGGCCTTCGGTCTGTTGTCGTTTCTGTAAGCTTACCAGGATTAGATATCTCCATGATCAGGTCCTTTTCTCTTGAATAGAATCTGACAATAATCCGCTCTTCGTTGCCAAAGGTGCCATACTTAATGGCATTTTCCAGGCAGGGCTGCCACAACAGTGGAGGCATTTGTATGGAATCAACATCGAGCAAAGGATCGACAGTAAGATTGTACTGGAAAGAATGTTTCATTTGTTCACTGGCAATATAGTTCTTCAGCATTTTCAGGTCATCCTGGAATGGGATCAGCATTCTTTCGTTATGAATTAATTTATCGCGCAGCACATTCGATGCCTTACCTAAATATTCTCCAGCCAAGTCATTTTCATTGTTTTGGATAAATCCAAGAATGCTTTGAAAAGTATTATCCAGCCAGTGGGTGTCTAATCTGTTTTGTTCCTTTTTGCTCTTCTCGAATGCCAGTTCAGCCTTACGCGAGTTCTTCTTGTTCTTCACATTTATGTTGATCATAAAAGAAATAGTGGCCATCAATAGGACAGCAACAAAAAATAATAGGATGGCCCACCATCGTTGCCACCACCAGGAATTGATTGCAATAGAACAAGATCTGGACTTGTCGCCAAATGGATATCGTAGCTCGAGTTTATACCCATGTTTGGCAATAAAGCCACTGATCGTTAACAGATGTCCTGTTCGGGTCCAGTTTCCGGTATTGTCGGAGGTAATATCTCTTATGCGCCATTCGATACAAGAATCCTTGTTTAAAGAATGAAGCCGTATAGCAATCTCAAGTATTTTTCCGGCAGGAGCAAGGATCAAGCTGTCCTTGTTTGCAAGAAAATCATTCGGCACGTTCCTGTTTTCATACACAGCTTTGGCAACGAGTTTCCTGTTTGTAGAATCATCATTTGTAATAAACCGGTACATCGCAAGGGCCGGTATCAACGAAACTCTTTTCAGGATAGTTTGTTGTAATAATTTTGACTCACCCTTCACTCTGAAAAGTAACAGGATACTATCACTTACCGACAGGGAAGTATCAATTAATAACTTTCCCGGCTCAATCGATTCCCACCGTATTCGGTGACCGTGGAAAACAGTTGTATATTCTACCTTTAATAATTGAGATGGTTTCATTCCTTTCTTCAACTGATTCATCACTGCATCCATTTCTGTCGAATCCTTAACATCAGCCACAGATACCCTGATCGAAGGAGAAAGAAAAACGAATACATTTCGCGTATGGGTCAGGCTTTCGAATAAGGATGTTTTGATAAATAAAGGCACTGTGTCCCGGTAAGCGGCGCCTCCCTGTGTTTGCAATTGGCCGTTTGAAATATTTGTTGCAAGTAAAAAACTCAATAAATAACAGAACCGTTTCATAATTTCCAACCTTTCAATTTAATCTATCTGTTTAATAACGCCTTTTTGACAACCGAAACATATTTTGGTGTAACGGGAATACTCGAGCCATCTTTCATAAACAATTCATACCCTGTAATGCCTTTTACGAACTTGTCGGTCCATTTTAAATTGATGATATGCGCCGAATGACACCGGATAAATCCATATGCAAGAAGTATTTCTTCAAACTGGTACATTCCTTTTGAGATAAGTATCTTTTCTTTATTCGCCATATGGAATGCCGTATAATTATTCATTGCTTCCAGGAAAACGATTTCAACTGGGTTAATGAATTGGTAGCCTTTGGCAACCGGTAAAGCAATTTTATGATCCTGTAGATTAGGATGGCTGACGATATTAAGCAGGTTCTCAATCTGCTTCTTGATATTTCCATCGCTGATTTTCTTTTCCGCTTTTGCGATCGCTCTTGTTAACTCGGCAACCTCGACAGGTTTCAAAAGATAATCCAAGGCAGAACACCTGATTGCCTGGATGGCATATTCTTCGTACCCTGTAATGAATATCACCTCGAATTCGTAAACGCCAAGTGAACGCAACATATCGAATCCCGTTTTCTTCGGCATTTGAATATCGAGCAACACCAGGTCCGGTTTGCTGTCAAGAATTAGTTTCGCTCCTTCATCTGCATTTTCAGCTTCTCCAATTACCTGGACTTGTTTGCAGTGTTCTGAAAGCAATTCTTTTAATTGCTCTCTCGTCTTGTCTCCGTCTTCTATTATAATCGTTTTCATAATTGTTATTGTAAGGGCCACCCAAAAAGGCAGCCCGTGCTTTGTTTCTCCTACAGAACAAAGCTTTTACATCTTTTGTTTTTTCTTCAAATGCCACTCCGGTACTTTTATCAGTTCACTCTCACCGGTGTGTCGATATGTCCACCACACTTTGTATTTCTTTTCCCTTTGCAAATACATGTCAACTTCAACCTCACCGGCAGGCATGTAATCACCGTCAAGTAAAATAGCAATGCTGCCAGGCAAATGATCTATGCTCATAACATTTTAGCTTCTAACCAGGATTTATATCTTTCTACTGCCATCAATCCTGACACCCATCCGTCCCGGGCACTCGTATGTTTGGGATTGGTTTCCCATACGGACAGGCAAAGAGATGTAGGGAGTGGTGCCTGCCCTTGGGTGAACCAAGCCATATCATTATAAGTATGCTGGTTATGGTAATAGCTGACAAATTCAACATTCGTGGCAAGTAATTTTTCCATGCGCTTTAGTTCAGCCCCATAAAACTGGTCATCCTGCCAGATCTTTGCGTGGTATAAGCGCTGGTGGTATTCTTTTTCAGCGGTGAACAATGGTTTGATGGATTTAAAAAATAGGATCTCATCTTGTACATGATCAAACCGGTGAGGAATCAGTTCGTACAGATAATCCAGGAATTCTTCACTTGTCAATACAGCCGTATGCAGTTTTTTTTCTACTTCCATATTCCCGTCCTGGCAAATCATTAGTAACTGATCGACCAGTTGTCGATGCAACGATACAGCATGAACTTTTAAAGGACTGTTATTCATAGGACACTGCATTTTAAAAACCATACAGAGGGTGAAAACCCTCCGTCTCCATGAGAAAATCGTGCCCCCGGCACTTCCAAAAACTATACAACGTACTGCATGAAAAAAAATCATTTGATTTCCCGTAAGCGACCTGCAGCGGCTGAATGCTGCAGGATCACTTTAACGGAGCTCGAACGAAAACCAACTGTAACTGAAATCCCCGGTTGCTTGTTTACTTTCTTTCTATCCTTTGAATCTTATTTTTGTCATTAATAAATACGCGGGTCGGTTTCCATGACTTCGCTTGTGTTTTGGTGATCATTAGATAAGTCATTACAATGATCTTATCACCTGTCACGCCCTTTCTCGCTGCCGCACCATTTAAACAACACATCCCGCTTCCTCTCTTGCCCTTGATTAAATAGGTCACGATCCTTTCACCGTTGTTATTATTCACCACATGCACTTCCTGGCCTGGGATCATCCCCGCAGCCTCCATGATCCCGATATCAAGAGTCAGGCTGCCGTCATAATTGACATTCGCATCAGTGATCGTAATCCCGTGAACCTTTCCCTGTAATAATTTGATCTGGTACATTCGTAAAACTTATTACTTAAAACTTATAACCTACTACTTATCATTTCCTACAACCCTTCCGGCCAGGTCTTCATTTCCTTTCTCGCGCCTGCTGCAAACCGGTAAGTCAACTGAATCGGTCTTCCTTTGAATTCATATTTGTCTGTTTGTATTGTCTTCGCCGTTTCCACCGGTAGGATGAGAGTATCTGAAACACGGATAAATCTATCCGCTGGTAATTTTTGTATCCATCCCGGAATTGATCCTGGGATCAAAGGATCGGCGTATTTCAAATGAAACTGTACATACGCTTTTTCCATTCTTTCGATCATATCAATATCACTGAACAGTGTTTTATGGAATCTTCCGCTGTATCGCAAAAAGAAAAAATCAGTTCCCTGTATGGACTTTGTTTCCTTTATCCTGTCCAGTAAAATACTAAGTCCTGTTGCGGTATAGGGTTCTCGTATAGAGAACTGCACACTTGTTCCTGGCTTTTCTGTCAGCTTATCTTTTCCGCCGCTTAAAAAAACAATGGCTGGTTTTTGTTTCAGTTCCTCGAATTGCCGGAACTCCCATAGACGGACCCGGATAAAAATGATATCAATTGTTTCGTATGACATCAGCGACCGGATCAGGTAAGGTTGCACAGCTTTATGCACCTGTCCTATAGCTGGGTTCGCCTCCAGCAATTCCGACAGCGTTGCCGCAGTTTTTGGATTATCATCAATGATTAAACAATTCATATCACTCCCATTTCTTCCAGTCTTTGACTGGTGCTTTTCAATTTGATTTCATCGAGTTTCACGAGCATATCATTGGTCATCGTGCAAAGGTTCCATGAAGGTCCCCAACCCCAATGTTCTCTTGCTTCAATATCTCCCACTGAATCCGGCCAGCTATCTGCAATACGTTGGCGCGAATCGGGTTCATATATGATTTCAAATGTTGGACAGAATGCCTTGATCTTTTCGTAGAGTTCTATCGGTGTGAAGCTCATAGCTGCAATATCATAACTCATGCGGTTCTCGATCCTTTCGTATGGCGCATCCATTAGCATAAGTGTTGCCCGAATCGCGTCCGGCATATACATCATGGGAAGCATGGTATCAGGTTTCAGAAAACAGGAATATGTTTTCTTTTCCAGTGCCGCATGAAACATATCGATGGCGTAATCCGTTGTTCCGCCACCTGGTTTTGTGTTATAAGAGATTAACCCAGGAAAACGAAGTGACCTGACATCCACACCGAATTTATCGTGGTACCATTGGCACCAGCACTCGCCTGCATATTTGGAAATACCATACACAGTAGATGTTGGCGTGGATGCCGCAATGCTGCTGGGCCAAAATACTTTTAATTTTTCTTCTTTTGCGATCTCCAGCACATTGAGCAGCCCACCCATATTGAGTTTCCATGCCTGGTGCGGATCATGTTCACCGGTAGCCGATAAGGTAGCTGCAAGCAGGTAGACTTCTGTGATCTTATTGCGAACGATCTTACTGTATAGTTCACCTTCGCGTAATACATCAATTTCTTCCCAATGACCTGCACCTTTTAATATTTTTGGTTCTGCAGATATATCTGAAGCTATTACATTTTCATTGCCATTTTTTTTACGCAAAGCAATCGTTAGTTCGACGCCGATTTGCCCGGCTGCGCCTATAACTAATATTTTATTATTGGATTGGATTGTTGGTTGCATGATTTACTATTGATTCTAAAAACTATTTGAAAAGAAGATCATCAGTTAATATCAATAGCAGGCTCATCTGCTGCAAGAGAGAGCAACAGAAATACAAAGCGGGACCTTTGATCCGAAAATATTTTATGCGCGTAATCTGGTACCATTTTGTTTTATTCGAATTCTACACTGATTTTCTCAGGCAGCTTTTCTCAATATTTTTTACCCTTTCAATATCCTTTGTGTCCATACGATTCCATAAACAATCAACAGCTGCCGCACCCGGTACTGACTTTGGATAATATACCCGCATCTTATCCGGTTTCTGAACGCCATTGAAAGCTGCCATCACATCATTGAGCCCATTGTTCTCCTGTTTCACTGTGATTACAACATGGAAGGCAATATCCTCACTTGTTGTTTGTTTAGGCATTCTGCAACCAACACACAACATTAATAATATGACGATCACATTTTTCAAGGCGCTCAATAATTGTTTACTCGTATTACTTTGGGAGCATTTGTTCCGGTCGCACCAGTTTGCCCTATCCATGCAAGGGTTACATTGAAGAAGCGGTAAGGGGTGAACGCATATGTTCCCAAAACTGCTTTTGTTGTAGCATCCTTCACCTGGAAAGTATAGTTCGGTGTTGCAGCCAGAGATGGATAACTTTTGAAAGCTGAATAATTTTTATACGACAGCCCGGAAAATTCTTCGACTGTAGTGGATGTAGATAATGTGATCGTGATTGGGTTACTGTTATAAGAGAGATTGATAAAACGAACACCACATACACTGTCCGTATAAGTCGGTAGGTTTTCTTTTACCATGATCGTATCAACGGCATTCGATTGACCGGCAAGGAACAAACTGTATATCCCTGCATTTGTGAGGTTAAGGTTAGCCGAAGCAATCGCTTTGGTAGTATCTGCGTAGTTGACCACTGTCATAGGAACACTGATGTTTGCTGTCACACCGTAGACAGTATTTGCGCCATAGGCGACAGCGGTTGCAGCACTGTAAAAGTTGGTGCCACCGACTCCTGTAAACACAGCCTTCGCAGTACCCACATTAACTGAGGCATTTACAAAGTTTAATGATGCGACGGGCGACAGTGAAACATCCGCATTTTTCTTGCAACCCGCAACAGCGGCCATGATTAGCATTGAATAGATTATCTTTTTCATAAGTGTTGATTATTTAGATTTAGTATACAAGTATTCAATTTTTTGAACATCCTCGCTGCTTCTTCCTATCATAATCTCATATTCTCCTAGCTCAGCAGTGTACTGTATATTCTTATCCCATATCTTTAGTTTATCATCACTGAGAGTAAAAGAAACTGTTTTGGTTTCGCCTATGTTGAGCGAGATGCGTGCAAAGTCTTTCAGTGCTTTCACGGGTTGCACTACACTTGGAAGTTTCGGATGCACATATAATTGCACAATCTCATCGCCGGTCATCTTTCCGGAATTAGTAACATCTACTGAAACCACATTTCCATCAAGCCTCAGTTTTGAATAGGTATAGTTGGTATAACTTAATCCGTACCCAAAGGAATACAACGGCGAACTTTTCTCCGTCACATAATCATAAAAATGCTGGCTGGGTTTGTGATTGTAATAAACAGGAACCTGGCCAACAGAACGTGGAACAGAGATCGTTAGTTTACCCGATGGATTTATATCGCCGAAAAGGATATTGGCAAAAGCATTCCCTGCTTCCTGGCCGGTGAACCATCCATCAACAATGGATTCAGCGTGTTCACTGATGTAATTGATGCTTAAAGGCCGCGCGTGTGCGAGATAAATGATCACCGGCTTACCGGTTGCGATCAGCGCCTTCACTAGATCATCCTGGTTTGCCTGCAGGTTCAGATCACTCATGTCGCCGTTGTGATTATCCCAGGCTTCCCGCGAATACTGTTCGTTTTCACCGACTGCACAGATAATAATATCTGACTGCGATGCAATCCTAACCGCTTCATTGATCAGCTGCTCGTTTTTTTTCTCTGATGGAAATTGTATCTTATCAATAAACTGGTAATTGTGCTCACTGATGGTATCTCCGTTCAATGAAAGATCAACGCCTTTTGCATATACTACGTTCGGGAACTTATTTTTTATGCCTTCCAGTATGGACACATTTTTTACCGAAATACCCGAATAATCACCTGTGTAATTAACGGCTGCGCAAGGTCCAACCACTGCGATCGTTTTATATTTGTCTTTTGATAGCGGCAAAATATTGTTCTGGTTTTTCAGCAACACCATGGATTCCTCTGCTGCTTTAAGTGCAAGCCAGCGGCCTTCAGGTTGATTGATCTTCGACTGCGCTTGCGCGATACTAATAGGTTCAATATTATCAAACAGGCCAAGTTTGAATTTCAATGTCAGCACACGCGCCACATCTTCATTGAGCGCTTTGAGATCAATCTTTTTTTCATTTGCAAGCGCAACAAGATGATTATAGTTGATACCATAAGGCAGATCAACATCCACTCCCGCATCAAAAGCCATTTTCGCCGCATCCTTTAAGTTATCTGCGATCTGGTGTTTTGATTTCAATTGATCAATAGCGAACCAATCCGAAATCACAAGTCCCCTATAATTCCATTCTTTTCGTAACACGTCTTTTAACAACCAGCTATTGGCATGTGCCGGTATTTCATCCACCTCGACATAATCCGGCATGATAGCAGCAGGGTTTGTTTTATCTATAATGATCTGGAAAGTTTCCATATGATATTCACGCAAAGCACGCACAGAATAATTTGCAGGGCCTGTATTATTTCCTCCCATGGGTTCTCCATGACCCGTAAAATGTTTAAGGGTTGAGGCAACATGGTTAGGATCTATTGTGCCATCACTCGATCCCTGGAAACCAATTACAGCAGCACTGCCGATGATACCATTCAGGTATGGATCTTCTCCAAATGTTTCACCCGTTCTTCCCCAGCGTGGATCACGCGTCACATCCACCACCGGTGCAAGCACCATATTGGTCCCGCGCGCTGCTCCCTGCCTCGCGATATAATCATAAACTTTCGTCACGAGTGCCGGATCCCAGCTGCAGGCCAGGCCAATCGACGTAGGGAATACATCCGCTAGCTGCGCTACCAAACCATGATGCGATTCATCTAGGAAAATCGTAGGTATGCCCAACCTTGTTTTCGTGCGCAAATAATTTTGCAAAGCATTCCTTCTTGAAATAGTTTGCTCCATCGTTTCTTCAAACGAAGGATTCATCATGCTGATTCCTTGACCGAAAAGAGAATCCATTTTTTTTGGATCATTGAGAACTTTATCCGTAAGCACGGGCCTACCCATGTGCGCACTGCGAAGCTGCGCCACTTTTTCTTCCACATTCATGCGTTTCAACAGGTCTTTTACCCTTAGTTGAACGGGAAGCTTTGCATCCTTATAAGATTGAGCAAAAGATTGCAACGCAAGAACAGTACAAATGATTCCTATGGCAGCTTTACGATACATTGTATTCTTTATAAAACAGTTTTTTTTGCCTTTAAATTCACCCCTATCAACTATTGTGATTATAAATTTCAAAAGTACTTTTATCCAACTCTGCATTAGTTTTTTGTTGTTTTCTCTTCTGGCCAGGTTGGAAGTCCTTTCAACATTTTATTATAGTTTGTTTCATAACTTTTTGGTTCTATTGCAATTGCTTCTTTAACGTTACCGTTTTTATATAAAAGGTTTGCATAGGTGTCGCTAAACATATTTCTAGCATTAATGCCTTTGGCTCTTTCGACTACGCCTTCCATCCATTTAATAGCAGCATTCAGTTGTCTTGGCACATTGCTCTTTTCAAATATGTCCCATGAAACTGAGTTTAGGGCAGCATCATTCATCTCGTTATATTTATTTTCCTTCTCAATAATGCAGTCATAATATTCAACAAAATATTTAGGGTCTTTTTTTGACAATTTGTCCAATACACTCAATTTCGAATTCATCATCAAATGGTATGCATCTGTGACATTGGGATATTTTACTTTTATTCTTGCTGCAATATCTTCCCATGGAATTTTCTCACCTTTTAATCCTGGTTCTAAATACTCAGCAACTATTTCTTTGTTGATCCAATAATTTACAATCTTGTTCATGTTTTCCTTAACCTCTGGATCTCTATTGTTAAGATTGTTATATGCCAATTCAAAACCCTGATCTTTTGTAGAGGTAGTAAAAGCCGCAATAAAAAGAATTACGTTCAATTGTTTTAGATCAGCTGCATTGATCGTTGGAATATATGCATTGGCCAGATCCTGTATTTTTTTCTCATTTTTGCAACCGCGGGCAAGATTCATGTTTAGAGAATCACCTAATGCTTTGGCATCAATTTTTTCAAAATATTCAAGAATAACATTTTTAATAGCTGGGTAATTCTCCGGATTATTAACTATGTTCTCCATTCGCTTAATGTGCATCATTTGAGCAAATTGATCAGAACTCAATCCTCTTAAATAGCGGGCGAATACTTCGTCAATAGGCTTAATAAGTGCCAAGTTGATGATAAATTTTAAATTGGTACTATCCTGAGTACTTTTATTTATGAATTTGGCGGGATCAAGTTTATTGATATAATTAGTGCATAAATCCTGAACTTTAAGATTATTGTAATTGCAAAAAACGACTGCAAGAGATCTGTTCTTTTTTTCCATAAATACCTGTCCGCTTAACCCAGACAGGTAATCATACACCATATCTTGTATTTTGGCATCTCCTGCAAACTGTTCAAGAAAATGAAGATTATCTTCTGAATATTTTTCAGATGCGGGTATCCGGCTAAAATAATCCAATACTATTTTTTCAGCCAGTTCTTTACCAGTGCCCCTGTATGAAAGAGCCAGGCCTTTCATTTCTGCAGTATCCAGTACGCCCGGCTTGTAATCGGCAAGTATATGAAAATACTGTTTTTCGGGGTTTGTTGCATCTGTGGCAAGTGACAGAAAATCTTTTTCGTTTTTTGCACCTATTGATTTATGTACCGGTTTGCCATCCGGCGAGAAAAAAAGAAACGACGGATATGCACTGATGGTGTAGTCTTTGCCCAGCCTCTCCGCGTCATTGTACCATTTCTTTACTGCATCATTATCATTATCTGTTCTATCCATTTGGATTTTTACAGAAATAAATTTTTCATTTATCGCATTACCAACTGTCTCTTTCGGATAGATTTCTGCGTCCATTTGCTTACAGGGGCCGCACCATGTGGCATAAAGGTCAACAAAAATGTATTTGTTTTCCTCCTTTGCCTTTTTTTGAATTTGATACCAGGATAGTCCCTGTTCAAAATGAATACCTTTTTCCTGTTGGGCATTCATGACCAGCGGTAAGAGTAATGACCAGAAAAAGAAATATCGCTTTAAAATTATATGCAGGATCGTTTTCATTTTATAGGTTTTTATTTAATTTTTTACACACATCACAATCATCCCCACAACTTCCATTGGGATCAAGTTCAAACCCACTTTCAATTTGTTTTAATTCAGCCGGGATGCCTCGGGTCATCCAGACAGGAGCAGGCGCACCTTTGAGGTAATGATCAAAAAATTGCATTTCACGGATATTCAGATCAGCAATTGGTTTATCGTCATAAACATCGTGGTCGCCATTATCATATTGTAGTAACCATGCTTTTTTATCAAGTCGTCTTAAGTTTATAAAGAATTCCACACCTTGAACATAGTTAGCATAATCATTTTTGTTAAACATCATTAATAAAGGTGTTGTTACCTTATTGGCAAAAAGTGCCGGCGATTCATCTAAGTATGAACTAATCGCCAACGGCGGGGAAGCATACATTTGACATTGTCCAGCTTCAACCCAACCTGCGTTAGGAAATTTACCATTGTATCCATAAGTACTAAACATATCAGCGGTTCCGCAAGCAGTAAAAGCCGCTGCAAAAAGTTGTGTGTGTGCTATAATAAAATTGATCTCAGTACTGCCGAAACTGTGTCCGTTAATTCCCATTCTGGTTGCATCAACATAGGCTAATCTGGAAAGAAATTGTGCTGCCGCTACAACACTATTATAAGCACTCCTTCCTGGATGCTGTCTCACGGTTTCGATGTCAGGACAAAAAACAAGATACCCGCGACTCACACACCATGGAACATTGATCACCGCATGATTCTCACCTGGATCAATAAACGCATTTAATAGATTAGTAGCATCTTGATAACATGTAAAGATTACTGGATATTTTTTGTTTGGGTTAAAATTATCGGGCTTATACAGAATCCCTTGCGTAAGCCTTCCATCTAACTGTTTATATGTAACCAATTCCGACCTTAACCAGTTGCATCTTTTTTGCGGCTCGAATTGTGTAAGAGGTTGAAATGTTTTTAAATCATGGCTAAACAAATAATTAGGAGCTTTATCACTTGCTTGCATTGCCGTCAACCATGTTTCACTATTTTTTGCTTTCGTCAAAAACAGATTTACAGGTCCTCGAGCGACGGGATTCCCATCATAATCGACACGATCACTCATCAAAACCGCTCCCATAAATAATTTTTCAAATTTGCCTCCTATTAGAGAATTTATTCGGAATATGCCCTGCTGTTTATTATTTAAGCCAAAAGCAGCTAACAATAAAGAAGAGTCTTGTATAATAACACCTTCATTGTTTAACAATTTAAAAGTGATATGATTTTTTCTGCCGTAGTAATTGGTGATGTTAACGGGAGTACCAATTCCCGCCGGGTCTAATGACCAAAGGTCGTACCCATCAGATATGATTATTTTTCTTTCATTAGCTAACCACTCTACAATCTGAAATAGAGGAACGCCTGGGCCCTGGTTTATTTTTGGAAAAATTGTTTTGATTTTATCGTGCCGTGTATCATAAGACATTAATCCTTTGTCTTTATTATATACCAATATCCAGTTTCCTAATGGAGAATATTTGATATTGTTAAAATTGCCCGAACTGTCGGTTTTGCTCAACAATCTTCTTCTACCATCGATTATCGAAACAGAATAACATTCACGAATATCTTTTTCAAATGCCAAAAGACTCCCTTCACTATAATTTCCAGTTCGCTTTCTTTTAATTAGCAAGCCAAATTGAGTACAGGGTGTATTTCTATCTTTTATTTTAAAATCTTCATTTTCTTCTTCAATTCGAGTTACTTTATTGCTATTTAAATCAAAAGAGGTTATCAAATATGGCTTAAGATGAGACGCTTCACCATAATCAATTGGTAATTTGGGATCTCTATAACGCCATATATCTACTTGTTCCAATTTGGGATCAGGTAATTTTCTTGTAATCTTTCGCTCTATGGTAAAGAAGAAATAATCACCTGTACTGTTAAAATCGCTTTCCACATTCCGAATTCTCCAGTCTTGTCCAATTTGATTCTGTATAGTTAGATTACTGCATTTCAATTCTGCCATTTCCATCCCATTGGAGTAATACCAGATTGAATTGTTGGAACGGTTATCATGTGTGCTACTTACGAGTAGAACTATTTTCTTAACCTTCCCATTGACAAAGACATTAGAGTTATATGAGACTTTCTCACCGTGTGCCGACGACCATATTGTCTTAACACTTCCTGTTTCGAGATCCCACCATTGAAGATTATTGATAGTGTCATTTCCATTAATCGCCGTATTTTTTACAATAAGAGTGGTGCCTAATTTATCGAACTTCGTCTCGGTTGCATTCCCTATTTCTTTTTCGATATCTGTCAACAAGTTTCGAAGAACATATTTTCTTTTGGCTCCGCTT
The DNA here is from genome assembly GCA_040388705.1 of Bacteroidota bacterium. Taxonomy (GTDB): domain Bacteria; phylum Bacteroidota; class Bacteroidia; order Chitinophagales; family Chitinophagaceae; genus Sediminibacterium. The sequence continues at coordinate 278,494 of JAZKBI010000001.1, read as the reverse complement.
TTCTTTTGATAAACGAACCACCGACCATTGTTTTGTTCCGGTATTGATACCGATTCAACCGAATTCACATACTGAGTAGTTCCGTTTGACAAATTGCAAAAACAAAGGCTGTCTTTTCTTTTGAACACAAACTGCTTACCATCCGATGAAAAGCAAACAGGTGAAGCATCATTAAATTCTTTTTTGATTAGAGATTTCGTCGATTGAAGAACTAATTTTCTTGTATTTCCCTGTCTGAAATTCCCTATTTGGATTGAATAGGATACATACTCACCATTATTACTGATAATGCCTTTGTAGCCAGCATTACTATAAATTGATTGCCAATTTGCAATGATGGAACTGTCGATGGCAGGCTTACTATCATTATTAATTTGGTAGGCATCCTGACTTGTTTCCCTTTTTTGTGAATAAATCATTCCGGGCAGGCATATTATTATCAGTAAAAGTCTCTGTCGCATAAAAAATAGCTTGTTTAAAAAGGCTTTTGTCGTTAATAACCTGGATTCTGTTTCAGATTCGGATTAACATTGATATCACCCTGGAATATGGGGTACAGCTGCTGGTTCGTGTTCCACTGTACAGCATTATTAGATTTCAAAGGTGTTTGTGCAGCCATAACTGCATCCACTGTTCCGGTTCTTTTAAGATCAAACCATCGCTGTCCCAGCTCGGTAAATAATTCGACCTGTCGTTCATGCATAATCGCGGTAAGCATTGAAGCTTGATCGTTTGCAATAGTATTAGGCAAAGAAGCGCGCGTACGGATAGCATTAAGATCGCTTTTAGCTCCGGAAATGTTATTTAATTGTGCTCTGGCTTCGGCACGAATTAGATATTGTTCCGCCAAGCGCAGCATCATCATATATTCCGTTTGATTGGTAGCGGTGGGTGTTCCAAAAGCGTTCTGGGTATATTTATAAGGATAGTATACCATGTTTGTACCAGTTCCATAGGTACCGAGCCACTTTGATTTACGTGCATCACCTGATTCAAAACTATTAACCAAAGTCGGGTTAATATTAGTAAAAGCGACAGACGAAGAAGGGCCAGTACTTGGAATAATAAAGTAATAGGCATCAAACGTATTTATAAGGCCATTGCCTTGCGGCTGAATTGACCAGATTGTTTCTGAACTATTGCGGGAAAAAACGCTGCCTGTACCTGTCAATGGACTAAGTGCATACAATGAGTTATTGATAACAGCAGAGGCAGCCGAATCCGCTCCTGCATAATTCCCAGTATATAAATATGCCCTTGCGAGTAAAGCATTCGCAGCGCCAGCGGTTGGCCTCACTCTATCAGTACTAACTGCCAGTAAGGTTCCATCAAGATAACTTGTGCTGAGGGTAGCTTGCACATCGTGGAGATCACTGATAATTTGTTGCCAAACCTGCACTTTGGGAGTACGTGGTAGAAGGTTGTTTACTTTGTAATTCGATGTCAATGCTAGCGGCACATCGCCATATAAATTTACCAGGTAAAAATATATATACGCTCTGATAAATTTAGCTTCACCTAATAACTGCTTTCTGACGATAGGTGTGAGGTTTTCAGAGGTTGAACTCGTTAATTGTTCGATTGCAGAATTACACAAGAATACATATTTATACGTGTTTGACCAGCTTTCGCTTCCTAAATAGCTTGTTCCATTTAATCGGAGATTATTTTGATAGTATGCAATCAGTGAGGTGCTTGAGCTCCCACTCCATAGCGACAATTCATCAGATGATAGGCCACAGTAAATACTGAGGCTTTGATTACCTGTAAAAATATTGGTTGTGGCGCTGCTCATTTGTGTGTATATCCCAGCCAGCGCACCAATGGCAGTTCCATCGGACGCAAATACATTGGTTTGTGTAATGGAAGTTACAGGTGGATCAACCGCAGCCAGATCAAGTTCTTTTTTGCAGGAGGAATTGCAGCAAGAAAAAATGAATAAAGCGGTAGTTAAAATATGTTGGTGTATTTGAGATTTCATAGTGGTAAGGTTTAAGAGAATGATCTTGGGATTAAAAGACAACTCGTAGTCCAAGGGTAAATGTTCGTAACGGTGGTAATGTGCTGATTGCAAGAGTCTCTGGATCCAGCCCCTTGAAATTGCTGATTGTTATGAGGTTTTGCCCTTGGGCGTAAATGCTGCAATCATTGACATGCATTCTTTTTTTCCATTTATCCGGAAATTGGTAAGAAAGCGAAAGATTCTTTAATCGGGCAAAAAATGCGTTTTCAAAAGATGCGTCACTTGCAGGAATTGAGCCACTTGCACCAGCCGAGAATTTTGAAATCAAAGCGTTATCTCCCGGTTGATGCCAGGCATTCAGAAAAGTAGTTTCCAAAATATTTCCGCCTGCACTATTAACAGCATAGGATCCTGGGACATTCCCGGTACTTGTAAAAAAGTTATTGTTTGCAAAGCGTTTTACCAGCGAAAAGAAAACATCAAGCGAGAATCCCTTATAAGTAAAACTGTTCAAGATACCTCCGTCAAAATCAGAAAACCCGCTCCTGCTGATAACATTATCTCCTCCAATTTGTGTGGTAGAAAAGACAGGGTTTTTTGTTGGATTCCCAAAACGGTCTTGCACTAAATAAACACCGGTCTGCGGATCGACCCCGAGAAAGTGGTACAGGGTCTTTACATCTAGCGGTTGGCCAACATAAAATGGATAACTAGTCTGTCCGCCAAAACTGAGCAACTTGTTTCGTGGTATAGTAATATTCAGATTGGTCTTCCAGCTAAAATTTCTCTCCTTTATATTGGTACTGCGTACTTCAAATTCCCAGTCGCTATTTCGGATAGTACCCGGAAAATTTTCAAGTATGGTATTAAATCCTGTCACAGTTGCGATAGGGTCAGATTTCAGTTGGTTAGAACTTACATTTCGTGAAAAAGTAACCCCGAGAAATACCCTGTCACTTAATAATCCGAGATCAATGCCAATAGAAAACTTATGCGTTTCCTCCCAAGCGAGGAAATTATTTACGAGTGCGTTTGGTTGAAGTCCTACAACACCTTGTGGCGGTAAATCAACATTACTCGGATTATATAGGTTCAGGTATGTATAATCACCGATCTGATCACTGCCGGATGTCCCATAACTGGCTCGCAACTTTCCAAATGAAAGAAAGGGCATTGCTTTTTTAAATAAATCTTCTTCTGTAAATATCCATGCGCCGCTGACACCCCAGAAAGTGTGATACCTATTGTCTGGACCAAACCGGCTGCTGCCGTCCGTACGGGTGGTTGCATCAAATACGTATCTTTCTTTAAATCGGTAATTTAAGCTTCCGAAGGCTGCGACATATTTTTGTTTGGTGTTATAGTAAGATGTTGTAGCAGGGTTTGCTGCAGATGGGTTTTGGAGGAGAAGATCCGAACTGTATCCAGATCCGTTAATAGATGTTACAGCCACTGAATTTTCTTTAAGTGTCGCACCTGCAAGAAAAGCAAGAGTTCCACCGTATAACCTCCTCTTGTATCTTAGTTTGGGTTCAATAATGAAGCTGTTCATCCCCCTGTTACCGTAAGAAGCTCTTCTTGAAGTTGCCGTCCTGCTTTCAGGCGCGATCATAGTAAGCGGTGTACCATTGAAGTCATTAGTTTGCATATTCGAATAACCGAAACTGCTTTCAATATCAAGTCCTGCAGCAATCCTGTAAGAGAGTAACATATTGCTTGTTAGGTTATTCGTATTGTTTTTATAATAGGCATAAAATAATTTATAAGGATTATCCCAAGTAGATGCTCCCGCTGGGTTAGGTGCCCAGTTGAGGGAACCATCGCTGTTATAAGGCGTAGGGGTATTAGGCGGATCCGATATGTATTTAGTAGGATCCTGTGAAGGCAGTTTATTGATGTCCACCATATAATTGATGGTAATGCCAAAATTGAATTTTTTATTTACCGAACTCGTATTCAGGTTAAAGTGAATGGAACCCTGCTGATCGTTGTAATCACCCGGAAAAACCGTTGTACGTTTACCATAAGTTGCACCTACTATATAATTTACGTTCGAAGTTCCTCCTGAAACAGAACCATTGATATTGGTATATTGAGCAGTGCCGCCAATCAATGTCTTTTGCCAGTCGGTATAGCGTGTGTTGTCCCACAATGTGAGATCGGGTGCATATTTAAAAGCTCCCGAAGCCGTAGGACTGGATGAAGGAACAACCCCGTCATTTTTTAATGCTTCTCTGCGCATTTGTATATACTGCGAGGTATTAAGCATATCCAGCATTTGTGGCACGGTACTCCATCCACTTTGAAGATTAATAGAAAGTTTGGTTGGTCCGGGTTTCCCTTTTTTAGTGGTAATAATTATGGCACCGGCTGCCGCTTGCGAACCATATATAGAGGTAGCAGCAGCATCTTTCAAAACTTCCACACTTTCAATATCTGCAGTATTGAGATAGCTCAAAGGGCTACCAAAAGCCTGATTAGTAAGGGGTCCTTGTAAGCTGCTACCATTCCCTGAGCTTCCTAAAACAGCATCGCCTGCTCCAGTAGTCCTTAATTGAGATAAAATAGGTACGCCGTCAATAACAAAAAGTGGATCACTTCCATAGCTCAAACTGCCTTGACCTTGTATTCGAACGGTTATGCCGCCTCCATTTAATCCATTTGATTGTATAATATTTAGTCCAGGCACCCTGTTAGCTATTGCCTCCAAGACATTGGGCACAGGCTGTTTCTCGATATCTTCTCCCTTAACTGTTGTCTGATTGCCGGTCTGAAAACGCTTAGTCGTTTTAGTGTAGGCGCCAATTTGAACCTCATCTAATTCACTAGTTGAGGTCATAAGCCGTACAACCAAAGTGGTGCGATTATTGATTTTAATTTCTTGATTTTGATACCCTGTAAATGAAACAACAACTATTGCATCTTTATATATATTTTTTAAAATGGCACGCCCCTGTATATCAGTTGCTGCACCTTTGTTCTGTCCTTTGATTGTAACAGAAGCCCCATCTAGCGACTGCCCATCTGAATTGGTCACAATGATCGTAACATCAATGTTTGGTGGCGGCGGCTGTATTGCGGAGGGGGCCGCTTCGGCGTTTTTTGGGGATTCCTTTTCTTTGATGATGATGGTTTTGTCGAGGATCTCGTAGGTGAACGGTTGATCTTTAAAACACTCTTGTAACACCAAGTCGATCGAAGTGTTTTTAACTTCGATGCTGACAGACTTGGCAACCTTGGCAAAACGGCTGTTGATGATATAATCATACCCGGTTTGTCTCTGTATCTCTTTAAAGACATTTTCTAAAGACGTGTTCGAAACCTTTAGGGTGACCGTCTGCGCTGAAATGTTTGCGTGGACCTGGAGACAGGTAGCGAACAGGAAAATAGTAAGCATTTTCATGATCAGCAGCTTTTTAGATGATAGGTGGCAATGCCTGTCCCGTAATGACGGGAAAAACTTGCGCAAAGCAGGATTCTGCATTAGCTTTGGTTTGTTTGGGTTAAACAATAAGTCTGTCTGTCGAAAGAATTGGATTTTATGGGTAACCTGAACGCTTTGCCAGTAGTGTTGACGCACTGCTGGTTTTTTTTCGGGTGACCCGTATTTCATTTTACGGTTTGACAATAATTCTCTTTCCTTCTATTTCAAAATGCACCCCGCCACCCAGTTCCATTTTATGCAGGATCCCGGAAATCGGTTTGTTCCGGTCTACATTAAAAATGAAACTCTGGTTGATCTTTCCTTCATATACCACTTCTACATCGTACCATCTCGCCGCTTCCTTCATGATCTCTTCGATGCTTGCGTCGGAGAAAACAAACCGGTTCTTTGTCCAGGCAAATATTTGATCCGTGTCGATATTGTTGATGAGTTGCGTATTACCGTTACTGATCCTTGCCTGTTGGTTTGCCTTGATTATTGTGCTGCCGGTTTTTACAATGCCTTCTCTTACAGTCATGGTCATTATCGGTTCATCATCGTAAGCATCGATATTGAACTCGGTTCCTTTGTCTTCAAAGATTTGATTCTTTGCATACACCCGGAAAGGTTGCATTTCATCATGTTGTACACGGAACGCTGCGCGGCCTGTCATGATAACTTTTCTTTCATTGGCAGCAAAATGCAATGGGTAGCGAATAGACGAACCTGAGTTGACATAAGCAATCGAATGATCCGGTAATTCAACTGTTACGATCCTTCCTTTGTCTACAATGATTTCGTTGTAGGCAACCTCATCTGTATTTCCTTTGTAAACGATCTGCCCGTTTTCCTTGACGATCTGCATAGCTCCCTGCATCGCGATCAATCCATCTTTCAAAGTATCGGTCAGTATGATACGGCCATCAGCAAGCTTCACTTTTGCACCGGTCCTTCCGGGCTGCACATCAGTTTTAAATACGGTGTAATTACTTTTATTGGTTGGTTTTTCTTGGGTTTGATTTAAAAGAAAATAGGTTCCGGCAACAGCAAAGAGAATTACAGCCGCAGCCGTAATTCTTACCCAACCACGTTTCATAAAATGGATTCGATGAACCGGTGCCAATTTCTTTTCTTGGCTCACCGCCACCGCGCTTTCGATTCTTTGGTATAACACTTCAAGATCCGGCTGGTAGTTAAACCGGCCTGTCTGCAATTGCTGTATCACCATTTGGCCAGCCTGTTCCAGGAGAACCGGATCATGTAATGCATCTGCCAGTTCCACCCTTTCTGAATCTGATAAAGATTCATCCAGGTAGTGTTCAATCAATATAGTTAGCCTTTGTTCCGTCATAATTGGTAGGTCCTCTATATAAAGACCGGGTAAGTATGAGAAAATAGAGTAACGGGGTAATAAAAAAATAATGAAACAGTAACGTTATGGTAATCCCCGCAGTAAAATGATCACGAGAATAGCGTCGCCCGTGTGTTTTTCAAGGTAGTCTTTCAGGAAGCTTAAGGACATCACTATATATTGATATACGGTGTCCTTATGGATGCCCAGTTCCTCAGCGATCTCGACCTGGCTTTTGTTCTCAAAACGGCTCATATAAAATACCCGCTTCCTTTTTTCAGGCAACAGGTCAATGGCCCGCATAAGTAAACGGTAAGATTGGTTGTATTCAGTTTGCTGTTGCGGATCAGTAAATTCGGTATTACCCAAACCGGCTACCATTTCACCGTTAACCGTTGCCTCCAAAGGTTGGTTGATCCTTTTTTGCATGGCCTTGATCACATGGTTCTTTGCAACGATAAAAAGCCAGTTCTCAAAATTGTCCAGTTTGATTAACTCAGCCCTTTCCTCCCACACTTTCATGAAAATATCCTGTACCATTTCTTCCGCCAATTCAACGGATTTGGTATAAGCCATCGCCTGGCTGAAAATCCGCTGACCATATAACCGTAAGAGTCGTGAAAACGCAGCCTGGCTGTCGTCAGCTACCTGCCGGAGCAGGTCGGAAATGGTATCGGGGGTACCTGGGTTCACGCTGGATTAATATATAAACTTTGTGCTTAATAAAAACTGGTAATAAGGGATATAGGATAAGACAATAATACAAATCTTTCTGCTGCAATAGAATAATAAATGAAACTATAGTAGCTGCTACGGTTTGGTGCTTTATTAGAACAATAAATTCGATTGATTTAAACTATTTTGGTATTCTGGACTCTTGACTATATGAAACGACTCTTTATAATTTTATGGACCCTGTCACCCGCGCTGGCATTTACACAACCCGGTAAACCCATCGCAGTTTCGATTTTGCAAAAAACAATGGCAAGACTCGCGCAATTGAAAAAACTGAGTTACCATCATACCCGTGAGACCCATTATTACGCCGATAATTACCAGAACCTGATGCAGGCGGATCTGTACCTTGATTTCACAGGGAGTGGGCCAATCGGTTTGCAGTTCCAGGCTGACGAACAAAAATCTTCTTTTGTATACGACGGCAAAAGAACACTGCGATTGGATAAGGAAAACCGGACCATTGACAGCAGCGCTGCCACAACCATGAAATCCATACAGAATAACAGTTATCTCTATCATTCCTTAGCCATGCTGCGAAGAATGTTGCCGCTTGCTATTGGAAATGATTCATTGCAAAAAACAGTAAGTGATACATTGGTGGGTAACAAACAGTATTACAATGTCCGCATCGAAGGAGCGGGAATGTATTTTACATTACTGGGTGATATAGATCATTATACCGCCGTTGATCTAAAACGGCCATACTATCTTTTGATCGACAAAAAGACTTTCCTCCCCTACCAGTTTATTTCAAAATATGTGCGCGGAACAGATGACAGGGATTTTGTAACGGTTACCTACAGCTCGATTAATACCAAACCGGAAGCCCCGGCAAACAGCAGTTGGGAATATGCATCTTACGCCGATACGTACAAACCATATGTGGCACCGGTTAAGATCCCGGTCGTAAAACCCGGAACAATTCTTACCGACTTTACACTGCCCGCTTACTCATCAACCGGTACTGACAGTGTATCACTTAACCAGTATAAAGGGAAACTGGTATTACTTGATTTCTGGTTCAAGTCCTGCGGCCCATGCATGGAAGCCATGCCGCATTACAATGAATTGCAAACCCAGTTCAGGATGGATGGATTCGAACTGTTGACTGTAAACGTGGAAGACCCGGTTGCAGACATCAAATTCTTTTACGACAAACACCAGCCCATCTATAAAATGATGTACGGCGGCGGCAAACTCTGGCACAGCCTCGGCTTCACCGGCTGCCCCAGTTCTGTATTACTTGATCGAAGCGGTAAAGTAGTGGAAGCCATATATGGTTTTAATAAAGAACAGCTCTCAAAGAAAATTACGGCGTTGTTGAAACAGGATTGAAAAGGAAGAAAAAAATTATTGTCCAAGTAATAAAAAATGGAACCATAGTAGCTACTATGGTTTTGTGCTGATCGTATCCAACTTTACGATAATTTCATTGCCCCCGTACATACTTATTCTAAATAGTTCGAACTGATATGGCAACAGATTTTATAACAAAAAAAGCGAAGCGCCTGATCACCTATCATTTGGATCAGGGAATATCACAGTATAAAGAAGTCAATTCTGCAATTGATGATGATCTCAGGGAACTGGATGAGAATGATGAGAAGGTAAAATACCTTCAGATCATTTCAGAGAAAGTGAACTTTGATTATGCAGAACATAAGTTGGTTTGCGAGGACCCGGAAAATTGTTCTAAGAATTGGGCTTATGATCATATCCTCTATTTCATTCAAAAGGAATTAAAAGATTTAGGAGTTCGTTTTAATGATGACACGTTTACGCGGGAAGAAAAAGAAACGGCTGAGAATAAGATTGACAAAATACTTTCCGAATTAAACGATATTAAATACAGCCAGAAAATAAGTTATGAGTTATTGACGGAGCAACTGGAGGAGTTAAAAGAGATTTTTTACCTGGGCAAACAAAAATGGCATCAATTACTGGTTGGCAAATCAGTAGAAATGGTAGTGAGTGGAATAGTCAGTGAAACGGTTTGTAAACAAATCATCAGCGAGTTTAATCAAAACGTGTTACCGTTGTTGAAGTAAAATCTCGTTACCCATTTTTGTCAGAATATATTGGTTATCACCTCTGGCTCTCGTAACACCTTTAATAGCGGGATCTCTGTACAATTCTATTAAATCTTGTACTGACAATTGATGAACGATCTCATAAAATGGATGATCTGACCCACTGTTTTTACCAATGCCGGCCATCACCATTTTTGCAGTAATATCTTTATCGCTGAATGTTTTAGGAGTATCGCGATCAAAATGTGATAATATCAGTAATTGTTGTTCTGTCATCAATTATGAAGTTAACTAAAAATCAATTGGCCCTTTTTCATCTATAACACTTCGCAACAACAGAAGCGATCATTCGTTAACAGCTGCCATTTACAAATAACAACTATTTATAACTCATTGATTTACATAGCCAAAGATTATTTACTTACAATTTGCTAAATTATTTAGTAAAATTGTACCGGATGGTTGGTAAATACGCTTCTTATGTACCTGAATTGCAAGACATTCTATTCCTTTTGTTATGGCACACTGAGTACCCGGGAACTGGTGGACCTCGCAGTGGAAAACGGGGTCAATACCCTGGCACTGACCAACATCAATTCAACATACGATGAGTGGGAATTTGTCAAGCTTTGCAGGGAACAGGACATCAAACCGGTGCTGGGTGCTGAGATCAGGAACATGCACACTTTGTGTTACATTTTACTCGCGAAAAATAATACCGGCCTCGCATGGATTCACGCATTTCTTTCTGAACACCTCACTGCGAAAAAAGAATTCCCGGTTACACTCAATGAATTGCATGATGTGTTTGTTATTTATCCCTTCGGTACAAAACAGGCGAGCGGACTTTCATTGAACGAACGCATCGGAATCAAACCATGCCAGGTACCAAAGCTCTTTACTGAAAAAGATCTCTCTTCCTTCGTGATCCTGCAGCCAGTGACCATGCGGGAGAATACAAAAGAAATTGATTTTTATTATCTGCACTGTTTGCTTCGTGCGATCAAAAACAATGTGGTGCTTTCTAAATTGGATCCGGCTTGGTGTGCTGCCCGCGATGAAACCTTTGTTAGTCCCACTAAACTATTTGAATCTTTTAAACACCATTATGCCATCGTAACAAACACCTATCGGTTGCTTGAATCTTGTACGATAGAAATGGATTTTCACTCTGACAAAACCAAACAGGTCTATGGCGGTTCAAGACAGGATGATTTTATTTTACTTGAAAAATTATCTCGCCAGGGCTTGTATCGACGCTATGGTAAGAAACACAAAACGGCAACGGATCGTTTACAAAAGGAGCTCAAAGTCATTTATGATTCCGGGTTCACAGGATATTTTCTCATCAACTATGACATGGTGCAGTATGCACAGTCTCAAGGGTACTATCATGTGGGTCGCGGCAGCGGTGCCAACTCCATCGTTGCTTATTGTCTTGGTATTACCGATGTGGATCCTATCGAACTGAATTTATTTTTCGAGCGCTTTTTAAATCCTGAACGTACCTCGCCACCGGATTTTGATATTGATTTTTCTTACACAGACCGTGATGATGTGATGGAATATTTGTTCACGCGTTACGGCAGGCAGCACGTGGCTTTGCTGGGATCTTTTCCTACTTTCAAAAGCGATTCGATCATCCGCCAGCTGGGAAAAGTATATGGTTTGCCTGATGAAGAAATCAAAACACTGCAGCGGACAAATGTGGCTACCTGCGCCAAAACAAAAAAGATCCTGCAGTTCGGACCTCTCATGCGCGGCTTCCCTTACAATCCATCTCTGCATCCCTGCGGTGTATTGATCTCCAATGAACCGATGCTCAACTTCACGACACTCTTCATGCCGCCGAAAGGAATGCCGACAACATTGATGGACATGTTCACGGCGGAAGATATTGGTTTGAATAAATTCGATGTGCTTTCACAACGTGGCTTAGGTCATATCCGCGAAAGCCTGGCACTCATCAAAGCGAACCATGGAAAAGAAATTGATATACACGACATCAAAACATTTCAGAAAGACGAACGTGTAAAAAAACAGATCCGTGAAGCCAATACCATCGGTTGTTTTTATATCGAGTCTCCCGCAATGCGACAGCTCCTGAAAAAATTAGGCTGCGATGATTACCTCACACTCGTTGCAGCATCATCGATCATCAGGCCGGGTGTAGCACAATCCGGTATGATGCGCACTTATATCGAACGTTACCACCAGCCTGCAAAGGTGGAATACCTGCACGCGATGTTCAAAGAACACCTCTCTGAAACATTTGGTGTAATGGTATTCCAGGAAGATGTGATCAAGATCGCGCACCACTATGGTGGCATTTCCCTTGGGCAGGCCGATATACTCCGCCGTGCCATGAGTGGTAAGTACCGATCGCACAATAAATTCAACGAGATCAAAAAAGATTTCTTCGATTCAGCTATTAAACTGGGACGTGACCCGGATGAAGTGGCGGAAGTATGGCGGCAGATGGAATCCTTTGCGGGATATAGTTTCAACAAGGCGCACTCTGCTTCCTATGCAGTGGAAAGTTATATGAGTCTGTATCTCAAAACCTATTACCCGCAGGAATTCATGGTCGCAGTGATCAATAATTTCGGCGGTTTTTATTCGCGCGAATTGTATTTCCTGGAACTGTTGAAATGCGGTGGCGATATCAATGCGCCCTGCATCAATCATTCTGATCAGTATACCAATATTCACGGCCACAAAGTGTATATCGGCTTTATCCATATCAAAGGGTTGCAGAACAAGCTGGTTGAAAAAATACTGGAAGAAAGAAAAATGAATGGAGATTTTCTGCACGTGCAGAACTTCATTGAACGCACGGGTGTTGGACTGGAACAGTTAAACACACTCATCCGCATCGGGGCGTTCCGCTTTACAGGTAAGTCAAAAAAAACATTGCTATGGGAAGCCAACTTTCTGCAAAAAAAAGTGGTAGTCGAAGCGCAGGAAGTACAGCAGCTCTTTCATGAAGAACCTTTACAGTTTGAGTTACCGGAATTAATCGATCAGCCCATCGATGATCTTTACGACCAGATGGAGATCATGAATTTTACGATTGGTAATCCATTCGAGATGGCCGATGCAGATCCCGCTGAATTTATTTCAGCAAAGAAAATGAATGAACACGTTGGTAAAACGATCAATGTCCTTACCTATTTCATTGCCCGCAAACATGTGATCACAAAAAACGATGACCAGATGTTCTTCGGAACATTTGTGGATAGCGAACTCGAATGGATCGACACTGTTCACTTTCCTGATGTGGCGAAAAAATATCCTTTGCACACCAGCGGTTTCTATAAAATTCGTGGTAAAGTAGTTTCAGATTTTGGTGTCTTAAGCCTGGAAGTGCAGTGGATGGAAAGGGTCGGTTTCAAAAAAAGATCATATGATCGTTTCCAATGAGCAACATTATCCGCCATATCACCCATCTCGATCTCGATACATTTTTTGTATCCGTGGAGCGCCTTATGAATCCGAAACTCATTGGCAAACCCGTTATCGTTGGTGGCGGCAATAATCGTGGCGTGGTCGCATCCTGCAGTTACGAAGCAAGAAAATTCGGCATCCGCTCCGCCATGCCCATATTCCAGGCAAAAAGATTGTGCAAAGAAGCGATCATCGTCAAAGGCGATTACGAAGCATACAGCAAATATTCGCATCTCGTTACCGATGTGATCGCTGACTCTGTGCCACTCTTTCAAAAATCATCCATCGACGAATTCTATATAGACCTAACCGGAATGGATAAATTTTTCGGCTGCAGTCAATTCTCTTCTGAGTTGAAAACAAAGATCACCAAAGAATCCGGTCTCCCCATTTCTTATGCGCTTGCTCCTAATAAACTCATCAGCAAAGTTGCCACCAACGAAGTAAAACCCAACGGGCAGATCCAGATTCCATTCGGCAATGAGATCTTATTCCTTCACCCGCTACACATCGAAAAACTTCCGGGTATAGGGCCGAAAACAACCACCACATTTTTACAAATGGGTGTGGAGACTATCCGTACACTCAGCCAGATCCCGGTTCCGCTCATGTTCAACATGCTCGGTAAACCCGGGATCCAGATCCACCGCCATGCAAACGGTATCGATGAATCACCGGTCATTCCATTTCACGAGCAAAAAAGCATTTCAACAGAAAACACTTTCCAGGCCGATACAATCGATCTAAAATTCCTCCACGCCGAACTCAGCCGCATGACCGAAAAGATTGCATTCCAGTTGCGGCAGGAAAACAAACTCACAGGTTGCATTTCAGTAAAGATCAAATACACCGATTTCGAAACGGTCAACATGCAACGCACCGTCGCCTACACCAACCAGGATCACACCATTCTGAAAACAGTGAAGGAGCTCTTCACCAAACTGAATTCCCGTCGCGTGTTGATCCGTTTGATCGGGATTCGTTTTACAAATCTGATTCCCGGCACTTACCAGATCAACTTATTTGATGATTCACAGGAAAAGATCAGCCTCTACCAGCGCATTGACTCCATAAAACGCCAGTACGGCGAAAAATTCATCCAGAAAGCTTCGGGTTTTCAAAAGCAGTAGTTATCTTTCAACTCCCCCTCGAATCGTACTCATAGATTACCATTTCGCTTTTTACCAACTCAGTTTAACCATCAACAACAAATTCAAATGAAAGCCTCTGTAAAAATATTCTTGACACAATATCAGGAAAACACGAATACAGAAAATCCCAAATTAAAATTTTGGCAGCCTATAATGGATGCCTTCCCCGAATCAGAACATATTGGGAAAAAATACGACACGGCTGAAAAGTGCGAAAATTACTTCAGGTTCGAATTTGCAGAAGATCTAAAGCAAAAGATTCTAAATGATTTAAATAGTCAAATAAAAGGGTACGATTATGAGGATTCTGATAGACTCTTTTATCGTCTACTTGACGAACACAGAAGAGGGAAAGGGACAGAACAGGAGGAAGTCGAGTATATACGCGCGATGTCAACACTCTTCGAAAAAAATGGTGAGCTAAGAAATAATTTATATAAAGAAAACAAGGCATTTCAACAATTATTAAACAAAAGATTATTAGTATCACAATTATCATTCGCAGTAAAAAATATTAGGTATGCATCCTTGGGATTTGATTTAATAATTGAGCCAACTCAGAAGGTCATAGATTTTTGTGATAACAACATTGAGTACTTACAGGTCTTCTTAGGAGGCTTTATAGCAGACACTTTTCGATCCGAATTCAGCGATTATAATAACAGGATCCAATTTGACGCATCTGTGGAAATCGACAAAACGGAATTTCAAGACCTCAAACAAAGAAGAAAATCTGACAATAATTTAGATGACCACGAAAATTCACAAAGTACAAAACTGGATAAAGCAAAATGGTATTGGATGTTGGCAAATGGTTCTCTGGTTATACCAGTCATAATTTCCATCTATTTGCTATATAATTATCAAGCAAAACTTGATACGGTGCAATCAACATCCGATAGAAAGGTGGATAGTATTATTCAATACCAGGACAAACTAATAAAACAATATCAGGAGGCAGCAAAAAGGAATGAACATTTAGAAAACCGGATCATTGATAGTTTTTTCATAAAAAAACAAAAATGATTTAATCTCCATTTGGTTAACGATGAGGCTATGAAAAATATTAATCTCTGGCAGATAGGATTTATGGCATTAATGTTGGGAATATTGCTAACAACAATCCCTATTATTTTTGCCTTTCGTAAAAAAATAAAATTAGATAAGCCAAAATTTTGGTTCAAGGAGGCTGATTTCCTCGGTGACTTGCGAGTGCGACTAATCGCAACAGAAGGTCGTATTCAGGGCACTTTAATATATTGGAAAAACCAAGCGGCAGCACATAGAATTTTACACACAGCTAATATCTTTTGGGGACTCATAGCATCAGTGAGTCTACCTGTATTAGTACAATTTTATGACAAAAATGATGCATGGGCTTCTTCATTCATGACTGTAATGACATTTTGGACAGGGCTCATTTTTGCTATTTCCTATACCTTAAAGTCCGAATCAAAATATCAAGGATTTCGCGCCACTGAATCAGACTTCTATGATATTACTAGACAATTGTTAGATACACCCGAAAGAGATGAGGAAAAATTAGAGCAATTGGTAAATGATTATATTAAAACTGTTGAAGAAATAAGAAAAATGGCAAGAAGGATTGAGACAGGAATTCCTCCGTCAGTTAGGCTATAATTTCTGATCAAGCATATTTTCATTAACAAACTTAAATAGATGACAGAAGCAATTCAAACTTTAGAAACGCTATATAAAAAGGCCACTGATACGTTAAACTCTTATGAACAACTTCCCGAAAAAGAAATCAAAAGAAAACATTTAGAAGTTATCGCAAGTGAAATCGCGGCATCAATGATAAATCTAAAAATCAATAAACAATTTGCGGATGCAAAACCCAAAGAGTTTTCCGCGCTTTTTAATGATGATCAAACGCATATAGACAATTATGCCCATATTCTCATTCAGCATTCTGCAGAATCAATTATGGATGCAGTGTTATTTCAAACAGAGCTTATTTTCAGAACATTTTTTTCAAAATTGACTGGGAAAACACCAGGGGAAGAAAGAAGCCTGCATAAGATCATTGCCACGCTTTACGAGGATACAGAAAATGCGTGGACAAAAGAAGAGGCCAAACTTGTAATCCTGTTATGGACGCTTCGCAATACCATACATACAGGTGGAATTTACTTTCACAAGACTGCCGGAATAACAATAACGTACAAAGGTCAAGCGTATGCTTTTGAATTTGGTAAAACACCTCAATTACTAAGAGATGGCAAATATTTCGACCTGATTACGGATCTATTCGATTCGATCGACTATTTATTCAAAAGAGATTTAATAAAAGGGCTTGGAGACATTGACCATCCTTCCTACAATGCATTAGGGTATTAAAAAAGTAATTAACTTAGGTTTATAACACGCTCTCAATCATCGGCAGATCCTCGTAAATAAACGGCTTCGCAGGTTCCAGTTGCTCTTTAAAATCTTTCGCGATGGTGCACGCCTGCATTCGTTCGGAAGGAAACTGAGTAGCTGCAATTTCAGTGATGCGTTCTTCACTGATCGGATTAAACAGCCATTCCCATGCAAGGTCTTCGTTGAGTATCGTTGGCATCCGCATTTTGGTGTTGTGCACTTTCGCCATTAAATGACCTTCGAGTGCAGCTGTCGTTACAATCGAAACTGTGTTAACCGTTTCACCCGTTTCTTTATCTGTCCAAGGTTTATAGATACCTGCCATAAAAAAATACGGTGCATCTTTCACCGTGATATAATGAGGAATCTTAAGAGAGGTTTTCACCGGTTCGCCGGTTCGTTTGTTCAGCGGGAAATGATGCCGCCATTCAAAGAAACCACTCGACAGCACAAGACATCTTCTCTCCAACGCCGAGCTGCGGTAGATTTTATTCTTTAAAAGCATTTCTTCTCCGATCGCATTGAGCGTGGTAATTCCCGGAATAAATTTGCCACTTGGATCTTTATAACCTCTTCTCCACCGGTCAACCTTCTCTCGAGTATCGAGCGGTTTACCAAACCAGGTATCGGGAATAAAACCCCATTCCATTTGCACGATCTCGAAATCTTTTTTTCCGGGAATGGGCATTAAAGCTGCGATATTTCCATAAACAAACCCGTCATGCAGGTCTGTCGAAAGAAAGTCATAGGAAGCGACTTTTTTCTCAAGATCTTTTAACATAATAAATTCTGCATGGGTCACTTTCTGCCCGTTGTAATAGCACATGATCAGTTCTTTGCTGCAATTTAGCACTATTCTATTTCTTCAGCAGGACCGGCGGATTGTAGTGATCAAAAATCAATTGCCCGACTGCTTCCGTTTCTTTAATCCGTGCAAGATTTTCCGGGATCGATGTCCAGAATTTCGGGTTCTCGATTCCCTTCGCGCGGAACAATTTTAGTTCCGGCCGGTTATCCGGGAACACGATTCGGTAGATAATATTGTGGCCGATCAGGTGAACCGTTACCTGCAGCACGTCGCCATTCAGGTTCACGGTAAAAGGTTTGGTATCGATGATAGGATTTTCCATGTTCAGTAAACAGAAGGGTTATCGGATGTCCGGAAAGTAAGGTTGATACGCGGCCCGATCTTTCTGGCGGTCTTCGGAACATGGTGTTCGTAATGGTATTGCATGGTTTCACCCATCAGCAAAAAGCTCCCGTGTGTCAACGGGATCTCGATAGGCGCTATTTCTTTGTTCGTTTTATGCCGCACCTTGAAAACCCTTCGCTCTCCGAAAGTGACCGAAGCAATCGCATGATGTTTACCGGAAGAAGGAAGAGTATCGCTATGCCAAGCCACGGAATCCTGGCCGTCTCGGTAATAATTTAAGAGCACGTAATTAAATTGGCACCAGCTGGTGACTTCAATCCTTTCCTTGATCGCAAGCAGTTCAGGTGTAAACGGTTCTCCCTTGATTCCGTAAAACGCGGTGAGCCTTGGATCCAGCACCATCTTATCATACATCTTCCGTTCGCGCTGTTTCCACGGTGCGGTTTCAAGGAAGGTTTTGAAATAATGATCCGATTCTTCCTTCCCGAAAAATTGCCGCCATAACCGCAAATCTGTGTCAGGAAGTGCATAATCCACATACTCCCGGCACCCTTCATCAAACAGCACAAAATTGGAAAACAGGTCCATAGGCTAAATTAATAATTAATTTTGAAAAGCTAATAATTTTAGTATTTTAGTGCTGTAAAATTTAGCAAATGGAACAGAACCAGCCTTTGGAAGTCGTTGAACAGCAATTCCAGTTTGAAATGACGGTGGCATGTGGGGATGAATTATTTGCCTGCCGGGTATTTTCTGCCTTGCAGCCCGACGGAACGCGATTCACGCGGGTATTGTATAATGCTGGTGTGGAAGAGAGAACGATCGATGTTGCTTACTGGGAAGAAGAAGGCTGGATCGATATGTGGTACGGAGAGCCCTCACCCTGGTCGGCATTGGTGGCGCCGGCATTGGATTACCATTTTGCCATCCGCAAAAAAGCCTGAACGAACCCTTACAAAACCAGAACGCCATGCATACCCATTCATTATCGCTGAACTATATGATCGACCAATACGAGACACTAAAGACCTTATCCATCATCGCCGAGGACTCACCTAAACCCACGCAGTACCAGTGTACCCCGCGGGAAATGATCCTTGCGTCCAGTTCCGATTGGGACAAGATCAACCGTGATCTACAGACGCTCCAATCTGAATCACTCGTACAGATAACCCAGGCCGATACCATCCGTTTTTCCATCACCGATGCCGGAATCAGAAAGATCCATTCCCTTGAAGGAAAACCAAGCTGGAAATAATGGACCTTACCCTGCATACAGAAACCCTGGCCCGCCTCGAAAAAGATGACCGCTATCTCGCAGCTTTCATTTTTGAACTGACGGATCCGTTTATTAAAGTAATTGTGGATGGCGACAACTGTATCAACCTGAGCCATCTTTCAGTGAACGGAACGCCGATGGGTATTTCATTTGTTTCCTTCGGTCAGTTCGAAGACGCATTGAAACAGCGGAGCCAGGAAAACAAGCGTCCGTCCATGCTGGATCAAATACTGGTCGTATTTGACAAAACAGGAAAGCTGAAAGAACTGCAGGATAAATATGCCGCTCATTTGCCGAGACCGGTGGAACAGAAAGATTACCAGATGATCAGGTTCACGCTGTTGTGGGCGGATAACAAAATCCGGTATGCCATTGCAAACAACGACCTGCTTTCCGCAAACTTAAGCATGCACACGAATATCAACGATTTGTTGAAAGTGCATTATTCACTGCACCGGAAATGGTCTAAAAACGATAAACGGATGTTGGCTGATCTTTGCGTATGGGATGTTCCGATGTCGGCAATGCTTCAGGAATATCTGACCGAAACCGATACTCCGAAAAAATACACCATTTGGAGCCGCATGCTCGATCACACCCTTCAACCCATTGGCGGTAGGTTCGAAACATTGGCAAATAACTGTGACTGCCCAACCTGTACTAACGATTTACATATGCTTGCAGCCGGTTAACCCCGTGAAAAAACTCCTCTTTTTGCGTATTAATACCTTAACAACAAATCACTTCCCTTTCTACTTTTACTTTCATGAAATGGAAAGATAAAATGCTACTGCAACTAATAGAAATAGAGGAGCAAAACGAATGTATTCATAACCGTGCCCAAAAAAATAGTTACTTCCTTCCCGAAGGCTTTCTACTTTCTGTTTTAGAGATAAAGGAGAATATTTTACAACTTAAGGCTGCCGTGATGAATGAAGTTTTTATTCCAGCAGCATACCCGCAATCGCGGTAGCCATCCCCTGCTTGTATTCATCTTGCAGGTCAAACCAGAACAGTTGGTTCTTTTCCATCTTATAAAATACAAACACCTGCTCCTTGTTGTCATTTAGCCGCAGCCACACCCTAAACATGAGCCTGCTGACTGGTGTAAACATCGACAAATGCGCATGGTATTTCCTGCGCTGGTAAGTAAAGTCAAACTCGGTATTGACAACTTTCATGATAGGGTGGTTTCCTTATCTCTAAGTTAGCAAAAAAGAGGCCGATTTGCTTATATTTAATGCTGTAAAAAAACAGGGAAATATGCCTAAACACGGGGAGCCATCTACGCACTTTTCACTTTTATTGATCGGTCCTGACGGAAGGCCGGGCCCAACTATGGGAAATTATGATACCCTCCAGGAAGCGGTTGACAACTGGGTTGAAATGTATACCGAAGACGGACCCGATATTGGGATCGTTCGCGTTTTCAGTGAATATGACGCAAAAGCAAAATTGTATGAAATTAAACGGATGGAAGCAGTTAGCGAAGAAGAGATAGACTCCGTCCAGGTGAATGATTTATCCGACACCAGGGTTGATGACCTCTTAACAGAAATAGATGAACCAGGTGAATTTGTCGATGACGAACACCCAGACTGGACGATCAAAGAATTTTATGCGATTGTAAATTATGCTGCTGCACTCGATGATGAATCTATCGGCATGGAAGTGCCGCCGGTTTCGACCCACGATACCTTGGAAGAAGCAAAAGCCGAACACGCAGAAAAAAAATACTCGAACGATTATAGCATTGTAGTAAGACAATTAAAAGTGAATCCTTCCAACCCAAAAGAATATTACCTGTTCGATGAATGGGATGCAGAGTAGTATCTTAACGTGTCCGGGAAAGCATTGTTTTGGCAAAATCACTGAGGAGTAATGCTAACCTGTTAATTTATTAACAAAACAGGTCGCCATAACAAGCGTAACTTTACGCTGTCAATAAATCAACAGAGATGAACAGAACATATTGTTACAAATGCGTGATCGTACTGGCTTCCCTGATGGGAATGATCAGCATGATGTCTTAATCAGTAATACAACAACGTCAGTTAATAAAATGCGGGTATTGTATCCGCATTTTTGTTGCCTGTCGTCAGGAATATTTTTCTTTCCCGATTAGTCCTTGGCAGCTCTTGACTACCTTCATACCATGATAAAAAGATCTATTCTCCTTTCAATCGCATTCCTATCTTTCTTTCATAACACGGTTTTCGCATGGAGCCGTGATGGCCATCACATGGTGGCAGAAGTTGCTTACCAGTTATTAAGCAAACCCGCTCAGGATAAATTGAAAGCATGGTTAGGTAACACAACTATCGAAGATGCCGCAACCTGGATGGACGAAGTTCGAGGCAGCGACAAACAATACGCATACCTCACCGGCACACATTTTATCAATATCGAGAAAGGCGATAAACTAAATCCATTTCAGAAAGGAAATATTTATACCGAGTTGAACACGATCATCAGCGAGCTGGAAAAATCTTCCAACCCCGCAGACATGAAACTCGACCTGATGATCCTGATTCACCTGGTTGGCGATGTTCACCAACCGCTTCACGACGGCTATGGTAATGACAAGGGCGGTAATGAAATTCGCGTATCACTTTTGGGAAAGGAAACGAATCTTCATTCAGCATGGGATGGCGGCATCATTAATCTTGAGCACATCAAAACGCAAACGATTTTAAATAATTATAAAAAGTTACCCTCTTCCGAGATCGCAAACCTCAAAACAGAAAATGTAGGCGCATGGATCAACGAGTCCCGGGCGTATCTCCCGCAGATCTATTCTTTCTCAAACAGTACGCTCGATGAAAATTATGTGCAGAAAGCAACACCTATCATCGAAGAGCAAATATTGAAAGCGGGCATCCGCTTATCGGCTATCCTTGAAAAAGTTTTGGCAAACACAACAGCTCCTGCGCCAGTTGCAGTACAACAAACCGCGCAAACAAAACCCGGACAAACATTTACAGCTTTTGAAGCGAAAGATCACACAGGAGAAAAGATTACCGTATGCGATAAAGTATTCGGCACGCGCTTCCTCGAAAATTCAAACGGCCAACCTACATTTTTGAACTTAGGCGCAGCATATCCCAACAGTCCTTTCACCATCGTGATCTTCGGAAGTGAACGCGCCAACTTCAAAGAGAAACCCGAACTTTTTTATAACAACAAAAAAGTGTGTGCTACTGGTCTGATCAAAGAATACAACGGCAAACCTGAAATGGTGATTGCCAAAGAAACTGATATAAAAATTGTTGATTAAAAAATGTACTTCTATGCCTATCGATAAACTTCCGGCCTATTTCGATACCATTAAGAAAAAGACAGGCAAGAGTCCTGCAGATTTCAAAAAGCTGGCAGCTGGAAAAGGCTTTATTAGTAAAGGTGTTCTCAAGTCTGAAGTAAAGGCGGGTGATATATTCAAATGGCTAAAAGAGGACTTTGACTTAGGCCGTGGTCACGCGATGGCTATCTATCATTCACTGAAAGATGGCATCAGCTAAAATAGAAGAGGCAACTGGAACAAAAGATAGTGCACGAACCTTGTTCATTAATATGCAATGTTCACGTAACGTGAACAAGCAATTTTAGTGAACAGGATCATTGTTTCGGCATGACCCGTTTCTTTGCTTCCAGGATCTCCGCTGCAATCTTTATCAGGTCATATTCCATTTCAAACCCCTGCAGTTTCCCTGATAAATAACCCACGCGGTACTCCACTTTATTTTTATGCAACCGCCAGCTGGTGGGCAACAGCAATGCATGTATCAATCTTTTAAACGCATCCACACTTTCCGTTTCTTTTCTGTTGCCGTTCTCCTGCATCGTAAAAGGAATGATCACCGCATCACGCGAGATCTCCGGCTTGTCGAATTGCAATCCCACGAATCCTTTTTGTTTACCGGCTTCAATAATCCTTTGCTGTAACTGGTGAGTCGTCAGCTTTTCAATCTTATCCAGTTCAAGTAATTCTTTTGCTTCCCTTTCATCCGCGGACACTTTCATCTTTTGCAGGAAATCCAGGAACGCATGAAATTCTTCCTGCTGCGTTTTTTTACCGGCATAAGTAAGCAGGTATTTTCTCCTTTCTGTTTCATCGATTGGTGGCTCAGTTGTTTGATCCAGTTCCAGTATCGACACATGACCGCAGTCTTTACAGGTGTCAGTGAACACGATCTTCTTTTTTGTTTCTTTCTTTTTGCTGTTAACTTTCGAACCACCGCATTTTGTGCAAGTGGTTTTTACCACGTGCTCCCTTCCGTTACTATACAGAGCCCTTCTCTGTGCATGACCACGGGCGCAGTCAAACAGGAAGATCACTTGCTTTGATGTTTCTTTCAATACATGCCCTGTGCTCACCATGATCTCCATGCAGGTGGTACAATTCGGGCCGGGTGGTATCCTTGTTTTATTGATGATCCGGTCACGCTCTTCATCCTCTTTCATCAACCGTGCTACGCTTTCTGTCCGGTTGCGGTAAGCCAGCACCGCCGCATCGTTAAAATTTTGACCGGTAAAAATATCTGCCACCACCTGTGCATGTCTTGCATCATCATCATTGATCGCAGCAAGTTTTTGCGCTTCCAGGATTTCAAGCTCCTTCAATAAAACAATAGCCCGCCGGTCATAATTGTCATAATATTCGGAGTCCGGTCTGCGGTATTTTTCCATCTGCTATAAAAAAGAAAACATGCGTTTCGTTTTCGCACTGCCGTACCTGGCGAGGTTATCTGTAAGTATTGTTTGATCCATCATCAACACTGTTCTTTTTACATTTTCTAAAATAGCTACAGGGTCTTCTGCGATCAGGTGATTATTATTGACGAGATCTACCACGAGGTATTCAATGGTTAACTTTAGCGGAAAATTTAATTTGCGTTTGAAAGTAAATTTGCGGTTGGCCAATTTGATTTTTCCATGCCGTTGATGATTGTACACGATCGTTTCGTTATAGAGTTGTGTAGTTCCTATGCCGAGTTGATTATACACATTGAAAGAAAATAAAAGGAATTGATCTGTCTTAAGAAATGCTTTTATTAACGCGTGCGCCTCTGGTGGAACAGCGCCGAACCGGGATTGTTCGGGGCAGTAATACAAACGCGGTCCAACTTTTTGCAATATACCATCTGCCAGTAACGGTTTTAAATTGTTTAAATCTGTCAGACGATAAAATTCACCTTGTTTAAAATGCATTGTCATTTTTTCTTCTTCTTCTCTTTAATGATCTCACGCGCAGTGTTACCATCATCCTCAAAAATTTGATCCAGGGACATAGTGGCGAGTTCAATCATGAACTTGAGTATGACCTCTGCTTCTTCCAGCGTGACTTCCGTACCGTGCTCCGCCAGGATCTTCTTTGCTTTTTCAGCTGTGAGTTCTTTCATATCAGCTTTCCGTTTTTTTAAACGCCATCAATGCATTCGCAAATTCTCTCTTCACTGATTTTTCAAAACTTCCTAAATAATATTCTGTTGTCCGCTTATCCATATGCCCCAATGCCTCCTGTATAAATTCTGTAGATGCGCCGGAACGTTTGAGTTGTGTAGAGAAACTATGCCGCGAAACAATCGTTGTAACCTTTTGATCGATGCCGAGTTTCGCCGCGATCATTTTCATCCTGCTATTGATAAGACGTACAAAAGCCCGGCAGGCATAATGCTTTTCATATAGAGACATGCCTTCATTATAAATTGGGAACACATATGCATCCGGTGATTTGTCTTTGGCACCCCACTTCTCGATGATCGCAATTATTTCTTCACCCAACGGAACGGTGACCTCCCGTGGATCTCCTCTTGTGGCCATGGCAGTTTTAGCGCGGATGAAATGAAAAGAATCTTCATCAAAATCTTTATGGCGTAATGCAGCAACATCTTTGATGTTCATCCCGTTGGCGAGATAACAGAAGATCCAGAAATCCCTGGCTTTTTCTTCATCGTTGGTTTCTGGCTCGTAATAATAGATCGAACCGATCGTATCGATATCGATCGCTTTTTTCTTTCGCATCACTTTGGGAATAATATATTTGCGCTTGCCGAAAGGATACCCTCTTTTTTTATCAATGCTTCCCTCCGTAATGGCTTCATTAAAGATGCAGCGCAAAGCCCTTAATTGAATCCCCACGGTTCCCAGGGTTCGCCCTCTTTCCAGCATCCATTTTTCAAACTGGAATAAAAAGCCGGGTGTAATATCACATAACCGCACATTTCCTTTGAATCGCTTGATAGAAGAATAACTCGTTTGATAATTCAGTGCGCTGCCCAGCCTGTCCTGCTGCAAAAGATATTTGATGTAATCGAGGTACGCCCTGGAAATGCAACCCGTGACCGAATGATCTTCCCGGAACAAAGGGATCCGCTTGATATAAGGTGAATAATCAAAATTAAGAATGCCCTCATTTGAATAACTGCTCCAGCATGCCCGCTGCCGTACCAGGTGATGTTTGTACAGGAATGCCGCTTCGAAACACAGGCGGTTGAAAGGAAGGGTTTTGGCAAAGCCATTCGCATCCCATGCCAAAGTCTTCAGTTGATTTTTTGTTTCCCGCAATTGTTGCGGTTCCTTTTTGTCGCCGGTTCCATAGAACTCCTCTCCCGTCAACGAAAACACTGTCGTGTAGTCCGATGTTTTCTGCCCTTCCGTAACCCTCAACTTAACCGGGAAAGTCCCATCCTTCTTTTTCCACCTGGTATCCAAAACGATTTTGATGCTGTACCCCATAATAAGGCCAAGTAAAGGGTATGCTTCAGAAAATAAAAAAATTCTTTCTGCAAAAAAATCTTAAGTGAATGGCAGGGGCTACTAGCTTTATTTAACAATGGAGCGATGCGATCTTTGTATTTGTAATACGACAGCATTCAAACGAATGCTTGCGATTGTTCAAATGAAATGGGTTGATTCTTTTTTGTTTGTTATTTTGGAGCAGGAAAATTCATTTTATGCCAACAGAACAACAACAGCAATCGCTGCAAGAAAAAAAATTACGTTTGATGAACGCTTTGCAATTCTTACCTGCGGAGAACCGTAACATGTTAGATCACATAATAGCGCCGATGATTACAGATCTGAGCAGGCAAGTAAATGAACTATGTGATCAGAACGAAAGCTGGGAAGCAATAGAACAACAGCATCCAGAAAAATGGCAATCTCTTCTGGATGAAAGCAAATGCACCAAAGACGATTGGTATGATACTATTAGGGACGGGTATATAAAGGCTTCGGTCATGGAAGACGAACTGATGGCATTGAGTGAAATAAGGATTATTTATGCGTTCAAAAATTTGGAGCTGAATATAAAGCGGCTTTTAACTACAGCATATCCAGGCGTAAACAAGCGCACCTTGGGAAACTGGGACCAGCTGATGGATTTTTTAAACGCCAAAGGTATCAGGCCAGAACAACTTCCGAATTACGTACATGTCGACAATCTTCGCAATCTCAACAATGCGTTGAAACATTCTCTTGAAATTAATGACAAAGTTAAACGCATACCCGAGTTCTCGAAAGCTGCTGTCATTGGTTACCAGGCCATGGATGCTTTCTACCGGCGTATCAGTGATGAACAACATCTATTTCTCGAATCACTTTGCAATGCTGTTTGGGCGGAGCGCTTTACTTTTGATGATAGCCGGCTGGATATGCTTGCTGAGGAGTTCGCCATTCGTCTCGATAAAGATAAAATTGTTAGTTTATACGAAAAGCTACTTGCGAAGGTTGAAGGAATTGACTACTGATATTATGCCGATGAACGGGGGCATTGCCCTTGAGTTTGGGAGGCTTGAATTGTATCTTGATTTACCCACATTTTTTTTCTGATCACAGCGCATGTATGCGTTTGCTGGCTGTTAATTATTATGATACGACTACCAATGGTAAAGCATAAAGAAACCATTTCACCAATACATACAAATTTCCTGAATACAGTCGCCAAGGCAACCCTTTGGGCAGTGGGCATTTCGAACTAAGTTCAAGAAATGGCTCAGGTTAGAATGGACATAAAAGTAAAAGGATCTTACCTCGCATTCATCACCACTGGAATTAACATACCAGGTTAATTTGGTCATATTAAAACTTTTTAGTAAAATATAATATAAGACAGTTATTATGAAGACCATTTTTTTACACGACACCAATGCATTGAGAATATTGGCTCAAGACCAATATTTTGCATCATTGATCCCGTTGGCTAGGGAATTACGTATGAGGGAATCTAAAAAAGATGCAGAGAGCCACATGAATGTATTGGTGACAATGGAATTACTACGCCACATGGACGAAACAGATCCGCATTACATTGCCTGTTTAAGAGCGTTGATTTTACAAAACCATTTAACTCGTCATTCTAAACCAAGTGGTGGTGAAAGCATTGATTTCATTCCACCATGGAATCCACTGCTCACACAGCATTTTTTTGGTAAAAATTCCGACTTCATGAAGTATTACTACCGCATAGTAGAAATAGCGGCGCACGCTGCCGAGAATGCGGATACCGACGATTGGAAAAAAGATAGCAAGGACATTAAGATAATTGGCGATCAACTACTGCATGATCGTACCGAAATCAAAAACAATTTTGAAGACCTCATAAAATATATGAATGATGGGAATGTAGATTGGGCTTTCCATGAAAAAGATCTGCCTATTCGGAAGAAATTTGTCCAGGAAATTAAAAACGGTAAAATGATCTTTGCTATGGCTATGGGAATGCTTAGAAGGGCACATGCAGTTTTAGAACTTCCCTTTGTCCAGCCGGGATTGGAACAAAAAATGGATAAATTTCTCCAATATTATTTACCAATGCTACAAATGAGTAACCTGCTGATGAAAAAATTCATTGGTGGCTTCCCTTCGTTGGCGGACCCTCTCAACAAAGCCTGGAATACGCTTAACGATATGCAGTTCCTGGCAGGTGCCTGTTACGTAGCTCACAGGGAACGTGATAATGATGTGCGTGTGGTAATTGTTACCGATGACAAAGGTATCCATGAAGCCTGTTTAGGTACTTATATGGAACAAAATGTTTGGACGGTGAAACAATACTTGGCTTTTGTTTATAATTGAACTCCTTATGCTGTCGCCCGGTCCGAGATACAATATGGTTATAAATTTTTTTGTGTAGTTCTTGTAATTCCCAGATATTCTTTCCATCTTTAATCCTCTCCCCCCTGTAAAAGGACCATCCTGGTTGATTTACATATTAACTGTACAAACTTAAAATCAAATGATACTGGAATTTGTCTGGATTGAGGATTATGGTGTTATCAAAAACCAAGGGTTTAACTTCAACCCAAACGTGCTTTATTCATTTGACAGCACAAAGGGAGAATTGCATAAAGAAATAAATGCTGCAATCCCTGCTGGCTTTTTTAACATCAGCAACGATACTATTATAAACATATCAGCATTGGTTGGTGCAAATGGTACCGGTAAATCGACTGTGCTTCAATTTATCTCTAGTTTTTTAACTTATTCTCGGCCGCTTCATGGATTTATAGTAACTGAGAAACAGGTTATTAATAAGTCGGATAATATAATAAGTTTTTCGAAGGTCTGGCCAGGCAAAACACCGAAAATATTGAACCGTCTGGATCTGATAAATAATTACCGAGGAAAAGGCATGTCCCCACCTTTAACGGCAAAGGATGACACCAGGAACAATCCAATGGGTCTGCGGATTTTGGAAAACCTCGTAACTGATACCAGGGTTATTTTTTATTCAGGTGAAGTCAATTTGCAGCACACAAATAGAGTTTACCAATCACTATTAAGTATGTCTGATGAGTTTGAAAATTCGCATTTTACCGATATTTCCGATATAGCATTAATGGCCAACGACCAGCGCAGGTACAGTGCGGACAAAGCGGTTTATTCAGGCGAAAACCCGATTCTGGCTTATCGGTCAGGGGAATCACAAAGGTTTATTGACTTAATGTTAAGCGAATATAAAAACCAAATTCCCTTTGCGTTAGACAATCTTACGCTGGCATTGAATTTCAATGATATCACAAATATATTCTTTGACTCTTATGATGAAATGGCTTTTGGGCCTATAGTTAATTTATTAATAGAAAATCTAAAAAAAGTTAAACGAAAAAACTCCAAAAAACTTATTGCATTTCTGCGAATGATAGAACATTATGGGATAGGGGGATATTTTAACGACAAACTCGGAACAGAGGAAAGAGCAAATCCATCAGCGAAACTTAAAGTTAACCTGTATCATCACTTATTACTTCGGCATCTACGGGAGCAATTGATGACCACCATGGGTGAATTAACTGAAAAGAATAAATTAAGACACTTTATTTCGCTCTTGGCAGAAATTGGGGAAATTTTCACAACGGGCAAGCCCTATACTGAGCAAATACAGGAGTATTTTAAGAGCACTCAATTTGCCATAAATTACACTGGCAGGTTAAACTTCAAAGCAGTAAATGCCTTTCACGAAAAAATGTTGGCTTTGAACCTATGGCAGTATGATAAATTCACAATGAATTTATCAGAACCGGGGAATATTAATTTGGCAATTGAGGCTTTAAATACATTTGACAAAGATTCAAAATTAAAATATCAGCCTTCAACTATTTTTGATCTTGACATTAGGGGGTTAAGTACCGGTGAAAAACAATTTCTTAAAATTTTTTCACGCTTCATAGCATATAATCTAAATAATAAATCGCCGTATTTCCATGAGAAAACTTTTATACTCTTAATAGATGAGTTTGATATCGGTTTCCACCCTCTTTGGCAACGAAAATTTTTAAAAAAATGGATAACCTTTCTGGAAAGTTATATTAACCAATCCAATAGGCGAAACATTAAGGTTCAACTGATCTTGACAAGCCATTCCCCCTTTGTTGTTTCAGACCTGCCTAAGCAATGTATAAACTTCCTTTCAAAGGAAGAAGGTGAACAGTTCAGCAAAGTGGATAATTTACACG
This sequence comes from Bacteroidota bacterium, assembly GCA_040388705.1. Classification (GTDB taxonomy): domain Bacteria; phylum Bacteroidota; class Bacteroidia; order Chitinophagales; family Chitinophagaceae; genus Sediminibacterium. Next base: position 248,618 of record JAZKBI010000001.1, on the reverse strand, counting down.
CACATCATGAAACATTTGGCGCTAATATCCATGAACTGTATTCAGATTCATTCTTTTTAAGTGGAGCATTAATGGGTGATTTTGCCAAATCAAAAATTGATGCCCTTTTTCAACAGTTACAGGGAGATGATCCGTTGGCAGAACCTGATGTTGTAAAATCGTTAATGCAAGTCATTGGAGAGCCAATAATAAGAACCAAGCTCGCTGAAATGTATGCAAAGAAAATTGGCGAAAACATAGAGGTAGCCAGGCTTACAACACAACAGGAATATATTACACGCAGGCTAAATGAAATCGAAAGAAATGCTCCAGATAAAACAGACACTATTAAGAAATCTTGACAAACTTTGTGATGATCATTACACCGCTTTGCAACCATTTATTTTGGACAATTTATCTGTATTAAGTCACAGGCAGGAAGATTTCATTAAACGCAACCTGCATCGCATACTTGTATCAAAGCCAAAAGAACTAGTGCAGGTGAACCAGGAGTTTACCAGTTTTTGTACATTGCCGGGAAAGGGAGTAATAAAAAATCCAAATCGGAATCTTAGTTCAGTATTTAATTATAAAAGATTTACCAAAACAGATGCAAAATATTATTGCGGCTATGATTTAGCAAGGAAACTAAATGTCAAAACATGTCCTTATTGTAACAGGAATTATACAGTTACAGTAGCGAAAGGAATAAAGAGGACTACTAGGCCCGACTTTGACCATTTCTTTCCAAAATCACAGTATCCTCTTCTTTCGTTATCCTTTTACAATCTAGTTCCAAGTTGCCTTATTTGCAACAGGACGATAAAGAATCGAGCAACAATAGTGTATGGAAAATATGTTCACCCTTACGAGGAAGGTTTCGAGGATGCACTTAAATTTAATTTCTTTCCAAGGGACGTCGATAGCTCAGTTGGTATACAAACCAACTATGGAATAATTCCCTTGCTGGATCCTCTTCAGCCGGTAAAAGCACGGAAGTGTTCAGACAGTTTTCATCTCTTTAAATTAAAAGAGATTTATGAAGAAAGTCACAACGGGGAAATAGCTGATATTATTCGGAAACATTACATTTCAAATGGGAGGTATTTAGAAATTCTTAAAAACGCGTTCCCTATTGGAAGTATTGATGAATTGTATCGATTGGCTTTCGGGAATTATTACTCAGAAGATGATTTTGAAAAAAGGCCGCTATCGAAGCTAACAAAAGATGTTGTTGAACAATTAGTTTTCACATATCAACAATAGGCCCATCAATAATTTGTCTTGTAAAACCAACCTAGGCATCGATTAACAAATAATTATTGAGAATGGAAATTACCAGTAACCAGGTACAGGATTTACTCATGTTAACCTGCCAGGTCAACCAATCATACAGTAGGCGTCTGTTTACCTACATAGAAACCCCCGTCTATCGTAAACTTGCGGTTGATTATCTCATACATAGTACCAGTAATTTCGATCCAGGCCTCAACGTATTCCTGTTGGTCTCGAATTATTATTATAAAGAAAACCTGCACAGCGATATCCTGAAAGAAATTCTAGACCCGCGAGGCATCCACAAAGAAGGTGACCGTTTCCTCGTCGCATTTATTGACTATCTTAATAGCAGGATAACTAACGGAGCCATAGATAAGGCTAATTATCAAAATACGGTTGTCGAAAGGGAAGCAGCAAGAATTGATATAACCGTCAAAGACAAATTTTCAAAAAAAGCCATAATCATCGAAAACAAAATACATGCAGCCGGTGATATGGACAGGCAGATCCCCAGGTACTGGCTTGAGCTGGAAAAGCAGGGCTACACCATAGACAGTGTAGTATATCTTATTTTGAATGGCTATAAACAACCCGATACCAATGGATGGACGGAGCTTGAAAGAAAGAAGATATTGCCATATGTACTAAATACTAGCGCCTACGATGAAACAACAGGTGACCTATATCATGGCTGGCTATTAAAATGTGAAACGATTAGCGAAAGAATAGACACAACTTATTTTTTGAAACAATATAACCAACTGATCGCATTTTTAGGAGGAAAACAAATGAACAAACCACTAATGGAAGATTTTTTGAACAGTATGCTACAGGATCAAAATTTTGAAACAGCACATGCGTTAAAGGACATGCTCATTTCACTAACAGACTATCGAAGAGATAAACTCGTCGATGAGTTTAGATACAAAGCTGTACCGTTTATTCGTGTTGGCCCTTGGAAGAACCTGGCGGTTATTGATAATTATTTTGTCGGCGATAAAGAATTTGCCATTGACATAATTGTGACGGATAAATTATACCAGATTCAGTTTTTTGAGCGAAAATTTAATTTAAGTGTTGGCAATGATGAAATGGTAAATCCTGTTGATCCAATATTGCAGGAGGTTGGATATTCGGATCAATTTTTTACTTCGGGTAGAAGGAAAGAAAAAAAATTCAATTTTCCCAAAGAAGAGAAAGAGCTCTATATATTTATAAGAGGCTTAATTGACGCATTGAGCTTATTCGAGCAAAAGCGGAAATCCCGTACAAAATGAACAGAATGGCGCTAGCGAGATGACGTAATCGATATAACAAAATAGGAAGTTTTTGAATCCAATTATATAGTAAAACTAACCTCGTCCTCCTCGTCTGCCTCTTCAGAAATATCCTTCGTAACTAGGTCGAGAAAATTCGTTGTTTGGTTGGACGTAAATGATAGACTGAACATATTATTAATGAACAAATCTTCTATTTCATTTTTCCTGGCTTCTTCGAATTCATTTTGAAAAGACTTGAGCCGTTTAATCCGCCTGATGTCTGCAACATAATCCTGGACCAAAAGTGTTTTCCCTTCTTTGTAACGCAACCCCCTACCCAGTTGTTGAAGGAAATACACCCGGCTATGTGTTACTCGTAAAAAAACAATAAAATCTACGTCAGGTACATCGACCCCTTCATTTAACATGTCGTAACAGGTCAAGATACTACACTTGCCAGTTCTAAATTCTCTCAGTCGCTTTGCCCTTTCACGCGAGTCTTTTATCCTCGTAGTCAAAGACCAAACAGGTAATTGGAAATTTACTTTTAGTATCCTCTCTATTCTTTCTGCATGCTCGCTACTATTGCAAAATATTATTCCACGTTCCAACTTTCTCTCGATCCATGTCTTGTATATCTCTTCGCAAATAGTTTCATCTCTTTCCGGTAAGAATATCTTTTTATTGAGTTGCTTTATCGTATGCCCCTTTAAACTATTTTGTGTTATCCAGTCTTCATCAATATTGTCATTGTGCATGTGGTACTCAACCTTTGCCAGGAAGCCTTTTTGTAATGCTTTATAGACCGAGTAATAAACAAGAGGCTGGCCAAAAACTTCGGTTACATCTCTTTCATCACCACGGAAGGGTGTTGCTGTTAACCCCAATAAGAATTTAGGTTGTAGTGTTTTGATCACGTTTATGTATGTATCCGCAGGTGCATGGTGCGCTTCATCAACGACGATAACATCATAGTAAAAATTACTATTTTTCTTATGGAATTCATTAAAACTTTGAAAGGTTGACAAGGTAACGCCTTCTAGGAAACTGGGTTTCTCCGAGTCGTACACCAAGTGCGTTGAAACCCATTTAGGAAGGTTTGACCAGATGGATTTATCAAATTGCTCGATAAGAGATTTTGAATTTGCGAGAATTAATACGTTTAGGCTTTGGTTATTTTCAAAAAGCCATCGCAAAAAAGATGCTGCAACGAATGTTTTACCTAGGCCGGTAGCGAGGCATATTAGTCCTTGTTTGTTGCCCATCAAATAGGCATTCTGTATGGCAGCCAATGCCTCGACCTGGTACTGTTTCAACGCACGTTTTTCCGGTGCCCATGGTGCCAGTTGTGAGTACGTATCAAATACACTTTTAGAAAGGAAAGTATCAATATTATACCCTGTATTTTTAAGTGTTTGGTGTTTCAGGTTTTGGGCTTCTGATAAAGACCTGTTTGACACGGCTACTCCCCTGTCTATGCCGTAATATTCCATCGCCCTTTTTACATCCCCGATGATATCGACTGATAAGGGTTTATTATTCTCAGAAAACTTGGCTTGGTATATAAATTCAATTAACTGGCCTTCTGGGTTACGAAAACCGGCAATGATATCAGCACCTTGGTCGCCTGAACCACCAACCAACTCGTTAATTTCCCAGCCACTATGCGCTAGGAGCCTTGCAATAGCTCGCTCGAACGCCTGCCAAGGCCCCCTTGACAATCGCTCTGTTGAAAGAAATCCCTTGGTATCATTTACTAAAGCTTCCATGTAAAATTTCAATGCTGATCCTATTCCTGATTATTTCAGGCTTAAGTTTCTTGATCGCTTCATCGCCCTCTTTTGATAGTTCATTCATAAACCATCTAACATCGTTAAAGTAGCCGGAATATTTCCTTAACTGGTGTTCTTTGTTTTCCTGGTCCAGTTCCGAGTATGGGAGGTTAAATATTTTCCCATCATAAATAACATCCGGGAATTCTTCGACAAACTTGAAAAGATAATTTAAGTCCAAATATTGCAAATACTGGGTATTGAGCAAGAACCCCGTGATGCTCGGGATTTGCTTTCTTTCTAGATCAAGGTATTTCTTTTCGATAGTTTTTATGGTGGCTTCATCAAGATTTGGCTTCCGGGGTAATTGTATCCCTCCCCCTAATACCAATTTATTGTGGATGGTCCTCATTAAGGTGCTTGCCTTCGTGACGAGGTTAGGCACGTTTAACATAGTTTCCGGCGCATATTTTGATTTTAATTCGTAGTAAATCCTCGTCACAGTCCATTCCTCGTTGTTTTTCATCAACGAGTATTTAGCCGCGACTTCCGAGTAAATCAGGTCTTCGTAACCATCTGCAAAATCCCGGAACATTGGGTGGTTATAATTCAGGTAAACATTAAACCTGCCTATCGAACCCGTAGATTCAAAAATGATCGGGATATAAACATCGTTATCAGGGTAGTATTCTATTATCGTTAAATCGAAAGGCTTTTCTCCTATAATCTTTTCAATATCGAAGCGTAAAGTTTTCCTCAGTATTTTCTTTCCTGGAAATTTTTCGGGAGCTATTGGTTTAGGTCCCGTTGTTGCGCCAGCAGGGTTCACAACTGGGCCATTAAGTGGGTTTAGAGGATTGAATGTTGAAGGAGTTTCTTTTAGATCAGCCTTGGTAACTGCTTCCCACCATTTTGTATCATCTTGGTATTCGTGGTTCCCATTATAATAATAATCGTCTGCCCATTTCTTAGATGTTACGTGATCAGCGCTGCCGTTTTCCCTTCCAAAAACCAATGTTTTTGAGCCTGGAACATTTATCTTCCGGTACGCGCTAAAAAATAAACCGATAGGTGACCTGTTTGGTAATTTATAGCCAAAACTATTTGCCAACTCCGGCTGTAACGGCATTTCCCCACGCAAAAAATTTACAACCTTACGCCAGTTTTTATCTTCTCTCTCAAAGTCATCCTTCGTATACTTTGGTATAATAAAATTTGCTTCGATCTGTCCAACTATCCTGCCACCGGCATACGTAGTATCCCTGGGATACTCTGGGTGAAATCGTACATCTTCTTTTGCCCTGTCATCATTCCAATGGAAAAGTGACTTATCCAGCTTACTTAATATTCTCCCGTTCCTGGAAATATCAATTCCAAAATGTTCTGTATCAGAATAACGCTGTATTCCTATCCAGCCTGATATATAAATAACTTTCTTGACAACCTGGCCGACCGTATTACAATGAGGGCATTCAATCTGCAATGACGTATCTACTGGCGCGCCGAGCCAGGAAAAACAATTCTCGCAAAACATCTCTTCATTTAAGTGCTCGTCGATCTCGACAAAAGCGGCGATGTCGTCATTTTTATGTTTTACACTTCTCTTTTTATCCCAGGTACAAAAACGGAAAGGAGTTATTTCGTCTCCATTTACTATGATCTTAATGCCAAATCCATGGAATATTCTTTCCGAGTAAGCCCTGTTCAACTCACGGTAGATGTCCTGTGGTTTTAACAGAGTATGCGCCTCGGGTTTATAATCATATATTTCAATCCGGGTCCCCGATTTTTTATCTTGCCGCTTTTCCCGCATCATTTTTGGCCTTACGAAGGACCCTGTCTTTTTCATATCCCTTAAATCGATTCGAACACCGATCTCTGTATCCATATCGACGGTTGAGGTCCAGACTTCTACGGTATTGGCAAGCCGTGAAGTAGCCACGTTGAATCCCATACCAAATAGCCCAAGATTATTATTGGTATTCTTACTTGAAAACCCGGCTTTAACCGCGTTTTCTAATTGACCTTCAGTCATGCCGATACCCCAATCCTCTACAACAAATGGCTCATTTTGCTCAATTCGCTTTTTCGTTGGAATAAAAACAGAAATTATCCTCTGGTAATCTTGTAATTTTTCTGAATGATTAATAATAGCATCAATCGAATTATCTATCAATTCAGCAGCACATTGCCATCCCTTAAACGGTATTTTGCCTAAAAGGTCAAGTAAAGCCGGGCTAGGAGTAAGATTGAATTGATCCATAAAAATAGTTTAGTTAAATTCATTTAGCCCTACAAGCGCAGCATTTTCTAAAATTCGTCATGTCTGAAAAAAAGATATGTCTCGCCATACCTTTAACATACTCGTGCACAGCCTCTATTCATTCGCCCCGGAATAAAAATAAGGTGAAATATCTCTAAGTTGTGGAAATCCAGTTATTTTGATAACAATGTCAGCACCAGTGGGGGTCCCTCGAGCTTGATCAAAGAATGGTAAGTCCGGTATTCATCCAAGATATTGCAACAATGTTGAATCAACTAATTTGTCTGTGGCAAGAATCACTAAAAATAATATTGCTGAGTTCCAGGAAAAACTGCTTGATTGGCATTCGCTCAACGGGAGGCATTTTTTCCCTTGGCGACGAGCTGGCCTAACGACATACGAGCTCGTGGTAGCTGAAATCCTACTGCAGCGAACAAGAGCTGAGACAGTGTCAAATTTTTACAAAGCTTTTTTACTGGAATTTCCCTCCTGGCAATCACTGGCGAATGCTAGCTTAAGCAGCATCGAAGATTTTTTAAAACCTATAGGTCTTTACAGGCAAAGAGCTTCCCGGCTGCAGATGCTGGCTGTAGAGATGGTTAAAAGAAACGGGGAAATACCCAGCAATCGGCAGGAGCTTGAAAGCATCCCCTTCATGGGGCAATATATCGCCAACGCTGTAGAGTTATTGGTGTTTAACCAAGCCTCCCCCCTGCTTGACGTCAACATGTCACGCGTCATCGAAAGATTTTTCAGGAAAAGAATGTTGTCAGATATCAGGTATGACCCGTACTTGCAAAAGCTCGCAACAAAAATCACCAGCCACCCAAAATCAAAGGAAATGAACTGGGCGGTGCTTGATTTCGCGGCTATGATTTGCAAAGCCCACAAACCTCTTTGCCTTATGTGCCCGCTTGCACGAAAGTGCGCTTATTATCAGGCAGTTACAATGCAACCTGAAGTAAAGTCTTGACCCCTATCATATGCAATTAATATTATAAAAAAGGCGTTATAATTACTAATTTTGTATATTAGAAGATTTTATGCAGCCGGATCAAATTAAACCCGTTTATATTGACCTATTCGCTGGGTGTGGCGGTCTTTCCCTTGGCCTTCATAACGCCGGCTGGCAAGGCTTGTTTGCGATTGAAAAAAGCAAAGATGCCTTCGCCACTTTAGAGCATAATCTGGTCCAGAAAAAAAATCATTTTGATTGGCCTGCATGGTTGCCACAGGAGGAGCATGATATCGATAAGATCCTGAATGAGCATAAACAGCAGCTAATTGACTTAAGGGGGAAAGTAGATCTTGTCGCAGGCGGACCGCCTTGCCAGGGGTTTTCTACAGCGGGATTACGCAAAGAAAACGACGTCAGGAATGGCCTTATTCGCTCGTACCTGAAGTTCATCATGTATGTCCAACCAAAGATGATTTTCTTCGAAAATGTAAAGGGTTTCACACTTGAATTCAAAAAGAACAAATCGAAAGGTCTGGCTTATTCAGCCTACGTATTGCGGGTGCTTAGGTTCTGGGGTTATGAGGTGGAAGGAAAGATGGTTAATTTTTCAAAGTTTGGCGTGCCGCAAAAAAGAACTCGTTTCGTTTTGGTTGGCGTTAAAAAAACAGCCAAAACAAGCAAGGAGAATGTTGCAAAAAAATTTTTTAAACTTCTTACCGCTAATAAAAAGAATTTCCTTCTTGAAAAGGATTTGCCCCAAAACCCTAATCTCGGCAACGCGATATCAGACCTATTGAAAAAAAACGGGGTGGAAAAAACACTCGACCGTGGCAATTTTACTTCCGGCAAATACAGCTCACCCACATCAAAGTACCAGCAGTATTTGCGCGCTGGCTATGAAGGAACGGTTCCTGACAGTCACAGTTTTCCCAACCATCACCCCGAGATCATTAAACGTTTCAGGTATTTTATCAAGCACCAAAGGGGAAATAAAAACATTAGTAGCAAGGCGAGGTTAAAATTTAACCTGACCAAACACACCATTATCCCCCTGGACAAAAATAAAGCTACCCCTACAATCACCACACTACCGGACGATTACGTGCATTACCAGGAGCCACGTATCTTGACAGTTCGGGAATATGCCCGGGTTCAGAGTTTTCCTGATTGGTATGAGTTTAGGGGCAAATACACGACTGGTGGTAAAATGCGCACACAGGAAGTTCCCAGGTATACCCAAATTGGCAATGCCATCCCCCCACTGTTTGGAGAACAGAGCGGTCTTGTTTTAAAACAGCTAATCATTTAATGGAAAAAAAATTTTTCAAAGTTAGCTCTGGCCTCAAAAATTTAATCGGGAGCGAACTTATTACCGACAACTTCGTCGCCGTATTCGAATTGGTGAAAAACTCCTTTGACGCCCAGGCTACGGAGGTTCGCATCACCTTTGAAGATATATACGGCGAAAATGCCAAGATCACTATCCAGGACAACGGTAAGGGGATGACAAAAGACGACCTCACCAGCAAGTGGTTGTTTTTAGGGTATTCTGCGAAAAGAGATGGAACAGAAGATGATGATTACAGGAACAAGATAAAATCGCACCGGGTATACGCAGGGGCTAAGGGAGTTGGTCGGTTTTCCTGTGACAGGTTAGGCCGGTATTTAAACTTGACCACGATAAGCAGGAAAGCTAACAGTAAAATCGAAAATATTTTCGTCGATTGGGCCAAATTCGAAAAAAGCCAGAAGACCTTATTCCAGAAAATACCAATCGAGCACTCCGTTCTTCGCGAAAACGCTTACGGCATAAAGCACGGCACTGTGCTGGAAATCACTGGCGTGCAAAAGGACTTCTGGAGCAGGGATAATTTTAAACGGCTTAAAGAAAGGCTCTCGAAACTTGTTCGCCCCGACCTTAACACCTCTGACGAGGTGCAAAAGTTCAAAATCATTCTTACCGTCCCTGATGAAATTGATGCCGACAGGGCGGCTTTAGCTGAGGCAAATAAGCTGCGAGCCTCAGAGATACACCAGTACTACAATACCATTAACGGTGAGATAAAAAACTTTGTCTTCAACGAGCTTGACATCAAGACCACCAAGATCGAATCATCAATCGATAATAAGGGAATCATTACTACCAAGCTTTTGGACCGTGAGAATTTCATATATGAGATAAAGGAAAAAAGTGATTTTGATTTATTATCCAATATCAAAATAACGCTCTACTTCCTGAACCGGTCGGCAAAGGTGACTTTTCATAAAAGAACAGGGGTGGAACACGTAGACTTTGGTAGCCTGTTTATATATAAAAATGGGTTCCGGGTATATCCATACGGCGAGCGGGGTGACGACTCTCTGCGATTGGAAAACAGGGCCCTGCAGGGCTATGCGCGGTTTATTGGTTTGCGAAGCCTTATCGGCGAAATTTCGATAGGCATCAACAACCCGGATTTGAGGGAAACAACAAGCCGTGGGGATGGCCTTGTCAGGACGCGTGCGTATGACCAGCTTGTGAACACAGACGATGGGTTCTTGATCAAAACTTTGCGGCGCTTAGAGAAATACGTGGTTGACGTTACGCAATGGGGTGTAAACAGTGAAGATGAGAATATTGATATTTCCTCGAAGAAAGCCATAGAAGGGTTGGTCAAATTGGTCGCCAACATATCCGATAAGCAAACAATAGAGCTTAAGTACAACCGCGACATACTTAACCTCCTAACCGTCCAAGGAGAAAAAAGCGCGCCTAAACTTGTCCAGAATTTCAAAAGAATTGCAGCTGAATCAAACGATAAAAAATTATACAAAGAGGCAGAGAAGATTGAAAAAGCCATTTCTTCGTCCCTTAAACGGGCAACCTCAGCTGAAAAAGAGCGGGATGTAAAAGTCCAGGAGAAACGCGAATTAGCCAATGAATTAGAAATTGAAAAGCAAAAGAATATTTACCTCTCGGTGAGAAAGCCGATGAGTGAAGATGCGGAGAAACTAATTCATAGCATCAATTTTAACCTCGTGGAAATCGATGAAAAGGTCATCGAGCTGATTGCCAAAGTAAAGGTCAACAATTTTTCAAAAGCTGCTTTATTGAAGCAGTTGACAGATCTGAAGTTTTTTACTGAAAAGTCCAGGAAAATTTCAGAAATCGCCACGAGGGCTAATTATAAATACGAAGCAGAGCAGCAGTGGATAGATATTCCTACCTATTTAAAAGAATACCTCTCTGTATATAATGATATCAGGAAAACGGAAGATAAGTCCTCTAAAATTGTAGAAATTTCGATAAACAGCAATAACGCTAAACTCAAAAAATACATCAGCCCAATTGAAATTGCTGTCCTTGTAGATAACCTAATAAGTAATGCAATCAAATGGCGGGATGACGGTAAGAAAACAAGCATACAGGTTGACATGCGCAATATCAATCCCAACAAACTCGAAGTTCTGTTTAGTGACAATGGCAAAGGACTGCTTCCCAAGTTTGTCAAAATACCTAAGAAAATTTTCGAGCTTGGCGTTACCGAAACCAAGGGATCTGGTATTGGTTTAAATTCTGCGCAAAGAACGATGGATGAAATAGGCGGGAAAATCGAATTTGCCGGTAATCATATCGGCAAGCTTAAAGGTGCCTGTTTTAAAATTACGATCAATAAATAATGAAAACGTGTAACGTTATATTAATAGATGATCGGCCGACTTTTTTCAAAAGCGCAACCATCAACAATATATTGCGGCGCGCTGAGGACAACCACCAGTTGCAAATCAAGCTCTTACCGCTAAATCCTAAGGAGGAAAAATTTGTAGACGAAGAAGGCACGATAATACCCGATAGAATTGTCGCGGCTTTAGATACAGTTGATTATTTAAAACAGTCTATCGAATTAATTGTGTGTGATTATGATTTCGGTGGCGACAAAACAAATGGATTTGAGATCATCCGGATCTTACGCAACACCCTTAATACGAAAAAGAAAATTATTCTTTACTCTTCGAATATCGAAAATGTTGTCGCGAAAATACTTGAAGGTGATCAGGCTGAAATAGCCGCAAAAATTATTGACTTGGTAACTTCTAATATTACCGCATTTTGCCAGCGTGACAAGCACCTCGAAGAAGCAATGATCATGCAGTTGAATGCAGAAGCCCAGTTTTCTACCGACAAGGCATTCGAAGCTGAGTTATATAAATACAGAGATTACAAGTTCAAAACTACCTACAGTAAATTTGAAAATAAAACCTTGGGTGAAGTCGCTTACTTTATTTCCAGGCAAAAGCCCGAGGGAGATTTATTAAAGCAAGAGCTCATCGAGCAGGTTATCGCTTATATGATAATGATGGAAAATGAATAACAAGGTCTTGATCCTGTTTCCCATGGATGCAACCACCGATTTCCTCGAGGAAGTCACCAGTTACTTATCGGCAAATGTCAACTCATCACAATTCTCTCTTGTTCGTATCGAAGCGAACGATGAAGCGCACGAGAAGGCTTTAAAAAAAGCAGCGGAAGCGGGCAATGAACTGGTCTTATTCCTAGGGCATGGATCTTTCAGCGCGTTGTACGGAAGTGAAAAAGATGGCTACAATAATGAAGATTTTATAACGCTTAGAAAATTTCAGGTTTTCAGGAAAAAAAGAGTGATCCTGGTTTCCTGCGAATCAAGGAAATTATTAAAGAAAGCGAAGGCTGCTGGTTATTCAGAAGCGGTTGGTTTTGGAGATTTGCCGACTGATCCAAGAGATATTGGCTCAGCCCGGGAGCTTGATGTAAATGCATACAAGGGCCTTTCCGATGAGCTTGTGGAAAAATTCAAGAATGCCTTGGTTGAAATAATCAAATACTCACTTACTGACTTTATTAACAACGCTCTTTCCTTATCCCAGTTTTGCGATCTAATCATTCTCAGGACCAACAAGAGAATCGCCAGATATTACACAAGTGACCGGGTTGCTAATGCACCACTAAGCAATGCGCTGCTTAGAATGAAAGAAGAAGTTTTGTTTATCAAGAATAATTCTTAAGGTTTGCATGCAGCAGGTAAGAGACAAGTTTATTCTATGGCAGTTCCATCTTCTTTAACTCGAATTCCCAAGTTGTCAATCCTTCCTAATCCATTGACGCCAAATCTACCTTAGCTATATAGCTACGACGGTTGCCGGGCTTGGATCTTGTTAATAAGTGTTGCGATCCCAAAACTATAAAATTGGGTAAAATGTTAGATATTACTAAAAACCAACTGCAATGTCAAAGGTTAACCTAGATGCGCTCATACGGCGTGATGATTTTATTTCTACAGGCAGTACTCAAAATAAACCTGCCAAACTGCCTAATATAACGCTAGGGCATCTGCTTCCTAAAAGCGAGTCGAATTACATATCAATATATGATTTGTTGCGCAAACCGGATTTCCAGAGAGAGACCAATGAATGGGACAAAAAAAGAATTGCGGATTTAATAGAGTCCTTCATGGAGTTAGCCTTTATTCCTTCCATCATTCTCTGGGAAAACGAAGATTCCGGCCACTTTTATGTTATTGACGGTGCACACCGCTTAAGTGCAGTTATTGCTTATATAAATGATGATTACGGGGATAGGAAAATATCCCATGACTTTTACGGTTTCAATAAAATTCCACAAGCAGAAATAGAATTGGCAGAAGAAACACGAACCTATATAAACAACCGCGTTGGTGCTTTTGCGGATGTAATGAGGGAAGGGGGAGACAGGTCGAATGGATTAAAGAAAGCGGCCTTCGATCTTCAAATGATAACCGGAAACGTTAAGAAAGCAGAAGACTCTTTTTTTGCAATTAACCAACAAGGAGTCGTGCTTTCACCAACGGAAAAACAACTTTGTAAGAACCGGGATAAACCTATCAGCATAGCAACAAGGGCCATCATTAAAGGCGGCGCAGGCACTCAATATTGGAAGAAGTTTGAAGCTAACAATCAGGCTACGATTAAAGAAATCTCTGAACAATCTAATCATATCCTTTTTAAACCACCTTATAGTGTGGAATCTCAATCTACAATTTTACACCACCCTTTGGGTGGTACGATAACGAACGCCACCCCGATGATTTTTGACTTCATGAAGATTATTAAAAACACTTATTTCCCATCGAAGAAGGAAATGGATGACCTGGTCAAAGGCGATGACACGCTTGAATACCTAGCCTGGACCAGAAAGATACTTTGGAAAATTTTGAGCAACGAAGCTGGCTCTCTGGGATTATTTCCTTCTGTTTATTTTTATAACAGTGGTGGAAAATACATCCAAAGTGCGTTGCTTGGAATGGTGCAGCTCCTTCTCGAAAACGAAAAAAATGATGAAACATTCTTACCAAAATTCACAAAAGTGAGGCACGGATTAGAAACCTTCCTCCTGAACAACAAAGTATTACTTACGCAAATCAACAGGAAGTACGGGAGCAAGGAACGCTCCTACCGGCACATGAAAGGATTTTTCAATAACCTAGTAGAATTGTTTGATAAAGATTTAAGCGAGGCAGAGGTTTTAAAGTCATTAAAAAACCAGGAAACATATAATTTTCTCAATGAACTCGAAAGCGATACAGAGGCCCCTAAGTCGAAGAGATTTTCCAAAGAGCAAAAAATAGCAATCAGCAACCGGGAAGAATTGGATGGTATGCCTAAATGTAAAATATGTAACGGGTTGCTCCATCCTTTTTCTAAAAGCTATGATCACAAAAAAGATCTAAAAAAGGGGGGCGGTTCGGAAACAGAAAATGCCCAATCAACTCATCATTATTGCAATAATTCCAAGGACAAATTAATACAGTTGGGCATCTACGTCGAACCGCAGCTGGATTCTTTATAAGGACAACAAAATCATAAATCACTTCTTTTCTTTTGCATGATTATCATCTTATTTATATTTCCTTCAAATTAACGAGCCGCCTATGCTTAAGGAGTTTAATAACATTTGCGAATTTCGAAAACACAATCCCGGCACGCGGGGCAGCGGGTTGCTAGTAAACGATTCACATCTCGATTCGGTAAAAAAAGACCTCGCGGACCTAGGCGCACAAATTTTCGATAAATTCAAAAGTTACAAGAATCGTAAGCTATCCGTTGAAGTATCGCAAGGTCAAACTTATTTTCCAAGTATCCTCCATGTTTCACTCCTGCCCGAAGGACAAGCAGTTTCAAACGGTATATATGTAGTTATTTGTTTTGACATCAATGGCAATGGCGCTTTGGTTGGGTGTATTGAATCGGTTACACTACCTCAAGGACTAAACACGGTTAAACGAAAAAGACGAGGCACGCAATTGAAAATTGACGTCGATGGTCTAAGATCCACCACCAAGTACAACGATGCCTTCGAAAACCCACGAGAATTTTACTATCTTTTAGAGGACGAAAAAAGTTTACTGGATCATATCCAAGTATCACTTGACCTTGCCTATTACCATCTTGGCCTTGGCGATTCTGTGCAATTACGAATTGAAGATAAAGTTACCGCCGAGCTCGCTATAGCAAATTTTGATCCTGAAAATTTACTTGATGGCAGGACTAGAATTGCAAAGCAAATAACTGCCAGGCGGGGACAGAAGAAATTCCGCAGTAGTTTGCTGGAGGCTTATAATCGTAAATGCGCAGTGACGGGAAGCGACGTGGAAGCCGTCTTGGAAGCAGCGCATATCATGCCATACATGGGGGAGCAGACCAACCATGTTCAAAACGGCATACTGCTTCGCTCAGATATTCACTTACTATTCGATCTCGGTTTGCTGACAGTGCAAAGAGACACAATGAGAATTAAGATTCATTCCTCTTTATTAGGCACTATATACTACCAATACCACGAAATGAAAATCAATTTCCCGGCCAGGGAACAGGAACGCCCGCACCCAGAAGCCCTGGAACATCACAACACCGTTGAGTTTAAAAAGTAAATAGGTACTATGAGCGAACAATCGGAAATAAAACGTACATCATGCATTTTCGGCGCCGGGGCGTCAGCTGCCTATGGTTTGCCAACCTTGAACCAGTTGCCGAAAGCCATCGTTGAATTTATTGCTTCGTGTAATTCCGGGTATTTAAAAGAATCGTTTGAGCTGGTAAAGAAAATTGCCCTGGAGCTGCATGGTAAAGATCTGGAAAAAGAATGGATTGATTATGAGATGCTCTTAGGACAGCTGGATTATTTTATCCGCAACAATTCTATCATCCGTGTTGGAGAATATTTGCATGGTCGTGAATCCCTTCAAAGGGCATTTACCGCATTGACCAGGATTGTGTATTGCACGATTGATTCCAAAACATCAAAATTTAGCGAGGATAAGTACCTAATCATAAGTAACGAGCGAGAGCTGTATCGGGCTTTTTTTGACAGGATCTGGAGCAAGACCGTAAATGAAAATCGCGTTCCTGTTATAAGCACCATCTCATTCAACTATGACTGCAAATTAGATGATGAGTACCAGGACCACATATGGGGTGTGTTGGGTACTGAAAGTGGTCATAATATTGTACCGCACTATCTTATCCAGCTTTATACAGTTAGTGATGCTGCACATATGAAGGCAGGATTACAATACAAATGGAGTTACAGTAAGCACCACGAATTGATTAAAATACATGGCTCATTCGATTGGTATAAGTGCCCGAATTGCAAGACCATTCACAACTTCAAAATAGTGAACAGCTATTCCGTTTTATACGACGAAAGTGAAAATCTGGAAGATTACAGGGATTTTTTTAAAAAGCTGGCGTGCGGTATTTGCGGCACACGTTTCGAACATGAACTCGTAGCGCCGATACTAGGGAAAAATGAAAACTTGACCGCACGCGAACTATGGGACGGCACTTTTAAATCCTTGATAGAAGCCCATGAAATTATCGTGGTGGGTTACTCATTTCCGCAGTCTGATCTCTCTTTCAAATACCTGCTTCAGCATGCACTAAACTGGAATACTTTCAGGCCAAAAATTACCGTGGTGGATCCAAACACAGACGAAAGTTATTGGAATAAAGTCAGCGAAGTGTTTTCCTTGAACAATGTTGAAGAATTTACCCGGTTTAATGGAACCTTCAGTAACTATATCGACAGCTTCGAGAAATAGCCGGCGTCACTATAACGCCAACATCAAACCAACTTGCGCAGCATAAATATTAAAAAACAAACATCAATTCAGGGGGCTGGCATATGAGATCCGTTTATCATATTGCTGACCTTGAATAAAGAGATGATCTTCATCTAGTAAAAATAACTAGCCTTTTATTGGAGGCATTGCTGTCATTTAACGACAGCAATACTTCTTTTCAGTATATTCGCTCAATGACACCCATCGCCAAAGAAGTCGGCCATCGCATTAGAAAGATCCGCGAAGCAAAGGATCTGAATCAACAGAACATGGCGGATAAACTGGAGATCACCGCTGGCGCCTATGCCAAGATCGAGCGCGGTGAGACAGACCCATCAATTACTCGCCTTTTTCAGATCGCTGCAATCTTGAAAACTGATCTAATAAATTTAATAAAGGAGCCAGCGCCAGCCCATGCAACTATCCAACTTAGCGAACTCGCAAAAGACATGGAATTCTTGAAAAAAGAAGTGGCTGCCATTAAAAAATCAGGAGCTAAGAAGAAATAATAATCTGATTAGGCATTACACAATAATCACCTGCGTATAAATACCTGTTATTTCCACGCTTGCTCTTAAGCGGATCCCGGCCTAATTTAACGCGATGAAAAGTCACTTCACGAAACACGGGAAGAGTAAATTGCGTCTTATGAACGAGGCAATGATGATAGCACTGAAAGAAAACACAAACACCCTGGCTAAGGCTTTATCCGCTTTTGATTATGTGCATTTTAACCGCCATCCGGCTGATGGTGGTTGGACCGCCGGTGAAATAGCCGAGCACCTTCTTCTCTTCGACCTACGCATAACAAACGTTTTTTCCGGCAAAACAGCACCTTCAGATCGCGATCCGCAAGCCAATATCAATGCCATGCAGGACCGTATGGCAGACCGTGTAAATCGCATAGATGCACCAACTTTCCTGGTACCATCAACCACTGCAAAAGATCCCGTAACACTTACACAAAAAATCCTTGACCAACGTTGTATAATCAGCATTATGATCACGGATCAGGATATAACCGTTTTGTTACCTGACAGCCCGCATCGTTTTTATGGCATCATGTCCGCCGTTGAGTGGGTGCAATTTCTTATACATCACTGTAACCGGCATATTGAACAACTTCGCGAACTGGCAGGATCGTAGTCACCTTCCATTTTTCCACCACTTCCCCACTCCCTATATTAAGTTTTCATGAGCCTATATGTCGGAGCTTTATTTTTGCAGGATGCCAGCCGTCCAATCTTTACCCTCGAATTTTATACCCTTCCCTGAATTTATCATGGCTGGCTTTAATGGCATGATCAATTATCGAGTGGCAGAACAGATTAAGAACCGCGCAAGATTTTCTGAATTCACCGCCTGGGGTGTAAAGGGAAAAATATGGTGGGACGAGAGAAACAAAGCCTGGTTTGCCGAAGTATGGCATAAAACAAATTTACTCGCAGTCGTGACAGCCGCAATAATCGAAGATCTGGCTTCCACTATCCAGAAAGAATATGGCTGGAAATAACGCATCACACTATCTGACTATTCTCTCCACGCAAATGCTTTCACAACTTTCAAGTCGCCATTTTTTTCTTCGCAGAAACCGTGATCGAACACATAATAATATCTTTTGCTAGCCACATCCCTGTAATGCGTAAGATAATTCATCTCATATCCCTTCCCAACCAACAGGTCCTTAGACACAACACAGGAGTTTTGTTGACCTAAAATTTCTTTCAGGATATCTCTATTTGATTTCAATTTCTTTTTTAATCTTTTTTCGATGTACGCAAAATCGGAAGTATTCTGGTTGTGATGTTCATTCTTACAAACATCATTACAATACTTTTTATCCGACCGTCCTGAAATCGGTTTTTCACAATTCAGGCATAGCCTTTTCAAAATTTTCGCCTTTGGCATAAGGTAATCGTGTTAAGGATTTAGCCGGATTTAAACGTTTATAACCGCAGTGTCCCGTTATAAGCGTTTAGCATTGGCATTGTCGATTTAAAGCTAATAAAATTTGCAAAAACAAATCGACAAAAATGAAAACGCAAAACGAAGTACAACTGATCGGCTATCTCGGTATTGATCCCATTATCTCAAAACTGGCCAATGGTATAACCAAAGCGCGCCTGCGTCTTGCCACAGACAGGTACAGGATGGACAACGCAGGAAACATGCAGCACAAAGTTACCTGGCATGATGTGGTAGTCTGGGGCAAACTCGCTGAAACAATAGAGAATGTGTTTATCAAAGGAAGTCATGTGTTAGTGAAAGGCCCGATGATCCACCGAACCTATGCAGACACGTCGGGCCATACCCGTTATATCACAGAAGTTGAGGCCGCCTTACTTATGAACCTCGACCGCTGATAAATCACCCACAAAAATCTTTAACCAATGAAAAAGAAATCACACTGTTTCAAATACCGCAAATCATTCAAGATTATCGCGTGGGGCTGCCAGTTCGATTCACTCACCGAATTCAAATACGCCCTTTCAATTAATGAGGATCATGTTTTCCTGCGTGAACGTATACATATCCGCTACAATCCAGGAACCATTCAACCCACTGACAAACTCGTCCACCATTTTCTTTCCTACGTACCGGATTTCTTGATCCGCCATAAAGAAACCGGGGAAGCTTTTTTGGTGGAGATCAAACCCAGGGCCTTTGAAAGTGAGCCACAGCTCGCCCTGCGCAAAGAACTCGCTGAACGCTATATCGCGTGGAAAGGATATGACTGGAAATACAAGGTTGTCTTTGATGATGAAATTATCCTTTCAGAACAACAACTGCAGGACTTTGAAGAATGCCATAAGCTGAAGTCCAGGTCGGCCTTTAAAATATGGTTTGACCAACTTAACCGCAAGTATGCGCCCGGTACCCGCTCGCTTTTTAAAACGGCACCGGACAATAAACAAATTGAGTTTGCCATGTTTGGGAAATTAAGATCGGGAGTTAACTGGCATCGTGAATTGATATCACATTAAACAGCCCGGAGGATAAGGTTTTTTATTAAGGTTAAAGGGCTTTCCATTTACTCCTTCATCCTTTATCTGTCGCGAAGATCTTGGCAGGCCTTGTAAAAAGCAAGGTCTGCACCTTCGTTATCACTCCGGCTGGCCTCACGGTTTTACAAAAAAAATACGCTGCGCTTTTTGCTTTTGCGGCATAACCGCTTCGCTATTTATTCCACAGTCAAAAATTTTTGTTTGTAAAAACCTTGCTTTTCCCAAGTCCTGCTTCAAGGAAGGGTTGCTACGATTAGAACGAACGAGGCACTATGCCGAGTTTTTATTTCATTATTTAAATTTTATCAATCATGGAAATGACAGCAAGAATCACCGCAAATGCGGAACTGAAAACACTTGCCAGCGACAAGCAGGTAGTAAATTTTAATGTAGCGATCAATGACCGTTACAAAAGTGGTAGCGAGACCAAAGAAATCACTACGTATGTACAATGCGCGTACTGGAAAAACCCAGGTATTGCACAGTATTTAACCAAAGGTACGCTCGTTGAATTGCAGGGACGTATCGGTGTGAATGCGTATGTCAATATGCAGGGTGAACCGAAAGCATCATTGACCTTTCATGTCAACAGTATCAAATTACATGGAGGCAGTAAACCAGTTGTGAAAAACAATACAGCTGTAACGTCGGTAGTTGCAGGTGAATTGACCGAACCATTGGAGGATTTACCGTTCTGATCCGTTACCGGCCTGTTGCCACCCGCAGGAAATCGGGTGGCATTTTCAAATCTTTAAAGCACAAAATTAAACAGTATGAAAAAATTTATAGATGTAAAAGTAACTCTCTGGAATCGTTACTATTTTAACGAAGGAGCCGACATAAATAAACTAACTGAACTGGTGCGGGAAAATGGAATAGACGAAGTCATTGACGATGAACTCGGGTTTAACTGTTCTGAAATTCTTTTTGACACCATGGAAGAAATGACACCTGATGAAAATGGGGGAAATTCTACGATAGAAATATATGTAGATGATAACTCTGTCTGGAACAATGAAATCATAATTGACAAAACAAACTAAAACCAATCTAAAATTAATTTTATGGCACATAATTTATTTTTCAACGAGCAAACAGGTAAATACAGTTTTTTCTCAGTAAAAGAAAAAGCATGGCACGGATTGGGGCAGATCGTGTCGGATTACCCAAACAGCCGCGAAGCGTTACAATTTGCAGGCCTTGATTTTAAAATCGAGAAACGTCCGCTGTTCACCTATGATACAGAAAACAACGAAGCAAATGAAGATACCGGCATCAAAATTCCGGAAGTAGACGTTCCAAATTATTCCGCAACCATCAGGACAGATAATGAAGCCGTATTAGGCGTAGTCGGTAAAGATTATGAAGTGGTGCAGAATGTCGATGCATTTGCATTTTTCGATTCAATTGTCGGGGGTGATGGCATCCAGTACGAAACAGCAGGAGCACTGGGCAAAGGTGAACGCATTTTTATAACCGCGAAGCTGCCGGGCTATATCAAGGTAGGCCGTGAAGATTTGATCGAGCAGTATTTGTTTCTAACCACTTCACATGACGGGTTCGGAAGTATTACTGCAGCTTTTACGCCCGTGCGCGTGGTCTGTCAAAACACTTTAAATGCAGCTTTGAGAAATCACAGCCACAGCATTAAAATCCGTCATACTGCAAATGCCAAAGACCGCCTGGAACAGGCCCACAAATTAATGGGTATCAGCAACGAGTTAAGCAAGGAACTCGAAACCATTTTCAACCGCTGGGCATCCGTTCGGATTAGTGAACCAGAGGTTAAGAAATTAATCCAGCAGGCCATGTGTCCTAACAGGGAAGTGTACAACAACCTGCAGGCAGGGAAAGACGATGATCTCAGCACGGCATTTAACAATATCTGCGACAGCGCCTATAAATATGCGATGAGCAATGAAACGCAGATCATGGATACCACGCGCGGCAGTTTGTTCGGCGCATACAATGCAGTGACCGGCTATTTTCAGAACGTACGGCATTATAAAAATGATGAGGCGAAAATGAAATCGTTGTTATTCGGCGGCATCGCTCAACAACGTTCGCAAAAAGCTTTCGATCTATGCGCAGGTTTTGAGAAGACACAAACCATTGAAATCTATAATTAATCCCCTGGCTGACTATCTCACAACTACCCAATAACAATAATTATTCACCCTGAAAAGAAAGAGGCTTCGGCCTCTTTTTTATTGTCAAAAAGTTGCCGCCGCCATCGCTTAAAAATGCAACGAAATGGTGCGGCGGTTTGGGTGTTCTCCGGAAGCATTCAGGACAGTTATTTGAGAAATATTTTCGTGCGGTTAACAGGTTAACCCTGGTTTGAAGACACATTCTTCTCTGATGATCTTCCATAGTCACCCGGGCAGAATTTGCCCACGTATTTTCTACACAGAGCCTGCATTCTAACTTTATATCCGAAAGGCGAAGTATGCCTGTTCCCGCACACGGCAAGATGTTCAAACGTGGCCACGTTTGGAAATCTTGCCCTTCACTCGGAACTCGTGCGGGGAAAGAAGGCAGGAGACAAAAGTGCAAATGAATCGTGATGAAAGAGAAAGAAACAGAACCACGCCATCTCATCCTGAAAGTCAGGATGAATGACACCGAGAAAAAGCAACTCAAAAAATTACAGCAAGCAAGCACTGAAAAAACGGTCAGCAATTATGTGCGCAAAGTGGCGCTCCAAAAACCGGTGATCGTTACCTACCGGAACCAGTCAGCAGATGATTTTCTAAAAGACATGCTTTCCCTTAAAAAACAATTGAACGGAATCGGTAACAATTTCAACCAGGCCGTTCACAAACTACATACGCTCGACCGCATCCCGGAATTTCGTTATTGGATCCAGGAACAACAAAATCTGCACAGGCAGGTCGTACAGAGTATTGAATCCATCCGTTCACGCATGAACCAACTCTACGAACAATGGTTGCAAAAATAACTTCGCCATCCAGGATCCAGGCTGCACTGAATTACAATGAAAAAAAGGTGCAGGAAGGCAAAGCAGAATGCTTACATGCCGCCGGGTATCTGCGCGAAGCTGGAGAGATGAATTTTTATCAAAAGCTGGAAGGCTTTGAAAGATTGAATAAGCTGAACAGCCGCGCGACTACTAAAACGCTGCACATTTCGCTCAATTTTGATCCGTCCGAAAAACTATCTAACGAGAAACTGACTTCTATCGCAACTGACTATATGGAAAAGATTGGGTTCGGTGACCAGCCCTGGCTGATGTACAAACACAAAGATGCCGGGCATCCACACATACATATCGTAACAACAACCATTCAGGAAGATGGTAAACGGATTGACACCTACAACATCGGCCGTAATCAATCCGAAAAAGCGAGAAAAGAAATTGAACAATCCTATAATCTTGTCCGCGCAGAAGATCAGAAACGATTGTTGCATAAACAGATCATACCTGTACACGCAGAGAAAATCGGTTATGGAAAAACGGAAACAAAGAAAAGTATTACCAGTGTAGTGAACGCTGTATTTAATACCTACCGGTTTTGCTCACTACCTGAATTCAATGCCAT
Source organism: Bacteroidota bacterium (assembly GCA_040388705.1). Taxonomy (GTDB): domain Bacteria; phylum Bacteroidota; class Bacteroidia; order Chitinophagales; family Chitinophagaceae; genus Sediminibacterium. Next base: position 225,428 of record JAZKBI010000001.1, on the reverse strand, counting down.
TCTCAAAACGTATAATGTAGTTGCTGATCGCGGCCAGGAGGATGGGCGGATTTATAAACACAAGGGACTGATGTACCGCGTGCTGGATAAAGATGGTAATAAGATCGGCGTTCCGATCAAAGCAAGCTCAATCAGCAGCAAACCGACACTGGAGAAACTGGAAAGTTTATTTCAGAAAAACAAACCGCTTAAAGAGCTATTCCAAAATGCTATAAAAAAATCAATGGATGAAGTGTTGTCGCAGCATCCAGGAAATATGGCTTCATTTATCAGCAGGCTCGAACAAAAAAACATCCGAACGGTCCTTCGTCAAAATGCAGAAGGAAAAATATACGGGATCACTTTTGTTGACAACAACAATAAAACGGTATTCAACGGCAGTGATATTGGGAAAGCTTACAGTGCAGCACACCTCATTAAACAGTTTGAATTATTTGCTAAACAAAATCCTGTACAAGAGGGTATTTATCAAACAAAAGGAATGGATGCTTTGCAAATATCCGCCGAAAGCATAATTGATCTGCTTTTATCACCGCAAATACAATCGGATTATGTTCCTGATCAGTTGCTGAAAAAGAAACGCAAGAAAAAAAGAAGATCACTCGGATTATAAAAAATAAAAATAATTGTATGTCTGCTACAGGTGAAAACGAAACGGGCTTAAGAAAAATAATGGACATGACAAGACTCGCAAGCATTATCATTTTGCTATTGCATTTTTACTTTTATTGTTATGCTGTATTTAAAGGCTGGGGATTATATAGTAACATTACCAATGGAATATTGCATAACACCGCCAGTACCGGTTTATTTAAAAATTTCCATCATTCCAAGTTCATCGCACTGGGATTATTAGCGATTTCACTTGTTGGAGCAAGAGGAAAAAAAGATGATGAATTGCAACCCAAGCGGATTTTGGTTTTACTTACTATAGGTTTGTTGCTGTTTTTTGTAAGTGTTTATGTTTTCGAAATAAACGCGGATATACAAGCTATTGGGATCATTTACATGGTAATAACAGCTGCTGGGTTTCTCCTGGTACTCGCCGGTGGAAATCTATTCAGCCGGTTAATTCAAACCAAATTATCCAAAGATGTTTTCAACGAACTCAATGAAACCTTCCCGCAGGAAGAAAGATTCATTCAAAACGAGTACTCAGTTCACTATCACGCGCAGTACCTGCTTAAGAACAAAGTTCGGAACAGTTATATCAACCTGATCAATCCGTTTCGTGGAACGATAGTGTGTGGTACACCTGGCGCTGGTAAATCCTGGTTTATTATCCTGCCATTGATCAGGCAAATGATTGAAAAGGGATACGCCATGTTTATCTACGACTTTAAATATGACGACCTCTCTAAATCCGCCTACAACTGGATGCTTGCGAATCGAAACAAATACAGCAACCCTCCTTCCTTTTATGCAATCAACTTTGATAACCTCTCATCTTCACATCGTTGCAATCCGCTTGACCCGTTAAGTATGCAGGACATTACAGATGCAACCGAATCAGCGAGAACGATCCTGTTAGGATTAAATCGAGAATGGATCAAAAAGCAGGGTGATTTTTTTGTCGAGTCACCAATCAATTTTGTAACCGCCGTGATCTGGTATTTACGCAAGTATGCGGGTGGTCGTTATTGCACTTTACCGCATGTCATTGAAATGATCCAGGTAAAATATGAAGAGCTGTTCCCGGTATTGCAAACTGAACCCGAAATACAGGTATTATTAAATCCATTTGTTACCGCGTATGAAAATGATGCGATGGAACAGTTGGAAGGACAAGTGGCATCGGCTAAGATCTGTATGGCAAGGCTTGCATCTCCACAACTTTACTGGGTATTATCCGGCAATGATTTTACACTCGACATCAACGACCCGCAACATCCAAAAATTATATGCGTTGGAAACAATCCTGAAAAGCAGGCGATTTACGGAGCTGTATTGTCTTTGTACATCTCGCGGTTGGTTAAACTCGTCAACAAGAAAGGGAAACAAAAATGTGCATTGGTTTTTGACGAGTTCCCGACCATCTTTTTCAACAACATCGATTCGTTGATCGCAACGGCCAGGAGTAACAAAGTTGCGCCCGTTTTAGGAATGCAGGATTTTAGCCAGTTGAGAAAAGACTATGGCAAAGAACAGGCAGACGTTATCGTGAATATTTGTGGGAATTTAATCAGTGGACAGGTCATGGGAGACAGTGCGAAATTATTAGCTGAACGTTTTGGCAAGATCATGCAGGACAGGCAGAGTCTTTCGATTAATCGCACTGATACATCCATCAGCAAATCCATGCAGCTGGATTATGCGATACCCGCTTCTAAAATTTCCGCGCTTTCTTCCGGCGAGTTTGTCGGGATGGTATCGGATGATCCGAACGAGAAGATCAAACTAAAAATGTTTCACAGCGAAGTGTTGAATGACAGCAAAGCTTTAAATGCGGTGATGAGCAGGTTCCAGGATATACCGCCAGTCAGGGAATTAGATCAGGCAGAGGTACTGGATAATTATTACCAGGTGACTCATGATATTAAGATGCTTATCGAGCAGGAGATCTATAAGCTTAAAATGCAGCAGGAAGAAATAGATGAGTTCTGATTGAGGCTAATTATTAGTTGCCAAAACTGCCCCTTTTGACCAACTTTTGGCAACTAATAAATTTAATGCCAGCCAAAACACCTCTTTTTTTACCCGGTTTTGGCTGAAGATAAAAATTTAACCGCAGCCAGAAATGGATGATCAGAAGTTCAGCATCGCAATTGCTAATGTCCAGAATCCTTAGAAGATTGCGTAGTTACAGGAGAAGCGGAGACCTTAAGTTTAGCCACAGTAATATAATAAGTAATAACTCCACTGATTACTGCAGTAAGTAATATTTTAGCGATGTCCCATCCTTTACCCATTTGCGCCTCCCTTCTTTCCTTTTTCTTCTCAGCTTCTTTTTCTTCATCAAATTTATCCATATCCTTTTTCATATCCTCCACATGATCATCAAACGTCGCCAGAACACGAACCTGCTCTGAAAATGCACTGACATCTGCTGCAAGTTGGGCGATATTGGTATTGCGGCGGGCGCGGATTTCCCGAAGTTGTTCTTGGAAAATACGGATTTGCGGGCGGATAATTGAAGTATAGTCTGGGAAAACAGTAGAACGCGTTACGGAAGAATAAGAATCAACAGCTGCTTTGATACTTTCTATATAAAGTGATACCGTTACATTATGCATATCATAAAATGCCCGGCAAAGGTGTTCTTTAGCTTCCAGTATGTTTGTATCAATGTGATCAGGATGATTAACTGCATCATAAAGGTGGAAAACAAGACTTTTTAATTCATTCGCAGCATGTATGGGAGCTTTATGTTCAGGAAGTTTCTCCTCTACCAGTAGAGTATATTTTTTCAGGAGAGAAAATATTTCGCTGGTTTCCGCCAGGAATGTATAAATCCTTTCTTTTACTTCATTTGGACTTGACATGGCAATCAGTTGGTTGGTTTCGCAAAAAAGCCTGCCGCCGGCAGGCCTTTGAAAAATAAAATAAAATTGAATTGAAAACTATTCAGGAAGATCTGCTTCCATTCCTTTCTCCACTATTCGATCTGCGTCTGAATAAGTCAGAACTTTTCCTTCTGCTTTGGAAAGATTACCCCTTACACCACGCACAATGAATTCTGTCTTGCGGCTTAGATCTGGAAAATCCATTGATTCAATATTAGAAAGATGATATTTCTTTTCCAGGACATCGTCAATAGAATTGTATTTACCCATAAAGTCTGCCTGAGCAAGCTTTACTGTACGCGCTTGCTCGAGTTTATCCATTAACGTTCTTGTTCCTGCACTTATTCCGCTTGTCGTTTCCTCTTTATTTTCAGGTGTCATAGCCGGTTATATTTGTTTAAAAAATAAGGGTGTCAAAGATATAGTGAATCTGGTATTAAAACCATGCCACAAAATTAAACGTAATTTGGCCATTTTTATTACTTTTTTGCATAAATTTGTATGAATTTACATTAATTGAGCGCAATGGCTATTTTTTTAAAGGTTATTTTAGAAGAAGAGGGGATAAAGCAGTCTGAATTGAGCCGTGAAAGCGGTATCAGCACCACCACTATTAATAAAATTTGTACCCGGAATTTAGGTGGGACAAGTGTTTCCCCTACAACGAAGGGAAAGTTGGTTAAGTCGCTCAACAAATTGGTGGGAAAGGAAAAATACAAAGCAACTGGCATCAATTTTGGATAAATGCATTTAGTCTGGTTTTAGAGTAGCAGTAAGATACACCGCACATTGCCCTTTTGCAAGAAACCTGACCACAAATAATGCACATATAAGAGTACCTCTTACCTTGTTCTTCCGGTTCATAACTATTTCTCACGATAAAATCCACGCTTCTGAATGTCAGATTGATTCTCGGGCCTAACGAAAAAATTCGATTCCTTTGATTACTTATGAGAAGAGATTTATAGTAACCATGGGTTTGGTGAACTTGTTGCTGAGGGTTTTAGAGTAGCGGTATATGACATCAAAGATAAAGGTGAGGGCAAAAATGATTTCTTCTTTTATTCGACTATATAAAAATTTACTCAACTTATCCTTAGTTTATTCGTAAATTTATAATACAGTTCTTTTTACTTCATAGAGGTGAACAAAAAGGTGAACAGTTTTTTGACACCCTTGTAAAATATTGATTTACAGATCGATGTCTGAGTACATTCGATTCTCGCCGGGACCACAACATAGCCGCCTTTGCTTTTGCGAGGGCGGTTTTTTATTTGCACATGCACGATCCTATAGTTCAATGGATAGAATACCCCCACAATGCTGGGGGGACTAAACTTTAGATCTGAGTTCTCCAGCCTATACACAATCGCAGGGGCCACTTTTGCCCAGGATCCTTAACTTTAAAATGGTATATTGGTTATAACATTGATTATGGATTATGCGCGCAAAGATTATCTCTAAAAACGTTCTGATACTTTCTTTTGTCAGTTTGTTTACTGATGTGGCCAGTGAAATGTTGTATCCTGTAATGCCCATCTATTTGAAATCGATCGGGTTTTCAATTGTTTTAATTGGCGTGTTAGAAGGTTTTGCAGAAGCCACGGCAGGATTAAGTAAAGGATACTTTGGAAACCTGAGTGATAATATCGGCAAACGATTACCGTTCGTGCAGATAGGTTATGCGCTCAGTGCCTTATCCAAACCTATGATGGCTGCGTTTGTATATCCTCTCTGGGTATTTTTTGCGCGATCTCTGGACAGGTTAGGCAAAGGTATCAGGACAGGATCAAGGGATGCATTATTGTCTGATGAAGCAACGCCAGAAACAAAGGGAAGGGTATTTGGTTTTCATCGTTCCATGGATACAGTTGGAGCAGTGCTGGGACCAGTTGCGGCATTGGTTTACCTGGCATATCACCCAGGTAATTACAAGACGCTTTTTATCATAGCTTTCTTCCCCGGTCTAGTAGCTATAGCCATCACTTTTATAATCAGGGAAAAGAAAAAATCGCAGGACAAAACGCACAACAAAACAAGATTACTTGACTTTATTAAATACTGGAAAACAAGTCCGGTCACCTATCGTAAACTGGTTGTTGCGTTATTGGTTTTTGCGCTCTTTAACAGTTCGGACGTTTTTTTGTTATTAAAGATCAAAGAAGCCGGCTATACAGATACGATGGTTATCAGTATCTATGTTTTTTACAATATTATTTATGCATCCGCTTCTTATCCACTCGGGATGTTAGCAGATAAAATAGGCATGAAAAAAATATTCATCGCCGGGCTTATTTTGTTTGCGTTGACCTATGCAGGCATGACTATCGCACACAATACATTTTTATTTTTTGGGTTATTCTTACTCTATGGAATTTACGCCGCGGCAACGGAAGGTATCGCCAAAGCATGGATCACCAATGTATGTGAGAAAAACAGAACCGCTACTGCGATTGGAACCTATACAGCCTTTCAAAGTATAGCTACCTTACTGGCCAGTTCTCTTGCGGGCTGGATCTGGTATTCATTTGGTTCTTCAGTTATTTTCTGGTTAAGTGCAGCCATGGCTGTTGTTGTTGCTATTTCCGTATCGGGGATCAAAAGCAAGTAATGATATCTTTCAATAAAAATTTATTGGATCCTCTTTTTAGTATTCTTTTCTCTATCGGTTAAACCCTTTTTGAGAAACCGGTATTGTAAAGAAAAAAGAAGATCCCTTTCCTGTTTCACTGTCAAAACCTATCGTGCCATGATGTAGGTCAATGATCTTTTTTACGATGGCCAGGCCGAGCCCAGTTTTGGATTCATTGTTGGTAGGTTTGTTATCGGTTGTGGCAAAGGGTTCAAATAAAGTAGCATGAAATTTTTTATCGATACCAGGCCCCTGGTCAATCACCTCGGTTTTGATAAATGTTTGATCATGGTCCGTATAATTAACTCTTACTGTAATAACTGTATTCATGGCCGAATACTTAATGGCATTGGTCAGGAGATTATTAACCACCTGTGAGATCCGGCTCTTATCGAAAGAGGTGTATACAAACTGTACAGCTGTTTCAAACTCTATTTTTTGTTGTTTCTTAATGGCCAGGTATTCATTCAACCGGAGACAGCCCCTGATAAATGCAATAAAATCCGTATCAGTGATCTTCAGTTGAACGGTACCGGACTGGATCTGGCTGATGTTCAATGTATCATTCAGTATCAGCAAAGAATGGGTAGCAGCCTCATTGATCATTCCAATAAACTCTTTCGCTTCTCCCTGTATGGATGAATCTTCCAGTAACATTTCACTTGTCATCTGTATGGCTCCTACGGGGTTACGGATATCATGTGCGGCCATACCTACTAATTTGTTCAGTTCCCCATTGGATGTTTGCAGTTTTACGTTTAACTCATCTTGTTTTTCTTTCTGATCTGAAATGATCTGCCGCAATTTTTTTTCTACCATTAGCCGGTTTAACAATACTGCTACGAGTGTAAATGAAATGCAACGGGAAAGAACATTGTAGATCATGAAGTCATTTGCAGCCGGAACGGGATTAGTAGCATAATCTACTACTCCCCACACCAAGGCTGAAGTACAGGCAAAAAGAACTGAATAGAAAAGTCGCAACCTTTTAATGTTGGAGAATATGAAAACAGGGAGTGCATACAATATGGCAGTGTTCGCTTCATGTGGAATATTATAATCCAACACAGCTACGCAAGCCAATAGCAAAAAACTCAGCGCTATTCTTAGCCGGAAGTCTATTTTCATGATTACATGTTTAGAGCTGCCTTGGATAATTTATGCCAAAATAAACATACTCCATTTCTGCTAAAAAAACGATCTTACCGGATCACAACATCCAAAGGGTCTTTATAAGCCGCTTTGGTTTCTCTAAGTTTTTTAAGCATATCCTCTCTCAGTTTTTTATAAGTGGGGTCGTTATAAAGGTTCTTCATCTCTTTGGGATCCTTCTCAAGATCGTAGAGTTCATATTCCTTATTCTCGTAGAAGAAGATCAGTTTATACCGGTTGGTGCGGACACCGATATGTTTGGCCACTTTGTGTTCCTGATTCTCGTAGAAATGATAATAGAGTGCGTTATGCAGATCTCCTTTTTGTTTTCCCTTTAACAATGGCACCATACTCCTCCCCTGCATATCTGCTGGAATGGACAACCCGGCCATCTCCAGCAATGTTTCGGCAAAATCAAGGTTCTGCACCAGCATGTTAGTTACCTGTTTCCCTTTTGTTACGCCGGGCCACTTAATGATCAGCGGAGTGCGGAAAGATTCTTCGTACATAAAACGTTTATCAAACCATCCATGCTCACCCAGGTAAAATCCCTGGTCGGAAGTATAGATCACGATCGTATTTTTTTCAAGATTATTATCCTTTAAATATTTCATCAGGCGGCCCACGTTATCGTCAACACTCTGCACGCAGCGGAGGTAATCGCGCATGTAGCGTTGGTATTTCCATACAGCCAGTGCATCGCCGGTGAGATGAGCTTTTTTAAATTCTTCGATCATTGGTCCATACGCTTTTTCCCATTCTTTTTTCTGTTCGGGTGTAAAGCGGTTGTAAATGCTTTGCCATAAATTACCGAGACCTTTTCTTTCTTCGGGAGTAAGGTCAAAAGCCAGTTTAAGGTCATAGGCAGGATCCATGTCTTTAGCAATACCCATCTCCTGTTCTTTGGCAGCACGTGTGCGCGTATCATACTTATCCAGGTAATTTGATGGCACTGGGAACTGCACACTATCGAAGAGGTGATAATATTTCGGTTCAGGTATCCAGTTACGATGCGGTGCCTTCTGTTGGTAAATGAGGAAAAAAGGTTTGGAAGGATCCCGCTTATCCAGCCAATTGATCGCCAGGTCGGTGGTGATCGTAGTAACATAACCGGTCATTTTTTTACGTACGCCATTCTCAATAAAATCCGGATTGTTGTAATCGCCCTGACCGGGAACAATGTTCCAGTAATCGAATCCCTGCGGATCTGAAATCAAATGCCATTTGCCAATGACGGCAGTTTGGTATCCGCCGGCATGCAGCATTTTTGCCACGGTAGGCTGGCTGCCATCGAATGTACTGTGGTTGTCTTTAAAACCATTCACATGACTGTGTTTGCCCGTTAACATAACGGCACGGCTGGGACCGCAGATAGAGTTGGTAACATAGGCGCGGTTGAAACGCATGCCGTTATTACAGAGTGCATCAATGTTGGGTGTTTTGTTGAGTCCATACCCATAGGCGCTGATGGCCTGGTATCCGTGGTCATCGCTCATCATGTAAATGATATTGGGCCGGGTACCCGTTTGTGCCTGTAGTTTTCCATTGGCTGAAAGAAGGAAAATAAAAAAAACAGTCTTGAAAATGATACGCATGGTTTTCATTGTATGGTTCTTGATCTGATCGTACGATCTATATTATTTGAGGTTCACTTTAGCCGCGGGCCGTATTTCAGATCCGGGTTCTTTGGTAAGATCATCACCTATTTCTTTCCGGTATTTATCTGCGATAGCTGTTAACCGTGTCACCACTTCGGGATAGCGTTCTTTAAGATCGAGTGTTTCGCCCGGATCACTTCGCAGGTCATATAGGGCCAACTGCACTTGTGTACTCGCATACACACCTGGCCATCCATCATTGTTAACGGCGGTGATCTTCTTATAGGTTTGCGAGTTGTTTGGAAATACCAATTTCCAATAACCTTTGCGGATGCCTTTCAAACTGCAGCGGTCGTAATAATATACAAATTCATCACGCGGATTAGCACCTGGTTTATTTTGCAGCAGTGAAGTGATTTCCACCCCATCAATTTTTTTTACAGGTTGTTTTGCTTTGCAGATAGCAGCCAGCGTGGGCAGGATATCCATACTCGCTGCAAGATTATTGCATACAGTGCCGGGTTGAATATGCCCTGGCCATTTCATCAGCATGGGTACTTTCACACCACCATCCCAGGCAGTACCTTTTCCTTCACGCAAGCCGCCCGTGTTGCCTCCGTGGTTGCCATAGGTTAACCACGGGCCGTTATCACTTGTAAAGATGATGATGGTGTTTTTGGTAAGTCCATTGGCCTCCAGTGTTTTCATGATCTCACCCACCGACCAATCTACCTCAGCCATTACATCGCCATACATGCCGGTATGAGATACATCTTTAAAAGCCGGCGAGACCGCCAGTGGTACATGCGGCATAGCATGCGCGAGATAGAGGAAGAAAGGATTTTTTTTATTTCGTTTGATAAAATCAATTGCTTTTGCTGTATACAAACCGGTGAGTTGTCCTGCATCATCGAGAGTGGTGATGGCTTTGCCCGGTGTATTTCCTTCTATCAAACGCAACACGGGCCAGCGGCCGCGTTGAGTGGTTGTGTCTAAAGGTTTTCCATCATAATTCACGGGCCAGTAATCGTGTGAATAAGGCAGACCGGTAAATTCATCAAAGCCATAAGATGTGGGAAGAAAAGGCGCTTTCTGTCCGAGATGCCACTTGCCATACATCGCGGTCTTGTATCCTTTGTTTTTGAGTATGGAAGCAATGGTTTCTTCGTTCGGGTTAAGGGCAATTGGGGAAGAGGGACTGAATGCACCGTTTACACCAATGCGGTTAGGATAACAACCTGTAAGCAATGATGCACGCGAAGCAGTACAAACAGCCTGGGCCACATAATAATTCGTGAACCGCATTCCTTCTGCTGCGAGCCTTGTGATATTGGGCATTTTATAGGGACCACCACCATAGCATTCCAAATCGCCATAGCCCATATCATCCATCAGTATCAGGATCACATTGGGGGTAGCGGGCGGAGGTGTTTTTGTATCCTTGTCGATATTCTTCCAGGATAACAATGCTACTGTTGTTGACAACACAAACAGGATCGGCACTATGGTAATCCGTTTCATAATAGCAGGTGTGGGTGATGCAATATTTTTCATTCTATAGTAAATATTAGCCGAACAATCCGTATAAAACGATCATTAATTAATGGTCAAATATTAAGAATAGAATTAACAGCAGTAAAATTATCTTTCCCACTCGCCTGATTCAATAGAGTATGTAACCATTTTAATGGATTTTTCAACGATTCCATTTTCTCAAACTAATGCGCAGGCACAGATCAGTGAACAGGCAGGTAAACAATAAACGTATTCTGCTCAAAAGGAATAGCTGTTCCTGTTTTCGCAGGTTCCTGTATCGATGCGGCAGCAAAGAGGCCAGTCACATTTCCCTTCGCATCAGTCATTACAAAAGGCCTTTCCAAATGAGCAAGGTTTATTTTTTTTCCATTAGTGAATGTGAATTCACGCAGCGATATAAGTGAATGCGTAGCAGCATTCCAATGCACGCCATCTTCTGAAGTGATCAGTACCAATGCGCCCTGTTGCGGCGCCAATAACTTGCTCTGCGAATAATATTTTGCAGCAGCATAAAAACGTTTACGCTGCTGGTCGTACCAGATACAGGGATCTTCGCAGGCCATTTCTGCGCTGGTAAACACTTCCGACAACAATGTAAAAGGACCATCGGGACGACTACTTACTGCCATCCAGAAAGTCATATTGCCCACATTCGGTTTGCGGGATTTGTACATAATATAATACCTGCCATCGGGTCCTTGCGTTACGGTAGGATTGGTGGTTACTTCAAAAGTATGCACACTGTCGGGCTGCATGAGCGGCTTAGCGGGCCGGGTATATTTGCCCTTCACCAGGTCTGCGAAGTTTCTGAATTTGAGCACACCGATCTTCTGTGTGGCGTTATAACGAAGCCAATGTTTCCATTCACCAGAAAAACTTTTATTATCACTATACAATGTGCTGTCGAAATCATTGCTGATGTAATACAGGTAGTACGTGTTACCGAATTTACGCACCTGCGGATTGTGCATCGTAAACCTGTCCCAACGCTTTTTATCGCCATCACCTTTCAGTACTGTGCTAACATAGCGATATGGACCTTCTATCCTGTCGGCCACTGCATGAGCGATCTCTGAATATTTATTCCATCCCCTGAAACCATCGAAAATATAGTTCATCGGATCATCATCCAGCAAACGTTTGCCATGCGGCCAGCGTGAATAAAGCATGTGGTATTTTCCGTCCTCTCCTTTGATCACGCTACTGCACCAGGAATATTGATCAGGACTAAAGAATATTCCTGCGGAATCCACTTTACCTATGCGTTTGTTCAGATCAAGATCATCCTGTGCACGAACAATTAAGCTTATGCAGGCTACAAACAGCGATAGAAAACAGCGGATGGTAACCGGTACAGTAGATCTATTCATAATAAAAAAACTGTTTATTTTATTTTCAATACCGCTAATACCGGTAAATGGTCCGAGGCGTATTTTTCATCGATTACGGTATGTTCTGTCACCGTAAATCCGTTGGATGCGCGGTACGCGATATAATCGATCGTTTGGGTTGGATTTATTTGTGGTATGGTGAACGCACAATTGGTGATACATGACCTGGTAAAATATTTATCCAGTTCATTCACTACACGGCTCCCAGGTGTATCATTAAAGTCTCCTGCGATGATCAACGGGTGATCTTTTTTTTCCAATAGCCTAACAATTTCTTTGATCTGTAAAAACCGATTCGTATCCTTTCCCTGCGCATCAAGATGTGTGCAGGCAAAAATGATTTTCTTTTGCCCGGGAAGTATTGCTGTAACGGTAGCCAGTGTTCTATGTTCGCCACGTGTACTCTCTTCAGTTGGCAATGCTTCATTGGTCATTTCTTCTATAGGGTATCTCGAAAGAATAGCTACTCCATATTCGCCGCCATCATAATTAATGGCCTTGGCAAAAAAATAATAGGGCATCCCCGATTGCTTTGCAATTTCTTCAGCTTCATTAATGGTTTTTCCCGAGCGATTGGTATGTGAATCCACTTCCTGCAATGCTACAAGGTCAGGCTGTTGTTGTTTAATAACACCGGCAATCGCGCTGATATCAATAACCCCGGGCTTTGAAGGCGGATTGGCATGATGGATATTATAGGAAAGAATCCTTAACCGGGGCATTGCTTCATCACCGGGTACAATGCCAGGAGTGAGCCGGTGGCTGCATCCAAAACTTAGCAATAAAAAACAAGAAATGATGATTAGCCTGTAACGCATATCTGAATTTTTTTTTGTGTTCATCTACTTAATCCAACAAACGGATCAACTCTTTCTCTCCCATCGCGCGTAACTCGATCTTGAACTCACTGTCTTCTCCCTGGCATTGTCCATTGAAAATGATTTGGTTCTCCCCTGCATTGATCTTTGGTAATGGTTTTGTGAGCCCAACTGTTTCAACCAGTTTCCATTGTTTGGTATACACCTTAATCGTGTTTCCATCGCAATACAAAACCTGGTTTTGTTTTACTGTAACCGGAACTACAAAAACATCCTGTTGGTTGATAGTGAAAGAAGGGTTAGTGATGGAAATTTCTGTGTTGGCATTTGCCGCCACCGGGTTCAGTATAAAACGAAGCGGTTGTTCCTCTCCTTTATTGGCAAATACAAAGCGGGAGAATGTGGGCTCGCCGGGTTGTTTCTGTACATTCTTGTGGTGATAGTATGCATTATAAACTGTTGTAAGCGCATACCTTTTATCTGCCAACGAATCAAGATGAAACTCTGTTTTCAGGCTTCGCATCCGTCCTTCTTGTTCTTCAGTAAACACATGCGCCAGGCGAACCTTTTCCCATCTCTTGATCATCGAGAATATTTCATCTGTTCTTCCATGTTTCTTAATCGTTTCAAGACTGGTTGATAAACCAAAGCCCGCCTGGTAACCTGCTCCCAATGCCAACATCCATTCAATATCTTCCGGCGCTGTCTCTGGCCGCAGGCTGAACCAACCTAACATAGAAGGCATCAGGTTGCGACGATAGAATTGCTGGTTCTTCAAACGTAATTGCAACTGGCTCTCACGAAAACCTGCGTACCAGGGCTCGCCCCAATTCATTCTCGTATAAATATGCCAGAAAAAATGCCCGGGGTTACTCGCATCATTGATCACTTTTCCTTTCAACTCTGGTTTGAGATTATCATACCATGTTTTGGTGAACAGCTGTCGCGCGTATTGTCCCATACCGGATGACCAACAACCTTCAAGCCCATCAAAAGAGATTTGCATCAATCCCGTTTCATTAAACAGCTTCGCAATAGTTTTTGCCATTTCTTCCTGGAGAGAAGCATTGGTAAGGAATACCTGGTAGGGATGATCCATAAGTTTACCAATACTGTCATTCTTTTCATGTGTTGCTGCACGTGTACCAAATGCAGCACGTTGACAGTTCAGTAATTTCCACGGTGCTTCGGTGGAAACAGCAGCGTAGCGGATGATTTCATCACCCACCACTACTGACTTCAATGTATTATTCTGAAACTGGTTAAAAAATACCGGGCTACTGATCGTGATTTCTTTTGTTTGCGCGTCTATATTTTCTGTAAGTGTTGCATAACCCACTTTTGCCAAACGTTTATCCGGCACCGGAGTTACATAAGGATCATTGGTAGTGATAAAATTCGATAAGGTATGCACACCGAGCCTGATATTCTGTTGTGCTGCATCCGATACAGATTGCCGCAGGCTGGCCCAGTTTTGCGGGAAATCTTTTTTCTTCAAAGTAAAATGTCCCCAGTTTTCAAAGGGATCACCATGATAGAGATAACGAAGCCCTGCCTGTTTGGTAACGTTCAAAGCTTCCTGCAGATTATTCACGCCAAAGTCCATGATCAGGTATGATTCCGATGCGCGGGCAGCCTGTTTACCCCAAACACCATCCAGCATGGGATGCGGAAGACCTTCATCCATTTCGATCTGCGAAAGCGTGTTCATCACTTCATTCACAGGCACACCGAACAAAGCGATCTTGCTACCTGTCACACCACCATCATCAAAAGCAGGCGCAAGATAATTGGTATGCCCCCAGTTATTGATGATCCTGTCTTTGTGCCTGTTCCTGCAATAAGCCTGAAGTACAGATCCATAAGAAGTGGGTCTTGCCACGTCGCCACGGAACAATTGTTTGCCAATATCCTCGCCGGTTACATCTACTTTGTTTCCTTTTTCAAAAATATCATACGAAGGTTCTATATCACTGTCTGCGTTCGGGTAACCGCCGAGTGTTTTTACATTCAATGCCTGTATACCCAGTGCAAAATCTTTGCTGCGCACCACACCTACTACTTCACCAATGGTATCACCGATACTGTTTGGAAACGGCCCCCATAAAACAAGTTCTGCCTCTTCTGCCTTATTAAGTTTCTCCAGTTCAAAACTGAGATAAGAAGATTCCATTTTTACTTTTATAATTGCAGTAATATTTTCTGCATACGACAACTGCAGTTCGGATTGTTTTGGCTTCCATACACAGGTTTGTGGCGAAAGCAGTTTGCCTTTGTGTTGAATACGCAATAATGCATTGGCAGAATCAGCAACAAGAAACTCTTTCTCAGGAGAGAGCCGTTTCATACTGGTCAGCTTTCCTGTTTTGTCGAGCGACATCATCCAATGCTTCGTTGAGAATACAGCCTGCGACCGGGCAGTGTTTGCCATACATAAGGCAGAAAAGATCATTCCGGTAAGCCATGCTTTTTTCATGCGCTGTTGAATTTCAAATGCAGTTAAATGCCATTTAATAAAATGGCCATTAAGTGATGAAACAAATATACCTATACAATTGAGGGAAGAAAATAGAGAAAGTTTTTATAAACATGGATTATGTGATGATAAAGGGCATTTCATTTCTATCAGTGGAGAAGGCAAGCTCTTCCTAAAAATGTTCCGTATGGCAACGTCATTAAGCTAAACCTGTTGTGCTATTGAAAATTCTCTATATAACCCGGTGTACTCCGTATCTATGTGTCGGAAAATATATTGGTTTGGAGTACTAAGCATATTTTTTTCAACATAGCGATACAGAGATGTTTCGTTACAATAGCATAAGGGCAACATAAGGACAGCATAAGGGCAGTATAAGGGCAGCATAAGGACAGCATAAGGATAGTATAAGGGCAGTATAAGGGGAGCGGAAATGCAGAAGGGCACCAGAAGGGCACCAAAAGGGCACCTACAGAGTCCAGTAAGGCAGCATAAAAGATCGGACGTGTTTTACTTTAGTTGCCCGGCCTCCTTTCGTTTAATAGCCCAACACGTTAAATTAAGATAATCTCGAGGATTGTTTCGGTTAGGAGATCAACTACAGCAGTTGTTCATCTTTACGCTGTGTTTCCAGTACTGTTTTCGCTATCACGGTATCAAGTTTGTTCGCTGCCTGGCCGATGAGGTCTATCACGCCGGCCTGCTCATGACCCGGTATAATGCCTTCGCGGATCAGGCCAACCAGTCCCAGGATATCCGAAAGAGGAGCCCTCACTTCGTGCGATTGTATCCAGGCTATTTTGCGTAGCTGATCATTTTGCTCTTCGATCCTTTTGGTATAAAGATAATTCTCCGTGATGTCCCTGGAAATGCAGCATAATCCCAGGATATCTCCCTCATCATCAATGATCGGGTTAAAGCTTATCTCTTCATACAAATCCAGTTCCGGTAGTTGTTCATGCCAGATGGTTTTGAAAGATTCACCCAGAAATCCACGCTTGTAAAATTCGATCCATTTTCGTTGGGTATGTTCGGGAAATTCGCCATGACTGATGCGATCAATGCGCCTACCGGTTATCAGTTCCATGCGTCGGTTGAAAGGTTCATTAGCCGAAATGATATCATAGTTCTTGTCTATCGACCAGATCATATCTGTCGTGTTATTGATAATCGCTCTAAGGTTCTGTTCGTCCTTTTCGATCTTTTCCTGGATACGTTTTTGTTCGGTGATTTCAACAAAATAGGCCACTAATCCTTCCCGTGAAGGATACGCACGCATCGCTATCCAGAGATCCAACGCGGGATAATACTCTTCAAAATAAGTGCTGACGCGTTCACTCATTACGCGGTTGTATTCAATATAGAACCTGCTGCCAACAACCTGGGGAAAGTATTCCCATAAATTCTTTCCCAATAATTCTTCCCGTTTCCATTTTAGCATCTGTTCGGCTTCACTGTTCATGAAAGTCACTTCCCATCGCGCGTTTACTGCAAAAAAACCGTCGGTCACACTTTCCAGGATATCTGCGATCTCGGTATTCTTTTCTTCCAGCGCAATTTGTGTGCGCACTTTCTGGTCAATGTCTATCGCCATGGTAAAGTGGGCATCTTTACCTTTGAAACGGGTGGTGTGCGCATAGACATGTACATAAAAGATCTCGCCATTTTTGCGTTTGTGTTTCCCTCTTCCATAATCAGCATAAGTAACGTCAGGATCCCTGGATAATACCTCTTTCAGTGGTCTTGCTTTTTCCTCATCATCCGGTCTTAATTCAGTAATCTTCATCGACAAAAATTCCTCACGCGTGTATCCATATTGTAAAATGGTCGCGTCATTTACAGCAAGAAAGAAAAACGTTTCCAGGTCGAAAATATATTTCGGCACCGGGCTCTCATCAAAGATCTGCTGGTATTGCAGCAGGGAATCATTGTTATCCCCGGGATATTGGTTAGTTATCATAATTCTGGTATGACATGAGGTGCACGATAGCAGGGGAGCTTAAAGATAAAACATTGCGCCGGTCTCCGCAATACCGGTACAAGATGGAAGGATCCTGAATTTCTTTCCAGCAGATATTCTTCAATATTGAAAGGGCGGGTTTCTGCAAAAATAGGCTCGAAGTAATTTGCGGCTTTATGCGGCAATTCAGCTTTTTAAAGATGTAAAATTAAATTAATATATTTAATTGAATTCTAATAATTACCCTTACCGTTTGTCATTTATTAAAATTTATGTCAGTTATTGTTTTAAAATTCCAAAAAATGCTGTTATCTTAAAAGCTATATTGTAAATGGCAAGTGCGAGTGCTTATTATTTCTCAGCTAATATCCGCAGTTTTCCAGCAAATAAACGCATAACAATAGATTTTGATTTAATACCTGAAAACAAACTAATTGAGTCATCTTTTAAACAATCATCACCCCTACATAATAGCCAATTCGAAATCGCTATATCAATACCATTGTCTAACTAAAAATTCATCATGAAAAAACATTTTCACCTCATGTTATTCGCACTTCTTGTGTGCTGTCTTGCGTCGTATGGGCAAAAGAACATAAGAGGCACAGTTATCAACTCCGCCAGCAAAGTTCCACTTGCCAGTGTAAGCGTGTTTGCTAAAGGAAGCAAAACAATCGTTGCAACAGGCAGTGATGGCAGTTATTCAGTTTCTGTTCCTGCCAATGCCACCAGCCTGGTTTTTCAGTTTGTTGGCTACAACACACAGGAAGTAGCTATCGGCGGCCGCGGCTCAATTAATATTGAGCTTGAAGAAGCCTTTATTCCATTAAATGATGTTATGGTTGTTGCCTATGGCACGGCTAAAAAAGGCAGCTATACAGGCTCCGCCTCCACGATCAAGCAAAAAGATATCGGAGATGTTCCTGCTACATCATTTCAAGGCACACTGGGCGGCAGGGTAGCAGGTCTGCAGGTAACCAGTTCCAGCGGTGAGGCCGGTGCAACACCCAGCATCCGCATCAGGGGTATCGGGTCGATGAATGCGAGTAATGAACCCTTGTATGTAATAGATGGAGTACCTGTTATTTCGGGAGACCAGGGCAGCCTGAGCAATTCTTTTATAGGCTCCAACAATGTAATGAACACCATCAATCCAGCAGATATTGAAACGATCACCATTCTGAAAGATGCGGCAGCTTCTTCATTGTATGGTTCAAGAGCCGCTAATGGCGTTGTGGTAATCACAACCAAACACGGTAAAAAAGGAAAACCTACGGTACACCTGGCTTCATCAATTGGTATTACACCATCATGGGCCACTGATAATTATGAGATCGCGGGTATACAGGAACAGACCAATATTTTGTACAGGATCTTTTATGATAATAAAACATCCGCAGGACAAACCGCGGCCCAGGCCAATACTTATGCCGTTGGACAACTGAATACAAGGTTTAACAAGCATGGTTATAAATTTGCCACTGCGGGAACAGCGTTGAATGAAAACGTGATGATCAGCGGTATGACCGATGGCCTTGTAAACCGTGAAGGTTCTTACTTCGATTGGGATAAAGCCTATTTCCAAACGGGCATTTACCAAACCAATGATCTCTCTGTTAGCGGAGGCGATCAGAATACAACCTACTATACTTCGTTAAATTATACAAAGGACCAGAACAGGATCACGGTAAATAAACTCGATCGCATTTCGGGCCGCATGAACATTTCGCAAAAAGTTGGGAAGTATCTTGAGTTTACTACCAATGTGGGAATTGCCAGGAACAGCCAGGCTGGTTTTAATGATAGCAGGAATACCGGTGCCAACTACTTTTTCCAGGTAAGGAATTTACTCTGGGGTTATTACTGGCCCACAGATTATAAAACAGGCCTGCCCTTTACGGCAAGGTTCGGAAGCCTGGCGCAAAACAATGTCTATTACAATGACCAATGGAACAACAGTTCCATTACCAAACGGTTTTCTGTAAATGAAACGGTTACGGTCAATATTCTTCCCGAGTTAAATATCAAGTCGGTATTCTCTTACGACAATTCTGACATCAAAGATCATTTGTATTACAGCGCCATTCACTACAACGGGTCCTCAACCAATGGATCCATAACAGAAACCAGTAACAGTGTTAACAAACTGGTTTCTTCCACTACAGCTAATTATGCGAAACAATTCGGATCACATGGCTTTACCCTGTTGGGTGGTTTTGAAGTAGAAAAAAACAATACGAATTTCCAGAGTTCAACAGGTACAAATCTTCCTTCGAGTGCTTTATCAACTTTATCTCCAGCGGGTTCATTTACAGCCGGCGGGTATGACTATGGCAACTCGATCGTTTCCTTGTTATCGCGCCTGGAATACAATTACAAACAGAAATATTATTTGTCAGGATCTTTCCGTCGTGATGGTTCATCAAAACTCGCACCTGTAACACGCTGGGGTAATTTCTGGTCAGTTGCCGGCTCATGGAAGATCAGCAACGAAAATTTCATGCAGTCAATTTCTGCTATCAGTAATTTAAGATTAAGGGCGTCATACGGAATTAACGGTACGCTGCCTTCACAGAATTTCGGATGGAGATCGTTAACCAACTATACATTGCGATATAATGGTAATGCAGGCGGTTATTTGTCTACGAATGCCAACCCCGACCTGACCTGGGAAACAAACTACACTACCAATATCGGATTAGAGTTCGGACTCTTTAAACAAAAGTTAACCGGTACCATTGAATATTTTAACCGCGATTCGAAAAACCTGTTGCAGGACGTTCCTATTTCAACCGTTACAGGTTTTTCAAGTGCTTTGGCCAATGTAGGTGAGATAAATAACAAAGGCATTGAACTGGAACTTGGCGGAGAGATCATCAATAACAAAAATGTAACCTGGAATGCATCTGTGAACGCATCGTTCATACAATCAAAAGTTACCAAATTGTATGGTGGACGGGATATTGTCTGGTATGATCCAACAGGGGGCGATGCCAGGGCGCAGTTTATATACAGGGAGGGTTCGCCTACATTAAGCCTGTATGGGTATGAATGGGCAGGTGTAGATCCGGCGAACGGCAATAACGTTTGGTACGTTAACAATCCCACTGATCCAAAAGCTGGTGATTTTTTATTTAACGGAAGAGGTGCCACCAATACAGCCAACAAAGCAAATTACAAGATCATCGGAAACGCCTCGCCTGATGTTTATGGCGGTTTGAACACAGATGTATCTTATAAGAATTTTACGTTTACGCTGAACTTTATTTACAAATTAGGCGGCAATATTTATGATGGCGCATTTAAAGATGTTTCCGATGACGGTTATTATTTTGAAAGGATCAGGGAGAAATCTGTGTATACCGATATGTGGACACCTGAAAACAAATCCGGAACATCGCCGCTGATCAGAGGCATTGATCTTACCGATCCAATGCAATACAGTACGCGCCAGATGCATAGTGCCAGTTTTTTACGGTTAAAAAATATCAACCTCGCTTACAATTTGCCGAACAACCTCATTCGCAGAATCGGTTTAACCAGTGCAAGGATATACTTTAACGGTTCCAACTTACTTACTTTTTCAAAATATAAAACCGCAGATCCGGAAGTAAACCAGTATGGAAGCCGTGGATGGGAAACGCCTATCGGCAAGATTTACACATTTGGTCTCGATATTAATTTTTAATCCATCAAATATTTTATATCATGAATAAACTAAAAATATTTTTACCCGGCCTGATGGCGCTGTGTTTGTTTTCCTGCAAGAAAACACTCGATGTGCAGCCTACCAATCAGGTAGATGCAACTACCTCGATAAAAACGCCGGCCGATGCGCAGATAATGATCAATGGCATTGTGCGCAGCATGAGCAGTTCTGACTATTATGGAAGAAACTTCTTACTGTATGGTGATGCAAAAGGCGGCGACATGACGATCCCATCACAGGGCAGAGGCAATGATGCGCTGTACACGTTTAATCATTCTGCCTCCAGCGGAAATTACTCGGGGTATTGGTCTCAGATCTACTTTATCCTGTTACAGGTTAATAACCTGCTCCAGGGTATAGACCAGCTGGAAGCGGCGGGCACCACTGGGTTCAGCAGTTACAGAGGACAAGCTTTAACGCTCAGGGCAATCATGTATTTTGACCTGGTGAGGCTTTATGGCAAGTCTTATGATCTTGACAAAGCCTCGTTTGGCGTACCCAATATCACAACCACATTGACTTCATCTGCCCAGCCGCTCAGGAATACGGTTAGTGATAATTACACACAAATATTAGCAGACTTAAAAACGGCCGCTCCCTTACTGGCCAAAACAAAAGCCAATGGTTTTATCAACTATTATGGCAACATCGCTATGCAGGCAAGGGTATACCTGTATATGAAAGATTATGCCAATGCTTTAAAATATGCTGAAGAGATCATCACCAGCAATGTGTATACACTGTATACCAATGCCAATTGGGTAGACTCGTGGAAAACACAGTTTGGTTCAGAATCTATTTTTGAAATAGGTGTTTATGCGCTCGAAGGAGATCTTGGCGCAAATTCCATTGGCGCCTACCACAGAAAAAAAGGTGATGGTGGAAGTACTATTTTAGGCTGGTTTATAGCGAGTGATTATTTTCTGAACAGGTTAAAACAGGATGCAGCTGATGTAAGATGGGGTGTGATGAATGATGATGAGATCTCCACTACCGCCGTTCCCCGTAAAGGAGCTGTGTATAAATACAGCGGAAGCACTACATTGGCCGGAGATGGAAAAGCAACCAATACGGCAGTAAACATTAAAGTGATAAGGCTATCTGAAATTTATTTAATTGCGGCAGAAGCTGCTTTATCCACTGATGCCACTAAAGCAGCCACTTACCTCAATGCAATCCGGAAACGTTCACCCAATTTGATTGCGGCAACTGCGTTAACGGTAACTTCAGACATGATCCTTGATGAAAGAAGTAAAGAACTGTATGGTGAAGGACAAAGGTTTTTTGATATGATACGACTGAATAAAACGATCACATTTAACGACGATATCATCGGCATCTCAGTGCCTACCCGTCCTAAAACGATCGACAGGGCATTCTTTAAAACGGTGCTGCCTATTTCTCAAACAGAAATTAATGCAAACCCGGGTATAGGGGCGCAGCAAAATTCTGGATACTAATATACCACAACGGCAAAGGGCATCCCGCGATACGCGGGATGCCCTTTCTTATTCTTTGAATGTTTTATTCTTCCGTTTCGAGCGCTTGCAAAGCTTTATATCTACAAAGAGACAAATCCGATTTTCGCCAAAACAATCCCATTCCTATTTTTTTTATTACTGTTACAATAAAGGTGCCTTCTCCGTTGGCAGGTTCATTTTCTGGCGATAAAGGTTCCATGCTGTGGTTACGCCGGTTGCCGCATTGATGAGATTAGCCTTGTCTACGTTGATCTGCTTAGATAAATACCCGAAGCTGTTATTGGCGGCCGATGAAGGTTTGCTCTCCTTGGCTAAGGATGTAAGTGTACCCTTAATGGATGACATTCCATCGCCTATATCTTTTATCTGGGTTATGTGTACAGTAAGGTAGTATTGAAAAGCAATAGCCAGCCCGGATTCCTCATCCTTTACTGTCATCGCTTTCAATTTGCCTTCATAATAATATAGCAAAGTTGCGAGCACATCATTCGCTTGATTAATGACATCATCGATTTCTTTCATTGACCCCATATTCAGTGCGCCGAAACTCATGACCCTCATGTTTTTGTATTTTTCCCGGGCCTTTACGAATGCATCTATTAGCTCAGGTACACTTGTGTACACTTTCCGGATATCCGCCATTCTTTTATCGTACTCCTCCTTTGCATTTTTCTTTCGTACGATAGCGGCAAGATCACTAAGTGAACCGGGTGGGGGTCCCTGTAGCGATGGAAGGGTAGGTGGAGATTGAGCCGCTTCACTTAACGAACGATAGAAAACGTTCCTGCCATTTTCCTCGGCAACGAGATAGGTATTTACTGTAGTGCGACCGAACTTTTTCAGGTTAGCCGGTGCTATACTGCCCTTGTACCACTTATTATCCCACCAGTGTTCAATCGAATAGAATGGTGCGTTTTTAGCGGGGCCCGCCACCCATATCTCATCACTGTAGGCTACTATCATTTCGGGCTGCGTAAACCCATTGGCGCCTATGTCTATTTTCTCCCACGCTCCTTTTACCCAACGTTGCAGGTAAGGTTTGCCCGAGCCATCGTCACTACCGCAGATATATAGTGTGTTATTGGTTGTGATAGCCATATCGGCTACCTGGTTAGGCACCGTTTGCAGCGTTTCCCATTTATGATTCACATCGTCGTAAAGTACTACTGAAAATTTTCCAGTGCTGTTGTTTTGTAATAGCAGGCTTTCGCGCCAATGACCAACAGACATTTTTTTTACGGTGGTATTATCAAACATCTCATCGTTTGGAGCCAAAGCCGGTTTCCATTTTTTACTGTAATCGTAAATGGCAAGCCGGTATGGATGACCATCTTCCGTGAAATTTCCCGCCGCATACAGGTAGGCATCAGTAAAGCAAAAAATCTTAGTGATAACTCCATTTAATTTCCCGATACTTATTTTCGACCATTTGGTACCATAGAAATAGCTAATGCTAGGTTGCCCTGCGGCATCATATTGCAATGCGAACAAACCGCCATAAATTGTTGCCGCAATATCAACCACTTTTGTTTTTTCACTTGGCAAAGGAATGGTGTACCATTCAAACACAGGCTCAGCTGCATATAAGGCAATGGACTGGACGCCATTGTTGTTGATCAGCAGGAAAACTCCCTCGGCGCCTATAACGGTTATCTTTTCAATTATCGCATTCGGTTCGTTTATCGGGGTGAAGTTCTGATACTGATGGACTGTTGGTTTGTAATCTGACTGGCAGCAACCAGGTGGAGTTTCTGCCAGTAAAGTTACCGCAACTAAACAGGCGAGGAATTTTAGGTATTTCATACAACAGGGTTTGTTATTAAATGTACAAAAGGAAAGTATGGCCCGGGTATTCCGAGCACTTCAATTTTATTATTTTTTCCACAGGATATCTTTGAGATCCGCGGGAAGAACCCTGGGTATTTAGCATCAGCCTGGGAGTTTGGAGATGGACACAAAGAAAAAAGCTGTTATTCCCTTACCACAATCGCCATTTTTGAATTATCTGCATTTAGCGCTAAACGCGTAATGCCCTGTACAGATGAATTATTGTTCACGATATTTATTTTTTGCCAACCTTCACTGTTACCCGGTTGCAAGGAAAACAGGTCCATTCCATTACTCATGATGATCATGCCGTTGCTGGCCCAGGCCATATCCTCTTTCCGTAACAAAGTGGGGCCGATGTCTGAGATCTGCATCGTGGCGATGTCAAGTCTCTTAATTTTCCAGCTTAGAGAATCTGTTTTGTCAACAAAGCTCATCGCATTTTCGCCGGGAATTTTCCGTAGTGCACGTCCGGGGTTTTGTGCGATCACTTTATCATCTTTTTTGATCAGATCATAATAATGCAAACTGTTATGCCTGTTATCATCCAGCACAAATAACAATAGTTTGTTTTCATCGATCCATGCATGGTAACCCACTACAAGGTTATTGATCAAAATAACCGGTTCGCCTCCATTAACAGGATATTTTCCCAGGTCCTGTGCAAAAGGTGATTTTCTTGCGATGATGCAGGAGACGAATTTACCATCGGGTGTTACTGTGGGAGAGTATTCATTCTCCGGTGTATTGGTTAAAAAAGAAGTGGTGCCGGTTTGGTAATTATATATTTTGATGTCTGTATTGGCAGTATCCCTGTCGGAAGTAAAATACAGGATGGGTTCTTTGGGAGAGAAGAAAGGCTGGTTATCATATCCCTTATGATTGGTAACGTTTACGGGATTGGAAAGTGTAATCGTTTTGCCTTTCACCTGCATATCGAGTAAAACTATTTCTGATCCGCCTTGTGAGAAGGACACAATAGGTGCGATCACTAAAATAATAAACGGAGATATTTTCATAAAAATGTGTTTAATACAAGTTAGAAACCGGGCGATATGGCCGTACAATTACCTCTTTTTTTAGTTTTCAATTCCATATTTATCTTCGATCAGTTTTCTAATATCATCATTTTTCCTGAGCGCCTCTTCAACCATTATTTTTATGGTGTTGCTTAATGCTCCAATATCATCCACCTGTATAAGAATTTTATTTACAATAAACGGATCTTTACTCAGAAGGTAAACATGGTGTGCGGGCATGATTACACCATTCGAACTATCTATTGCTATCGCATAATCCGTACTTTTCAAAACAAGTGGAAGGTTTTCAGAAAATCTAGATTTGTACCCAAGCAGGGTTTGCTGCAAATAATCTATGAACCCAATTTGCTTGTAATAATCGATCAAACTATCAGCAACCTGCCGGTTGGTTATGAGGCGCATTTCACCGGCGTTTTTTATTTGTTCAAAGGTCCTGTCAGTTATAAATGCTTTTACCCCCTGTTGCCTGATAAACTTTCTAAAAAAATAATAGATCGAATCCGCAGGTGTGGTGAGACTTACTTTACTGAATAAAACCGGTAATGATGCAGCAGGCTCCAATTGCTGCCTTCTAATGGCTCTTATTAATGTTGGCAACTCGTTTTGATCATTCTTCAAATCCTGGTAAAAGGAATTGACATATTGTTTCTCCCGTTCCTTGTTTACAAGATGTTCCCTATAGCTTTCTGCAAAAAATCCCATACTCACTGCGAGAAAGATCATTAATCCTTCCAGTATATACTCTTTAAAATTTTTCTTTTCAACATGTGGGTGGTGGTGTACTTCCATAGGGGTGATTTCTGGTGATGGTGTAATTACATGCGGGTCTTCCGGAAAATGTGGTGGTTCATTTTCCGTATGCATCTTTGCATCCCTTTCGTGTAAATCAGTTTCCTCGCTCATTAATTATTCTTGGGTAACTCATTTTGTAAATGATATTCTTTTTTAATAAGCGTCAATAGTTCTTTACCTGCTTTCTGCATTTCAACTATTTGCTCACGAATGGCCACTCTTACGGTTAACATATTTTGTGCTTTCATGGAGAGCAGGGACATTAATTCCACAGACCTGTTTCTTAATGGCGGGTTCCCCTCAGGTTTTTTCAAACCTTCTTTTTTATAATTAAACATACCCGCTGTAACTACTGGATCTGCCAATTGCGCAAATACAATACGATAATCGCCATCGATTACGGCCACCCGTGCTTCGTATTCTTTAATAATGGGAAGTACGGCATAATACTCAAGAATCATTTTAACAATATTCTTTTTCCTGATCACCCGGAACATTCCGCTGCTTTTCATTTCATCAAAACTGGCGCTATGACAGACAAAGGGAACATACCTCGACACTATTCTTCCATAAAAATAGAAGTCGGAAGTATTTACCATCATTTCTTTCCTATTCAACAGATACACCAGGCTGTCTGTATAATTTAAACGCTCATTCAAATAGAGAACAGCATTCCCGATCTTATCCTGGTCCGTTGAAAGATCTTCAACAATCGCTTCAATATACTCATGTTCCTTTTGTCTTTCAGTGATCCCTTCCCTGATATTTTCCGCAATAAATCCCATACTCACAGCCAGGAAGATCATCAATCCTTCGAGCAAATATTCTTTGAAGTTTTTCTTTTCTACGTGTGGGTGGTGGTGTACTTCCATAGAGGTGGTTTCTGGTGATGGTATAAGCGCGTGAGGGTCTTCCGGAAAATGTGGTGGTTCATTTTCTATTTGCAGATTTGTATCCTTATCTATTATATCCTGTTTTTCACTCATTGGCTATTCTTTATTTTGTAACAGGTAAATGCAAGGCAAAAGACCATGGCCTATCATTTTTTTATTTGTTCGTTTTCTAAATGGTATTCTTTCTGAATAAGTTGCAACAGGTTTTTAGCCTTTCGCAAAATATTATCAATAACAAATTTGCTCGCCCTGTCATGAACCATTAAAGTATGTAACCGGTACCGTATATTATATAAAGCTTCCTCATTTTGCCGGATCGGTGGATTAAACGTCAGTATATGATAGTTTATACTCGAATCAAGCATTTGTGTCAGGTAGGCACCGTCAAAAACATACTGGGCCACAGACCGGTATTCGCTAAGCAACTCTGCCGCTGAATTTTGATATCTTACAACATCCCTTACTCCTACATCATACGCTATGATACTATCACTGACATGATTTTTTATCACCAACCTCAGATTACCGGTATTTTTTAATTGTTCCATCGTGCCATCAGTAGGATGAAAAGTGGATGGTGCGGTTCGGACAGTTATCGTATTGTACTGATATAAATACCTGCTTTGTGACAGCAAATCACCTCTACCTAAAATTGCCATAAACGAATCCAGGTAGGGTCCTCGTTTAGCCCTTCGTAACTGAATTCTTTCCAGATTTTCGATATCTGTACTAAGATCATGGGATAGTGATTCCATAAATTGTTTTTCTTTTTCCCTGTCACCGATATGTTCCCGGAGGCCTTCCGCAATAAATCCCATACTCACGGCCAGGAAAATCATTAGTCCTTCGAGCAAATATTCTTTGAAGTTTTTCTTTTCAACATGTGGGTGGTGGTGTACTTCCATAGGTGTGGTTTCTGGTGACGGTGTGACTACATGCGGGTCTTCCGGAAAATGTGGTGGTGCATCATCCCTATCATCCTTGCCGGGTATATCAGGTTTCTCACTCATTAGCTATTCTTCATTTTATGCCAGATAAATGCAATGCCAAATCCAATGACCATGTAGACCAGTAATTTGATGGCTGTTGCTTTTAAATTGTTACGCATTAGTTCGGTTTGACATTTCAGAATGCATTTCTGCATTAATTATTTTTCTATTTTATATTCTTCCTGCAATAAACTGATAAGTCTTTTTGCCCTTTCCAACTGCCTGCGGCATTGGGGAATATAAAATCCTTTATAATTTACATTAACTCCGAAGTAGTAATTATAAAATCTGTTAATTTCATCCTTATGTTGCTCGAGGTTAAATGCCCGGGGCTTCATATGGTCATATACCATGAAACCGCCTGCTAATTCATCTGCTTTGTCTAAAACATTTTTAACGGGATCACCATTGCCAAATTCAATATTTCTACTTCCTTTTTCGTATAAATACAAACTATCCAATACCTGCTTTTTCTTTATCAGTCGTAGGCTTCCGGAATTTTTCATCTGATCCAGTCCGGAATTATTCGAATGAAACCAAAAAAGACTTCCCAAACGGGCATACAATAAATTAAATTCTTTATATACATTACTGTCATTCAAATTCTTATCCCTGATCATCAACAGGCTATCAATAAGGGAACTTGCTTTTGCTTTGTTGATGATAACTTTCCGGAGAGCAGTTGTGTCTTCTTTCAAATTATCAACTATTAGCTCTATATTCCGCTTCTCAATTTCATGCTCTGAAATTTTTTCCCGGATATTCTCCGCAATAAAGCCCATACTCACCGCCAAAAAGATCATCAATCCTTCCAGTAAATACTCTTTAAAATTTTTCTTTCCAACATGTGGATGGTGGTGTACTTCCATAGGAGTGGTTTCTGGTGATGGTATGATTGCGTGCGGGTCTTCCGGAAAATGTGGTGGTTCATTTTCTCTGTTCATTTCCGTATCCTGTGTGTTTCGTTCCTCACTCATGAATTATTCTTTGTTCATTCGTTTTCTAAATGATATTCTTTCTGTAACGTATGGATCAGGTGTATAGCATGCTCATTCATTTCCTGTAATCGGATGATATAGAAAAAAACAATTCCGCGGGAAAAATAGATCCTGTTACCAAACTCTATCAGCTTCGCTCTATCATTGTTCATTAGGGTGGGTAACGATGGCGCAACCGGAACTTTCCCCTGGTGTACACTATCTTTTTGTGGCCGGTAGTATTTAAAATTAAAAAGCTGGACCGACAGGTTCGCTACTTCATATTGAAATTGCTCATAATTGAATTGTTGCGCAGTTAATTTCTTAGCATAATCATCATATAATATGATACTGTCTGACGCGGCTTTTTTTCGTATCAACCGCATACCACCGGAATTTTTCAATTGCGACAACGTTCTTTCTGTTGGATAGGCATAGTCCGGGTGGCCAAAACTCCTTTTAATTAAACGAAACATAGTTATCCTGTCATTTTCTGAACCATCATAGTTAAAACAATACGCTTCTAACGAATCCATATTGACAATGCGTTTTTTATTTTGAGCGATGGCTATACGGATATTCATTGTATCTGTTTTGGCATCCTCTATCATTGACAGAACATATTCTTCTTCTTTTTCGTGATCAGTTATATTCTCTCTTATATTCTCAGCTATAAACCCCATAGTTACTGCCAGGAATATCATCAGTCCTTCCAGCAGGTATTCTTTAAAACTTTTCTTTTCAACATCTGGGTGGTGGTGTACTTCCATAGGAGTGTTTTCTGGTGATGGTATCGTTGCATGGGGGTCTTCCGGAAAATGTGGTGGTTCATTTTCCTTATTCATTTTAGTATCCAATATGTTTTGTTCCTCACTCATTAGCGGCTTTTTGTTTCCCCGTTTTCTAACTGATATTCTTTCTCAACCAAATTTATCAATCTCTCCGCTCTTGTTTTTTGAGCCTGTAATAAATTAGTGTACCCTTGCAAAAAGGAACGGGCATCTCTTAATTTAAACCCATATAGTTCTAAAATCGATTTACCCCTGGTTATCAAAGTGAAATTTATTTTTGAACTTAATATATTTATCGTGGGATGATCTACAAAATCTTCCAGCAGGGAGCTTTTAAAAATCTGGTGTGCAACTTCTGCTGCTTTTAATTGATAATACTCCCTGAAGATTTGAAACTGACTAATTAATACCGAATTATTCTCTTTATAATTAAGGATGCTGTCAGAAACATTTTGTTTACGGACAAAATTAAACGCATCATTTTTTTCAAATTGACCAAGCGCCCTTTCAGTGGGCACAAATCTTAATGGCAATGCAGACTGGCCGTAGGTAATTAAAATGTAATACATTTTTCTATAGTCTGAATCAGGCAGTTCCTTTTCTATAGCAGTAAAGACCAATCTTCTAAGGGTATCCAGTTTAAGAATTTTAATCTTATTTCTTTTATAGGCAGTATCCGTTTTTTTTATGTCTTCCTTAAAATCCTGCACTAACATTTCCATTAAACGATGTTCATGTTCGCGTTTAGTGATGTTTTCTCTAATGCTTTCTGCAATAAATCCCATACTCACCGCCAGGAAGATCATCAATCCTTCCAGCAAATATTCTTTGAAGTTTTTCTTTTCAACGTGTGGATGGTGGTGTACTTCCATAGGGCTTGTTTGTGGTGATATGATTGCATGCGGGTCTTCCGGAAAATGTGGCGGTTCATTTTCCGTAGGCATATTTGTATCGATATTCTGTATATCCTGTTCCTTACTCATTACTTATCATTCATTGTATGGCATATAAAAATTTACGAAACCGCCTAGCTGGTTTTTGAAGTTTCCAATTCTTCCACAATCTTTTTTGCATTACGCAGGCGAACGGCTTTATTTTTTTCTACCAGTTTAGCGCTTGTCCATTTTTCTAACCGGTGATGAAGCGGAACGATCAGCGCTGCGATCATTACCAACGCAGCCAACATTAAAATGGGTGAATGATGCGTGATCTTCTCAAGGAAGGGGTGCACTAATAAATTGATGAACTCGAAAACCACCAATAAAACAACTACGTTCAGGAATGCCACCAATCTATGACTAACCAGGACACTTCTGCTCAACAAAAGAAACAGCGTTATTATAGACAAGATCACAATTGCCGTAATAACCAGCTGGAGGTTGCGGTTACGTTGTTCCTGTTCCTCCTCTTTGGCAACCTGCAATTCGTGTTGGCGAAGGTCCTCTTCAAATCTTGATCTTTGCAGATCGGCGATTGCGTTCCTGTTATTCAGGGTATCATTGCCGTCAATATAATATTTTGCATACTTGATCGCACTATCCTTGTTTCCCTGTTCTGTATAAAATTCAAATTGCCATTTGGCGGAATTAACCTTACTGCCTACTGTTTCTTTATATCCGTGGTAGAAGATTTTTTTCTGGTAATACAAGGCCGAATCCTTCCTGTTCATTGCAATAAAATACCCCGCCATTCCACCATAACCCCTGATGCGGTCCCCGATCAAATCAGATTTCAGGGCATTGGCCAGGGCACGTTTAAAATAAACCAGTGCCAGGTCTGGCTGTTTCATTTTCATATACGTTAATGCCAATTGAAGTGGCACAGCCGTATTAAGTGAGTCACCGATTTTTGAAGAGATCTCATTGGCTTTTTGCGCATAAAACAAAGAGGAATCAATGTCGAAGTTCCGGAAGGCGTTACTTGCATTGGCAAAGAGAATGACCTTATACAGATCAGCTCCTTTAACCGCGCTCACATATGAAACTGCTTTCTTTATATACGCCAACTTCTTTTGTGGGTCTACTTCTATATTCTGGTTGAAATTGTTTATCCTGGAGAATACTTCGTTGTCAGGATATTGCTCTGCAATTTTAGTTGCCTTTAAAATGTATTCCTGTCCTTTTCGGAGGTCGCCTGTACGTATAAAAGGGTAGCCTAAATTCAGTGTCCCGTAGGCGATGATCTTATGGTCATTTATTTTCTCCCCGTAGTCCAATAACTTTTTAGCAAAGAATATATTTGAATCCAGGCTGGCACTCTGGTAGCGGAGGTTCATTTTGTATAGCAGATCGAACCGCAGGTCTTTATCCTTTGTGTTCTCAATAACATGCCATAAACTATCAGGATTTAAATATTGCGCAGCGGAGGTTTGCAGAATGATCAAAGATGCCAATAGAATGATAGATCGCCTCATGCAGGTGATAGTTTTGGTGGTCTCAAGATACATTAATTATATGTTTAACGTATTGAGGGTATTGAAATGAAAGCATTTTTTAATACCGGCAAGCGATCATGTCTATCACTCCACTCTCTGCACTAATTTATTCCTTGCCTTCAACCACCGCAATACCAATGCCGCTGCAATTACGAACAGGATACCCGCCGCCGCTTCAACAAGGAGCATGATCTTACTATTGTATCCATCGTGCACTTGTCCATCAACGATCGTCATATACATCACAGGAATATTACCGAGGGAAGAAAGCAACGAGAACTTGGTGGCCACGTTTTTTTTGCCGATCACAAATAATATCACTGCTGTAAAGGCGGCATAAACCAGGCCTGTTGCGAAAGTGTACACCAGTACACCGCTGATATAAACCCAGCGCTGATAGGGAAGTACTGCCATTACGATGGCCACCAGTGCACAAAAAATTCCAAAAAACAAATAGGCGGTCCAAACACCTTTGCGGTCCGCGAAATATCCGCCTGCAATGCATCCTACCGCACTAACCAACCCGCTTAAGATGCCTGTTACCAATGCAACAGTGTCGGCATCTGTTTTCCAGTCGTTCGCTATGGCGGCCCATACATTGGCAGCGGCGCCGGTGCCGATGGGGAGGAGGATAAGGATCATCGCAAAAAGTGCGACTGGTACTTTGAGCATGGAAAACAGGTCCTTACCGATCACAGTTATTTCTTTCAGAATGGTATTCTCTTTTTGAGCATGCACATCTTTGATCAATATGATCACCAATGAAAACAAAACAGATATTGCGCAGGTCACTAACCCCGCTATCACCATATTATAATGTGAGGCAAGCCATAATCCAACACCCCCTCCCAATCCGACACCTGTGAGCGACCCCGCCTGGTACCAACCGGATGCTTTGCCTTTGTGCTGCTCTTCAATACGTTTTGCCATAAAACCATTTACCGGCAGTAAAGTAAATGTGGAAGCTACCTGCGACAGGAATACCACCAGCGAAATGATCAGTTCGTTCTTTATAGTAAGGTTTGTGAAACAGAGTATGAGCAGGGTGGCCATGCTTACCAGCAACCCTATCCAGAACCATTTCTTCAGACTCAATGAAAGATCAACCACCGGCCCCCAGAGAAAACGCCAGACATTGGCAAAAACCGCCAGCGCTACAATGCCTGAAGTAGTTGCCACAGGAAAGCCATGTTGTGTTAGAAGATAAGGTAAGGTTACCGACACAAACCCCTGGCTCAACCCCTGGGGTATCACCAGGAAAAAAATATAAAATGGTTTGGTGAATGTTTTATCTGTCATGAACGGGGCGTGTGTATTCAATATATTTTCTCTCGACCGGTAATGATTTTGTGATGCAATATTAAAATCCCCTTAACTTGATCCCCGTGTTTAGATAGCGTTTTAAATATAGGTATTTTTATTCTATACCGATTTTGTAAGACCGAGTAATCGTTGAAAAAAACCAGTGCCGCTAATCATCTTTTATCAGGCAGTGTATGAAAATGTGAAAAGAGAAGTGTATAAGATCGATACACGCATAAAATGAACCCGATCTCGCTTTCTCATTTTAATATCATTACAGTCATCTTTATAAAACCACATCATGAAATATACTTTTTGCATTCTTGCAGCTTTTCTTTTCCTGCAGCCTGTTATTTCACAAAACAAAGAAGATAATAAAGAGCTCTCTGATCTCTTCAAATCTTTTGGTGAAGAAACCCTCCGCCTATTCCCTATGCAGGCCACACAAATTGGCGACCTGCGGTACAATGACCAACTACCGGTAACCTTTACAGATTCCTACTTATCAAAAGTGAAATCATATTATACACAATACCTTACCCGGTTAAAAAAATTTGACAGGAATACATTGAACCGGAACGACAAACTCAGCTACGATGTTTTCAAATACAATATGGAGATGGGCCTTGAAGGGTTAACAATGAAATCAAACCGCACGCCTTTTAACCAGATGTTTTCACTGGAACTTACCCTGGGGCAACTGGGAAGCGGCACCGGCGCGCAACCTTTTAAAACAGTGAAAGACTATGATAACTGGTTAAGCAGGGCAAAAAAATATGTTGCCTGGAGCGACAGTAATATTGTTTATTTCAGAAAAGGAATCGCTGAAAATATTGTATTGCCTAAAGCCCTGGTTGTAAAAATGATCCCGCAATTAAAAGCATTGCAGGCCGATGATCCCACTAAGAGTGTTTTTTATGGCCCTGTTAACCTGTTTCCAAAAACTTTTTCTGATGCGGAAAAAAAACGTTTCACGGAAGAATTCAAAGACCTGATCACAACCTATATCAACCCCTCTTACAAAAAGCTGGAGGATTTTCTGAGGGATGAATACCTGCCCAAAGCAAGAACTACCAGCGGTATCGGCGCATTACCCAATGGCGTAAAGCTGTATGAATTCGCCATCCGCCAGTCGACCACCACACGCAAAACACCTGATGAACTTTTTAATACAGGGCTTGCAGAGGTAAAACGTATACAAACCGAAATGGAGAAAGTAAAAGAGGAGGTAAAATATACCGGGTCTTTACAATCATTTTTTACTTACACAAAAACAGACCCGAAGTTCCTTCCTTATAAAAATGCAGAAGAAGTATTGGTTGCTTACCGCGCCATTCAGCAAAAAATAGAGCCTTATCTCGATGCCTTATTTTCACTGCGACCTAAAACCGCATTTGAGGTAAGACAGACCGAAGCTTTTCGTGCTGCCTCTGCTGCGGCGCAATATTTCGCTGGATTACCGGATGGCTCACGTGCCGGTATTTTTTATGTACCCATTGTTGATGCAACCAAATACACAACGGCCAAAGAAAGCCTGTTTATTCATGAAGCGATTCCGGGACACCATTTCCAGGTAATGCTTCAAAGAGAGAATCAGAATTTGCCTTTGTTCAGGCAGAATGGCGGAAACAGCGCTTTTTCAGAAGGCTGGGGATTGTATTGTGAAAGCCTTGGCAAACAATTGGGTTGCTACACCAGTCCCTATCAATACTTTGATGCTTTGGGTGCCGAGATCCACCGGGCCATCCGCCTGGTAGTTGATGCAGGTTTGCATGCCAAAGGCTGGACAAGAGAACAGGCCATTGATTACATGAGGAAGAATGAAGCCATTACCGAACAGGCCGCTACTGCCGAGATCGAAAGATATATGGCAACACCCGGCCAGGCGCTCAGTTATAAAGTGGGTGAATTAAAAATAAAAGAACTCCGCAACAGGTACCAGAAACAATTGGGCAATCATTTCACATTGATTGCTTTCCATGATGCGATCTTGAAAGACGGCGCATTGCCTTTATCCGTTTTTGAAAAGAAAATGGATGAATGGGCGGCGAATGGAGGTAAATAATAAAGGTCGCTTGTCGCTGCCGTTGTAAAGCTGATGTGTTTTAAATAGACATTTCAAATAATGAGGATTGGGCTGCAGGTTGATCCGGTGGAAAATGCTGCAACCTATTTTCTTTGGGGTACCACTTGCAAATACAATCCATCTTTATTATTTTGTTCGTCCACACAAACTCTATCATCTTAAAAACCAACCAACATGAAAGACGTAACCCGCAGTATCAAACTGTTGCCTGTGCTTCTCATGGCAACCATGATATCATGTAATTCAGTCGAAAAAAAAAGTGAAGTTGTAACAGACAGTACCACCGTCAGCGTAAGCCCGCCACCGGAGTTGAAAAAAGAAATGTTCATCAAACATAAAGTGGCCAATTATGCCAAATGGAAACCATTGTACGATGCAGACAGTACTAATCGTTTAGCCAATGGGTTACATGATCATATTGTTGCCAGGGGGAATGACGACCCCAACATGGTTATGGTTATCTTCTATATGGATGACGTAGCCAAAGCCCAAACAATGGCTGCCGACCCTAAATTAAAAGAAGTGATGAAAAAAGCCGGCGTGATGGGCGCACCGGAAATAGATTATGTAGACAGGGTAATGAATGACACCTCTAAAACGGAACAAACAGCACGTGTAATGATCAAACACAAGGTGAAAGATTTCGGCGCCTGGAAAAAAATATTTGACAGTGATAAACAGGCAAGAATGGATGCCGGTTTATCAGACAGGATGGTAGGTTATTCTGTTGGCGATAATCATATGGTCACGCTTATTCTTGTTGTGAATGATGAGGCCAAAGCCAAAGCATTTATGAATGATAAGAGGCTTGCCGATAAAATGAAAGAGGGCGGCGTAGAAGGGCCTCCTTCTGTATTCTTCTATCATGTTGTAGAAAAACATAGTTGAATCTTGGGAAGAAAGCTGTGAGCCATGAGCCGTGAGCTGCGAGCGTGAAACAGCTCACAGCTTTCTTCCCTTATTTTAACATCACCGTTTTCCCAGTCTCAGCAGACCTCCGCGCAGCATCCAGAATTCTTACCACCTGCACATTGTTCTCCAATGAATACAATCCATTGGCAGGAACCTTGATCGTTCCCCTGATCACATCAACGAGATATGAAAAAGGATCGGTGTACACCGGGATATCGTTTTGCGTAACACTCATCATTTTTTCTTTTTTCATTTGCGCACTTCGCACACGCATGGCACTGTTATCTATCGTAACAATATATCCTGAGTCGCCATATACTTCCATATCCTTCCTGCTGAATGGCCAGTTCCATGACGCCTGGATAATGCACTGTGCTGAAGGATATTTTACAACGATCGTTGCCTCATCTTCAACTTTCGGATAAATGGATGGTTTGTAATGCCCGGTAACCGCTGTTACTGAAACGGGTTCTTCCTCTTTCATTAAATACGTCATCAGGTTAGCGCCATAACATCCAAAATCTGTTAACGCTCCGCCGCCATTCAACACGGGATCAGTGAGCCATTCGAAAAATTCGGGATTTACATTGATCTCTTTCGGACCCTGGTGGCCATCATGTATCACCACTTTCCTGATCCTCCCGGTGAAATTGCTGTCCTGCACCATTTGATACATTTTTGCAGTGGATGGATACCATGATGTTTCAAAATTGGTGAGCACATGTATCTTAAACCGTGAAGCCAGTTCCCGCATTCTTTTGGCCTGCGCCAGTGTTGTGGCCAATGGTTTTTCAACCATTACATGAATACCGCGTGGTGCACATTTCTCTACTACACGCATATGGTCGTAAATAGATCCAAAAGCCAATACTGCTTCGGGTTTTACAATATCCAGCATTTTATCGAGATCATCGTAAATAATGGAAGGACTGAAATGATATTTATCGGCATAACGATTGGCCAGTTCTGTATTGGTTTCAAATACACCAACCACCGTGAGATCGTTACCCGTTTTCCGCCCTAAAATAAAAGCTGAATGCCCATGCGAAATCCCCGCTACAGCTACGCGCAAGGGTTTTTGCGAAATGCCGAAAGCAGACAGAAATACTAAGAAGCAAACAGGTAAGCATCTGGAGATATTCATCGGTTGATTTTTTGAAATAGGTGTTCGCGAAGAAGGCTTCTACCAAGATAGCTATTCAAATCCATATTTCACTTCCTCCCAAAATGCGTCCAATGCAATGATCCTTGTTTTGAGAAAGGATATGATCGCCGGCCAATCCTGTTCGGCCAGAACACTTACACCAGCAAGGGTTTGATAGATCCGGCTCATGGGTTTGCCATTACTGTCAATAGTATTTTCCTGCCAGGTCCATTCTTTGCCTGCCATGTTTTGAAACAATGTTTTGAGCTGGGCAAACTGCTTAAATTGCATTGCCCGCATCTCTTCAGAAGGATTCGCAATTTCAATAGCAATGGAGGCATATCTTTTTTCTGCAACCATCCTGAAATAAATATGTGGTATCCCTGTTTTATAATTGATCCAGCTGTTCTTTTGGCCGGCTGCGGTTGGCACAGGCTTCATATACAGACCAAAGCTTGTCCAGAATGATTGTTTGATAGTTGCGGTTTCCTGTTTACTGTACATGGTATAAAATTGCGGTTTTCGGTTGAGAGGAAATAGGTTTGCCAATGATTTATTTATCGTTAATTTCAAACTGAATTTTTTTCATTTATTCATTCTTTTTATGAGATACATCTGCCTTTTACTATTATTAGCTACAGCCTGCAAACAAGATACAGACCAATTATATTCGGCGCCTCATCGCCCGCAGATCCATTTCTCTCCCAAACAAAAATGGATGAATGACCCGAACGGGATGGTGTTCTACAACGATACCTGGCATTTATTCTTTCAATATTATCCAGACAGTACCGTTTGGGGTCCGATGCATTGGGGACATGCAACAAGTAAGGATCTTGTGCATTGGAAAGAACAGGCAATTGCTTTATATCCCGATAGTTTGGGTTATATTTTTTCAGGAAGTGTGGTGGTTGATAAAGAAAACAGTTCAGGTTTCGGCAGAGACGGAAAGATCCCGTTGATCGCGATCTTCACGCATCATGATCCGAAAGGCGAGAAAGAAGGAAAAGATACTTTTCAAAACCAAAGCATTGCATATAGTCTTGATGAGGGAAAAACCTGGATCAAGTATGCCGGCAATCCCGTGTTAAAAAATCCCGGCATCAAAGATTTCAGGGATCCCAAAGTATCCTGGAATGACCAGGCAAAAAAATGGATCATGACACTCGCTACCAAAGACCGGATCAGTTTCTATTCTTCCATGGACCTCAAACAATGGACCAAAGAATCTGAATTTGGTGAAACATGGGGTTCTCATGGCGGTGTATGGGAATGCCCGGATCTTTTCCCTATGACTGATGAAGATGGTAGCACTGCCTGGGTATTACTCGTAAGTATCAACCCCGGTGGCCCGCAGGGCGGATCGGCCACACAATATTTTATCGGTGATTTTGATGGCAAAACATTTACCAGTACTCAACAGGATACGCGCTGGATAGATGCAGGAACAGATGACTATGCAGGTGTTACCTGGTCGAACGCCAACAACCGCCGCATATTTTTAGGATGGATGAGCAACTGGCAATATGCACAGGCTGTACCCACTGAAAAATGGCGCAGTGCAATGACGGTGCCGCGTGAGCTAAGCCTGGCAAAAGTAAACGGGCAGTATTACCTTCGTTCATTACCTGTAAAAGAATTGGAAGTTCTTGGTGAAAAAACAACAAAAGAAAAAATCATCAACAGTTTCAATTATAAATTTGAGGGCCCGGCAAAACTTGAATTTAATAGTATTACAATGGAAAATTTTTCTATCAGTTTGTCCAATGACAAGGGTGAAAAATGGATAGCGGGCTATGATAAAAGCATCAATAGTTATTTTATCGACAGGACAGCTTCGGGTAAAAAAGATTTTGAAAAAGGTTTTGCCAGCCGCATCGTTTCAAAAAGAATCAGCACCAATACAGGTATGAATATTGTATTAGTGATTGATAACGCGTCTGCAGAATTGTTTGCCGATAATGGGCTGAACACTATGACTTCTATCTTCTTTCCCAATGAAAATTATAATACCATAAAAGTCGCAGGTAAACCGAGTTTTATCATGAACAGTTTATCATTTACGCCGTTAAAAAGTATTTGGCGTTAACAACCGATCCCGTTCGAAAATACCAGCGCCTCCGGTTTACGAAGCGTGGATCCAACACAGGATATTAAATAATTAATGGTGAATTATTAATAATTTGAAGCCTGGGTAAAAGGGTCTTAAAGTTAGTACGGTTCCTCTCAATTATTAACTATCAATTATTAATTGCCTCCCGGTGCCTGGTTCTTTACTTCATCTTCTTTCAGCGTCGCTTCTGCGCGTTCTTTTTTAATATCCATCCTGAGCAAAACGAAAAGGCTCATGTAAAGATTGGCGATCCAGACAATCGAGAAACCGGCGATGAGGTAACCGCGCCAGTCGGTGTATAACAAAGTATAGTTTGTAATGATCAGCATGAGTATGGTTACGTAATGACTGAAACAATACTCACAGGTAAACAGATAAAAAAATTTCCGTTGAAGAATGGTCTTACAGGTTTTAGATTTTCCAACACAGTATTCATGTATCTCTTTGAAAATCTCTTCATGCGTTACCGTCCACGCAATACAGGCAACAGGGATCGCCAGCACGAAGAGCCAGATAAGTTGTGTTTGGAGTGACATAGTACTGTTGAACATCTAAAAATCATGCCACCAGGCGACTCAATGTTCTACAGTAGCTGCTCTTGCGATCTCAATATCCTTTGCTACATCTGCTCTTAGTTTTTCCCAATGAAAACGCAGTTGATCATTTTCTTTTGAGCGGTTTCCATTTTGTTCGGTAAAATGTACCAACGGCATGTCTTTATAGATCGGCCGTGTGATGCTTATCACAGTATCCCAGTAACCAAGTGCCCTTTCAAGATACCGGATCGCAGTTTTTTTATTTTCTTCGCCGCCTCTTATACGGTACTGCTGTAAGGCAACAGCACCGCGTGTTTTTGCAGCAAAATACAAGCCCAGGTTGGCCCATGTTTTTATATCGGCGATCTCGTACATCAATGTATTATTTCCTTTCACCGAAATATTCGAAACCAATTGCAGTGCTTTGTCGCAATCTCTTTCAAGCATTGTTGCAAGTATTGGCGGCGTTATTTTATTCCTGGGAAAAGTGCCGGGCACCGCTACAAAATCTTTGATGGAAATATAATCTGTGTCCAGTGGTGGTTGATCTATCTGCCGGTTAACCGAAATATATTCAACCGTCTTTGTTTTCGTATTCAATGCAAGAAAGCCTTCGCTGTATAAAGAAAAATCCCAGGTAAAATCAAAAGATGAGGCAAGCCTCAGTGGCGTTTGTCCTGCCAACGCGGAAGCTTCCAATAACGGTGCTGCCACAGCACCGTAGCGGTTGATAAATTCATTTTGAAAAACAGCATCGGGTGTTGCAGGGTCGTACAACAATCTTCCCCAGATCTTATAGAACAACCATTGCCGTTCAAAAGCATATTTCCAGTTCACAGGCCCACTGATAGCAGTAAAATAATCCTTCGCCGGAATATAGGTTTCAGATCCAATAAAATAACCGCCGGCAAAGGGTTGGCTATTGGCTGCAATGTGTTCGCGAACAAAACCAGGAACACCCCAGCGTAAACAGAAAAAATCTTCATTGCGTGCTGTCCATGTTATTTTATAAGTTGTAGGTACCGGTTTGAAATACGTATCATATAATTTCCCGCCATGTACTTTCACTAATTTCGGCGTAGAATGTGCGTGCGACCAATTGTATTTCAGGTCTGCCCAAACGGGGCCCGCAATAAAATCCATGTTCCCTTCTTCTTCTATTTCTTTGCGGGTGAGTTTTTCCGTTTCAATGCTGGTCACATCCAATGAACCGGTTGTGCTGGAGAAAGGTATGCGATGTACCAGTTTTGTTTTTCTTCCCGCGAGGCGCATGCCTTCAATAATGGTTTCTTTCATCCAGTCCTCACGTTGTTGTGGTGTCATACCTGCCATACCTTCTCCCAGGGTGAGACCGAAACCAGTGAGGTCGGGATATTCTTTCAGCACCTGTGTAACGCTTTCGCGTGTATATCTTTTGATGATCTCGGCCGTATCGCCATTCACAAAAAAATGATGTTCAAGGTTATCGAACGCAACATGATGTGCTTTGGCAAATTCAGGGCTTACAAAAATGTTGAAAGGAATTAAATAAGTATCGATACACCTTTCTTTTGCCATTCGAAAAATACTGGTAAAGAGCTTCCGCCATTTGTTCAGTTCTGTTTCGTTAAAAGGTGTTGCTTCCGGAAAATTCTTTGCACGGATCATATACACATACGGATGCAGGTTCCAGAGACTAAGCGCATTAAAACGGTTCGCAGCCATCATATCCAGGAATGCTTTCCAGTAAGCGGTATCGCTGCAGGTTTGCTGGTGCTGGTCAAGCGCGTAACTGTGGCGGTAAGTATCCCATGGAAGATCAAATTTGATTGCACGCATGCCGTAATGTGGTTTTGCATTTGACGCCATTATTTTTTGCAATGGAACTCCATTCCGCAGATCCTCGGCAACTGATAAAGCACCATATAACATGCCACGATCATCGCCGCCGGTAATGGTTAGCTGTTTATCATTCCGTTTTATCGCGTATGCTTCAGCACCTTCTGACTTGTT
The DNA here is from genome assembly GCA_040388705.1 of Bacteroidota bacterium. Lineage (GTDB taxonomy): Bacteria > Bacteroidota > Bacteroidia > Chitinophagales > Chitinophagaceae > Sediminibacterium. The sequence continues at coordinate 183,344 of JAZKBI010000001.1, read as the reverse complement.
TACGATCAACTGAATGCTGTATGCCCCATCTGCAGACAATGTATATTTCTTTTCCAGCAAAGCTTTACGAATTACGCCTGCGGCATATGATGCTTGCGGCGATCTATTATCATACCTTACATGCACAGCCTGGCAATAAACAGTGGTAAAAAATACCGACAGGCAAATGGTAAGCAGGCAGTTGATCTTTTTCATTGACCGGTTTGACCACCGATAATTTTTATGTTAGCGGGATTGTCTGTAATTTATGCATCTAATTTGGGAGCTGTATGAAATTCATCGCTTATTCTTTCTCGTGTATCCTGTGTTGCGTTGGGTCTATAGGTAACATACTCGCGCAATCCACAGACGGGCTCACGGGAAAGAGAGATACTTCTTACGGAAATTACCCGGCATATGAAAGCACTAAGAAAACACATCCTTTCATTAAACTGATCACTGGGTTTAAAGATCCTGCAATAGTAGAAGAAAAAAATATCGTGTATACTTCTATCAATACCAGAAAATTATTGACCGATGTTTTTTATCCCAAAGTAAAAACCAAAACCAACCGTATTGCTTTTATCATGATCCATGGCGGAGGCTGGCGCAGCGGTAACCGCACACAACATCACCCGCTTGCACAAAAATTAGCTGCGCTGGGTTATGTTTGTTTCACGCCTGAATACAGGTTGTCTACAGAAGCACTTTTTCCTGCTTCGGTGTACGACCTGAAAGCCATGATCCGCTGGGTGAGAAATAATGCTGTGAAATATAATATTGACACATCGCGCATTGTTGCTGCAGGGTTTTCTGCGGGTGGCGAGCTCGCTGCTTTTTTAGGTGTTACAGGAAACATGCCGTTGTTTGAAGGAACCAATGGGCAGACCCGAACGCATACCAATGTAAACGCGGTAGTGGATATGGATGGGATCTTATCATTCACCCATCCTGAATCAGGTGAAGGTGATGACAGTAAAAGAACATCGGCCGCAACCTATTGGTTTGGCTATCCTAAAAAAGGAAATGAGAAGTTATGGGAAGCCGGTTCTTCTTTAAGCTATGTAAGCAGTAGCACACCTCCGACGCTTTTCGTCAACAGCAGCGTTGACAGAATGCATGCCGGCCGCGAAGATTATATTAAAGTTTTGAACAGCTATCATATTTATTCTGAAATACACAGGTTTAATGATGCACCGCATAGTTTTCCTCTATTCGATCCATGGTTCGAGCCGATGGTAAATTATATTGATGTTTTTTTGAAAAAAGTGTTTAGATAAACTGTGCCTCTGTGTCTCTTTGTGAAAATAAAATTGCGCACGGAGACACAGAGGCACGGTTTGAAGGTTGAAATTTAATGACTCGTATAACAATACATAAATCGTACGCTTTGAAATTGATAAAAACTGTTCTTTTATTTTTTCTTTTTGTTACAAGCCTGCATGCGCAACAACACAACGCAAGCTATCAATACCAGCTTCCTACCGATCCATTGGTGAGAGAAAAATTAGCGGATTGGAAAAAGATAAAATTTGGTTTGTTGATGCATTGGGGTACCTATTGCCAATGGGGCGTGGTGGAGAGCTGGAGCATTTGCCCGGAAGATGAGGGCTGGACACAGAGAAAAGGCCCGTATTCCGCTGACTGGTTCACTTACCTTAAAGCATATGAAAATTTACAAACCACTTTCAATCCGATAAAATTCAACCCGGAAAAATGGGCCGCTGCTGCAAAAGATGCGGGCATGAAATATGTTGTGTTCACCACCAAGCACCATGATGGCTTTTGTATGTTCGATAGTAAACAAACAGATTATAAGATCACTGGAACGAAGTCTCCTTTTGCAACCAATCCAAAAGCCAATGTGGCTAAGGAAGTGTTCAGCGCTTTTCGCAATAAAGATTTTATGATCGGCGCGTATTTTTCCAAACCCGACTGGAACACGAAAGATTACTGGTGGAAATATTTTCCACCGAAGACACGCAATGTTTCTTACGACCCCAAAAAATATCCTGAACGATGGGAAGGTTTTAAACAATTCACCTATAACCAGGTGGAAGAACTGATGAAAGATTATGGCAAGATGGATATCTTATGGTTAGATGGTGGCTGGGTTCGTCCATTCAGCAGCATCGATACTTCGGTTGAATGGCAGCGCACCATTCCTTATAACCAGGATATTGATATGCCACGTATTGCAAAAATGGCACGCTCCTATCAGCCGGGATTATTAGTGGTTGACAGAACCGTGCATGGCGAATATGAAAATTATGTAACACCCGAACAACAGGTGCCGGATAGTTACCTTCCTTATCCCTGGGAAAGCTGTATCACGATGGGAAATTCATGGTCCTTTGTTCCGAATGATAAATACAAATCATCACGGAAGATCATTCATATGCTCACGGATATTATCAGCAAGAATGGAAACCTCTTACTCAATATCGGCCCTGGTCCTGATGGAGAATGGGACCCCGTTGCTTATGAACGTTTACAACAGGTGGGCAAATGGATGCGCACAAACAGTGAAGCCATTTATGATACCGAAGCAGATCCGAAATTACCAAGACAGGGCAACTGGGTGTTCACAAAAAAAGCAAATGCTATTTATGCCATTTATCAATTGGGTGAAACTGAAAAGCTGAATGCAGAATTGATATTGCAGGGGCAATCATTTTCTTCAGTGAAAAAGATCCTGTTGTTGGGAAACGATCAAAAAATAATTTCGAGGAAGCAGGATGGAAAATTATACATAAGTATCGATGCAAATCGAATTGATGGAAAAACAGAAGCGTTGGTTTTTAAATTGGAGATGTAGCCTGCCAGAGGAAATATTTGCCACAGAAGACACAGATTAACACAGAAAAAACCTGTTTTTTCATGATTTCTTTTCTGTGTTAATCTGTGTCTTCTGTGGCAATAAATTTATTTTTGGTATTCAAAACAATTCTATTGCAACCACTAAACAACCCAGCATGGCACGCATTAAACAGCGTAGATAGCCGTTTCAACCTCGGTGACAAAATAGCGGGCTATTTTCCTGCGGATGTTTGTCCCTTTGCGGCGCTTCCTGATTGGAATAAGGAAATGCAACAGTATTTATATGATAAACTACCTGCAGAACGTTCCTGGTCAGTGATGCAAAAAGACCCGGTAACATTTTCTGCATTATGGGATCTTCGTTTTTCCCTCGGCCTGCATCAGATGGTTTGCAAGGATCTTTTACCTGTAACAATTGAAAATATAGATTGCCGTCCATTAGATACAACCCATGTACCCGCCATGATTGAATTGACGACTCAAACAAAACCAGGGCCCTTCATGGAAAGAACGATCGGGTTTGGTAACTATTATGGCGTATTTGAGGAAGATAAATTAGTTGCCATCACCGGCGAACGTTTGCATCTTGATCATTATACAGAAGTCAGCGCGGTGTGTACCTCACCCGAACATACAGGCAAGGGATATGGTGCTTTTCTCGTTTCGCTCGCAGCTGATAGAATCATCAAGTCCGGCAAAACGCCCTTTCTTCATGTAAGAGCAGATAATCATCGCGCTATTAAAATGTATGAGCGCTTAGGATTTACCCATCGGTCGGACATCTATTTTGGAGTATTTAAAAGAAGACAGAATATTCAGACCGCTTAATCGATCACCAGCCAGGTATAACCTTCCGCAGGAATTTTTACTAAAATATCAACTTCATAGTTCCTGTTCATTGTTTTAATAATCTTCTTTCCTCCTTTTTCAGAGATACTCACGTGCTGTGTAAGCCCCGTGTAATACAAAGGCAATCTGATGTTTCGTGTGATGGTTTCTTTCAAAGGATTATATAACATTACCAGTCCTTTTGTTTTTAACTGCGGGTTCACATGAAGGATCCCGTCCCAATCTCGCCCATCGGCACGGCGTAGATGAATGATATCACTGTTTAATATCCCACGGTATTGCTTGTACCAGTTGATCACATTACTCACTGTTTGCTTTGTTGCTTCCGTATCATACAAACGCGGGCCGCGGTAACAGGCCTGTACACCTGCACCATAATATTGCATCATGAGTTGTTCGTAATCTTTCAGGTGTTCATTCAAAGGTTCGAGAATAGCTTCAGGGCCACCACCCTGGTACCTGGTGAGCGGTACAAAACCCCAGCCCATAGAAGGAATGATGTTCCAGGTGCCATCATAAATATTCTGGCGGTTCAATAGTTTTTGATTTTCCCTCGGCAATGAAAAATTTACTTCGCGGTAACCGATCCCCGTCTTGTTGGTGCCATCTAAAAAATACCAATCGGGTGCGTTAATGTAAACACCATGTTCATTCAGCCAGTGATACAATTCTTTTTGTATCTCCATCTGCCTCCATTGACTATCATCCAATCCTTTGTGACCCGGATGAGTAACAGATGCACAAACATCACCAGGGTAGGGCCCATCATTTTCCCAGATATCAAAACCCGTTTGCGTAAAAAAATATTTGATCTTATCGCGATAACCCAAACCCCATTTACTGCCGAAACAGGGCGCATTGCCAAAAAAAGCTCCGCCGGTTTTTCCGGTGATTGGATTTATCACATCATCCGCTTCACTTATTCTCCTGCTACTGAATAGTGAATATCCACCAATGAGTACGCCTTTACTATGCGCATAAGCTGCATTTGTTTTCCATCCGGCAATATTTTTGGCAGAGGTATCTTCCATATTGATATTGCTGCCGAAGCTCAATATCAATGCTTCGTACCCGGTAGCCACGCATTGATCAATCGCGGCACGAACCTGCTCATCATTATGGCTCACCAGGTGCATGAAGATGGGATTGGCGGTTGTCCATGGTGCAATAGTGCGATACATTTTTCTTACAGCGAGTCCTCTCCGCTCCCTGTCATAACTATCCATCATCAATTCATGTGTGCGCACGGAATTAAATATTTCGCCGGGCTGCAGTTCAATGCCTGTGGCTCTATCAGGATAAACTTCCAATAAACACGGTGTTGAATACGTATAATTCACCTGCGAAGTATAGGCGCTGTCCGTTTTCCAATGCGTGGTCTGGTCGCTCAATACATAACGCATCGCATTGTTAAAGGCATAATTTGTTTCAATGTAAATGCCCTGTGGTGTTTTGATACCTTGGGAAATGAGTTCAGTGGTTTATTATCATCGCGTTGTGTTTCATCTGCGTCGCCTGTACCGATCACAGAACTTTCTTCTTCTACGGTTGCGAGTAATTCGCTGACTACGCGGTTGAGTTTACAAACAGCATTACCCGGATTGATCACCTGAATCCATTTAACGATAAGAGGCAAACCATCATACAATTCATAATTCACTTTTACAACCAGCTCCTTCAATACAGTTGAGCGATAAAGGAAGGAGATCATTTTCCCTTTCGGTTGTTGCGTATTACTTGCCCATGTTTTTGTTTGCCAATGTATGTAGGGCGGTATATCGGTTACAGTATACGATACATAATGAAAATCGCTGTCACTGGCTTTGAACTTGTCTAACCATTCGGGCAAGAGGTAAGCTCTTTCTTTTTGCCCATACAAACCACCAACATTATATTTTTTATTGTTGATGGTCAAACGTGCTTCCGGAGTGACTGCGCGGAGCATCTGCCTTCCATTGATCATATTTGTATAGTCGATACACACCAGGTTGGGTGAAAGACGAAACACTCTTTTTACGAGGCCATTGTATAAAATGATGTCTTTGTTATCTGTGCTGTGGAATATTTGCGCGTGTGCATTTACAGGTTTTACCAACCAATCTTCCGAAGGCATTTTATTCATCGAAGCATCCCACACAGGAACTGTATTGTTTTGCGCAGATGATACGGTGGATATGACACCAATAATACATGTGAAAAGGAATCCAGTAATCTTCTGCATGGCATGTTATTAAAGAGGTGATGAATATACAATAATTAAAAACATGCATGTTCCGGTTAAACAATTGTTCCATCGGAACAATTGGCAGGTAGGCAATTGAGATAAGATGATCGATACGTTCGGTAGGGACATCTGGTGCCGGCTTCTGGCACAGAACGTTCTTACAGAACAAAGGATCGACGGCACAGATTTTTCAGTGATCTTAAAAATAATCCATTCCGTGACCTCCGATTTCAACAACAGGATCCGCCAGGTACTGCTGCTCATGCTGATACTTTCGCTTGTGTTATTATTGGTACTCGAACTTTATCAGTTCTTTCCTGGGTTCCTCGGAGCCATTACTTTATACATCCTTGGGCGCGACAGGTATTTGAGATTAGTAAACAGGAAACAATGGAAACCCGGCCTCACCGCTTTGATGCTCATGGGTATTTTTTTGATATGCATCGGTATTCCCATTTATTTCGCCATCGATATTCTTTCCTCACGCATCACCACGCTGATCAATAACCAGTCGCAGGTGTCCGCAAGCCTCAAGTCTATTTCCGACCAGGTGCACAGGTGGACAGGCCAGGAATTGTTGACCGACCTGAACATACAGAACATACAAAAAAAAGCAGCCAATCTTATCCCCTCATTTCTGAACAGCACATTGATGATTATTACCAATATCGCGATGTTGTTATTCCTTGCCTATTTCATGTTCACCTGTTCTGCTTCTATGGAAAAAACGATACAGCGTTTTATACCGCTGCAGAACAAGAACATCGATATGCTTGCAGCTGAAACAAAGAATATGATCAAAGCCAATGCCATCGGCATTCCTTTGATCTCACTGATACAGGGACTCTTTGCATTGCTCGGTTACTGGATCTTCGGCGTGAAGGATTATTTGTTGTGGGGATTCCTGACCGGGCTCTTCGCCTTTTTTCCCGTAGTAGGAACGATGCTCATTTGGGTACCGCTGGTAGTGTATGTATATTCAACCGGCAATAGTTTTAACGGAACCGGATTATTGATCTATAGTTTGATCATAACCGGCAACGTAGATTATATAGCACGCATCACTTTATTAAAAAAGATCGGCAACGTGCATCCCATCACAACCGTGTTAGGCGTGATTGTTGGGTTGCAATTATTCGGTTTCCTGGGTTTTATCTTTGGGCCGCTGCTGATCAGTTATTCATTGTTGTTGCTAAAGATCTATACCAACGAATTTGGATCTATGAAGTAGATGATCCCTCTGCGAAACTCCCTGTCCTTCGCGCCTCTGCGGTTAGAAAAACTCATTCATCTCCGAAATTTATTTAAGCGCGGAATTCACCGCAGAGATGCAGAGAGTGACGGAATTTCGCAGAGAGATCGCCAAATCTCAAATTCAATAGTAAGGAACAGGCTTCGTATAAGTAAACGCGGCCTTCGTGAAGAAAAATGGCAGGCTCAACAAGTCGCCCTTTTCATAGGCAACGTTTTTTTAGCTTACCGTGTCAATAGGACGTTAACCCGTAACCAGCCAAAAACATAACATGCGGAACGTTCTTCTACTGGTCATCCTGTTTGGCACAACGATCATTGCCTGCACGCCAAATGGCGGCAGCTCTAAATATAATGAGGGGACTTTCCCAACCACACCAACCAACATGGGCAGTATCAATTCTGCGTACGACGATTACAATTCAACGTTTCCATTCATCGGCACAAGTTGCCCTTTGGTATTTTCATCTAACCGCGGCAGCCAGGGCCAAAATTTTGATTTCGTTTTTAAATGGGTGGATATTTACAGGGACAGGTATGATGGCAGTTACAAGATTGGTGAATCAACTGATGTGAACTACCTGCTCGATTCTTATGCCGGCAGTGCCAATATCGATTATGCAATATCACGTGTGAATTCAGGCGCCGATGAACTCGGCCCTTATCTTATATCGCTGGGATCTGGAAGAGGGCAAAACGCAGGCACTATCAATACAACAGTGAACTATTATGCTTTTCTATACGCTTCAGGTATTTCGGGTAATCTTGATATCAGTTATTCGGAAAATAAAACAACAGACACACATGAAAAACCTGTCGCTCTTTCGTTTTTGAATACACCGAAAGATGATGCATATCCATGTCTCACCAAAGACAGCGGTTCCATTTATTTCTGTTCAAACCGTGATGGGAATTTTGATATCTATAAAGCCAAACTTCCTGTAAATGGAAATGGATTTCTCGCTTCATTAAAGGATAGCATTTCTCCGCACCCGGTTACCAAAGACCTGGACCTGTCTTCTGCATTTGACGATAAATGCCCTTTTATCATGGGCACGATGTTGATCTTTACTTCCAATCGTCCCGGTGGTTATGGCGGGTTCGACCTGTATTATTCAAAGTTTGAAAACGATAAATGGAGCGCGCCGGTAAACTTCGGCCCGACTATTAATACAGCAAGTGATGAGTATCGTCCGATCCTCATTAATGTAGGTCCTGGTTTCACTAATAATTTTATGCTGTTCTCTTCCAACAGGCCAGGTGGCAAGGGAGGCTTTGATCTGTATTATGTGGGGATTGATAAATGATGGGCTATTATTTAATATCATTAATTAAGGATAAGAAATATGTTTCATGTAAAGGCGAAAAGTCGCAAAGCTGCAAAGGGTTTTTCTTAGCGCCTTGGCCCCTTTGCGCCTTTGCGTGAAATCTTCTGAATTATATTCCCCGCCGCATATTCACCATGTATTTTACAAAACCAACTTTCTCATAGGCTTTAATCGCGGAGGCATTCTCACAGTACACATCGAGCTTGAGTTCCGTTATACCTTGTGAGGCTGACCATTCCTTCAATGCTTCAATGATCTTTTGATTAACACCTTTGCCTCTGTGTTCCGGGCGCGTGAACATAAATCCGAGATAAGCATATTGCTGGTGATCCAGGTAGGGTTTTGCATCTTCGATCCTCGCATAACCCGAGCCGATGAGTTCACCATCGAGTTCTGCCACCAGCAATTGAATATGCGGTGCAGCGATCATCATCTCAAGATCATAATAACGGATATCTCCCTTGCCTAATGTACAATCAAATGGACGTTCGGCGGAGATGATGCCTTGTTCGAATTGGAGGAGGATAGGGAGATCGTGGGCAATAGCAGCACGAATGATAATATCAGGCATACAGTTGTTTTACCAGTCAAAGATATTTATACTCATTCAAGAAATGAATGACTGATTATTTTCAAAGAATAAGCATAAGTTTAAATACCTAATTCGAACCGATCGATGTTGAAGAATTCCATTTCCGTTATTTTTTTGATACTCATTACTCAGTTTTCGTATGCCCAGCACACAATCGATATAAAACACACCTACTACACCATGCAGTTCGACACTATGCAATCCACCGAACTCCTCGGCTACTACATACAAACCACCGCACACTCCACCTCAACATTCAAAACACCACGCACTGGTAAATATTCCCGTTTCACGGTAGATCCGCTGTTGGAAGGCCGTGTAACCGCCAACGACAAACAATATATATCCTGGAATAAAGCAAATCCGGATAGCAAACGCGACCGCGGTCATATCAATCCCTTCAGCGCTTTTAATTTTACAGAAGATGCGGCGCTGGAGAGTATGTATTATTCCAATACCGCGCCGCAGGCCAGTTATTTTAACGAGCACCAGTGGCAGGCAGTGGAACAATATATCATGAAACTTTCACGCGGCAGTAAAACAACTGAGCCGATCGACAGCATCAAAGTATGGACAGGCGTACTGATCAGCACCACCCACCCGAAAAAAATGAACGATGTGTTTGAACCGGATTATTACTGGAAAGTGATCTCCTACACTAAGCATGGAGAACCGGTTACAGAATCATGGCTCGGCGTAAATGAGAGCAACAACCGCATCACAGATCCCGATGCGATCAAAATAGATCTTGCATATGTGAAAGAGTTGATATTGAAATACTATCCTTTATTACAACTGGAGTTTTAGGTGAGTCCATTACATGGAAAAACCCTTATCACCTGCCATTCAACAACCAACTGCTGAAAGATGATAAGGGTTTAGAATGTACGGGGTCGGGACGCTAAAGCGGCCTGAACCCTAAACTTTGTTTCTAATTCAAAAGTAAAATTGCAACCACAGCGTAAAGGAGTTTTGGCATAGAGGAATTAATATTTGAAACTGCCTTTGAAGTTTTTCTTAAACTCAATAAATTCAGGAATAGACACCTGTGCTACATACCCATTATCAGGGTGGTAATGAATATACTCCTGGTGATAGGCACCCGCCGAATAAAACTGCGTGAACGGCACCACTTCTGTAACGATCTTCTGTTTGTATTTGCCCGATGCCTGCAATTTCTGTATCCCAGACTGCAGTATTTTTTTCTCGCTGTCAGTTTTATAGAAAGCAATAGAACGGTATTGCGTGCCTTCATCATTTCCCTGCCTGTTCAGTTCCGTAGGATCCATACTCGCAAAGAATGCAGCCACCAATGTTTCATAAGAAATTTTGGATGGATCATAATACACTGCCACAGTTTCCGCGTGCCCGGTTTTTCCAGAACATACTTCTTCATAATCGGGGTTCTTCACTTTACCGCCGGAAAATCCCGATACGGCATCACGCACGCCAACTAAGCTCTGGAACACAATCTCCGCATGCCAGAAACATCCTTCAGCAAAATAGGCAACTGCTTCATTGGCTGATGGTTTTTCTTTTGCGGGCAAAGGAATTTTTACAGACTGCGATTGTACGCAGGAGGAAAAGAGTAAAGCTGCTATAACGAGATATTTCATAAAGTCAAAATTCAAAAGTAAAAAATCAAAAATGGGGTATCTGTAATTACTAATTACTAACTATTAATTACTAATTCTTCGAAGAAGTCGGTGGCTTTCCTCCTTCCGGCACAAAGATCAATGCAGCTGAATTCATGCAATACCTTTTCCCAGTAGGCGCGGGACCATCATCAAATACATGGCCGAGATGCGAACCGCTTTTGCTGTCAACAACGGCCATGCGTACTTCGCCGAAGCTTTCATCGCGTATTAATCGAACTGCATCAGGACTGATCGGCGCATAAAAACTTGGCCAGCCGGTTCCTGAATTGAACTTGGTTTCTGAGCTGAATAAGGGTTGCAGAGTTGCCGCGGAATAATACGTTCCTTTCTCATAGAAATGGTCGTATTTACCCGAACCCGCTCTTTCTGTTCCTTCTTCGCGGAGAATATTATATTGCTCCGGTGTTAATCGCGCTTTCCATTGGGCATCCGTCAATTGTATCGGCCAGCCCGTTTTGCTCGAAGCAACTGGCGGATCAGGATATTTCTTAGATTGCGCCAGACCGCAATGCAGGCTAAGCATGGCAGCAACCATCATTACCGAAAAAGAAAATTTACGTGTGTGTGGCATAAACAAAAGATTTATTTAATAGACGTACGTTGTTTGAGCACCTTACGGATGTGAAAAGATTAAAAAAATGTTTTAACAACTTTTTCTTTGCCACAGACGACACAGATTAGCACAGAGTTTTTCTTCTGTGCTAATCTGTGTCGTCTGTGGCAAAAACCTCCCCCTAAAGTTACTCATCCCCCCAATTTTATCCATGTTAATCTTCTATTTTTAACGCATGAACTACCCGATGGTTAAGATCTGCTGCATCAGTTGGACACATGCCCAGCGGTCCGGGTGTGATCAGTGATGAGCTGATCTTTTCTATCGCCAAACAGGTGCCTCTTCCTATCGGTACTTTTTTATTAACGAGTGAAACATCCGCGCGGGCCATTATTACGCATCACCAAAAAGTGCTCACCAATACCATACAGATCGTTGATGCTTTGCAGGAAGGAACCTATGCGGATATTAAGAACGAATTGCCCGGCGTCAAACTCGTGCAGGTAATTCATGTACTGGATGAACGCTCCATCGATGAGGCCGTTGCCATTTCAGAACAGGTAGATGCTTTGTTATTAGACAGCGGCAATCCCAATCTCGACATAAAATTATTGGGCGGAACCGGGCGCGTACATAACTGGCAACTCAGCCGAAAGATTGTAGAACAATCGAAAGTACCGGTATTTTTAGCGGGTGGACTGAACGCTTCCAATGTGAGAGAAGCGATCGATACAGTACAACCTTTCGGGCTTGATCTCTGCAGCAGTGTTCGGACGGATAAGAAATTAGATCCCGTAAAATTACAAGCATTCTTCAACGCGGTCGGGACGCTAAAGCGGCCTGAACGCTAAACTCCGTTAGAACACAACCTCCACTTCGAAAACGATATCGTATCATTCAGGCCGCTTTAGTGTCCCGACTGATAAAAAATTGTATATTTCATATCCAAACAATCGATCTGCTATGAGCCAATCAACACCACCCAACAGCCGCCGCAAATTTGTGAAACAGGGTTTGCAGGCAGCCCTCGCATTCACCATCGTTCCGCGTTTTGTTTTAGGTCGCGGGTATCTTGCACCGAGTGATAAGATAAATATGGGTTTTATCGGAACGGGTAAACAGGGCCGAATTTTATCCGGCTATTTTAAAGAACTCGTGTACACCGTTGCGGGCGCTGATGTTGACAAACAGAAACTCTCACTCTTCCAGGCCAATACCGAGAAATATTATGCTACTGCCGCAGGAAAAGAAAACTATAAAGGCTTTACCGCTTATTCCGATTTCAGGGAGATGCTGCAGCGTAAAGACATAGATGCCATCGGCATCACCACACCCGATCACTGGCATGCCGTAATCGCTGTGATGGCCGCCAATGCAGGCAAACATGTATACTGCGAAAAACCAATGGCGCATACTGTTGAAGAGGGAAGGGCCATGGTGAATGCAGTACGAAAGAACAAGATAACTTTTCAAACAGGCAGTATGCAGCGCTCGTCTGATAAATTCCGCGATGCGGTAAACCTTGTACGCAACGGCTATGTGGGCACCATAAAAGAAGTATTGGTAAACGTGGGCGACCCCGGCAAAGCAGATGACCTTCCCGGCATGCCTGTTCCCGATGTATTGAATTGGGACGGATGGGTTGGGCCGGCGATTATGAATCCTTTTAATCCCGAACTCGCACCACCCGTAGAAAAAGATATCTATCCCAACTGGCGCAATTACCGCGAGTATGGTGGTGGATTGCTAAGCGATTGGGGCGCGCATATGTTTGATATTGCACAATGGGGATTGGATATGGATAGAAGCGGCCCGGTAAAATTTATTCCGCCAACTGATGCAACCGCTAAAAGAGGATTGACCATGGTCTATGCAAATGGCATAGTGATGAAACACGAAGATTTCGGAAGAGGAAACGCCGTTCGTTTCATCGGCGAAAAAGATGGCAAGAAAGTTGTTTTGGATGTGAGCCGTGGTTTTCTGGATAGTAATCCTGTTGATATCGCCACCACAAAATTGGGTGCTGATGCAAAAACTGTTTACCACAGCAACAGTCATTACCAGGATTTTCTTGACTGCATCAAATCAGGCAAAGAACCCATCTGCGATGTTGAAACCGGCCACCGCAGCAGCAGTGTTTGCGCACTCGCCAATATTGCTTACTGGATGAACCGCCCGTTGGAATGGGATCCGAAGAAAGAACAGTTTAAGAATGATGCGGAGGCGAATAGTTATGTGAAGGCGAAGATTAGGGCGCCGTGGAAGCTTGTTTAGAAAGAAATTGCCACAGATGCCACAGATGAGCACAGAAGATTGACGCAGTTGTTGGTCAGCGCAAAATTGTTGTAAATACCAAACTCTTAATAATGATTGTTCAGGCGACCAACAACCGCAGGGAGATATTATAAAATAAATAATGGGTGTTTTAACGGTATGCAGTATTAATTCCTGTAAGTAGATTTATGCCATGAAAAAAATATATGAGCTGCCCGTTGGTGGCAATTAGCCGCAATTTGTGAGTTAGCCAGAATTATTAAAATATTTTGTAAATTTGTAGGATACAATGAAACAGAGTTCAATCAATAAGAAAAGAATTGTCAAATCAGTAACCAAATTGATTGCTGACAAAGATGCTGTGCGTTCTTATATGAAAGGAAAGGCAACACTGAAGTCATTAACTGATAAAGGAATAAAGTTTGCCAAGCCTTTATAATTATGCTTACGATAATATCTCGAAAACGTACAATTTTACTACAAGGTTTGGGATAATTTACAGAATTGCTTTTATTGTTGACGAAACCTTCAGTTCCATTTCAGGAAAGAACATTTCAAATATTTTTCAGATAGTAATTGACAAGGCGACTGATGAAAAAGAGCCTTTGGATAATCTGGTTTTCGCTACAATTGTTGAAATTGTTTACAAGTTTTTTTCCAGTAAAAGAAATTCATTAATATTTTTTTGTTCAGACTCTGATGGGAAAGGTCAATTAAGATTTAATGTATTTGACCGATGGTACAAAAAATCTAAGTACAATAATATCATTAAGAAGAAAGATAGTGTCATTTCAATTTCCTCAACAAAATCTGAAATTGTAACTATTCATACTTCATTTCTATATCATAAAGACAATAAGGATAAGGAATTATTAATTGGCATTTATGAAAGTATTGAGAAGGTATTGAATCAGGACAAATAAATATCGACCAACAACGTCGAAGCAGTCATCACAGAAACCTCTGTGCTAATCTGTGTCGTCTGTGGCAAAAAAAATTACTTATTCATCAACCACTCCTTCAAATCCTCAAACGAAGCATTCATCTTTACACTTCGTCTTTCTTTTGCAAATAAATGTTGCGCTGATTCAGGTACGACGATTTTCTGACCTGTCATTGTTTCTACCGTTGCAGGAAATTTAACAGGGTGCGCAGTTTCCAAAAACATTCCCTTTTCTCCAGAATTTTGTGATAGATATTCCCCTAGTGCATAGTAAGCAACAGCACCATGCGGATCAAGTGTATAGTTATATTGTTGATAGACTTCAGCGATCGTCTGTTGCGTGGTCTCATCACTCACCGTATATCCTGAAATTTTCTCCGAGATATTCTGATAATTGTGTTGAAATAACTCCAGCACCCGAACAAAATTACTCGGGCTGCCTACGTCCATTGCATTAGAAATGGTAGGTACGGCTGTTTTTGATTCATAGGTTCCGGAACGTAAATATTCAGGAACCGCATCATTCACATTACACGCTGCGATAAAATGTTGCACAGGCAATCCACTCACATGCGCTAGTAATCCCGCACAGATATTTCCGAAATTACCACTGGGAACGGATATCACCGGCGGATGGTCTTTGTCTTTCCATTGCTGGTAAGCAAAGAAATAATATAACTGCTGGGGCAACCATCTTGCTACATTGATAGAATTCGCAGAAGTTAATTGTAGTTTTTGATTGAGGTCCGCATCCATGAACGCATCTTTCACCATCGCCTGGCAATCATCAAAACTGCCGGCTACCTTGAGAGCTGTGATGTTTTGACCGCAGGTAGTCAATTGTAATTCCTGCACATCACTTACTTTGCCTGAAGGATATAGTATGATCACTTCTACACCCTCCACACCTAAGAAACCGTTGGCAACAGCCCCGCCGGTATCACCGGAAGTCGCCACAAGTACCGTTACTTTTCCATTTTGTTGTCGGGAAAAATAACCCAGGCAGCGACTCATGAATCTTGCGCCTACATCTTTAAACGCCAATGTAGGGCCATGGAACAACTCAAGTGAACTTATCTTTTCAGTAACGCTTACTAATGGAAAAGGAAAGTTGATCGTTTTAGAAGCAATGAGGTATAGATCTTTTTTATCGATCGTTTCACCAACATAAGGTTGCATGATAAGAAATGCAAGATCTTCTTTAGAGTAGCCTTCAATATTTTTTATTATGGAAGGATCGACAACAGGAATGGTTTCAGGAAAGTATAATCCTTTATCCGGGGCCTGGCCTTTGATGGTGGCTTCACGAAAGTTTACGTTTGGTGCGTTCTTGTTGAGACTATAGTAGTTCATGTAGATCGAAAATGTTTTTTCATCGCGACTCCTCGCCCTCTAAGCTCAAGCGAGCGGGCGCGGTGAATTTTAATCAATAAATTTTACGCCGGTTTGGTTAATGGTAGTAACATATGTATGATGTTCCAAACACAATCTCTCATACACTGCATGCATTTGCTTTTCTACGTCTCTGGCAACAACCTCATCTTTACTCAACATAAAAATAGAAGGCCCCGATCCGGAAATCCCTCCACCCAATGCACCGGCTTCTTTACTTTTTATTTTTATTTCTTCAAAACCGGGAATAAGAATACTTCTTACAGGTTCTATCAACACATCTTCTAATGAACGGCCGATCAGTTCGTAATCACTCTTCAATAATCCCGCTACCAAACCGGCGATATTTCCCCACTGGCGGATCGCATCTTTTAAGAGCACCTGCTGCTTCAGAATACCCCTCGCATCCGAAGTACGCACTTCAATCTGCGGGTGAACGATGGTTACATATAATGGCGGCGCAGATAGTGGAATGATATCGAGCGGGAAAATAGAACGTATTAATGTAACGCCACCGTAGATACACGGCGCGATATTATCTGCATGTTTCACCCCAGATGCAACCTTTTCACCATTCATGGCAAAACGAACAAGGTCCTCTTTACTGAACCGATCATTAAGCAACCGATTCGCAGCCACTACTGCCCCTGCCGCACTCGCCGCACTGGAACCCACGCCACTGCCGGGTTTGATATGTTTGCAGATGCGCAATTCAAAGCCCACGGGCTCACTGATCTCTTCCATCATCGCGAGCAATGCGGCACCGGCTACATTTTCTTCCGGTATCGTAGGCAAATTATATTCATCCTCATTAATGATCGTAACACCAGCAGTTTCCGTAAAACGAATATGCATTTCATCATATGGCTCATTCACTGCAAACCCTAATACATCAAAACCGCAAACCATATTGGCAACGGTGGCAGGAGCAATCACTTTCACTCCTTCAGGAAAAGGTGAAAAGAGCCGTGCAGTATTGAAGAGTAGTTTCATAATGATGTAAAAAATATAACTAAACAATTATTATGTTATTCAAGGCTCTCTGTGAAACTCCGTGTACCCTGTGTCTCTGTGGTAAAAAAAATAGAAACGAAGGCTTCACCACAGAGACACAGGGTACACGGAGTTTCACAGAGAAATACCTCATTTCTATAGCTCTTATAAATGGCATAACACGCTACACAAGGAACTAACGTGCAACCCTTATTATATCCGCAAACACCCCCGATGCCGTAACATCCGCACCCGCTCCCGCACCTTTAATCACCAATGGTTGCTCAGGATAACGTTCCGTATAAAACAATACCAGGTTATCCTTTCCGTACAAATGATAAAAATCGGAATCAGCTGGAATATGCTGCAACCCTACTGATGCTTTCCCGTTCTCATATTTCGCTACGAATTTCAATTTACAATTTTCTTTTGCGGCGGCGGCATAGATCGCTTTAAAATGTGCTTCCTGTTTTTCCATTTCGGCATAAAAATCTTCCACGCTTCCCTCAAAACAAGAGGCAGGTAAAAAATATTCATTGCTGATATCATCCATTTCCAGGAGCTGTCCTGCTTCGCGTGCAAGGATCATGATCTTGCGCATCACATCAGTTCCACCGAGATCGAGGCGGGGATCGGGTTCTGTGTAACCTTCTTCCTGTGCCTGTCTTACAACAGATGCAAAAGGTTTGGTTCCGTCATAATTATTAAACACAAAATTCAGTGTGCCTGATAATACAGCCTGGATCCTATTTACTTTATCGCCACTTCTTAAAAGATCATTCAATGTTCCGATCACTGGTAATCCTGCACCCACATTCGTTTCGAACAGGAACATGGAATTGAATTCACGTGCCAATGATTTTAATTTCTGGTACGATTGATAAGAGGATGAGCAGGCGATCTTGTTACAGGCAACCACGGATACACTTTTCTCAAGAAGCGATCCATATACTGATGCTACTTCTACATTTGCCGTAACATCTACAAATACGCTGTTGCGAAGGTTTTTATCAATGATCAGTTTTACAAAATCATGAATCGTTCCGGCCGGGGCATTTTGCAAAACATCTTTCCAGGTATCAAGACCGATACCTTCTTCATTGATCAATATTTTTTTACTATTGGCCAAACCAATCACCTGTATTTGTAAGCGAAGATCGTTCTGTAAGTATTGGAATTGTTTTTTGATCTGTCCGACCAGCTTTCCTCCAACGTTTCCTGTACCCGCGATAAACACATTCAGTTGCTTATAAGTTGTCTCGAAAAACTCCTCATGCAATACATTGATCGCTTTCTTTACATCGAAGGAAGAAAGTACAGCGGAAATATTTTTTTCAGAAGACCCTTGTGCGATCGCGCGCACATTGATACCATTTCTTCCCAGTACACCAAACATTTTACCGCTGATACCCGGGTGACTTTTCATTTGCTCTCCCACCAATGCAACAATAGACAAACCGGTTTCTACTTTCAGCGGTTCTACTTTTTTAGTTTGGATCTCGTAGCTGAATGCATTGTCGATGGTACGTTTGGCCTTATCCGTGTCGGTTTCATTGATCCCAACGCAAATTGAATGTTCAGATGAACTTTGCGTGATCAATATCACATTCACACTCTCATTAGCCAACGCTTCGAACAATCGTTTTGAAAAACCAGGGATACCGATCATGCCGCTTCCTTCGAGACTAAGCAGGCTGATGCTATTGATACTCGAAATTCCACGGATAAAACTATCCGTAACAGCAGATTCATTTTCAATTTGTGTTCCATATTCCTCGGGCGCAAAAGTATTTTTTACCCATACCGGAATGTTCCGGCTCATTACGGGTTGTATGGTTGGCGGGTAAATGATCTTGGCGCCAAAATGCGAAAGCTCCATCGCTTCCTGGTAAGAAATGCGGTTAATGGGTTTTGCATTTTGTACAAGACGCGGGTCCGCAGTCATCATCCCGCTTACATCGGTCCAGATTTCCAACACCGATGCATTGGTTGCAGCCGCAAAAATAGCAGCGGTATAATCAGAGCCCCCGCGACCCAAGGTTGTTGTATTATGATTTGCATCGCTTGAAATAAAACCAGGCACCACATACAATTGATGCGGGTTTTGTTTGAAATGATCCTGGATCTTTTTCTCTGTGACCGCAAAATCAACCGCCGCATTTCCATGATTGGAATTGGTACTGATAAGTTTTCGGGAATCTACCCACACCTGGTCAATATCCAATGAAGCGAGTTTCGCAGAGATCATCATCGATGATAATAATTCGCCGTGACTAACAATGCGATCCTTTGTACGCGGCGATAATTCTCCCAATAAAAAAACACCATCGCAAATTCCATCCAGCTCATTAAACTGTTGCTTCACTAAGCTAAGCGTGGCGCTTTGTTGTTGTATAGGCAATAACTCGCGAACAGCATCCAGGTGCCTGTTCTCCATTTCTTTTAATAAAGTTTTATACGTTTCATCTGAACGCGAAGCAAGTTCTCCTGTTTTCAACAATTCATCCGTTACGCCACCCAATGCGGAAACAACCAACACGGTTGGCTCTTTTTGTATGGCCGATTGTACAATGCTTACCACCTTTGCTATATTGGCGGAATTAGCTACCGAGCTACCGCCGAATTTTAATACCTGCATAATATCTGATACTTATTTCCGCCGCGGCGGAGAATGGTGAAATAAAATAATAAAGCGGCTTCTTTTGAGGAGCAGCTTATATAAGCCCGTTGATGATATGGAAATAGATAACCCTTTACAGGGTCGTAATGGTTGTAATAGCAGTTGTAAACAGGGTCACTGTT
Organism: Bacteroidota bacterium; assembly: GCA_040388705.1. Taxonomy (GTDB): domain Bacteria; phylum Bacteroidota; class Bacteroidia; order Chitinophagales; family Chitinophagaceae; genus Sediminibacterium. The sequence goes on along the minus strand of JAZKBI010000001.1, from coordinate 163,686 downwards.
TGTAGAGTAGGGATGATATGTAACTGCTGTATCTGCATTGATTGCTCTTGCGTGTTGAAGATACGGATAATTTGCTTTCATTATACAAGGTATCCGAACAAATTATCGTTTGGCTTCAGTTCTGTGTAATTGATATGAAAATGGTCAAGGTTCTGTAGCAAGATCTCATAGTCGGTACGTGATACTAATTCGATGCCTACCAAAGCAGGGCCTGTTTCTTTATTGTGTTTCTGCATGTATTCAAATCGTGTGATATCGTCATTCGGTCCCAATACATGGTTCACAAATTCTTTTAATGCACCCGGTCTTTGCGCAAACCGGATCAGGAAATAATGTTTCAACCCTTCATACTGCAGTGATCTCTCTTTGATCTCCTGCATGCGGTCTATATCATTGTTGCTTCCGCTTACAATGCATACTACTGTTTTGCCTTTGATCGCTTCTGCATAATCATCCAGTGCAGCAATAGATAGTGCTCCGGCAGGTTCTACCACGATCGCATCTTCATTGTATAATTTCAAAATAGTGGAACATACTCTTCCTTCCGGAACAAGGCACATATCATCCAGCACATTTTTACAGATACTGAATGTGAGATCGCCTACACGTTTTACTGCGGCACCATCAACAAAACGATCAATATTTTCAAGAGTGACCGGTTTGCCCACTTTCAATGCTTCATACATGGCCGGTGCGCCTTCGGGCTCCATGCCAATGATCTTTGTTTTGGGAGAGAAAGTTTTAAAAGCCGATCCCACACCTGCACTCAATCCGCCACCACCAACGGGCACAAAAAGAAAATCAATATCAGACCGATCTTCCAGTATTTCTATTCCAACCGTTGCCTGCCCTTCAATGATGCGTATATCATCAAATGGAGGAATAAAGGTCATTCCGTTCTCCAAAGTGTATTGTTTCGCGGTTACGGCGCAGTCATCATAAGTGTCGCCGGTTAATTTTACTTCAACAAAACCTTCCCCAAACATTTTTGTCTGGCTCACTTTCTGGTTAGGTGTAGTGATCGGCATGAACACTACGCCTTGTATGTTTAGTTTTTTACAGCTATACGCAAACCCCTGCGCATGGTTACCCGCACTCGCACACACCACTCCTTTTGCTAATTGTTCAGCAGGCAAACTGCTCATCATATTATAAGCGCCGCGCAGTTTGTAGGAACGCACAACCTGCAGGTCCTCTCTTTTTAAAAAGACGTCACACTGGTACTTACGCGACAAATTATGATTGTACGTAAGCGGTGTGCGGTTCACTACTTTTTGCAGTCGTTCTTTGGCTGCTGCAAAGTTTAGTGTGGGTGTTGTGAGAGTATGTTGCATTTAGTTTAATTTGGAATTTGAAAATTTGAAAATTTGAAAATTTGAAAATGCGAGAAACCCTCATTTTCAAATTCTCAAATTTTCAAATTCTCAAATTATTATGCTTCTACAGTTTCATTCGCCGCTACCTGGTTTTCAGGCCGTAAACTTCTTACAGTCTTTCCCGCCTGCCATAATTCACTGTCGTGCAGTTCTTTTAGTTCTGCATTCAGTTTTTCGCGGTAATCCGCTTTACTATTGCTTTCAATTGATTTAGCTGCTTCTTTACCTGCTGCAACACTATCATACAATTCGGTAAATACAGGCAATGTTGCATCCCGGAATTTTTTCCACCAATCCAATGCACCGCGCTGTGCAGTGGTTGAACAGTTGGCATACATCCAGTCCATTCCATTCTCTGCTACCAATGGCATCAATGATTGTGTTAACTCTTCAACGGTTTCATTGAACGCTTCTGAAGGTGAATGTCCTTTGGAACGCAATACTTCAAACTGCGCCGCAAAAATTCCCTGGATGCAGCCCATCAATGTTCCACGCTCACCGGTAAGATCGCTGTATACTTCTTTCTTGAAATCGGTTTCGAACAGGTAACCGCTACCAATGGCGATACCCAATGAAACCACTCTTTCAAACGCCCGGCCTGTTGCATCCTGGAAAATAGCATAGCTGCTGTTCAATCCACGTCCCTGCAAAAACATCCTGCGCAAAGAAGTACCTGAACCTTTTGGTGCAACTAAGAAAACATCCACATCGGCAGGAGGAATAATTCCTGTCTGGTCGTTATAAGTAATACCAAAGCCATGAGAGAAATACAAAGCTTTACCAGGTGTTAAATGTTTTTTTACGGTTGGCCACATAGCGATCTGTGCAGCATCACTTAATAAATAGCAAATGATGGTTCCTTTTTCAAGAGCCTCTTCTATTTCAAACAAAGTTTCTCCCGGAACAAATCCGTCGCGAACTGCCTTATCCCAGCTTTTAGAATTTTTACGCTGACCAACGATCACATTGATCCCATTTTCTTTCTGGTTCAATGCCTGACCCGGGCCCTGTACGCCGTAGCCGATCACTGCCACTACTTCATCTTTCAATACTTCCTGCGCTTTAGCAAGAGGGAACTCTTCGCGTGTCACTACGTTTTCTTCTGTTCCACCAAAATTTAGCTTTGCCATTTTTAAAAGTTTATTGGTTTACTTGTTTATTTGTTTATTTATTAAATCAACTTTTGTTCTCTACTCATCTTCGTTGTGTCACTCACTTGTACTGTTAGTTCTCTATGCATCGTCATTGCGAGGAACGAAGCAACCTGTGTTGCAAAACGCAGGGTGTGACTATTCGAGATACTTTTACAAAATTCATTACGGCTAATCCGGAACACAGATTGCTTCGTGCCTCGCAATGACGCTCCGGTTGTCAGCCATCGTCACATTGTGAACACCTCATCCTGTTTCCCTAAAAATTCATTCTCCACCAACTCCTCGCCAGGCTCGGCTTCTTCAAACTCTCTCAGCTTTTCATGAAAGCCTTTGCTTTCTTTAATGATAGCTACCCTTGCACTTCTTACAAATTCTATCAAACCATATGGTGCCAATACCGCTACCAGTTTATCGGTTTCTTCGCGATGGCCGCTGGTTTCAAAAATGGTATAATCTTTCCTGATCACCACAGCTCTTGCACCGTGTTCGCGTAGTAGCCTTTCTACTTTTACTTTCTCCGCTATTTCATCAGTAGGTACTTTGTACAAAGCAAGCTCCTGCCAAATGATCTCTTCATTGGTATTGAAATAGGCTTTTAATACTTCTACCTGTTTCTCAATCTGTCTTGCCAGTTTACGCACAACATCTTCCGTTTCATTGATCACGATCGTGAAACGGTGAATACCTTCGGCTTCCGAAGGAGAGGTATTCAGGCTCTCAATATTTATTTTCCTTCGGGAGAACATCGTAGCAATACGTACCAGCAAACCGATATGGTTCTCTGTGTAGACTGTTATGGTAAATTCCTGTTTCATCTTACCCCCTCACCCCCTAAAGGGGGAATTTAGTTTTCGTTTTAAAAGTATTTTTCGTTTAACAACATGCTCCTGCTTTTTAACCTGCACGCCAGCTCCCCCTTCAGGGGGCTGGGGGGTGTCACTTCAACCTCACTTCACTCACACTGCATCCCTGCGGTACCATAGGAAATACATTGTTCTCTTTACCTACCATCACTTCCAATAAATAAGAGCCATCATGTTCGAGCATGGTTTGCAATGCCTGTTTCAGGTTTGCTCTTTCCGTTACTTTCTGCCCTTCAATGCCATAGCCTTTGGCAACCATTACATAATCGGGACTTGCAATGTCAACGAATGAATAACGTTTATCGTTGAACAGTTGCTGCCACTGGCGCACCATTCCGAGGAACTCGTTATTCAGGATCATTATTTTTACATTGATCCCTGTTTGCATGATCGTTCCCAATTCCTGTATCGTCATTTGAATACCGCCGTCTCCTATGATCGCGACAACGGTTCTTTCCGGCGCACCGAATTTGGCGCCGATGGCCGCGGGCAATGCAAAGCCCATGGTTCCCAACCCACCGGATGTGATATTACTTTTAGTCTCATTGAATTTTGCATAACGGCAGGCAACCATTTGGTGCTGGCCCACATCAGTAACAATGATCGCGTTACCATCGGTGAGTTCATTCAGGTTACGCATCACTTCACCCATGGTTAATTTTTCTGTGGAAGGATGCAGTTCTTCAAATATCACTTCCTTGTTTTCTTCCGCATCACATGCACGGAATTTTTCCAGCCATTGCGGGTATATTTTTGTTTCAACCAATTTCGTAAGTAAGGGAAGCGTTTCTTTACAATCGCCCCAAACACCTACGGTTGCTTTTACATTCTTATCTATTTCGGAAGGATCAATATCCAGGTGTATTACTTTCGCCTGCTTTGCATATTTATCGAGTCTTCCTGTAACACGGTCATCGAAACGCATACCGACAGCGATCAATACATCACATTCGTTGGTCATTACATTCGGGCCATAGTTTCCGTGCATACCAAGCATACCCACATTAAGCGGATGATCTGTGGACAAAGCACTCAATCCTAATATTGTCCACGCAGCTGGAATACCTGCTTTCTCAATAAAACATTTGAATTCTTTTTCAGCTTTACCCAATATCACGCCTTGTCCAAAAATTACAAATGGTTTCTCTGCCTTATTGATCAGTTCCGCCGCAGCCGCTATGTATTCTTTTCTAACGATCGGCTTCGGACGGTAACTGCGGATATGGTTGCATTTCGTATATCCTTCGTAATCGAATTTCTGTATCTGTGCATTTTTAGTGATATCGATCAACACCGGACCTGGCCTTCCGCTTTTTGCTATATAAAATGCTTTCGCCAATACTGCCGGTATTTCTGTTGCATCAGTTACCTGGTAGTTCCATTTGGTAACCGGTGTGGTGATATTAATCACATCTGTTTCCTGGAACGCATCCGTACCTAATAAATGTGCGAACACCTGTCCTGTTATTGCAACTAAGGGTGTACTATCTATCATCGCATCAGCCAATCCTGTTACTAAATTTGTTGCGCCGGGGCCACTTGTTGCAAACACAACGCCCACTTTTCCTGATGAACGTGCAAAACCCTGTGCCGCATGAATGCCACCCTGCTCATGCCTCACCAGGATATGTTTCAATTTATCATTGTAATCATACAATGCATCATAGATAGGCATGATGGCGCCACCGGGATAACCGAAGATTGTTTCCACACCTTCACAGATCATTGCTTCCAACACAGCTTGCGAACCCGATAATACCCCCCCCGCCCCCTGAAGGGGGTGCTGTGAAGCAGGCTTACTTTCGGTCAGGATCTCTTTTTTTATTTCTTCAATTGTACTCATACAATCTGATTTACTCTTTTTAATATTTATGCGATGCTCCAATTCCCCCTTTAGGGGGTTAGGGGGTGTCAGTAACACATCCCTGTGATGCATCTTTCACACATTGTGCGTATTTGAATAAAACTCCTTTTGTTGCATTTAATGCCGGCTGTTTCCATTCAGATTTCCGTTTTGCGATCTCTTCTTCGCTTATCTTCAATGTCATCTTCTTGGTTGCTACATTCAGTTCTATCCTGTCTTCATCTTTCACCATTGCGATTAATCCGCCATTGTATGCTTCAGGCATTACGTGGCCAACAACAAATCCATGCGTGCCGCCACTGAATCGTCCGTCGGTGATCAGTGCTACACTTTTTCCTAATCCCGCGCCGATCAATGCAGATGTGGGTTTCAGCATTTCGGGCATACCCGGTGCACCTTTTGGGCCAACATATCTTATTACCACAACATCACCATGCTGTATCTTCCCGCTGTTGATGCCGTTGATCAGGTCATGCTCTCCATCGAATACTCTTGCAGGGCCCTCAAACAATTCGCCTTCTTTACCTGTGATCTTTGCAACACTTCCACCTTCAGCAAGATTGCCATACAGTATCTGTAAATGCCCCGTTGCCTTGATCGGTGTTTCCAGAGGAAGAATTATTTTCTGCTGATCAAAATCAAGATCTGGTGCTGCTGCCAAATTTTCAGCCAGTGTTTTTCCTGTTACCGTTAAACAATCGCCATGTAATAATCCCTTCTGCAATAAATATTTCATCACGGCAGGAACGCCACCGTATTGATGCAGGTCCTGCATTAAGTATTTGCCGCTCGGTTTAAAATCTGCCAGCATCGGAACTTTATCACTGATCATTTGAAAATCATCCTGCGTCAGTTCCACATCCACACTCTTTGCCATTGCGATCAAATGCAGTACGGCATTTGTACTTCCACCGAGAATCATCACAACAGTGATCGCATTTTCAAATGCTTTTCTTGTCATGATATCTTTTGGTTTGATATCTTTCTCAAGTAATAATCTTATCGCTTTACCTGCATCCAAACATTCTTTCTGTTTCTCCTCACTCAATGCAGGATTAGATGATGAATATGGCAAACTCATTCCCAATGCTTCAATAGCAGATGCCATCGTGTTTGCAGTGTACATGCCACCACAAGCACCCGCGCCGGGACAAGCATGTTGTATGATCCCCTTAAAGTCCTCATCATTCAAATTGCCAGCGAGTTTTTGTCCGAGTGCTTCAAAAGCAGAAACAATATTCAGGTCCTGTCCTTTGTAATGTCCCGGTGCAATCGTTCCGCCATACACCATAATAGCCGGCCGATTTAAACGACCCATCGCCATCACAGATCCCGGCATATTCTTATCACAACCCGGCAATGCAATCACGCCATCATAATATTGCGCACCACAAACAGCTTCTATCGAATCGGCAATAATATCGCGGCTCACCAATGAATAACGCATACCATCGGTCCCGTTACTCATACCATCACTCACCCCGATCGTGTTAAAGATCAAACCAACCATTTCGTTATCCCATACACCTTGTTTCACCAACTTTGCAAGATCATTCAGGTGCATGTTGCAGGTGTTACCATCATAACCCATGCTAACTACACCCACCTGCGCTTTGGTAAGGTCATGATCCGTTAAGCCGATACCATATAACATTGCCTGTGCCGCAGGTTGTGTGATATCCTGTGTTAGTGTTTTACTGTATTTATTTATTTCGTTCGCCATATTTATTTTTATGGTGAATAGTCAATAGTGAATGGTGAATTTGAGGCGGGGCATTCACTATTGACTATTCACAATTCACTACTATTCTATTCCCGATATCTCGTTCACCAGTTCCTGTTTGTTTTCCACGATCAGGTTTTTGTAAGCATCCTGTATCAACTTACTCACTGTATTTTCCCACGCCATCGTAAACGGTTTATCATCTAATGATTGCAAGCCGATCACTTCCGCCGCTGTACCGCAGAAGAAAGCAGCATCTGCCCCATACATTTCTTCTTTTACAAACATCTTTTCTTCAACCTGGATATTTAATTCAGCACATAGTTCCATTACGGTTGCTCTTGTGATACCGGGAAGAATATTCCCTAAGCCTGGTGTAATTAACTTTCCATCTTTCTCATAGAACACATTGGCGCCCGGCGCTTCCGCAACACAACCATTCATATCAGTTAACAATGCTTCATCAAAACCCTGTCCTTTTGCCTCGTGACTAGCCAGTATGGAATTCACATAATGCCCAGCGGCTTTCGCATGTATCTTAAACCCCTTCGGATTAGGGCGCTGGAATGTTGAGGTCATTACCCGCAACAATTTATCTCCCAGGAATGGCGCCATCTCCCAAACTTCTATTACTATAAAAGATTCGGTATTCAGGTTAAAGCTCATATTCGCCGGTGCATAAACTACGGGACGTATATAGGCATCCTGTAAATTATTCTTAGCAAGCAGCTCATAAGTCACATCTATCAGTTCTTCCGTTGTATACGTATACGGCATATTCAGTGCCTCTGCTGATACTTTCAACCGATCGAAATGCTCTGTCGCTTTGAAAATCCTCGTTTCGCCGTTGACCGTTTTGTAAGAACGGATCCCTTCAAAAACAGAATAGCCATAGTGGAACGACTGGCTATAAAAATCCATTTTCGCCTCCGATGCTTTTACAAAAGCGCCGTTGAGATAGATGAGCGTATTCTCCTTATAATAACTGGCCATAATAAAACTATTTTTTGTCCATGGACCATGGTCGATGGTCCATGGACACCTTGAAATAAAAAACCCCGCCTTTTTAGAGGCGGGGCTTATATGCTTAGTATTTTTTTAGCGTGTATAAACTCATCCTCCATGCAGTGCCGGAATAATAATGACGATCACAATAATAATTACCGTGATAACTGAGTTTACATTATTTATTCTGCTCTTCAACATGAATGATTTGTTGAAACGAAAATACTCCCACCTTTTCAAAAAACAAAGAACTATTTTAAATTATTTTAAATTTTATCCCGCATGGGCGGGACAACATTTATAATAGTTATATGATCGTCGACTGATTCAAACTCGCGTTACTGTTGCTGCTGTCGCTGTCTTTATTACGTTCAATATGATCCGTGATCAGGTCGCCGATAGCGGTTGTTGAATAATTGTTGATCGCATCAATATCTTTCGAAACAAATCCATTCGCCAGGGTCCAGGCCACGGCTGCACGTACAGCTGCGGCTTCATGTATCAGTTGGAAATGATCCAGCAACATGGCAGCAGATAAGATCGAACCCAATGGGTTTGCAATATCTTTTCCTGCAGCCTGCGGATAAGAACCATGGATGGGTTCAAACAAAGCCGTTTTATTTCCAACTGAAGCCGAGGGCAATAAACCTAAGGAACCGCTCAATACGCTGGCTTCATCGCTGATGATATCACCAAACATGTTCTCTGTGAGTACCACATCAAACTGTGCGGGATTTAAAATGATCTGCATAGCCGCGTTATCAACAAACATATAATCAACCGTTACATCACTGTATTCCGCGGCAATCTCCTGCACTACTTTGCGCCAGAGGCGTGATGTCTCCAGCACATTGGCCTTATCAACCAGTGTCAATTTCTTTTTTCTTTTTCTTGCGTATTGAAAAGCGAGATGCGATACGCGCTCAATTTCAGCTTTGCTATAAGAGCACAGATCAGATGCATAGGTTTGGTCTTCACTCAGTTCTTTTTTGCCAAAATAGATACCGCCTGTCAGTTCGCGAAAAATGATGAAGTCAACACCTTTCAGCTGCTTGCTCTTTAAAGGCGATAAATGTTGTAATGACTGGTAAGTACTAATAGGCCTGATATTAGCGAACAGCTGTAGCTCTTTACGCAGTTTCAACAAACCCTGCTCGGGCCTTACTTTTGCAGTAGGGTCATTATCATATTTTGGGTGTCCGATAGCGCCGAATAAAATGGCATCGCTCTGCAGACAGGTTTCAATGGTTTCATCAGGTAATGGATTACCCGTTTTATCAATGGCATCAGCGCCCATGATACCATAACTGTATTCGAACGAATGTCCAAAACGTTGTGCAATGGCGTTCAACACCTTGATCGATTGTTGTGTTACTTCCGGGCCGATGCCATCTCCTAATATTACTGCGATCTTCTTTTCCATCCTGTATTGTATTAAGTAATTTTTATTATGCTGCTATTTTTCCCTGCTCCAGTTTTAAAGTATTGGTAACGCAGGAAGGAATTTCTTCTTCGTAGTGACTTACATACACCAATGTCTTTTTCATCTTCACACAGATCTCATTGATCAATGCAATAAAGTGAGCGGTCATTTCTTTGTCAAGGCCTTGGCAAGGTTCATCCAATATCAATAATGGTGGATTCTTTACCAATGCCCTTGCCAGCAATACCAAACGCTGTTCACCGTTTGATAATTGTTTGAATAATTTTTTGGCAAATGCGTCTATCCTGAGGATAGAGATCCATTGGTCAATGATCTGCTTTTGTTCTTTACTGAGTTGTTTAAACAAACCGATCGTATCAAACAAACCCGAGGCAACCACCTCATAACAGCTGGCAGTTGATTCAAAATAATGATGCAGTTCTGGTGATACATAACCGATCTTCTGTTTGATATCCCAGATACTTTCGCCACTTCCCTTTTTTCTGTCAAAAAGATAGATCTCATTTGCAAAAGCCTGCGGATTATCACCGTTAACCAGGCTCAATAAGGTTGATTTACCAGAACCGTTATGCCCGGAAACGTTCCAGCACTCGCCTTTTTTTACTTCCCAGTTAATATTGTTCAATATTTTTTTTTCGCTATAACTAACATTGGTATCCACCATTTTTATGGCAACCGCAAAATCAGGGTAGTTGTATGCAGGTTTTATCGAATCAAACAATTTCGTGTACGAAATTTGTACCGGATCCGGTACAACGGCTAATGAGTTTTTCCTTGCTTCAAATTCGTCGCGCGGCATCACAGCAGTCAGTTCGCCCTCTTTAAGCAATGCCACCTGCGTAACGGAGGAAGGAATATCTGATGCAGAAGTAACCAGCAAAAAATTAACACCCTTGGCTGCCAGATGATCCAATATCCCGTTCAGCATTTTTCGCGCAGCAACATCAAGCCCGGTATAAGGACTGTCCAGCAGCAACCACTCTGAATTTTGCAAAACCGCTTTTGCCAGTTGAAATCTTTTGTGTTCGCCGTTTGATAATTGTATCAGCCGGGTATGTTGCACATGTGAAATGCCTGTAAGCAACAGTGTTTCTTTTATGAAAGTCTCGTCAGCGCCTGTTTTCAGCAACGCATCATTCACGCTTACCGCATCTTCAGAATCTGCTGAATTAAAACGTTGCTGGTAATAAAATGAGGAAAGGTTGGAAAGATTTTTGAACTGGTGTTGTTGTGTGATCGTTACGATCTTAGGTTTACCATCAAAACGAATGATACCTTTATTGAAATAGTTACCTGTAAGTGTTTTTATCAGAGTTGTTTTGCCACTGCCCGAAGCGCCGATCACTGCAAGATTTTCCCCGCTGTTCACCAAAAACGAAACATCTTTCAGCACTGTTTTGCCGGAAAGCTGCACCGTAAGGCCCTTTACTTCTAATAGGGGGGTCGTTTTCATTTTATTATGCAGTAAGCTGCGCTTCAAACGCTTCTATCTGTGAGCGGTGATTGATCAGGTAATCGATGTCATCATACCCGTTCAGTAAACATGTTTTTTTATACGGATTGATATCAAATACTTCCTGTTCACCGGTTGCATCGATGGTAATGGTTTGTTTTTCTACATCAATGCTCAGTGTATTCGCATTACCAAGCTGGAATAATTTTGCAAGAAACTCATCGCTCACTGTTACTGGCAGTACCCCATTGTTTAATGCATTGTTCTTAAAAATATCTGCGAAGAAACTTGACACGACCGCTTTAAAGCCGTAGTCCAGTAATGCCCATGCCGCGTGTTCACGTGAAGATCCGCATCCGAAATTTTTTCCTGCTACCAATATTTCACCGCTGAATTGCGGTTGGTTCAATACAAAATCTTCTTTGGGTTTCGTATCATCGTTGTTCTCATAGCGCCAATCGCGGAAGAGATTTTTTCCAAACCCATCACGCGTGGTTGCTTTTAAGAACCGTGCTGGAATGATTTGATCCGTATCAATGTTTTCCATTGGTATGGGAACAAAGCGGCTATTTATTTTTTGTAATGCTTGCATGACTAATTTTTTTAGGAGTTAACAGGTTCTAAGGTTCTCACATCTGTTACAACTCCCGTGATTGCAGCAGCAGCGGCCGTTAAAGGACTCGCTAATAATGTTCTTGCACCTGCCCCCTGCCTTCCTTCAAAATTCCTGTTACTTGTGCTGATACAATATTCACCAGCCGGAATTTTATCTTCATTCATTCCCAGGCATGCACTGCAACCGGCTTGTCTTATTTCGAATCCTGCTTCAATAAATATTTTATTCAACCCCTCTGCCTGTGCCTGCTTGGCTACCTGTTGCGAACCCGGAACGATCATCACCTGCACGTGTTCATTTTTCTTTCTTCCTTTTACCAGTTGCGCAACCAAACGCAGGTCTTCAATACGCGAGTTGGTACAGCTGCCGATAAACACATGTTGAACCGGCATACCAAGCAATTGTTTACCCGACTCGAGGCCCATGTATTGTAATGCTTTGATGATATTTTTTCTTTCCCCCTCATCCGGTATGGTATCCGTAACAGGTATTGAACCGTTAATGCCAATGCCTAATCCCGGGTTGGTGCCATACGTGATCATCGGTTCTATTTCTGATGCATTGATGTTGATCTCCATATCAAATACTGCATCCGCATCAGTATACAACTCTTTCCATTCTGCTACTTTCTCTTCCCACTGGTTCACACCCGGCGCAAACTGGCGGCCTTTCATGTAATTGAAAGTTGTTTCATCCGGCGCGATCATTCCTCCTCTTGCTCCCATCTCAATACTCATATTGCAGATGGTCATTCTCGATTCCATGGATAAGGAACGGATGGCAGAACCTGCATACTCAACAAAATATCCCGTTGCACCGCTTGCCGTAATTTTTGCAATGATGTACAGGATGATATCTTTTGATAACACTCCATTGTGCAACTCACCTTCAATATTAATACGCATTCTTTTCGGCTTGGTTTGCAATACACATTGCGATGCAAATACCATCTCTACTTCACTCGTACCAATACCAAACGCAATAGCGCCAAATGCACCATGGGTTGATGTGTGGCTATCGCCGCAAACAATCGTCATACCCGGCTGCGTAATTCCCAGCTCCGGTCCTATCACATGCACAATTCCCTGGAAAGGATGGCCGAGGCCATATAATTCGATATGGTGTTTTTTACAATTTTCTATCAACTGCTGTACCTGTAAGCGCGACAATTCATCCTTAATAGGCAGGTGCTGGTTAAGCGTTGGCACATTGTGATCGGCTGTTGCCACCACCTGTTGCGGTCGAAACACTTTCAATCCCCTTTTCTCAATTCCGGCAAATGCCTGCGGACTTGTTACTTCATGTATAAAGTGTTTGTCGATATACAATACAGAAGGACCGTCTTCAATTTTTTGAACTACGTGTTTGTCCCAGATCTTGTCGAATAATGTTTTTGCCATACTGCTGTTTAATTAAAGTGTGGCGCCAGTGGCGCCACACTACTCAAACTAAAACTATACTGATGAGAAAACCCTAAGCTGTGGCCAGCTCCGGCTTATAAGCCTTTGCCAGCTGATGCAGATCCTCTTCCTCAATCTCTTTTTTTCTGTCTGCAACCTGTAGAAACGATTCGTATAGAACGTCTATATCATTACGGTTAAATTCGTAACCGAGTTTCTGAAAACGGTGCGCCAGCGCGCTCCTTCCACTGCGCGCAGTGAGTACGATCTTACTTCCTTCTGCCCCAACATCTTCGGGGTTGATAATCTCGTACGTTAAAGAATCTTTTAAAAATCCATCCTGGTGAATGCCAGATGAATGCGAAAATGCATTTGCACCCACGATCGCTTTATTAACCTGTACCGGAACCCGCATGATATCAGATACTTCACGGCTGAGCGGGTTCAGCATTTTGGTCTGGATATTGGTGTACAATCCTAATTGTTTGTGTTGTTTCATTACCATCACCACTTCTTCCAGTGAAGTATTTCCCGCTCTTTCACCCAAACCATTGATGGTACATTCGATCTGTCTTGCGCCTGCGATCACACCTGAGATAGAATTAGCGGTAGCCAATCCCAAATCATTATGACAATGGCATGAGATCACGGCTTTTTCAATATTGGAAACATTGTTCTTTAAGAAAGCGATCTTTTCACCATACTGGTGCGGCAAGCAGTAACCTGTTGTATCAGGTATATTTACTACGGTTGCACCTGCTTTGATCACCGCTTCTACAACCTGCGCTAAATATTCGTTATCGGTACGTCCCGCATCTTCTGCATAGAATTCAATATCGTCTACAAAATTCTTTGCCCATTTAACAGATTGTACAGCCCGTTGCAGGATCTCTTCACGTGTAGCGTTAAATTTTGCTTTGATGTGATAATCAGAAGTTCCGATACCCGTATGAATCCTTGGCCTTGCTGCATATTTCAACGCCTCGCCGGCCACTTCAATATCTTTCTGCACAGCACGACTCAACCCGCACACACTTGCATTTTTGATCAGTTTCGAGATCTGCACTACCGATTCAAAATCACCCGGGCTTGAAATAGGAAAACCCGCTTCAATAATATCAACACCCAATGCCTCCAGTTTCAGGGCAAGGTCAAGCTTCTCTTTGGTATTGAGTTTACAGCCCGGCACCTGCTCGCCATCACGCAGTGTTGTGTCAAATATGAAGACCTGTTGATCCATTAATATTTATTTTTTCAACGGGTTGAGATGAAAAGGCAGGCTATTTACATTTGTCATCGATTGCCTTTAATAACAAATACGATAGCCTGCCATACCGAATATACTTTACTATATAAGGAGCTGGTAATCAAAATTGATGGTATTTTACAGTCTATAAACCCGTTAAATTTGGTTAAAACCCTTGCTACCATTGGGTTTTAGTATAAAAATATTACGATGCCCAACCGTTCTACCGATGCTTTGTTTCAGCTGGTTCAGTCGCTCGAAAGGTCTGAAAAACGGAATTTTAAGCTCTATATGACCCGGAACACGGCTTCCGGCGACCTGAAAGTGATCCAGTTGTTCGATGCTTTGGAGAAAATGAAGCAATACGATGAAGAACAGTTGTTAGTTAAAAATCCATCCATCCAGAAACAACAGCTTTCTAACCTCAAGGCACATTTATATCGCGAGATCCTGGTCAGCCTGCGTTTACTGAACCAGGAAGAGAATATCGACCTGCAATTGCATGAACAACTCGATTTTGCCCGTCTGTTGTATAACAAGGGGCTTTATTTACAAAGTTTGAAGATCCTCGACCGGGTAAAGGATATGGCAAGAACTAATAACCAGGTCACCTATATTTTGCAGGTCCTTTTTCTTGAGAAAAAGATCGAGTCGCTGCACATTACAAGAAGTATGCAGGACCGGGCGGATAAACTGAGCAGTGAAGTGGATGAGATCAATCATCGTGTAACGCTCATCGGCTCTTTATCAAATGTTGCTTTACAATTGTACAGCTGGTACATCAAGAATGGCCACGCAAGAAATGAAGAAGACACGGCTATTGTAGATGCGTTTCTGCAGACTGAAGCCATACAGCAAACGCAGGATTGTAAAAGTTTTTATGAGCGCTTGTATTTGTACCAATGTTATTGCTGGCACGCATTTATCACACAAAATTTTTTAGGCTACTATCGTTATTGCCAGAAATGGGTTGATTTGTTTGATGCAGACCCAAAAATGATAGAGATAGAAACTGCGCATTATATAAAAGGCCTGCATAATCTGATGAGTGCACATTTTGACCTGCGCAATTACCAGAAATTCAATGATACCATTTATGTGTTTGAAAAATTCATTGAAACACCGGTGATACAACAGAACCGGAATAACCTGATACAAACTTTTATCTACCTGAATATCGCGCGGCTGAATAAGCATTTTATGGAAGGCACATTCAGTGAAGGGCTCGAACTGGTTCCGTATATCGAAGAGAAGCTCGCCGAATATGAGATTTATATGGACCGCCACCGCATATTGGTATTCTATTACAAGATCGCCTCATTGTATTTTGGAAGTGGCGATTTTGACAAGAGCATTGATTACCTGAACAAGATCATCAACTGGAAAGTGGACCTGCGCACCGATCTTCAGTGTTACGCGCGCTTATTACATTTGATTGCACACTATGAATTGGGAAATTTTGACCTACTCGAATACCTGTTAAAATCTGTTTACCGTTTTATGTACAAGATGCAGAACCTGAGTACGGTAGAAGAAAAAATATTTGGGTTCCTGCGTAGTTCATTCAGCTTATCACCGAGGCAACTCAAGCCGCAGTTTGAAAAATTATTAGCCGAGTTAAAGCCGTTGGAAAAGAGCCGCTTGGAAAGCCGGGCTTTTATGTATCTCGATATTATTTCCTGGTTAGAAAGTAAGATCAACAACCAGCATGTCCAAAATATTATCAGACAGAAATATATTGACGCCCTTGGCCGGAATACAAAACCATCCTGAGCGGATCAGGTGAGTGGATTTCACCGATAAACGAAGTGAAATGTTCACTCTGGTTAGGTTCTCGGGTATTACCTAAAGCGGACAATAAGCGAAGGATGAGCGAAGGATGGGCGAAGGATGGGCGAAGGAACTATTATCCGTGGCCTTACACAAGTCCTACCGGGAATCGTCTTTAAACCCATTATTCGCTGAAAACGCGGAATAAAGTTGTTCGGGCGATGATAGAGGGGCAGCGAATAGCACAACACATTATTTTCTACCTTCAACTTAATATGAGAAAAACAATCCTCTGCCTGCCTGCGATTTTCCTTTTGATCATCCAGACACATGCACAAATCACCAAAGCCCCTGAAGTAAAAGAAGGCCTCGGGCCGTACACCCAACTCATCATCCGGGGCGTTACCTTGATCAATGGAACCGGCGCGCCTCCGATGGGTCCTGTAGATATTGTGGTTGAACAGAACAGGATCGTACAGATCAGCTCATTGGGAAGCCCGGGGCAAACGATCAATCCTGCAAGAAGGCCCCAATTAAAAGAAGGTGGTAAAGAATTGAATTGCGAAGGTATGTTTGCTATGCCTGGTTTGATAGACGTGCATGCCCATATCGGTGGCGTTGCGCAAGGTACACCTGCAGAATACGTTTTTAAATTATGGATGGCGCATGGCATTACTACCATCCGCGAACCAGGTTCAATGAATGGTTTGGATTGGGTATTGGATGAAAAGAAAAAAAGTGCCGCCAATCTTATTACCGCACCAAGAATATTTGCCTACACAGTTTTCGGGCAAGGTAGCAGAACACCTATCACCACTGCCGACCAGGCTCGTGCATGGGTGCAGCAGAATGCGAAAAATGGTGCGGATGGAATTAAGTTCTTTGGCGCATCACCCGAAGTGATGGATGCTGCGATACGTGAAAATAAAAAACTCGGCCTCCGTTCCTGCGCGCACCATGCACAAACAGATGTGGCAAGATGGAACGTATTGAATTCTGCGCGTGCAGGTATGACGAGCATGGAACACTGGTACGGATTACCTGAAGCGCTATTTACGGATAGAACGATACAGGATTTTCCGCTTGATTATAATTACAACGATGAACAGAACCGTTTTGAAGAAGCCGGTAAACTATGGAAACAGGCCGCCGCTCCATATAGCGAACACTGGAACAAAGTGATGAATGAATTGTTATCACTCGATTTTACACTCGATCCCACTTTTAATATTTACGAAGCCAACCGCGACCTGCAAAGAACGCGCCGCGCAGAATGGCACGAGACCTATACGTTACCATCGCTCTGGAAGTTTTATGAACCGAGTCTTCAATCACATGGTTCTTACTGGCATAACTGGGGAACAGAACAGGAAGTGGAATGGAAAAACAATTACCGTTTGTGGATGGCTTTTATTAATGAATATAAAAACCGTGGCGGGCGTGTTACTGCGGGTTCTGATAATGGTTTTATTTACCAGACATATGGCTTCGGATACATTCGAGAACTGGAACTTTTACGCGAAGCCGGTTTTCATCCCCTGGAAGTGATCCGGTCCGCTACCTTAAACGGCGCACAGGTATTAGGTATGGATAAAGAGATCGGAAGCGTGGAAGTAGGCAAGCTGGCAGATATCGTGATCATTAATGCGAATCCATTAAAAAATTTACAGGTACTTTATGGTACCGGTGCTATTGAACTCAACAAAGACAACAAAGCCATACGCACAGGCGGTGTTCTTTACACCATTAAAGATGGTATTGTTTATGATGCCAAAAAATTACTGCAGGATGTAAAGCAAATGGTTGATGATGAAAAAAAGAAAACCGGGTGGCAGTTGAAGCAGCCGGGAGTTAATTAGGAGTTAGGTATTAGGTGTTAGGTGTTAACAATTGGTTACGCATAGCGGGTTCCTAATTGCTAGCACCTAATGCCTAATACCTAACAGCATCTCACATAAGTATATCCACCTTGATCGGAAACGTGATCGTGATCGAACAACCTGCGCCTGGCGAGGTTTGTATGTCAACAATACCATTATATAGATCTGAACGGCTGATGATATTGTAGATGCCGATGCCTTTGCGTTGCTGGTTGATATCAAAGCCTACGCCATCATCCTGTATCCGCATAAGTATCGTTGTAGGCTCACGGCGCAGTTCTATATTAACGTGCTTTGCCTGCGCGTGTTTAATGATATTGCTCATCTGCTCCTGCACCATACGAAACAGGCTTAATTTGAAATCGTATTTAATATCTTCTTCATAAAACGAATCGGCTGTAAGTTCTATCTGCAACGGGTTTACGGCAGAGATATCATCCAGCAAACCCTCTACTGCCTTGCTCAAACCAAAGTGTTTGATCATGGGTGATACAAGCGTTTGCGATAGCTTCCTGATCTCTTCGATCGCATTGAGGATAAAGCCCGATGATTGTTTCAGCACTTCTGAACTATCGGGGTGTTTTTGCTGCGCAGAAGCGATATACATCATAGCCACCGTTAATTGCTGGTTCACGTTATCATGCAGTTCGGTGCTGATCTCGTAACGTTCTTTTTCCTGCACCGTTATCATTGCTTCGGTGATCTCTTTCTGTTTCAGAAATTTCTCTTCCTCCAGTTTTTCTTCAAGTCTTATTTTTTCAGTGATATTGTTATGAATGGCCAGGATGGCTGCTGCGCCTTTGTATTCAATTTTATGAGAAGAGATATCGAGGATCAACAATTCGCCGTTCTTTTTTTTGTTCTTCCAGAGACCCGATTTTTTTGTGATACTTGTTTCTTTGAATTCCTTCACAAACGCCAGCACTTTTGCATGCTGCTCGTTTGGCCTCAGGTCAAGCACATTCATGCTTAGCAATTCATCGCGCGTATAACCGTATTCCTGCTGCGCAACATCATTTACTTCCAGGATCTCGAGTGTATCAAGCGACCAGATGAAAATAGGTAAAGGATTATTAAAGAAAAGATTCCGGTAACTCTCATTGCTTTCGATCAAACTAAGCCTGATACGGTTCCTTTCAATACTATATTGTATAGATTTTGCCAGCAGGCGTTCATCAAATTCACCCTTGATCAGATAATCCTGTGCACCACTGGCCATGGTTTCCAGTGCCAGTTCCGTATCAGCCAAACCCGTAAGTACAATGATGGGAATAGCTGATGCATGTTCCTCCACCTGGCTGTAAGAATTGAACCCGGAACTATCCGGCAGTGAGAGATCGAGCAGCACAACGCTGATCTTATGTTTGCTCAATGCTTCTATGGCCGCGGCCGCGCTCGATGCTTTGAATACATGCTCGAAAGGCAGGCGGGTTAAGCGGAGTGTTTCTTCCAGCAGGAAAAGATCCCCGGGATTATCTTCTACGATCAGGATGGATAGTAAAGGGGTGTTTTCTGGTATTGCCATTATATTGAATTCTTCTATAGGATTTTAAGATTCGGATTTGTAAACACGAATTTTAGCGAATTACACGAATTGCGCGAATTAAAGCTACTGCATCGGCAGTATCAAATTCAAACGAATTCGTAATTGGCATAAAGTTCGTTCAATTCGTGTAATTCGTGTTTTTTAATTCCTGTTATTATCACCGGTAGTCCTCAACAGTTTTACTGATGGTAAAAAAGAAACAACTTCCTTTTCCCGGTTCAGACTCAACCCAGATCCTGCCACCGTGTTTGTCAACGATCTTTTTACAGATCGCCAGGCCGATACCCGTTCCGCTGTATTCATTTTTATGATGCAGGCGTTGGAACAGTACAAATATCTTTTCAAAGAAAATAGGTTTGATCCCGATTCCATTGTCGCGTACACTGAAAAGGAAATAATGTTCTTCTTCTTTTCCTTCGATCTCTACGCGGGGTGATTCGCCTGTATGGTATTTCAATGCATTCCCGATAAGATTCTGAAACAATTGGAACAACTGTGTCCTGTTACCTTTGATCGCCGGCAATTTATTTAGTACAATATTTGCCCGCATTTCAGCCATCCTGCTAACGAATACATTGAGCACTTCCTGTATCAACTGGTTCGTATCTATTTCAGTAAGATCATCTTTGTTGGAACCCACGCGGGAATATTCAAGAAGGTCCATGATCAGTTTTTTCATCCGGTCCGCGCCATCTACTGCAAAATGGATGTATTGTTCTGCGGTCTCATCCAGGTGATCCTCGTATTTTTTCTTGAACAATTGCAGGAAGCTTGTGATCATCCGCAAAGGTTCCTGCATATCATGCGAAGCGATGTAGGCAAATCTTTCCAACTCAACATTCGATGCTGCCAGTTCATCGGCTCTTTGTTTTAGCCGGTTATTCAATTCAAGTAGCAGTGCCTCACTTTCCTTTCTGTCAGATACATCGCGGGTGGCACCGATCAAACGTGTTGCTTTACCGTTAGCATCGCGTATGATATATCCTTTATCAAATACGTATGCATAGGCTCCATCTTTTTTTCTGAAGCGGTATTCATCCTCCCAATACAATTCAGATGGGTTGTTCATGATAGCAGATTGCTTCTGCAAAAAACCATGCAGATCATCCGGGTGTATTCGTTTGTTCCAGAAATTGTCTTCCGCCGCAGCTTCTTCAGGTTTAAAGCCAAAAAGCACTTCCAACCCCTTGCCGGTCCTGGTAACCTCGTTGGTTTCCACGTTCCAGTCCCATATCGCATCATTGGTTGCTTTGGCAACCATATCATAATTCTGAATACTTGATTTCACAGCTTCTACCGACATCCTGTTCTCAAGAATGATCATTAAAAGATTCTTGGCGCGTTCGAGTGTATTTTCTTCTTCGCGTGTTGGGGCTTTTACGCGTTTGTAATAAATAGCGAATGTGCCCATTACATGGTTATTCGAATCGATAAGCGGAAAAGACCAGCAGGCTTTCAAACCTTCTTCTGCTGCGATATGCTTAAAATCGGCCCATAGCAGATCGTTCTCAATATCTACCACAACTACTTTTTCTTTCCTGAAAGCAGCGGTTCCACAGGACCCAGCGCTTTCTCCTATTTCAGCCCCCTCAATACTGTCGATATATTTTTTCGACAGATCCGGAGCCGACCAATGGTAGAGTCGATTACCTTTTAAACGAAGTACTGAACAGATCATGCCTTTGTGGATCTCCTGTATTTCCTTCAGGTAAAAATCAAGTGTATCCACTAAGAGGACTTCCGGCCTTGCATTCATTTCAAGCACTTCCCTCTCCAGCCTTTCCATCGTGCGGAGATTCTTTACTTCGGTAACGTCTTTAAAATAAACAGAGATATTTTTTTCTGACGGATAAGCGCTTACATCTGCCCATATTTTGTATTTGGGAAAATACTCGCGAAAGCGAACCGATTGGTTCTTATCGTATAGTTTTGGAAACTCCGCGTTTTCTTTCAAGATAACGAGGTCAGGAAATTCTTTCCAAAGGTTTTTGCCTATGAGTTCGGGTTCTGTTTTCCTTAGGATGTTCTCGGCGGCTTTGTTCCAGAAAAGTATTGTCCATTCCCTGTCAACAATAAAAAAACCATCGGTAATGCTATCCAACACGCTCTCAAGCAATATGCGGCTGTCTTCCTCTTTCTGGTGAAGTTTTTGCGTTTCTTCCAGTAATGATTTCAATTTTTCCTGCTGATCATATTGCTCTGAAATATCAGTTGCGATCACGCTTACAATAGGCTCACCCGTATCGGTAGGTATGGTTGCTGATGATATCTTAACGGGAAACCTTTCGCCATTTTTCCGCACAGCCATAATGATCCCCTTGGCTTTTCCTTTTGCCAGGCGTTCGGTGATCAATCCATTAACATCCGATTGTGATGCTGCATCAATCACTGCATCCCTGCCCAGTAATTGTAATTCGGCCTCTGTATAACCCAGCATATTACAGGCCGCCTGGTTTGCATGTAGAATATTCCCGCCTGGCTTAACTAAGAAGATTGCGGTAAGAGAGTTTATAAAAAAAGCTTCATAGACGGATGTGTTGATCATGATACCTTCTGTAAACATTTAATTCGGAATAAAATCCCATTCATATTACCCGGTGCCACATAGGCCGAACGATTTGTGATGACGTAATCCTGTTAAGATTTACAAACGTCTAATTGGATTTCCAGGTACACAGCATATACCGCCTGCGCCACTGATCGATGGGGAAGTTACGATTTCCCGGGGGTAAACTTCACTACTTTATTGTCGATGGGTCTTATGGTTTTAAGGTATGCATAGATAGCGGCAAGGTCCGATGTTTTCATTCCCGAATACATCAACCATGGCATAGGTGTATTAAAATCGGTTAATTTCAGAACAGGTGAGCGATAGCTGCTATCCCTGTACAATGTAAAACGGCTGATAAACTGTTCCCTTGTTAAGCTCAGACCCGTAGAATGGAAAGTTATGTTTGCCGAACGGACAATACCACCCGGGAAAGCGAACTCGCGACCGCCGCCATATTCACTGCCTTTGATAATATCTCCTTTTTCTTCTTTTGAATGACAGATCATGCAGGCCGACATGTTTACCAGGTACTCGCCATATTTAATCGTATCTGTTTCCACGGGCTTCGTAACAAATGCTGGTTTTGCCGGTGCTAAGTGCATCAATATATTAACCGGGAAATCGGCTTTTGATTCGGTCACATCATATTTTATCGGTGCTAATGAGCGGATATAAGCGATGATGCTGTAAATATCTTCTTTGTCTGATTTGCCGTAATGAGCATAGGGCATTAACGGGAACAATGCGCTTCCATCTTTACTTACACCACTGGTAATGGCACGGAATATCTCTCCGTCTGTCCAGCTACTCAAACGATATGGCGTAATATTCCGGGAATAAAATGTACCCGGGAAACCGAATTCTTTTGCAAATTTTTCACCGCCTTGTCCGTACGTGCCTTCCACTATCGGGCCGGCATACAAGGTCCAATCTCTTGTTGAGTGACAATCAACGCAGATAGCAACATTGGTTGCCAGGTATTTTCCACGCGCCACGCGTTCGGGTGTGATGGCAACTTTCAGGTCGGTTGCTTTGCCCACATTAGGAAGAAAAAAATAAACATAGCCTGCAGCAAATCCAACAAGAACAATAATGAGCGCTGCCAGAAACAGCAATGCGCGTAACAGTTTTCTCATGTAATTTGGTTTTGGTTGAACAGCTATAAAACTAAAAAGTTTTTGGTAAAAATGCAATGGGGCAGAGTCAAAATATGTTTGCGGGCATGCTGATAGATCTGTTTCGCGCAAAGAAGCAAAGCGGCAAAGGAAACCATTTTACTCTCTTTGCGCCTTTGCGTGAAAAATTTTATTCGGGTATTACGAACTAAGAATAGATTCTCTCGAACGCGTCTTTGAATTTTTCCATCACCACTTTTCTTTTCAGGCTCATCTTAGGGGTCATCTCACCTGTTTCTATGGTCCACTCGCGGGGAAGTAATTCAAATTTTTTCACCTGTTCCACATGGTTGAAGAACTGGTTATAGCTTTCCACCAGTTCTCGGTACAGTTCAAGCACTTGGGGATGATGTATCACGTCTTCATTGGTAGTATACACAAGCCCGTGCTCTTTCATCCACTCACGAAGTGTACTGAAAGAAGGAACGATCAATGCGCCTACAAATTTTTTCTCGGCGCCAACGATCATCACCTGTTCTATGAACGGGCTCTCTTTTAATTTGTTTTCGATGGGTTGAGGGGCAACATATTTGCCACCACTGGTTTTGAACAATTCTTTTTTCCTGTCGGTGATCTTTAAAAATTTGCCTTCTTCCCAAACGCCAATATCACCTGTATGTAACCAGCCATCGATCACTGTTTCGGCAGTGAGATCGGGACGTTTGTAATAACCTTCCATCACACATGGCCCCGACACGCATATTTCTCCATCTTCTTCAAGCCTTACCTGCTGGCCGTTCAGCACAGGGCCAACTGTGCCGAATTTTGTACCACCTTTTTCCTGGCGGTTCACGCTGATCACGGGACTGTTCTCTGTGGGGCCGTATCCTTCATATACCGGCACTTTGGCCGCATTAAAAATCCGCAACAGTTTTACCTGGCAGGCAGCACCACCAGTAATGATAAAAGAAACATTACCACCGAGTGCTTCGCGCCATTTGCTAAACACAAGTTTGTTGGCAATAGCTAATTGTATATTGTAGATCGCGCCGCCACTTACCCGGTTATCATATTTTTCTCCCAATGCAACCGCCCAGAAAAAAAGTTTTCTTTTCACACCTTTCAGTTCATTGCCCTTGGCCATGATGCGCTCGAATACTTTTTCGAGTAAACGTGGCACGGTGGTAAATCCATCCGGTTTTACTTCGCGCAGGTTGTCGCCAATAGTTTCGAGGCTTTCTGCATAATAAATACTGATGGCGCTAAATAGATAGATATAGGAACAGGTTTTTTCGAAAATATGATTCAACGGCAAAAAGCTCAATACCTTTTTTTCCGGTGCATCATTAAATGGAAAACTCTCTTTGGAGAATTGTACGTTGCTATAAATATTTTTATGGCTCAGCATCACACCCTTCGGCGTTCCTGTTGTGCCCGAAGTGTATATAATGGTTGCAAGATGCGAAGCAGGAATAGTTGGTTTAATGGCTGCTACCTGCTGCAAAGAATTTTCATCAGCCAATGCTGTTATCTCGCTCCAGTGTGCAGCGCCGGCAATCTTGTCGAAAGTGTACACGGTTTTAATAGAAGGTACGTTATCCAGTAAGCCATTTACTTTTTGTAATAACTCATCGTTACTTACAAAAATGTATTTCACAGCCGAATCGTTCAGAATGAAGGCAAGCTCGAGCGGGTTCGTGGTTGGATACACGGGAACCAATATCACACCCAGCTGTTGCGCTGCAAGATCTGTGAACAGCCATTCGGGCCGGTTATTGCTGATGATGGCAATCTTATCGCTGCCCGTGGCTGTCATATCATTGCCACTTAAACCCAGTTTCATCAACCCGGCGCTAAAGCGGTTCACGATATCTGCTACCTGCTGTGTTCCGTAGATTACCCATTGACCATTTTCTTTGGCAGCCAGCATATCTTTTTTGGGGAAATGCTGTAGCTGGTGGTCAAGGCAATCAAAGAGTCTTTTGATGGTCATTTGCAATCGTTATCGTTCAAACAAAAAATCCATAAGGAAGAAAGAGATTTTGAATGTGATCATAAGGACATGATCAGGGTATTCTATCCTTCCTCTTTTCTTTTCATTTTCTTAAACTCTTCTACAGCAAGGTCCTCTTTGGTTCCATTGTATGCATCAAAATACTGGAAACCGAGGCCGAGGCCCCAACCGAGCATTGTCCAGATGGGCCAGGGATAACCATGGAATCCGTTATGACGGCCGTTTGAGAACCACCAAATGCCCCAAAAGAAAGCATTGATGATTAGGTAACTAAAAAGGCTTTTTTTGAAAGAAGCTCTTTTTTTTGCGATGCGCCAGAGCCTTTCGTCGTTTGACTGTTCCATATGAACCTTGGGTTTAAGACTTTCAAATTAGGGAAATAAGCACACATAAAAAAGCCGATGTTGTTGGCATCGGCTATGAATAACGGTTTAGAATGTTTACTTCGAAAAATAATATTCTCCCGGGGGTAATTTAAACACGCGGCTTTGCTGGAATGTTTTATATCCTTCTGTTTCTTTAGCATGATCTTTTTGCCATGCCTGGTAAGTTCCTGCACTTGCTTCCGGGCTGAACAGCCAGTAGTTATATGCTTCGAAAAGCCCCTGTGAAAGCAGGTATTGCTGTTGATTGAAAAGCTGGAAAGGATATGTTTTTTGTTTTGCCTGCATCCATTCGACAATGAATTTCGTGCGGATGCTAACCAATGCATCGATACTGTTGGTTGCTTTGGCACCGGCTGCAACTTTCGCCAGCACTTCCAATACATTTTTTTCAAAAACAGAAGTTGCTTTGGCATCTTTCAGCGGTTGCAAACCACCTGGTGCGAGCAGGTTATTGTACGCTGTTAATAACTGTGCTTTTATCTCTTCTGTTCGTTTGGTATAACTCTCGAGGTTGAGAAAGATCTCTCCATATAAAGCAGCACGAAGCCAGTAATTTTTACGTGCATAATACATGGCGGCATTATAATAATTGCTGCTGTAAGAAGGATCCACTTCTATCCCTTTTTCCCATTGCCTGATCGCCTCTTCTATCTCATTGTCCATCGCAAACAATTCCGCTGACTCATTATATAACACACCGCTATTTGGAAATTTACGCAGTGCAGTCCTGTACAATTTTGCGCATTCTTTGTAAGCTGCTGTGGCTTTATACGAAAGGCCGAGCATCTGAAAAGCCTGTTCATCCGCATTGGGTTTTTCCACCATTTCTTTACCCACTTCGATAGCTTTCGCAAAATCTCTTTTTAAATAACTGGCATAAGAAAGGTCCTTCAGTATCTCGATATTATTCGGCTCCTGTAATTTGGCGCGTTCCAGCATCGCTACTGCATTATCAAAATCGCCTTTCTGCACCAATGTGCGGGCGGTTTCCTGTAATAATCTGGAAGTTTGTTCCTGCGCACTTGCTGTATATAAAGAAGCAACGAGGATAAGAAATGTAAAAAAATATTTCATACTGATGATTAAACTGTGTTAGGGTAAGTTTTCCAGGCAACTGTGTGTTTGTATTCAAAAACCAGGCCATCAGGCATCTCCACTATTCATAAATAAGATGCGTAAGTAATCCATCTCTCAATTTCGGTTCAAACCAGGTGCTTTTGGGTGGCATTACATTACCACTGTCTGCAATATCAAATAATTGTTCGATAGTAACCGGGTATAAACTGAATGCCGCCGCCATTTCACCGCTGTCAACCCTTTTCTCCAATTCACCCAAACCACGGATGCCACCAACAAAATCAATACGTTTATCTGTGCGCTGGTCCTTGATGCCAAGTAATTTATCCAATACATTGTTCTGCAGGATGGTAATATCCAGTATGCCAATCGGGTCCGTTGTAAATGTTCCTTCTTTGGCGCTGAGTTTGTACCAGTTCTTGTCCATATACAGGCCAAACGTATGCAATGTTTCAGGGCGATAAGCACCTGAATTTACAAGCTCCACCTTGAATTGCTTACTCAATTCTTTGACAAAAGTTTTTGGTGTTAACCCATTCAGATCTTTTATCACACGGTTATAATCCATGATCTGTAATTGGTTGGAAGGAAACAATGTTGTTAAGAAATAATTTGCTCCTTCGGTTGCAGCAGCGCCCAACGACTTACGCACTTTGGCTGCTGATGCTGCACGATGATGGCCGTCTGCGATATACGTGCAGGGAATTTCTTTCGCAAAAATTGATGTGATCTTCTCTGCCGTTTCATCATTGTTTACGATCCAGACAGTATGTTGTATGCCATCATCTGCTGTGAAATCATACACCGCCGATTTGGTCTTTTTCCAGTCATTGATCAATGCATCAATACCATCATGGTTGCGATAAGCCAGGAAAACATTTCCTGTTTGTGCGCCGGAAGTTTTGATATGGTTGATCCTGTCCAATTCTTTTTCAGGGCGCGTGAACTCATGTTTTTTAATGATATCATTCTCATAATCATCCACGCTGCTTACACAAACAAGCCCTGTTTGTTCACGGCCATTCATGATCAGCTGGTAGATATAGTAACATTCTTTTGATTCACGAAACAGGATATCGCGTTGCATGAATGCCGCCAGGTTCTCTTTTGCCTGTTCATATACAGACGCATCATGCACATCTACTGATTCAGGAAGATCGATCTCGCTTTTGGTAATATGAAGGAAGGAACTATGGTTACCCTGGGCTTCTGTTTTTGCTTCAGCGGAGCTTAATACATCGTACGGACGACTTGCTACCTGTTTTGCCAATTGTGGTTGTGGACGCAGTGCTTTGAACGGTTGGATACTTGCCATTGAGCAAATATCTGTAAATAATTATAAATGAAAAGTTATGATGGATCGACCATTGTCCATAGACTATGGACCATGGTCTATGGACTATTGTCGCACATTTCTTCTATTCAATCGCTTTTAAATATTTTTGCACTGCTTTTTTTACAGTCCTGTTGTTTGTTACAAGCCATTGGAAAAGGCCGATCCCCGCTATGGCGCAGCAGATCCCAGCCAAAACATCCAGCACATAGTGATGACTGTTGTATACTGCCGAGAACCAGATGCCGACCATAAGAAAGGCAAACATGATGCTGGCTTTTCCCAGTTTATTCCTGATACTATAAAACAGAACGATCACCGGGTAAGATGCATGCAGCGATGGCATGGCCGCAAATACATTCGAACTCTTTGCATAGATCGAATGAAAAACATTGGTGTTAAAAAAAGCATCAAATCTTGCAAGCCCCCCGGTATTGCCGGGCGTTAATGGCAGGAACTCAAAACCATGTTCCTGTACATACCATGGTGGTGCAGCCGGATACACATAATAGATCACGAAACCCAGCAGGTTAACCATGAAAAAACAAAGCGCAAAATGCAGGAAGGCTTCCCTTTTTTTAAAGAACAGGTAAGCCGCAAACGCAAGCGGAACGGGCACCCAGGAGAAATAAAAAATTCCCGTGATCGCATCCAGTGAGGTAAAATGATGTGCCAGCCAATACTCATTCGGCGTAAGCAGAACGCCTTCATTTGTTATACCGAATAGTTTTTTTTCGGCGTTGTAAAGACTTTCTATATGAACCGTGTTGTAGAGATAATTCGGGAACGCTTTCATATAATCGAAAATGATCCAGAATATGATAAAGATGGAGAAACCGGTGATGAACTTTCTTGTGATGCGCGAAGAAAAATAACAGAGATTAAAAAAAGCTGCGAGTTCTACCTGGTCCACTTTAAAGCCGACCAACAGCCAGGACAGTAACAAATATCCAACCGTGATTGCCGTAATCATCAACACCGTTTTGGGTGCGAAAAGTGAATTGCTTTTTTGCAAAGAATTCATATCCGTCAGGGTTTGAATCTTTCTACCAATTCTTTACCGGTGGCCACATCAGTGCCTTTCATTTCCATGTATACCACGTTGGGTGACCAGAAAGAACCACCATCTATTTTCAAGAAGATCCTGCTGAGTTGCGCCTGTTTCTGATTGATCATTGCAAATACACGGTATTTATTATCCTTTGGCGAAGGCATCAGATCGAAGGTTCTTTTTTTAAAGGAAACAAAATGCAGTTGATATACATTGTTACCAAGTGGCTTTGATTTAATTCCATACGCAAAGGTTCGCTGTATATAATTGAGTTCTTTCCGCATTCCCCCTTCATTATACCGTATCCAGAAAACATTCACGGGTGATTCTGTATCCAATTGTCCCCTGCTGTTCACATTCAGTTCGCACACGATCGTATTGGTATTGTTAGTTCTTTGTAAATAGAATAGTTGATTGGGATTACCGGTTGGCACGGGAAATGTATCCTGCGGATCAGCAGCAGGTTTTACTATCGGGGCAGTCGTTGGCTTGTTTTGTGCGTTGGCGTCTTTGCCTGCAAAAGCAATTCCCGCAATCACTATGATACTGATTACAGCGATCAGTTTATTTCCGGCGTTTGAAGCCGCTGTTACCTCATCGCGGCCATCTAAGGTTTTTTTAGCGCCGAGAATCCTTTTGATTGCCGTAGCATTTGTCATCACGGCCATCAACGCTATCGGTATAGTGAAGATGGACATGGTTTCCACTATATGAAAAGAAATGCCTTTGATATACCATTTATGATCGCCACCCATATAATGCGAAGTGATACCGCAGGCAATGGCTGCTATTCCTATCGTAATAATTCTTTCCGGTCTTTGCATCAATCCATCCTTGCACTCAATACCCAATCCTTCTGCGCGTGCCCTTGTATAACTTACCATCATCGAGCCGATCATTGCAATAAACGCGAAGATGGAACTTAAAAAATAGTGATGCCCCACCAGGTAATAACAAATGCCGAAGAACATAACCAGTTCACTATACCTATCCAACACAGAATCATACAGGGCACCGAAAGTAGAACCCATGTTTCCCAATCTGGCAACCTGTCCATCCAGCATATCAAACAAACCGGCAAATAAAATAAGGGCGCCGGCCCATCCTACATAGGAAAGGTCTCCACGGTTCGCTCTTTCAACTCCGGCGATGAATATTATTGTAACGCCGATATTCAATACAAAGCCAATGGTGGTAACAACATTAGGTGTTAAACCCATTTTGATGAGCAGTTTAACAAAAGGATCTATCACAACGTAAATGCCTTTCTGCAACCTGGTTCTTAGCGGAACTCTTTCCATTAACAGCTTCTTTTCAAAAAGTAAAATAACTAAAAATCAAATTTAAACCTTGCGCGCACACCGATCCTTGCAACATAAGGGTTGTCAAGGTAATTAAACCTTTGTACAAGGTCAACACGTAACAGTTTAAATATATTGGCGATACCTACACTTCCCTCTATATATGGTTTTCTTTCCAGCGAGAAAGTGGTTGGTACCCCTTCAAATGTTGGGTATTTGATCAATGATGGATCTAGAGAAGGTTTGTTCTCGTTCCTTACACCGCCCCATAACATTTTTACGGAGAATACCTCACGCAGTTTTAATTTTTTCAGCAACGGTATCCTGTTAAAGAACAAACCATTGAAGTGGTGATCAATGCTTACTGCTGCAAAATGATCACTTACAAATTCCTGGAAGTTCATCAGGTTATACGAGTTCAACTGGTAAGCATAGGTCTGGTTGGCGCGGTGGATGGTCATTAAAGGATAAGGAAGTTTTCCCAAAATATATCCACCTTCCACGATCAGGTCACTATAACCCAACTGCGACATATATGCACGTTTTTCAAAACGAGCGCTCAGGTTCTGGTAATTGTATTGGCTGTTCCAGATCCCTTTTACACCCGCGATAAAGCGAAGCGTGAAAATGGGATATTTATTAATGATGGGAATACGATATACTTTACCCTGGTAAAACTGTTCATGCGGCGCCCAGCGTAATTCTGCTGAGAATTCACTCGTGATCAGTTTATCGACATTAACATTGGTGCCATTTTCCACTTTGGTGTACACAATCGAACCAGCCGGTTCCTGTTTCCAGTTCTTGAATCCAAGCGTGTACGAAAGATGGTTTGCCATCTCGTGCACATAGTCCACTTTAAAATTGCTGTTGTATAACCATTTATCGTTCTTACCTCTTTTAAAAGACAATAAGAAATTATCTTCTGATACAAACTGTAGTTCCTGCCCCGGAATTTTTGTATCATGCTGGTATCCTACACGGATAAAATTCAGCGGGTATTCATAGATCGATTTGTTAGTGAATGAATAAGTGGAACTCAGGAAATATTTCCATTTCTCATCTTTAAAACCATAGGCGCCATATCCTTCAAAATACAACCGTTTGCTGAGCTTGGGTGTTGTTCTGCCGCCCAGGCGAAGTTTAAATCCTTCTATCGGGTTAAAACTATAGAATGCAGCGGCCGGCCCCAGGTCAAACGGGCCAAAAGAAGTGTAGCCTGCTAACAGGAATGTAGCGATGGCCATGGTTCTCCTGAACGATGGCATTTTTTCCAGGCTATCGATATTGCTGTAAACTTTCGCTTCCGTTTTGGTTAATGTATCATGCCGGTTGTTTTCCCAATAACTATCAGGGTGCTGGTCTGCTTTTTCCAGTTTTACCAATGCGGGGCCATCGTACACGCTGTCGGGCAATGGTTTATTGATCTGGAAATTTTTGAATGATACCGTCCGCTCTCCAAAGAAACCACTTGCCGAATTTTTACTGATGCTTGCATCGGCCATGATATTACTCTTGCTGAGATGGTAACGGTTGTCTTCACTTTTTTCAAAATCAAGGTCCACATGCATTTCACGAACAAAATTCAGGTTCGCATTCTTGCTCAGGAACATGTTCATTTTCTGAACAGCATAATTACCGTCCAGGGTGATCCACATATTTCCCCTGAACAAAAGATCATTCGTATTACGCGGTGTGAAATATAATTTGATCAGTTTCTGCCCGCTGGCATCTGTGATGGTATCACGGATATAATACATATAAAAAGTAGGCGCCAAATCTGCGATCGGACTCAGGAACTGGTAAGTAAACAAAGGAATATCATTGTCATAGATATCAATATCCATGTACAATCGGTTCAGGTAACTGCTTACACCGCCGTTGTCAATGTACTCACCATAGTTCACGCGTTTTTCGCCAAGAACAATTTTTTTTGTTTTCTCAGGTTTCTTCCGAAAATATTGTTTGGATATCGTTTCCTCGAGATAAACGGGTAACAAAGATTTGCCTTCCATCTTTGTTGTATCGCGATTCTCAAAAAGGAACTGGTAATTCTTCAGCAATTTCTTATTCGTCAGTTTTTCAGATACGTTGCTGATGGATACTTCTAATTTTTCATACTGATCGTACTGTACATAGTCATAGTGTTCTGTACGGTTGATCGATTTATTCTGTATTACACGCCTGATCAGGTCCACTGCTGGATTTCCTTTGTTGCGATAAGGTGCGCGTTTGTTACTGCTTACCGTAACATTATTCACTGCCTTAGGGTCTGTTTCCAGGGAAACGTCAACCGTCTGTGTAAGGCCCCATGTAATGGCATGCGTGATCGTTTTATATCCTACATAACTGATCTGTATGTT
This sequence comes from Bacteroidota bacterium, assembly GCA_040388705.1. Taxonomy (GTDB): domain Bacteria; phylum Bacteroidota; class Bacteroidia; order Chitinophagales; family Chitinophagaceae; genus Sediminibacterium. Next base: position 131,155 of record JAZKBI010000001.1, on the reverse strand, counting down.
GTTAACTTTACCTGGCAATGAAGAGCGCAACGTATAATGCCCCAGGCTATCGGTTACAGCTCCCCGTCCGCCCTTAAAAACAACGCTTACATATTGCAATGGCTGATTGCTTACAGCATCAGTAACTGTTCCCTGCACAATTGTTTGTGCATTTGCTATAAATCCAAATAGTAATAAAAACCCTGTTAAAAAACTCCTTCCCTTTGTACTTTTCATTATCTGTTATTTAAACACAAATTTTTTCTGTAGAAAATAGTTATAAAAAAAACCCACTAGCAGCGATACGATGATCTTCGAAACCACGTAACTGATGCCGCCATAATTAGTTAACAGGAAAACACCTCCTGAAACCAATACCAGGTTGCCGATCCATACAATGATATATTTTATCGCCTGGTAGTGGATCTTTTTATCGTGCGCCCTGAATACCCATGAGCGGTTCATCATAAAATTTACCACGCCGCCACTCACTGTACCCAAAATACTCGCCAACAAATACCAGCAATGAAACACCTCTTTCAGCAAAACAGTCACCGTAAAATCTACGATCGTTGCTGTTAAAGAAGATGCCTGGGCCTTGATAAATGTTGCCATGCTATATAAAATATATGATCAGCTGTAATACGATATTGCTGTACACACCTGCTAAAATATCATCTGTCATTACACCCCATCCCCCAGGCAATGCTTCTGCTTTCCGGATATACAGGGGTTTTACGATATCGAAAAAGCGGAACAGTATCAATGCAATAACGATCCACTGTACTGTTATTGGGACAAATAACAAACTGATACACATACCCGCCACTTCGTCTATTACCACCCTGCTGCTGTCATTACCCCAATCTTTTTCAACTATCGTTGATGACCATATACCGATAATCGTGACCGCTATGGTTACAATGATCGTTGCCGAATTAAAATTTCCATCACGCAGTAACAACCACCAAAGCAAACAGGTTACCATGGCCGCTACGGTTCCGCCGCCTTTCAGGTAACCGATGCCGAAGCATGATGATATCCATTTATGAATAATCATCATAGTGCTTCCACCAGGTCCTGGTAATAATCCAATCCAAGGTGTGTGATCAGGTCCTCGCCCATAATATGGCGCAATGTATTCTGCAACTTGATCAGCTGTTTAAAAATATCATGTTCAGGACGCAGGCCCGGCGCGGTTTGCGGCGATTTAAAATAAAACGATAACCATTCCTGTATACCCGTCATGTTTGCACGCTTCGCGAGATCCATAAATAAAGCAAGATCCAATACAATAGGCGCGGCTAAAATAGAATCGCGGCAAAGGAAATTGATCTTGATCTGCATCGTATAACCCAGCCATCCAAAAATGTCGATATTATCCCAACTCTCTTTATTATCACCATGCGGCGGATAGTAATTGATACGCACTTTATGATACAGGTCGCCATACAGTTCCGGGTTGATATCGGGTCGGAGTATATCTTCCAGCACACTGAGTTTGGAAACTTCTTTTGTTTTAAAATTATCCGGGTCATCCAAAACCAAACCATCCCTGTTACCTAAAATATTGGTAGAGAACCAGCCGCGTATACCCAATGCACGGGCGCTCAAACCCGGTGCCAGTATGGTTTTCATCAGGGTCTGGCCTGTTTTGAAATCCTTTCCGCCGATAGGTGTTGCTGTTTCTTTTGCCAGCTCGATCAATGCAGGAATATCGCAGGTGAGGTTAGGTGCGCCATTGGCGAATGGTACGCCTAATTTAAGTGCAGCATACGCATAGATCATACTTGGCGCGATAGCTGGGTCATTGTTTCTTAACCCTTCTTCAAACGCTTCAATACTTTCATGCACTGCTGATTGCTCAATATATTTTTCTGTTGAACCGCACCATACGATCACAACCCGGCTGCAATCATTGGCATCGTGGAAGTTCTCAATATCATCCATCACCTGTTTGGCGAGTTCGTATTTAGTAGCCGCTTCTTTGATATTATGTCCATTGAGATTTTTAATATAAGCGGTATCAAACACCGCTTTCATCGGCACGATCGCTTCCAGTTCGGTTTTGATGGATTGCAATAAAGAAGGCTCCAATACTTTTGCGTTCATTGCCGCCTGGTAAACATTATCAGAATATACGTCCCATCCACCAAAAGCTATATTGTTCAGTTCTGCCAATGGCACAAAATCTTTTATTAAAGGATACCTGTTCTCTGTGCGCTTGCCCAAACGGATACTACCCATTTGCGTTAAAGCGCCGATGGGTTGTGAAATACCTTTGTTCACCGCTATTACGCCCGCGATCATTGTAGTAGCAACGGCGCCGAGACCGGGCAGGAGGATACCTAATTTTCCATCTGCGGGTTGAATGTGTTCTTTCATGTTGTGTATTTTTGAAGGGATTGGATTATTGTTTGTTTAGTTATTACGTAACCCTTTGATCATAATGCCAATGATCGATTCCATCCTCAGTTCCAGTTTCGCATAGCGCGCATCGATGAACATATCACGTTGTAAACCCCTCAGTGAACTTACCATTACAGATGGCAGTATATCCAACTCCTTCCCGATCATCTTACTGAACTCACCATTATTCACGCCAAATTGTAAAATATCTTTTACCAGTTTTACTTCCTGGGCATCATATTCGGTATGCAGGTGTTTCATACAACGCATGGTGTCGTGCATTTCGCCGCTTACCATCTTGTATAAGTTAACACGTTTCTGAACCGCTTTTATTTTAGTAAGTGTAAAAGCTTTTAGTTTTTCTTCTGCGCTCCCGGCTTTTTCCACTGCCAGCTTCACACGGTTGAACACTTCGTCCATCTCCCGTAAGATCACGGCATCAAAAATTTCCTCCTTGCTGCAGTAATAATAATAGAGTGTGCTCTTACCCTTGCCCATCGCTTTGGCAATATCTTCCATGGTTGTCTTTTTCACACCGAACTGCTGGAAGAGTTTCTGGGCCTCTTTCAGGATCTCGTCCTTAACAATATCGTCTTTCGCTACTAACATATTTCGACCAAAATCGTTTTTGGGTCCAAAACTAAGTGAAAAGAGGTTTAGGGGATCGCGTTTTAACAATTTACCCTTTTCGGGATGCGAAATCTTTCATCAGGTCGCAGAATACCTGTACACTCTCAAGCGGTAATGCATTGTACATACTTACTCTTACGCCTCCAACGGTGCGGTAACCTTTTACACCCACCATGCCTTCTTTTTTACAGAGGTCAAGGAAAGGCGCTTCCAGTTCCGGGTTGGCAAGAAAGAAAACTGCGTTCATCTGGCTGCGGTCCTCTTTGGCCACACGGGCCTCGAATATGGGAAGGCTATCTATCGTGTTATATAAAAGAGCTGATTTGGCGTTGGTTCTTTTCTCCATTTCTGCCAATCCCCCCTCTGCCAGTATCCACCGCAGGGTGAGCATACTTGTATATACGGCAAAAACGGGCGGAGTGTTCATTAAGGATCCCGCTTCTATGTGTTTTTGGTAATTCATAATGGTCGGGATCGGCCTTTTGATCTTACCCAATATGTCTTTTTTGATCACCACCAGGTTAACTCCGGCAGCACCCATGTTCTTTTGGGCACCCGCATAAATAAGAGAGAACTTTTTAAAATCAACCGGTCGGCTGAAGATATCGCTGCTCATATCGCCGATCAGCGGAACAGAAACATCGGGGTACTGGTGCCACTCTGTTCCTTCTACCGTGTTATTCGTGGTGATATGCAGGTATTTTGCATCAGCTGGAACCGCGAATTGTTTCTGTATATAAGTATGGTTCTTATCTGATGTATCCGCTACCACATTTACATTTCCAAAAAGGGATGCCTCTTTAGATGCTTTCTTTCCCCAGATGCCGTTATCGCAATAGGCGGCTGTTTCATCAGCATCCAACAGATTCATCGGCACCTGCATGAATTGTGTAGTGGCGCCTCCATGAAGAAATAATACTTCATACGAATCATCGAGTTCCATCAATTTTTTAACTGATGAAATGGCTTCCTGCAAAACATCCTGGAACATCGGTGTGCGGTGGCCGATCTCTAATATGGAAAGCCCCGTGCCATTAAAATCTAAAATAGCGCGTGACGCTTCTTCCAGCACAGGTTGTGGAAGGATGGATGGACCTGAATTAAAATTATATACGCTCATCTGGTTGCTTGAAGCTGCAAAGTAAAATGATTTGGGGGAAATGAGCAGCAGCGCCTTTTTTAAACGGCAACATGAAAAGTGAAAAGTAAGCGGTAGGGAGTAGATTCTGGATACTGGGTGCTGGATCGTAGAAAGTATTTGCAATCTTAGAGTGTGCCAGCATCTAGTATCCAGCATCTAGTATCCAGCATCCGCTATCCAGTATCTAGCCCTCTACTCGTGCACATCCGTCACCCCACCCGAAACCGTGTACTTCATTGCATCGGCGGCACTAACGTTTGTAAGTAATTTGATGCGTTCCCTTGGTACTATATAAGTAATACCGGAAATAGCATAGGAATGAGGCACATATACCGTAACATGGTCAGGCAAGCCGAATTCATGTGCGTTAGGTTGCGTGATGAAGCCGATACGCCAAACCTCTGTTGAATCAACATTTACAAGAACCGGTTTATCAAATTTCTTTTTATTGCCTGCAAATGCTTCGAGAAAATCTTTTACGGAAGAATAGATGAACTTGATGCCGGGGGTTTTTTCCAGTATTGAATCCAACAGGGCAACCAGCCTTACGCCCACAAAAAAAGAAGATACCCATCCCACAATTAATACCAGGCCGATCACAACAACAAAACCAAGACCGGGGATCCTGTTCAGGTTACCTTCTGCATCTTTCGGCAGAAAACTGGGGGCCACCGCATGAACGATATTCGGGAGAATGCCGTCTACAAAATTAAATAGTCCCAGTATCACCCAGATCGTGATACCGATCGGTAACAATACGATCAACCCCTGGAAAAAATATTGGAGTAGTTTTCTTAAATAAGCCCGGAAAGTGATCCGGCGTTGCGCCTGGTTCATGCAGTTAATTAAAGCGTAAAGTAAGTAAGAATTCAGGACTTCTGTAAAGTAAACCGTGTGTTGCCCCGCATTCCAACGGTTTTCCTCATTGTGTTTCAGCATCCTGCGTCACTACCTTGGCGGTTTTCACTATACTGATCACCCTATCTGGTTGGCTTTCAGGCCGAAATAAAATTTTTTCGCTTCTCATCCGTCTAAGCAAACGGCAATAGGCTCTGGCGGCGCTGTACGTTCATCCAAAATACCAACCGCTTAACACAAAAATAATCAAAATAATTCCATGGAAACTTTGGTTACGAAAAAAGTTTCCATAGTTTTGCCGCCGTTATGAAGAATATGGAACCACAGGAAAGAATAGTGAGCAAAGCACATGAACTGTTTATGCGTTATGGCATACGCAGCGTAAGTATGGACGAGGTAGCCAACCATTTGGGCATGAGTAAGAAGACCATTTACCAGTTCTACGCGGATAAAGACGCGTTGGTTGAAGACGTGATCACCATTGAGGTCACAGAAAAACAGGTTGAATGTAAACAACATCGCCAGAAAAGTGAAAATGCAATCCATGAAATATTCATGGCAACGGATATGCTGCTGGAACTGCTGACGCATATGAATCCCGCGTTGATCTTCGATTTGGAGAAATACCATCCCAAAGCATTTAAAAAATACAACGATCATAAGAATTCCTTCCTTTATTCACTCATCAAAGAAAATATTGAATGGGGCAAGAAAGAAGGATTGTACCGCGAAGAAGTGCTGGCAGATATCATGGCAAGATTCAGGCTCGCTTCGGTGTTCCTGGTATTTAACCCGGAAGTTTTTCCTGGTGGCAGGCATTCATTACCGGCGATCGTATCGGAGATAACAGATAATTTTTTATACGGCCTCGCTTCGGCAAAGGGCCAGAAATTGATACAGAAATACAAGCTACAAAGACAAAAAACCATAACCTTATGAAAAAAAGAAGACGCGAAAGAACGGTATGGCTGGTATGGCTGGCGCTAATGGTTGGCACCGCGAATGCTCAGACAGGAACCAGGCATGAATTTACTATTCAACAGGCTGTTGAGTATGCACAGAAAAATAATGTACAGGTAAAAAATGCATTATTGAACATCCAGAGCCAGAAACAAACCAACCGCGAGATCACCGCAGCGGCATTACCAAACATTACGGGAACCGTGGGTATGACAAAGTATATCGACATCCCTACTTCATTGATACCCGGTGAGGTATTTGGCCAGCCTGCAGGAACTTATATTCCTGTGCAGTTTGGTACCAAGTACAATTCAAACGCCAGTATCCAGTTACAGCAAACCTTGTTTGACGGACAGGTATTTATCGGTTTGAAAGCGAGAACAACTTCTATAGAGTTCCAGACGAAGAATATGGAAGTAACAGAAGAAGTGATCAAGACCAATATCTATAAGATCTATTACCAGTTAGTCGTTAGTAAAACTCAGATCGATTTGCTCGATGCCAATATTGCGCGCCTGGAAAAATTAGCGCATGATGCAAATGAATTGTTCAAGAACGGCTTTGCCGAAAAATTGGATGTTGACAAAGTATCTGTGCAGTTATCTAACCTGCAGACAGAAAAAGTAAAAGCGCTGAACAGTATCAGCATCGGTTACCTGGGTTTGAAAACATTAATGGGTATGCCGGCAAAAGATACTTTACTGTTAACGGATAAGATTGACGAAGCGCAGATCAAGGAAGATTTTACAAACGATACCTCTTATCAATATACAGACAGGAAAGAGTTCCAGCAGTTATCGCTTATGAAAAAACTGAATGAGTTTAACATTAAGCGCTACCAGTTAAGTTATATTCCCACGCTTTCATTAACCGGCAATTACAGCAAGAATGCGCAGCGTAACACGTTTGACTTTTTTGGTAAAGGCGATTGGTTCACGACTTCGTATGTAGGCCTTAATCTTTCGATCCCCATATTTGATGGTTTTGCAAGAAGTGCACGCATCGGCAGGGCGAGGATCGATCTTCAGACCACACAGAACCAGATCGACAACCTGAAACTCACCATTGACAGCGATGTGGAACAATCGAAACTCAATTTTAAATCTGCATTGGCCACGATGGATTTCCAGAAAAAGAATATGCAGTTAGCGGAGAATGTTTACAACCAGACCAAGAAAAAATTTGAAGTAGGAACCGGCTCAAATACAGAGATCAGTTCTGCACAAACGGACCTGGTAACAGCGCAAACCAATTATATCAGTGCCCTGTATACAGCCATTATTGCGAAAGTGGATTATTTAAAAGCAACCGGAAAACTCTAATTCAACCAAAACAAATAAAACTCAGTATATGCAAAAAATAATAACCGTACTTTTTATCACAGCCACACTTAGTCTTGCATCCTGCGGCAATAAAACCGAAGGAGATGGATCATTGGCAGGGAAAAAAGCAGAACTGGAAAAACTGAAAAAAGAACAAACCACTATCGCCGACAAGATCAAAGCTCTTGAAACAGAAGTGGCCAAATTAGATACGTCTGCAGTAAAAGAAGATATCGCCAAACTAGTAGGTACTTCCCCGGTAATTACACAAAATTTCTCTCATTATATCGATCTGCAGGGAAGAGTAGATGCTGAAGATATTTCTTATATCTCTCCACGTTTAGGTGGCGGGCAGGTTCGTGCGATCTATGTGAAAAGAGGAGATTATGTGAAGAAGGGACAATTGCTTTTGAAATTGGATGATGCGATCGTTAAGCAACAGATAGCTGCATCAAAACAAGGCACCGAAACGCTGAAGACACAGATCACGCTTGCTAAAGATGTATATAACAGGAGAAACAATTTATGGAAGCAGGGAATCGGAACTGAGATAGAACTGATCACTGCAAGAACCAATGTTGAATCTTTGGAAAAACAACTGGCTGCTGCAAATGAGAACATCAAAGTACAGCAGGAGCAGGCAACCGGTGCAAATGTATACAGCGATGTGAATGGCATTGCAGATGAAGTGAATGTACGCGTAGGTGAGATGTTCACCGGTTTTGCAGGAACCATGCCGCAGATCAAAATTGTAAACACCAGCAGTTTGAAAGTAGTCACTGATGTTCCTGAGAATTACAGCGCTAAAGTAAGACAGGGTTCTACCTTATTGGTTACACTCCCGGATGTAAACAAAACATTCAACGCAATCGTAAATGTTTCAGGTAAAGTGATAGATCCGAATAACCGTTCGTTCCGCGCAGAAGCGAAATTACCGAATGATGCTTCTATCCGTCCGAATCAAATTGCGCAGGTACGCATACTGGATTACAGTGCGCCTCACGCGATAGCTATTCCTGTGAATACCGTAAGCACTGATGAGAAAGGAAAATATGTATATGTAGCGGTTACAGAAGGTGGCAAACTTACAGCGAGAAAAAGACCGATCATAGTAGGCGAATTATACAATGAGTTGATAGAAGTAAAAAGCGGCCTGGCTGCTGGCGACCAACTGATCACAGATGGCTACCAGAATATTTATGACGGACAGTTGTTGAAAACAGACACGAAAAAATAATTAGTGATTAATAATTGGTAATTAGTAATTACAAAACAGTGCATACTGTTTCACAATTACTAACTGCTGATTCTTAATTATTAATTACTAATTACTAATTATTAATTAATACTTATGCATCAATTCATAGAAGGCATAGCCAAAAAATTCAAACAGTTCAAACCTACCAGTTGGGCTGTTGATAACCGCACGGCTGTATATGTCATTACAATACTGATATCGTTATATGGGCTTACCAAGTTCAACACTTTGCCGAGAGAGCAGTTTCCCGACATTGTTGTGCCGACCATTAGTGTGAGTACTGTGTATTTCGGAACCTCACCGAAAGACATGGAGAACCTCGTGACCAGGCCAATCGAAAAACAACTGAAAGGGATAAGTGGCGCTAAAGTGAGGAAGATACAATCCACTTCACAACAGGATTTCTCACTGATCATTGTTGAGTTTGACACTGACGTGAAAACCGAGATAGCGAAACAAAAAGTAAAAGATGCGCTGGATAAGGCGCAGACCGATCTCCCTACGGACCTTACGCAACTACCTAATGTGCAGGAATTTGATTTCAGTGAAATGCCTATCATGTATGTGAATGTGAGTGGTGAATATGATGGCATGACATTAAAAAGATACGCAGATAAAATGCAGGACAGGTTTGAAGAACTGACCGAGATCAACCGCGCAGATATTGTGGGTGCACCGGAAAGAGAAATTCAAATCAATGTTGATCCGTTTAAAATGCAGGCTGCGAAACTCGGCTTTAACGATATCGCCAATGCCATTAACTATGAGAATCGCGACATCAGCGGCGGTCTCGTTGAAGTGGGCGAAATGAAAAGAACGATTCGCGTAAAAGGACAATTCGCAACGGCATTCGATATGACGAATATTGTGGTGAGAAACCCGAATGGCGCGCCTATTTACCTTCGTGATATTGCCGAGATCATAGACACCGTTAAAGAAACAGAGAACTATGCACGTTTGGACGGAAAGAATGTAGTGACGCTGAACATCATCAAACGCAGTGGTGAGAACCTGATCGCAACATCTGAGAAAGTACAGGCCATCATCAAGGAAATGAAAGAGAAAAAAGAACTGCCGCCAAACCTGAATATTGTGATCACCGGCGACCAGAGTGTGCAAACCAAAACATCTTTCAATGACCTGGTGAATACGATCATCATTGGATTCATACTTGTATTGATCGTGCTGATGTTCTTTATGGGTGTTACCAATGCATTCTTTGTGGCGCTAAGTGTGCCCTTGAGCGTATTCGTAGCATTTATGTTCTTACCGATAGCCGACGGAATTGTGGGGACACATGTGACCCTGAACTTTATCGTATTGTTTGCATTACTCTTTGGACTTGGTATTATTGTGGATGACGCGATCGTGGTAATTGAAAACACGCACCGGATCTATAACAATGGAAGAGTAAAAATAGAACGGGCCGCGAAAGAAGCTGCCGGTGAAGTGTTTGTTCCTGTACTTGCGGGAACCTTAACCACACTTGCTCCGTTCTTCCCGCTATTATTATGGAAGGGATTGATCGGTAAGTTCATGATCTATCTGCCAACGATGTTGATTCTTACTTTGGCGGCATCATTGATCGTAGCCTTCTTTATGAACCCCGTTTTCGCGGTAAGCTTTATGCGCCCTGAGGGAAGGGAATATGAAGAGAAGAAAAGTACGATTTTCAGAAAACCATTGTTCTGGACGGTAATTGCGTTCGGTCTATTAATGAACCTTGCCGGATGGCATGGTTTAGGAAATTTTCTTTTGGTGATTGCGGCTATCATGGTGCTGAACCGTTATGTCATCCGCAACATTATTCACGTGTTCCAGGAAAGGGTATTACCGGGCCTGATGAACCGTTACGAAAAAATGTTGCATTGGGTATTAAAAGGAAAGCGGCCTGCGAGGTTAATGTTGTGGCTGTTCCTGTTATTCCCGATCTCATTGATCATGCTGGTTGTTCGTAACAACCCCAAGCCATTCTTCCCAAGCGGTGATCCACACTTTATTTATGTATACTTAAAAATGCCGGTGGGTACTAAAACGGCAACAACAGATTCTGTTACAAGGGTTCTCGAAGCACGTGTACAAAAAGTGTTGGCGAAAGAGAAACCAGGCACACCGGGTTCTATCGTAGAAAGTATTATTACCAACGTGGCAGTGAGTGCGAACAATCCAAGAGATAATAACCGAAGCACACAAAGTAATCTCGGCCGTATACAGGTTTCATTTGTACAATTCGAAGAGCGCCATGGTGTTTCCACAGCGCCTTACCTGAAAGAAGTTCGTGAGCAGATGAAAGGCATACCTGGTGCAAGTATCGAGGTTGGACAGGAAGATGGCGGACCGCCAACAGATCCTCCTGTGAACATCGAGATCGCAGGTGATAATTTTGACGAGATCGCTAAAGTGGCTTATGATTTGCAAAATCACCTGGATACAAACCGCATCTTTGGTATCGATAACCTGAAGATGGATGTTGACCTGCAGAATCCCGAGATCACAATCAATATCGATCGTGAAAGGGCTTTGCGTGAAGGTATCAGCACCGCACAAATCGGAATGGAAATACGTTCTGCCGTGTTTGGAAAAGAAGCCAGTAAATTAAAAGATGGTGAAGACGAATACAAGATCCAGATCCGCTACAATATGTTACAGCGTAACAATATCAGCGACCTGATGAACATGCGTTTGACCTTCCGTGATATGAGCACCATGGGTATCAAACAGGTGCCATTAAATGCAGTAGCAACGGTTGATTACACCAATACATCCGGCGGTATCAAACGTAAAAATGTAAAACGTACGATACAGATACAGTCGAATGTAACCGATCCATCATTGGTGGGGCCTGTGAATGCAGAACTTGGGAAGAAGATAGAAGAGTTTAAAGCCAAGACAAAGATCCCTGCTGATGTTACTATCAAACAAACTGGTGAAAGTGAGCAGCAAGCAGAAACCATGAGCTTCTTAGGAACCTCATTAATGGTTGCCTTATTACTGATCTTCCTGATCCTTGTATTACAGTTTAACAGTTTGAGTAAACCATTCATTGTATTAACAGAGATCTTCTTCTCTATCATCGGTGTATTTATTGGTTATGCATTAACCGGTATGTCGATGGCGATGATCATGGTGGGTGTGGGTATTATCGGTTTGGCGGGTATCGTAATTAAGAATGGTATCTTATTGATCGAGTTTACTGATGAGCTTCGTGGAAGAGGATATAAAACAAGGGCAGCCGCTATTGCAGCGGGTAAGATCCGTATCATACCGGTAATGCTTACCGCACTGGCAACCATGTTAGGTTTATTACCATTGGCCGTTGGTTTCAATATCAATTTCGTTTCCCTGTTCCAGCATGGCACACCGCATCTTTTCTTTGGTGGTGATAGCGTAGTGTTCTGGGGGCCGTTGAGCTGGACCATCATCTTCGGATTGATCTTCGCATTCTTCTTAACATTGGTGATGGTACCAAGTATGTACATCATCAGCGAAAGATTAAGAAGGCCAATGAGTAAGTTTTACGGAACCAAGTTCGTTGCGCTATTAGGTTTTCTTGGACCGTTCTTCTTTATTACTGTGGGTATTATGTATTTGGTGAGAGCGATACAGGGTAAGAAAGTTTGGTTGGGAAAGATGAAGGAAGCGCGTAGAGTTTAATTTGAGTGAGTTGAGTTTATAAAAGAACCGCCCCTGAATCAGGGGCGGTTTTATTTTATAACCCCAGCCTTTAGGCTGGGGTTAATCAGTTCCGAGAGAATGGGCTTTAGCCTTGACCGGTTCTTATTCTTCATAAAGTCCGTATTCGAAATCCAATTATGGCTAAAGCCTGTAAACACTATATGTTCTAGTCCCCAGCCTAAAGGCTGGGGTTAATTATAGTTTCCCCATCTCCTTCCCATCCACATCCAACTCAACAATTTCATACCCCAATCTTTTTAAACCAGGAAGTATCAGTTGTTTATCTCCCACCAAAAGAATATTCATCTTATTCACGTCCAAATATTTTTTAGCGATGGCATCGATGTCTTTTTTGGTGATGCTGCTGAGGATCTGGTTTTGTTTGGTAACAAAATCACCTGGCAGATTGTATTCGAGAATACGTCCAACAAAATTTGCTTTCTGCGGGCCGGTCTCGTAATTTCTTGCATCACTCTGGCCGATGGATTTTTTCATGAAGGCCACTTCGTCTTCTGTAACGCCGTTGGCTGCATAGTTTTTGATCTCTTTCATCACTTCATACAAAGCACTATCTGTTGACCGTGCAAGGATTCCGCTGCTGAAAGTATAATTGCCGGTGTATTTGTTTGCGGCAAAACTGCTGCGCGCACCGTAGGTCCAGCCTTTGTCTTCACGAAGATTGAGATTGATTCGGCTGTTGAATCCTCCTCCTAAATTATAATTAGTTAATGTAGAACGATAGAACTCGCCGGTTGCATCATATTTCAAACCAGTAACATTTCCCACCCTGAATTCTGTTTGTGCCGCCTTCGGAACATTTACCAAATAGATCCTTGTTTTTTCAACAGCAGGCGCAGCGGCAGGTGTAGGGATCGTAAATGATCTCACTGGAAGTTTGCTTAAGAAAGCAAGTTTAGGCAGGATCTCCGCTTCTTTGATATCGCCAACAATCACTACTTTACCATCTTCTGAACCAATATAAGTATCATAATATTTCTGGATATCGGCGAACTGAATATTGTTGATGGTTTCTGTTGTGCCGCTTTCAGCGATCCCTAAAATATTATTGGTTCCATAATTTAAACGTGCGTATACATTGGTGGCAATTCCGGCAGGTTGCGTTTTACTGTTTTGCAGGCGCTGCACCAGTTGGCGCTTGATACGTGTAAATGCTTCTTCGCTGAATTTAGGATTCATCATTCTTTCCTCAAGTAACTGCAAGGTTTTATCAACGTTCTTCTTCAGGGTTTGCATGGAGAACACAATCGCATCACTGGTATTACTGATGCCGACAGAACTTCCACCGAGCTTTTCGAGTTCGGTCGAGAATTGTTCGCTTGTGTAATTCTTTGTATCCTCATTCATCATACTCGCAAACAAATTCACCCATCCTGCTTTGGACAGATCATTTGCTTCGAGAAAGGTTCCGCCTTTCAGAGAAATGCTCAGAGTTACAGTAGGTATTTCTGTATTCTCAACACCGATCACTTTCATTTTATTGGGTAAAGAACCTGTCCAGTATGCCGGAACTTTTACCACCGGGTTAGGGCCGCTGGCAGGGATCTTACTCCTGTCGAAATTATCTTTTGCTTTTACATATTTCAATCCAGCATAACCATAGTTCGGTGCCTGGTAACGCGATTGGTCTATTGTATAATTATCCGGAGCCGCTTTTACATTCTCAGCGCCTTTGGTAACCACACTTAATACAAGACGGTGTTTTCCTTTGATGTATTTATTATACACACGCATCACATCTTCTTTTGTTAACCCGCGATACATAGCAAGCAATGTGCTCATCATATTCGGGTTACCCGCAAAAGTTTGAAAAGCCGCAAGCTGGTTTACTTTTCCCGATACACTTGCCAGACCACTGATGGCCCTGCTTTCATAAGCGTTCTTAAATTTTTCAACATCGTCATCGGTTACACCACGTTTTTCAAATTCTGCCAATGCCTCTCCAACAAGTTGTTCCATTTCAGCAAGATTCTTGCCGGGATAAGGTGTAACAGAAATAGAAAATTCACCGGCCAGTTCACTCAACTGGCTGCTGGCGCTTGCCGACAATGCCTTTTGATCTTTGATAAGAAACTGGTAAAAAACGGAGTTACGGTTTCCACCACCTCCGCCGCCTCTTCCGCCACCACCGCGGCCACCACCGCCTCCGCCACCACCACCTAATACCTGCGAGAGGCAGGCAAGTGCAGCCATATCGGGATTGTATTCGGCAACGGTTGGATATACAATACGCAATTGTGCGGCACGCGCATAATTGTCTACATAACTTACATACCTGTCTTTTTCAATTACTACCGGTGCAAATTTTGCCGAGCTTACTTCCGGGCAACGGGGAATGGAACCGAAATATTTCTCTGCCAATTTCACCACATCTGCAGCGCTGACATCACCGCCAACGGTTAAGGTTGCGTTGTTGGGGCCATACCAGCGAAGAAAGAAATTCTTCAGGTCGTTCACATTTACGCGGTTCAATTCTTCAATATAACCGATGGTTAACCAGGAATAAGGGTGGCCATATGGATACAAATTGCGTGCAACCACTTCACCCGATAAACCATAGGGCTGGTTATCGTAGTTCTGTCCTCTTTCATTTTTTACCGTAGCACGCTGTATCTCAAATTTTGGCTGGGTTACCGCATCCATTAAAAAACCCATGCGGTCCGATTCAAGCCAGAGCATTTTTTCCAGTTGATTGCTCGGCACCGTCTCGTAATAATTGGTACGGTCCTTATTGGTAGAACCATTCAGTGTACCACCTGATTCTGTTACCAGTTTAAAATGCTGTTCATCCGCCACATGGTCGCTTCCCTGGAACATCATGTGTTCGAAGAAATGCGCGAAACCACTTTTGCCGATCTCTTCGCGCGCAGAACCTACGTGATAGGTAACATCCACATGCACTACGGGATCGCTGTGATCTTCATGTACTACAACTGTAAGGCCGTTTGGCAAGACGTATTTTTCGTAAGGTATCACCAGTTCGTTTCCTTTACGTGTGATCTTCTCAACCAGTTTTGCCTGGGCGAAGATGAGTGAGGGTAATACCAGGCAGATAAACGCCGGTACCAGCAGTTTTAGTCTCATAGCATTGTATTTTAGATTTTTGGGAGTATGAAAGTTAGTTCAAAAAAGAAAATTCGGGTTTTCTTCTTTACCTGGCTGTAATATATCTACCGTTCTATGTACTAATTTCACCGAAAATAAAACCGATATGATACAAAACCACGAAATAGACTACCGCATTTTTGGAGAAGAAATGCAGTATGTAGAAGTAGAGCTTGACCCCAATGAAACAGCCATTGCCGAACCCGGCGCTTTTATGATGATGGACGACGGGATCGTAATGGAAACCCTGTTCGGCGATGGAAGCAAACAGCAAAACAGCGGCCTGCTCGGAAAATTACTGAATGCCGGTAAGCGCGTACTGGTTGGTGAGAATTTATTTATGACGGCGTTTACCAATGTGGATTCAGGCAAAAGGCATGTGAGTTTTGCGTCGCCTTATCCCGGCAAGATCATCCCTGTTGACCTGAGCCAGTTTGGTAATAAGGTGATCTGTCAGAAAGATGCGTTCCTCTGCGCAGCAAAAGGCGTAAGCGTTGGCATTGAATTCCAGCGCAGGTTGGGAACCGGTTTGTTTGGCGGCGAAGGATTCATCATGGAAAAATTAGAGGGTGATGGAATGACTTTCCTGCATGCCTGCGGCCATGTGCTAAGAAAAGACCTCAGCGTAGGTGAAATTTTGAAAGTAGATACCGGTTGTATTGTTGGCTTTACCTCAACGGTTGATTATGATATCCAGTTTGTAGGCGGCATCAAGAATACCATCTTCGGTGGTGAAGGATTATTTTTCGCATCACTCCGCGGTCCCGGTACCGTATGGATACAAACCCTACCTATCAGCCGTTTGGCAGGACGCATTTTACAATATGCCACTACATCGAGAAGGGAGGAAGGAAGTGTGTTGGGTGGGTTGGGTAATTTGCTGGATGGAGACGGATGGAGATAGATACTAGATGCTAGATACTAGATGCTGGATGCTGGATTCTATATACTCCATGCTGAATTTTAAATGTTGAATGCAACACAGGTTCATTCAACATTTAAAATTCAACATTTATCATCTCAATAACGCTTCTTTCCTAACTTGTAGGCAATCTGTTTTTCACTACTATCAACTGCTGATATGAAAAAAAGTCTGCTCTTCTCACGAGTTATTTCAATCGTTTTCATTTTAATTATTTCTTTCAGCGCGCACGCGCAAACCTGGCAGGACACTGTTGCCCTGATCGATAAAGTTTTTAGCCGGTATACCGATGCCAATCCCGGCGCAGAACTGGCAATCAGCCGCAATGGAAGGGTGATCTATTCTGCGGCACATGGCATAGCAGATCTCGAACACAATATTCCCATTACCAAAACAACAAAAATAGAAGCGGGATCCGTATCCAAACAATTTACTGCCGCGTGTATTTTATTGCTTGAACAACAGGGCAAACTTTCCTTATCGGATAATATCCGCAAATATGTTCCTGAAGTACCTGATTATGGTTACACCATTACCATCCGCCATCTCATGAACCATGTAAGCGGGATCAAGGATTGGGGAAGTATTGCAGAATTGGCAGGCTGGCCAAGAGGTACAAGGGCCTATGCAAACAGTGATGCATTGCATATTATTTCGTTGCAAAAAACACTGAATAATAAACCGGGCGATGAATATATTTATAGTAATTCTGGTTATAATCTGCTGGCAATTATTATACAACGTGTGAGCGGATCGAGTCTTGCTGTATTCTCAAAAAACAATTTGTTCGAACCCGCGGGAATGAAGAACACAGAATGGAGAGATGATTACCAACGCGTCGTTCCCAACAGGGCGATCGCTTATGGTAAAAACGCTAAAGGTTATTATACAAATATGCCGAATGAAAATGTATATGGCAATGGCGGATTGCTCACAACAGCGGAAGATCTTTTAGCATGGAACAATTATTATCTCAATGGAAAATTAGGTTCGCCTTCACTTCTTTCGAAACAATTAGCCGTTACACCATTCAATAGTGGCAAGCGACATAACTATGCTGCGGGACTAATTGTTGATTCATTAAATGGATGGCCATCCGTTACACATAGCGGCTCTACAGCCGGTTACCGCGCCAACCTCGATCATTTTCCGCAACAGGGATTATCGATTGCATGGGTAAGTAATACGGGGCAATCGGACATGAGTGATATTCCCTCTGCCATCAGGAATATTTTTGTGAAGAATCCGAGGCCACCTGCGCGGAATACAAATACACCGCCCGTCATCGATCTATCGAATTTTACTTCTTACCTAGGTACCTATCGCGAAGCAAAAACAGGGAACGGGATGAAATTATTTACAGAAGAGAATGCATTATACGTTCAGCCCAAAGTAAAACTTACACCACTCACCAATCATTCTGCTGCATTGGGAAGAGCAAGATTGGAATTTACACCTGGAATCGCGTATTTGATCTCGGGTGCTGATACAACCGTTTACACATCTGTACCTGCACCTGAGCTGGGTGACCTGAATCAGTACGCCGGAACCTATGCATCTGAGGAAACAGAATCGAAAATGAATATTGTTGTAAAAAATGGAGCGCTTGTAATAGAACAGAGAGAAGATGAAAAATTACTGCTGGCACCTATCTATAAACATGGTTTTTCTTTTCCGGGCGGTGACGCTTTTTTTGAAACGGATAAAAATGGAAAGGTTAGCAAATTATTTATGAGTATTTCGAGAGCGAGAAAGGTGGAGTTTAGGAAAATTTGAAAATGTGTTAATTTGAAGATTTGAAAATGAGCGGCTAATATTACTCTAAGGCATTTTCAAATTCCACATTTTCAAATTTTCAAATTATGCAACTTCGCAACCGCTTTCTCTAACGTTTCCTCCTTCTTCGCAAAACAAAACCGCAACACTTTATTATCCTGTCCATATTTATAAAACGCAGACATGGGAATCGTGGCGATGCCGTATTCTTTGGTTAAGCGGATGGCAAGATCTTTATCGGCTTCATCGCTGAAATTCGAGTAGCTATAGCATTCAAAATAACTCCCGTGTGAAGGAATACATTCGAATGGAGTGGCCTTCATCAACTCCCTGAAAAAATCTCTTTTCTTTTGGAGAAAAGCGGGAAGACCGAGATAAGCCTGTTCATTGCGGATATATTCGGCGATGGCTACCTGCTTGGGTGTATCGCATGAGAAACAATTGAACTGGTGCACTTTCCTGAACTCTTTCATGGATGCGGGTGATGAGATACAATAACCCAATTTCCAGCCAGTGCAGTGATAGGTTTTGCCGAAAGAGAAGCAGACAAAACTTCTTTCCAGCAGGTCGGGATAACGGAGCATGCTCTGGTGCGGGATCTCATCAAAGATCAGGTGTTCATACACTTCATCACTCAGTATCATGATATCCGTATCTTTTACAATACTTCTCAATTCTTCTATATCTTTCTCACGCAACACCATCCCGGTAGGATTATGCGGCGTGTTGATCATGATCATTTTTGTTTTGTTGTTCACCTTTGATCTTACTTCATCCCACGGAATAGAATAATCGGGATACTGTAAAGAGATCAAAACCGGCACAGCACCATTGATCTCGATATTGGGAATATAACTATCATATGCCGGTTCAAACACAATCACTTCATCGCCGGGTCGCAATATGGTGGTGAGCGAAGTATATATTGCATAGGTTCCGCCAGGTGTAATGGTAACCTGTGTTTCAGGATCTATTTTTGCGCCATATAATTTAGCTGCTTTCTCACATAATCTTTCGCGCAGCAACGGAAATCCGCTCATGTGCGTGTATTGGTTAAGATCATTTTTCATGGCTTTGTTTACCAATGAAGTGAGTTCATCGCTCATAGAAAAATCAGGAAAGCCCTGGCCAAGATTCACAGCCTGGTGTTCAATAGCCAGTTGACTCATTACCGTGAAAATGGTTGTGCCTACTTCCGGCAATTTAGATAGTATGGGTTTGAGGGGTTGTGACATAGTGCTTATTTCAATAGTTTACTTACATGTATCAATCTTCCATCCTGTGCCAATCCTTCCAATACAATACGGAATGAATGACTGATATCATTATTGTAAAATGAGATCTTTACTTTATTATTTATGCTGCTTGTTTCAATATTGGGTTTCCAATACAATGTGCGCCTGGCATCAACCTGCATCATCTTTTGTTGCTCCGCATAATTGGGTGAATAAAATTCTTTTACGGCCGTATAACCGGGTAGCAAGGTAGAATACAATCCGGTGAACAGGTCACTGGCATCCGGGCCTTTTTTTGAATATACCACTACTGCCGGGGCATTGCCTGCTGCGCCTACAAACGAATTGTAGATCTTTATATAAGCCACTTCAGACATTGGCATATCCCCAACAATATCTTTTTCTGATAACGCTTCATCAATAAAATACACGGTTTCCAGTGGCTTGAAACCCGCCAACCTTGGCGCGCCCCCGCGTAATGCACGTGTACGGAGATAATCAAAAACAGTATGGCTGTATTTGGCATTCTTGTCATCTGCAACATTAAAGGTTTGCACGCTTGCTCCCATAACACCCGTAAACAACCCGCTTGTGTAAGTTTCATCCATCTGTTCTAACCGCGATTTTACTTTTGTTGTCACCACTACTTCCTGCAAAGTGGTCTGGTGCATTAATGCATCGAGCCTTTTCTGTTCATCAGCAATTTCTTTAAGACGAGCCATACCCGTTGTATCCGGCAGATATTGCGGCAACGGTTTATTTTTTTTTGTTGAATCGAAAGAGAGGAATGTATTGTTGATAATCACTTTACTGCGAACGGGAATGGATACCCGGTTGAGGCGGTAATATACCTTAGTGGTATCGAACAGGATAAGATTGTCTTCCCGAAAACTGCCATCGGGTTGTAAGGGTGTAAAAATAAATTGTGTACTGGAATCTTTGGATAACAACATCAGGTTCACCAGGTCGATCTTGTTCATTTTTCTTTCACTGATCTTATCGATAGTACCGGCGAGAGAGAGATAACCACTATCTGCTGTATATTTCAGTTTCGGAATTTTATTGGTGAGTACATCGTCCCACGCAAACCTGCGCCAACCATTGGTTAACATCACAAGGTCAAGATGGTGCGCTACACTGTCTTCGGGCGAAGCAAAATAATAACCGGGATCATGAACACGTCCCCTGATATCTGAAGACAACAATAATTGTGAAATGATATTCTGCGAAGAGTCATAACTACTCTCTCCTTCCATCACCGATAAAGAAAGCGAAGCCGGTATCGTATCGGTCAGCTCTATCTGGTAAATATTCTTCCCGCGTTTTTCGAGGTTAACCGAATCGGCACGTACATCAGCCTGCAAAAGATATTCTTCATTATTTACAAACAATACCCTTTCTGTTACGGGTTGCATGTTATTGTCAAACACCGTTAACTGTAATACACCTGAGGGAAAATCAGTAGCGGGCAGGCTTGCCGATATTTTTGTTTTTGTACTGAGATCAACAAGCGCATTGTAAACCACCTGCTGGTTCATGCTCGCAACGATCCTTATTTTATTGAACCTGTCTTCTAATACAGCAGAGCGTTCAACAGTGAACAAACGGATAACAGATTCGTTTTTCAGTGTTAATACAATCCCTGATTTTTTTGCCTGTGGTAAAGGCGTAGCACGGATACTTCCCTGCGGGTCTTTCCATTCGGCTGTATACACTTCACCAGGCAAAGGTGTAAGCAATAATTTTCCCATGCCATCATGTTCTGATTCAAATTGAGCAACGGCCTGCCTGCTTTTATTGTAGATGGTACCCGATACCGGTATCGGTAAGCCCGAAGCATTCAACGCTTTAAAAGCGATATTGCCTGGTATATTTTCAACCATATCACCGCCTTCGGGAAAGAACTGCAGCGTTGTGGTGATGATGGGTCGCTGGTTTTGTAACGATGTTGTTGATGCAATACCCGGCTCGTTCTTCAGTATCAATGCCGGTTGTGCGATGCGTAAGGTCTGGTGAAAAAGAAAAGAGGAATCGAAATTCAACATCCATTTGGTATAGGCCATTACCTGTAGATTGTTGCCTGTAAAATTTTTCGGGATAGTAAAATTTCCTGCAGCAGTTGCATTGATGATCGGCGCCACACTCCGGCTCAACAATTTACCGCCTTCATCAAACCAATCAATATAGAGATTCTTACTCATTCCGGATGGTTCAATATCTTTTATCAGGTAAGCTTTGTACCAAATATTCTGACCGGGTGTATACAGACTGTTATCGAAATGAAGATGCAATTTTTCCTGCGGAACTTTCTTATCATATCTGGCAAGCATAGAATCTACCTGCTGTGCATGTAATGTTTGTAAGGCATAAAACAGGACTAGGAAACTAACCAATAGCAATTTTCTCATAATGAACAGGTATTGTATTGAATATTTGGTTTTGGATCCCTGCTGTACGCAGCACAAATCATACCACAAGTTTATTAAATATGTTAGTTCAAAAATTTATTTATATGTATTAGTCTCCCATCTGCCGCGATCCCTTCCAGGATAATGCGCAATGAATGGCTGACATCGTTATTATAAAAAGAGATCTTTATTTCTCTATCGTTGCTTCCGGTTTGAATATTTGGTTTCCAATAAAGTGTGCGCCTGAGATCGGCTTGCGGAATGTTATTGGCCTGTTCGCTGTGATCAGGTGAATAGAATTCTTTCACAGGTGTATACCCAAGCATTTTTACATAACTGAGCCCGGAAAAATCGTTATTTATATATACATCCTTTCCTTTCTTGGTATAAATAACGATCACATGACTTGTTGAATCACCCGGCATCCCACTGGTGGGCCAGGCTTTTATATAAGCAACACTGCCCACCGGTATCCTGCTTACTTCATCGAAACTGAGATGTGTTTCTTCGTCAAGCAAAAATCCATAGTTAGCTGTAGAATGCGCCTTGCCGTTATCAACCCTGAATCCACGCAGTTTATCGCGCAAATATTCAATCATGGTAGTAGCTGTATTTCCTAATGTGTCATCAACTACATTTAATTCGTAAATGGTTGTGCTATGACCCGAAAATTGGCCGGTTGCATATTTCTGATCCAATTGTTCCAAACGTGTTTTGAAGGTTGTTTTCACGATCACTTCCTGCAAGGTGGTTTTGCTCTTAAGCAGGTCAAGCTGCTTCTGTTCATTGGCAATAAACTGTATCCTTGCGATTGAAAGCGTATCAGGAAGAAAAAACTGTAACACTTGCATTCTTTGTGTACTGTCGAACGGAATAAATGAGTTTCGGATCTTAATGTGACTTTTTCCCGGTAATCCTACTTTATTAAGACGGTAAAATACTTTTGTTGTATCAAATAAAATAAGATTCTCTTCACCGAAACTTCCATCAGTATGAAGTGGTGTAAAAATATATTGCGTAGTGGAATCTTTTTTAAACAGGACCAGGTTTACTGTTTCTGCTTTTCTGATCTTCCTGTCTTTCAGGTCCTCAATCTTACCGCTGATGGAAAGATAATTTGTATCAGGTTCAAAAATCAATGAAGGCGTTTTTCCGCTCCATACATCTTCCCATTTAAATCTTCTCCAGCCATTGGTAAGCATTACAAGATCCAGGTGCGCCGCGCTGCTGTCCGATGCTGATGAAAAATAGTAGGCTGGATCATGCAGATATCCCTTGATCTCTCCTGATAATAAAAGTTGCGATATGATATTGGTTGAAGAATCAGGTTTTATTTCCCCGTCTGTTACCGACAATGACAGCGAAGTTTTTATAGCCTCAGGCACTTGTATACGGTACACATTTTTTCCGCGTTTGCCGAGATCAACGGTATCGATATTAATATTTACCGGCAACAGGTAATTATCATTATTAATAAATACCATCCTTTCAGCCAGTGGCCGATGCATGATATCAAATACGGTTACCTGCAATATACCGGAAGGAAGATCTTTTACAGGAAGTGAAGAACTGATTTTTGTTTTCAATGTCATGTCGATCCCGGCCCGGAAAACAACATGCTGGTTTATTTGCGCAACAATACTTCCCTTAGTAAAGTGAGCATCCGGCGCTTGCGAACGTTCTATTGTAAATTCAGGAACCAACAAACCTGTGTTGATGGAAAGAACAAGTCCGTTTGTTTTGGCAGAAGGCAAAGCAGTATAACGTTTATTGCCCGTTGCGTCTGTCCACTCGGCCGTATAAGCCTCACCGCTTACCGGTGTGAATGCAAATTTTCCCATACCGTTATGTACCGATGAAAATGAAACAACCTGTTTCCCATTTTTGTCGGTGATGATACCGCTTACATCTGCAGGCATACCGCCTGTTTTTTGCGCTTTAAAGGCGATGGTTGAAGAAATATTCTCTATCAGATCTCCGCCTTCAGGAAAAAAACGAAGTGTAGTAACGGATGCATTACTGACTGGGCTATTCTGAGCAATACTTTGCGCAACCGGAATGTTTTTATGAAAAAGAAAAGCAGAATCAAAATTCAGCATCCATTTGGTATACGCCAATACCTGTAATTGTGTACCCGCATATTTTGCAGGAACCGTGAAACTTCCTGATGCAGTTGAGCCCACAACCGGCGCAATGATCCTGTCTACCATTTTTCCTTTCTCATCAAACCATTCGATGTATACATTTTTACTTAAGTGGGATGGTTCATTGCCTTTGAGCAGGTATGCTTTATACCAGACAGTTTGTCCCGGCGTGTACAAACTATTATCAAAATGAATATGGATCTTTTCCTGCGGAACTTTATTATCATAGGCCCGCAACAGCGAGTCTATCTGTTGTGCGTGTAAGCATCCGATAGAAAAAATAAATACTGCTGAAATAATGGCCGGTAAGCTTTTCATTTATTTCAGCAGTTTTGTTAAATGAATGAACCTTCCATCCGCAGCAAACCCTTCCAATACTATCCGTAAAGAGTGGCTGACATCATTATTAGAAAAAATTATTTTCACTTTATTGCTATTGCCTGTCGTAAGGATGTTGGGTTTCCAGTAAAGTGTGCGCTGGAGATCGGCTTGGGCATTTACAGGCAGCTCATCGTTTTGCGGCAGATAAAATTCCTTTACAGGGGTGTAGCCACCGATCAAAGTGTATGACATTTCGCCCGGACCTTTGTTGATATCCTTCCCGTCTTTTGTATAGATCACTATAAACGCAGGCGCGTTTTTCCCACCGACGCCAAAGCTTGGAAAAGCTTTAACGTATGCCACCTCACTAACGGCTAATGTATAAAGATCATTCATACCCAACACCCTTGTTTCATTAAGGAGAAACACAATACGCCTGGCGCCCATCTGTGGTGGAGATACCTGGAACGATGGCACTTTGTCACGCAGGTAATTAAAAATATTGGCCGGTGTTCTTCCCGCAGGATCATCTACCAGATCGTACTCATAAATAGTAGTGCTGTGGCCGGAAAATTGGCCGGTTGCATATTGCTCATCCAGTTGATCAAACCGTGTTTTGAATTTTGCTGTAACCGTTACTTCCTCTAAGGTGGTTTTATTTTTGAGGGAATCCAACAGCCATTGCTCGTGGCTTATCAATGCTGATGCTGATCCGGGTGCTGATGTAGTATCTGGCGGTAACAATGCAAGCTCCTGCATTTTCTTATTTCTATCAAGCGGAAGAAATGAATTCCGTATACTAACACGACTGTGTTCAGGTAAAGAAATGTTATTGGGTTTATAAAATATTTTTGTGGTGTCGAACAGGACCAGATCTTTTTCCTGGAAACTGCCATCGTTATTCAACGGCGTAAAAATAAACTTGCTTCCGGAATTTTTTCCGACAAGGATCATATTTATCGTGCCGGCTTTTTGAACCTGTTTTGCTGTAAGGCTATCGATCCTTCCGGTTATTGAAAGATAATTTGTATCCGCGGCGTAAGGAAGAGAAGGGGTTTTTCCACTCCATACATCGTCCCAGTTAAATCTGCGCCAGCCATTCGTAAGCAATACAAGATCTAAAAAATCTGCAATGCTGTCTGCCGTGGATGAAAAATACCAGGCGGGCTCATGCACATAACCCTTGACATCTCCGGATAATAAAAACTGTGAAATGATACTGTTTGATGAATCGCGGTTTGTATCGCCATCTGTAACAGACAGTGAGAGTGAAGTTGTTATTACCCCGGGCACGGTTATATTGTAAACATTCTTTCCGTGTTTGGCAAGGTTTACGGTGTCAGTCTGCAAATTGACCGGCAAGAGATAATTATCATTATTCACAAATACGATCCTTTCAGCCATTGGCTGATGCATGGCATCAAATACAGTTACCTGTAGTATGCCCGAAGGAAGATTGGTTGTTGGAATAGAAGAACTCAGTTTTGTTTTCGAGCTTAGATCAACACCTGC
Organism: Bacteroidota bacterium; assembly: GCA_040388705.1. Taxonomy (GTDB): domain Bacteria; phylum Bacteroidota; class Bacteroidia; order Chitinophagales; family Chitinophagaceae; genus Sediminibacterium. The sequence goes on along the minus strand of JAZKBI010000001.1, from coordinate 105,482 downwards.
ACGAAAAACAACACGACGGTTCATTTGAGCAATGATCGTAGCTTTTGTAAAACGTTCCGCAGCGTTTACAGTGCGTTCAATAGAAAATCCGGTGTTGAGTGGATTGGAATTTATTGAAAGAAGGAGACCTTCCCTTTTAGCGGCAGGCAAAACAGTAGATTGTTTATTTCCTTTGGCATCTGTCCATTCCGCTGTATATGTTTCGCCGCTTACCGGCGTGAAGCTGAATTTTCCCATGCCTTTATGTACCGACATGAATGATGCAACCTGTTTACCATTTTTATCCGCAACGATACCGCTGACATCTGCAGGCAGCCCTCCCTGTTTTTGCGCTTTAAAAGCAATTGTTGATGAAATATTCTCTATCATGTCTCCCCCTTCCGGGAAAAAACGGAGCGTTGTTACAGGTGCAACGCTGCTCGTATTACTCTGTGCAGTAGTTTGAACAACAGGAATGTTTTTATGAAACAAAAAAGCAGAATCAAAATTCAGCATCCATTTAGTATACGCCAATACCTGCAATTGCGCACCCGGATATTTTTTTGGAACAGTAAAACTTCCCGATGCAGTGGACCCAACAATAGGCGCAATCACCCTGTCTATAAATTTTCCCTTCTCATCAAACCAATCGATGTATAGATTTTTGCTGAGATCGGAGGGGTCATTGCCTTTTAGTACATAGGCTTTGTACCAAACGGTTTGCCCCTGTGTATACAAACTGTTATCGAAATGGATATAGATCTTTTCCTGTGGTACTTTTGAGTCGTATATTTTGAGCAATGATTCAATAGGTTGTTGTGCATCTGCCCTACCGATGGCATACAGCATTCCAACCAGCATTTGTAACAGGGGCCTACTGCTCATACAGGTGTTAGTTTGGTCTATTCAATAATCACAACCGAAGGGCCGGACAAATTATACTTTATAACAGACAAAACTGGGGAGGGTAATGATCTATTCTTTTCTTAAAACCTAAGTTGCGTAGCCAGCCGTTTCAATTCTATCTCAGCAATTTTTGCAGCATAGTTGAGATTCACCAGGCGGTATCCTTCATTTTCAAAAGTTTGCTGCGCGAGTTTTACATCAATAATGGTAGCATTGCCCAGCTGGAATTTCTGCAACACAAGATCCAGCAACTGGAGTGACAGGTCGTAATTTTTTTGTTCTGTTTCCAGCTGTGTGAGCGAATTCGTATAGGATTGGTAAGTACGCACCATACCTGTTTCATTATCCAATACAATATTATCTCGCTGTATGGTAGCGTTCCTCGTGTTGATAGCCGCCACCTGTTGCTGACGTTTGAAAATGCCTCCATTATAAATAGGCACGGTTACACCGATACCGATGAATGGACCGTAACTCTGGTTTAATAAAGTAAACCCTGCGGCACTGCTGTTGCTGTTAAAATTGAATCCCGCATTGGCCCGGATGCTTGGAATACGTTGTGTAGCGGTTTCTTTTTCTATTAATTCATTGATCTTCACTTGTCTTTCTGCAGCGATTACCAATGGGTTTTTGGAAAGATTATTGCGGATACTATCCATACGCACGGACCTGTCAACAATTATAGTATCACTAACTGTGATCGGTGTGGCTGGGTTGACAAAAATAAGATTCAGCAGATCGGTCTTTGCCTGGTCGATAACCAGTTGCTGCGATTGTTGCGATTGCACCAATGCATTCAGGTCAAGTTGTGCCTGGTAAGTGTCCGCGGCATTGGCAAGTCCCACTTCTTTGCGGACATTAAGTATGTCTAATCTTTTTTTAGAAACATCGATCGATTGAATGATGGTCTTCATCAGGCTCTGCTGGCGAACAATATCATAGTATTTCGCCATCACACCTGCAACTGTATTTTGTATCTGTGCTCTAAGTACTTCCTGGTTCAGCAGTACAAGTTCCTCGAGTCTTTTTTTAGTGGTTACTACACGATAGCCGTTGAAGAGAAGTATGCTACCAGTAACACCTACAACCAGATTATTGGCCGCTACGTTAGGGCGTTTGGTATCGCGTGAAGCATCGGCATATTTCTGGTTGATGCTGGTAACCTGTTCATTATCGGTGGCCGTTCCGCTAACGGTAGGCAATCCGCCGGCAATCCCGATATCATTATTAATGTTGGTGATCTCGAGGCTATTCTTTGCAAGCTGGATATCGTAACTGTTCTTTAACGCGGTATTGATCGCTTCTGAAAGCGACATTCTCTGTTGTGCAAAACCCGTTATCCCGATGGTGAGAAAAAAAAGTGTGACTGTTCTTTTCATGCGTATTGAAATTACCGACACCAATAAAACCTGTCTAAAATTTTATATGAACGGGCCACTAGCTTACCAGCGTCCCTACATTCATGCCTTCCACTACCTGCATCAGGTTACCGGGTTTGTTCATATCAAACACAATAATAGGAAGTTTATTTTCCATGCAGAGCGTGAAAGCCGTCATATCCATCACTTTCAGGTTCTTGCTGATGCATTCTTCGAAGCTGATCTTATCATATTTAGTAGCGGTTGGATCCTTTTCAGGATCGGCAGTATAAATGCCGTCAACGCGTGTTCCTTTCAATATCACATCTGCTTTCATTTCTATTGCTCGTAATGACCCTGCTGTATCTGTAGTAAAATACGGGTTACCGGTACCTGCACCAAATATTACCACCCTGCCTTTCTCCAGGTGGCGAAGCGCCTTGCGGCGTATATAGGGTTCGGCCACCTGTTCCATGTTGATAGCGCTTTGTAAACGGGTGTAAACGCCGATCTTTTCCAGCATCGCCTGCATGGCCATAGCATTGATCACCGTAGCCAGCATACCCATATAATCGCCATGCGCACGTTCAATACCACTATCCGCCTCATTCATGCCCCTGTAAATATTGCCGCCGCCGATCACGATCGCTACCTGAACGCCCAGATCGGTCACGAGTTTAATATCGTGCGCATATTGTTCAATGATCTTCGGGTTGAAAGGATCTCCGTTACGCTGGTCGCCCAGTAAAGCTTCACCGGATAATTTAAGAAGGATACGTTTGAACTTAGGAAGCATGGGAAGGATTATTTGACTGCAAATAACCTGAATTTTTAATGAGTTGCCAAAAGGAAAGATAAATACCGGAATGTTAGGTTTCAGTTAACAGATGGCGCAAGAAATCCAATCATTATGTAATGCGGGCATTTCACCAAACGTTCCTACGGAACGAACGTGATGGTTACATGTTTTTTCTGCCCACCCGTTGTTCCTATGGAACGAGCCGCCGGTTTTATTGTTTTTACGCGATATCCAAAAACGAAAAAGGAGCGCAATGCGCTCCCTTTTTCGTAAACTATATTGAGGATCAAATTATCCTAACGCTACTCTTTTAAATTCTGTCACTTTCACATCACCTGCAGATTTCAGGTAAGCTTCAACAGTGATGGCGCCATCTTTTACGAAAGCCTGTGCCAACAATGTATTCTCTTTAAAGAATGCATTCAGTTTACCTTCAGCGATCTTCGCGATCATTTCATCAGGCTTGCCGGCCATTTTAGGATCTGCTTTCATGGTTTCTACCACGATTGCTCTTTCTCTTTCAATGGTTTCAGCGGGAATGCTCTCAGCATCTACTGCCAATGGATTCATGGCTGCGATCTGCATAGCAACATCTTTACCTGCTTCTTCTGCTTCTTTTGTTAAGCCAACCAATACTCCCATGCGGTATGAACCGTGGATATAAGAGGCTACATAAGGCGCTTCAATCCTTTCAAATTTAGCAACACCGATCTTTTCACCGATAGAAGCCAATTTATCATTGATCATATCAGACACTTTCGCACCGTTGATCACTACTTCATTTAATTCTTCTGCGCTCTTCACATCATTTGCCACCGCTGCATCTGCAATGCTCTGCGCGAAAGCAACGAATTCTGCATTCTTGGAAACGAAATCTGTTTCACAGCTGATACATACTACGAAACCTACTTTATGGTCAGCAGATGTTTTCGCAATGATCACGCCCTCTTTTGCTTCACGGTCGCTGCGTTTAGCGGCAACTTTCTGTCCCTGTTTGCGTAACCAGTCAATAGCAGCTTCAAAATCGCCATTGGTTTCTGTTAACGCTTTTCTGCAATCCATCATACCGGCGCCGGTTGCCTGGCGCAGCTTGTTAATGTCCTGTGCGGTTATAGTTGTTGTTGTAGACATAATGTATAATTAGTAATTAATAATTAGTAGTTAGTAATTGCTTCGCAGCACATTTGCTGCATTATTTGTTGAAGTACAAGTGTGCGACGCAAGAGACGATCAATAGCGATATAAAGATTGGGTCATTATACCATTACCCCAGGGCAATGATGTAATGACCCAATGAATAATTTGCTACTATCGGCTTCCACCGGTTCCACCACCACCCGCAGGGCGACGGTTACCTGGAACGCGACGTTTAGGAGGGCCACCCGCACCTGGGCCACCTGCTGGGGCGCCACCACCGCGACGGCCACCACGTGCAGCTTCAGCTTGCGCTTCAGCTTCCAGGCGGCGTGCTTTTGCTTCGTTCTCGTTACCACTTTCTTCTGATTCATCATCATCTTTAGACGCCTGGCGCTCAGCCAAACCTTCTGCGATTGCGGCAATGATATAGTTAGTGATGATTGCAATTGATTTGGTTGCATCATCATTTGCAGGAATAGCAAAGTCTACTTTGTTAGGATCGCTGTTGGTATCTACCATACCAAAAGTAGTGATGCCTAAACGTTTTGCTTCAGACAAAGCGATGTGCTCATGACCGATATCCACCAGGAACAAAGCAGCCGGGAGACGACCCAGTTGAGCGATACCGCCCAATACTTTCTCCATTTTATCTTTATCACGTGTCAAAGTCAAACGCTCTTTTTTAGTCAGGCTCTCTGCACTTCCGTCGCTCAGCATTTTTTCAATGCTCTGCATTTTCTTAACGCTTTTACGAACGGTGTTGAAGTTTGTTAACATACCACCTAACCAACGTTCTGTAGCGTAAGGCATGTTCACACGCTTAGCGCATTCGCTAACGATTTCTTTTGCCTGTTTTTTAGTAGCCACGAACATGATTTTCTTACCGCTTTTTGCGATCTGTTTGATAGCAGCTGCAGATTCCTGCAGGTGATCAACAGTTTTGTTCAGGTCGATGATGTGGATACCTTTCTTTTCAGCAAAGATGTAAGGCAACATCTTTGGATTCCACTTCTTTTTCAGGTGACCAAAGTGTACGCCGGCCTCCAGTAGTTGTTGTTGTAATGAAGTGTTATTTTCCATTTGTATGAATTGTTGTAATTTTTAATTGATTGCTATGCAGCTATGAGCCGTGAGCTTCGAGCTGTGAGCAAAGGCTCGCGGCTCATAGCTCGAAGCTCGCAGCTCCGATTAACGTTTACTGAACTGGAAGCTTCTACGTGCTTTCTTATGACCGAATTTCTTACGTTCAACACCACGTGGGTCACGTTTCAGCTGGCCGGCTGCTTTCAGGGCAGGGCGGAACTCAGCGTTCACTTCAAGCAAAGCGCGGGCGATACCGAGTTTTGCAGCTTCAGCCTGGCCTTTCAGACCACCGCCTTGTGCATTGATCACGATATCTAACTTGCCGATCATATCAGCAGTTTTCAAAGGCGCTTCAACCTGGTTCTGTAAATAAACCAGTGGAAAATAAGCTTTGTAATCTTTGTCGTTTACAGTGATCTTACCATCTCCCTTGCTTACGAAAACACGGGTAACGGCTTCTTTACGGCGACCAACTGCATTTTTTTGTTTTTCCATTTATGTTGGAATTAATTTTTAGAATGTTGATTAGAATTTCAATTCTTTCGGTTGCTGTGCGCTGTGCTGGTGAGTTCCACCAGCATACACGAAGAATTTCTTGATCATTTTACGGCCCAAACGGTTTTTAGGAAGCATGCCTTTTACAGCTCTTTCCATAACCACTTCAGGACGACGTTTCAGCAGGTCCTCAGCAACTTCTTCTTTCTTACCGCCTGGGTAACCTGAATAGTTGAGATAGATTTTCTGCTCAGACTTGTTACCTGTAAAAACAACCTTTTCGGCGTTGATCAGGATCACATAATCACCGCAATCTACGTGCGGGGTGTAATAGGCTTTGTTCTTACCGCGAAGAACAGAAGCGATCTTGGATGCAATACGCCCTACGGTTTGATTAGTACCGTCAACCACATACCAGTTGTGCTGTACGGTAGCCGAGTTCGCGTGCTTGGTGGTGAAATGAAGTTTACTCATATAATTTCTGTTTTAATGAAACCCGCGCTATCCCGCTGGTTTTAAATGGACGGCGAAGGTAGGGGTGAAAAGGCTCAAGTTCCAAGAATTCAAGAAAGAAATTTACATCGCACCTTTGTAATCAATTGATTTTCAATAATAATTTTGAACGATTATTTTTAAAGGGGGATGAAACCGGCGGTTTTACTGCTATTGGGCTTTGGTTGCGTCGCACACTTCAGCGGTAACAAGTCTTTCGGCAACGTATAAATGTCTAAAAAAAGGGTGTTTTAACTTAGCTATTCAAAAAATGAAGATCGTATTTTTACAAAAGTTGGCAATTTGCCAACTTTTAAATAATTTTATCATGTCATTTCAATTGCAAAGGGGCTGTAAATAAATTTTTAAGATTAACCTTTTAAAAATTATTTACATGCTCATTATTAATCCAAAACGGCTTTATCTTTTTTCAAAACAACATGCCCATGCAAGAAAAAGTCTGTTAACCTGGCGGAAAGCAACTGAACAAGCAAACTGGAAAAAGAATCAGGATGTTTTAAAAGATTTTCCAAGCGCCAAAATGCTGCCAAACAAGAGAGCAAGGTTTGAAATTTTACATAACACCTATAGGCTGGTTGCCGAACTTGATTATGAAAATTCACTTATAGATATTCGGTTTATTGGTACACATACTGAATACGATAAAATTGATGCAACAACAATTTAAACTTATGAAACACGCATGGTTTATTTTAGAAAATGAGGAAGATTATGATAACGCGTCAGCACGTTTTGAGGAAATAAAATACGCCAAGAAAGGATCAATTGAGCATAAAGAAAAAATGCTCCTGGCTTTTTTAATTGATGATTACGGCAAGCGAAATTATTCTCTCGGAGAAATTGACCCAATCGAGTTTATCAAAATAAGAATGGAAGACTTTGGTTACAAACCAGCCGATCTCGCACGAGAGTATGGCGATAAAGGAACTGTTAGCAAAGTATTGAACTACAAACAAGCCTTATCTTTAAATATGATCCGAAAATTCAGCAAAATCCTTCAGATCCCCGTTGATGCTTTAACGAAAGAATACGAACTCCAATAATTTGTCCTACCGAAAATTCCAGGCAACCCAGTTATTTACCGGAACAGAAATGTTAGAGCCCGATCATGTACTCATCACAGATGAGCATGGAAGGGTTGAAGAGATCATTGATCGTAAAGATGCAGGAGAAGATATTCAAACACTGGAAGGCGTCCTGTCTCCCGGTTTCATCAATTGCCATTGCCATCTTGAGTTAAGCCATATGAAGGACCTGATCCCTGAAGAAACAGGATTGGTTGATTTTGTTTTCAAAGTAGTGAACGAGCGCCATTTCCCGGATGAAGCAATATTTGATGCGATCGCAAAAGCCGAGGAAGAAATGCTGGCAAATGGTATTGTGGGTGTTGGTGATATTTGTAACAACACGCTTACATTACCGCAAAAGGAAAAGCAAAATATCGCCTATTATAATTTCGTTGAAGTTAGTGGTTGGGTTCCTGCAGTTTCTCAAGTGAGATTTGAGAGGTCGTTGGGGTTTTATCATTCTTTTGAAGAAAGTCAAAAGTTAAAAGTCAAAAGTCAAAACAGCTTATCACCTCACGCACCTTATTCAGTATCCAATGAGTTGTGGGATTTGATCTCTCCGCATTTTGAGAATAAAACAGTGACCATCCATAACCAGGAAACAAATTTTGAAGATGCATTATTTGAAACTGGCGAAGGTGATTTTACACGCATGTATGGGATGATGAAAATGGATACATCGTTTTTCAAACCAAGCGGTAAAAGCAGCCTGCAATCCTATTTACATAAACTTGATAAGGCAAAACAGGTTTTGCTGGTCCATAATACGTTCACAAAAGAAGAAGATGTATTGTTTGCACAGAGTGAAACATCGAACCTCAATTGGTGTCTCTGTATCAATGCCAATCTTTTTATTGAGAAAGCTATTCCACCGATTGACATGTTTCGCAAGAGCAATTGCCAGATGGTGATCGGCACAGATAGTTTGGCGAGCAACTGGAGCTTAAGCGTGTTGGATGAATTAAAGATCATCAGTAAATATTTCCCTTCCATACCATTGAACGAGTTACTGCAGTGGGCAACTCTAAACGGAGCAAGAGCATTGCAGATGGATGATATGCTTGGGAGTTTTGAAAAAGGAAAACGCCCGGGCATCCTGATACTTGATAATGTATCAACAGGGAAAATCGGGAAAGACTCAACACTCAAAAGACTTTTGTAAGGGCTCGTATTCTCAGTTATTACATTCAGACATACTGCTTTAACCATTCTTTCGCCAATTTATCATCCGTAAAACTTTTCATAGGAATGGACGGCGGTTTTAGCGCAAATAAAATATTCATGATAAATTTTGCCAAGCCTGGTTTTGAAACCATAGCCATAGCTGTATATACTTCCGGCAATTTTTCGGTTGAAAATTTTCTCGTCTCTTTATCGGGAACCGGTGAATTGGACAGGTAAATAAGCAAAGGAACTTTCTTATGATGGGTGATCTCTTTTATCAATGCTACATTTTTTTTGATCAGTTCAACTGTTCGGCGGGGGCTTTTTGATAATGACACGAGGATACCATCATCGAACCAGTAGGTTGCTATTTCTCCTTCGAATATTTGTTTGTCAGCAGGTATGTTCATAGGTACGCTAATTATTAACCAAGAATTTCCTGCAAGATCGCAAAGCTCCTCATCTCCCCAAAATCGTGAATGTGTAACGCAAGATAAGTTTGATATGCCTGTAATAACTCCCTCCTGATATTCCGGTTGAGTTGGATATTCTCGAGGTCATTGTAGAATTTGATATCTGACAAGTCTGAAGTGATCTTAGCAAGATTCTCTTCCAGGTAATAAGGGTGTGTTGGTTTCTCTGCAATGAACATTCCCTCCTGCAGATCAAGCACGGGTGTTTGTGCGCTGTATTTTCCATGCAGTTGAAATCCCAATTCACTTCCGAGGTGCAGGGTAAAATACAAAGGAAGATTGCCTGCTAATGTATCAGTTCCTTTGTCCAATTGTTTCAATGTATCTTCTATCAGGTAAAACAATTCAGGGTTTGCTTCGGGTTGTTTGAGGCTGTGTTGTAACAGTTCTATCACGAACATTGCAACGGTGTTTCGCACCACATCAAACAGAACCTTCTCATATAGGTAACTCCATTGGTATTCTTTGATGAATTGTAGTTGTTTTTGTTCGTTGTGATACACTTCCATATCCAGCATGGCAGAAGGTTGAAAAAAACTGGCTTTGCCGGCGGAGGTTTTGCTGCTTTGTCGCACACCTTTTACAATATAACTCTGGACCCCAAAGAGTTCTGTGTACACAGTTGTAATGATGCTTGTATCACCATACTTTACCGTACGCAGCACAATGCCTTTGGTGGCGTGAACCATTCATTTGATTTGTTGTAAAATTAGTAAGTGTCAGTAATCCGGGTGATTTTTTCTTCACCACAGAGACTCAGAGGACACAAAGAATCACAGAGAATCTCTGTGTAACTCCGTGTTCTCTGAGTCTCTGTGGTGAAAATTTAGGCTACGGTTTTCGTACTGCCTGAACGGAAGTCGGAATGGCCGCAACAACCGGAACCAGTTTGATGATCCTGATTGCATTCATCCCGCGCATAATAAAATACGTGAGATCGAACTCGAACCATTTCTTCGCGAAGTTGGCATCTGTTTTTGCAAAATGGTGATTGTTCTGGAACAACTCTCCCATCATCACAATTCCCCAGGGTGAAGAATTTTTAGAATGATCGCCGTTATCATAGTTGCTATAACCGTATTTATGACCACACCAGTTAACGATAGCACCCTGTATCGGGCCCATCATAAAATGAATGGGTAATAACAAAAGGAACCAGGCACTTGGTGCGAAATAAATATAGAATGCTACGTAGGCCGCACCAAAAAATAATCGTGTAATAATGTGGTGGCCGAACCTGTCTAATTTATCCCATACAGGTAAATATTCTGTTGTGAACTGCGCATCAGGCAAATTCTTTCCCGTTAAAAACCCGCGGAAGATCACGATGGTACTTTTCATCATCTGGTACACATCTTTGAAAAAATGTGGTGAATGCGGATCCTGTTCGGTATCGCTGTAAGTGTGGTGCATGCGGTGCATCACACCATAAGCCCTTGGCACCAGGAAAGAAGAACCCTGTACAAACCAGGTTACCAGGTAAAATGTACGTTCCCAGTTCTTACTCGTTGTGTACATCTTATGTGAACAGAAACGGTGTAAAAAGAAAGAATGAAAAAACAACGACAGGAACCAATGTCCCATGAAAAAACAAAGAATTGCAAGCATAATCAAAACCCCCACATTTGGTAGTTGGGTAAGATAGGCTAATAAAGCTGCCCTATTGCATAATAATGTAACTATTCTATCTAAACCTGTTTTATTACATAGCACATAAAATATGCCTATGAACTGATCCAATCAATGTTGCAGGAAAAAAGGCATAGTTACATAATGGCAATATTAACATCTTGTGTTAGCCCAAAGCCAATAAGGTGATACCCGCAAGCATGATCAAAGCAGCAACGATTCTCTTGGTAGCATCTGCTTCTTTTAAAAGATTAGCGCCGAAGAATACACCAAATACAATACTTAATTCTCTCGCGGGCGCTACATAACTTACGGGTGTTGTTTTGAGTGCGATCAATACAAGCAAATAAGAAAGTGGTTGACAAACTGCGATCAGCAGTGCCTGTTTCCAGTGCTGGCTAATCTCTTTTTTTACTTCTTCTTTTTTCTTGATGGCCATAGGTGTTAAAGCGATCAGGGGAAGAAGCATCGAGGCAAATGTTATCAATAAGGCGGAGACATGATTGTTTACTACTGCTAGCCTGTCCCATAAAGTATACGAAGCAATAAACACACCCGTTAAACTTCCATACAAAATACCCGCTTTGAGTCTTGCATCGGATGAACTGCGGAATTTTAATCCTGTCATGATGAGTACACCGCCAATAATCAGCAATACGCCGATCAACGCAAGCCATCCCGGTCTTTCATTAAAAAAGATGATGGCGCCTGTTACAGAGATAAACGGTCCCGAACCCCGGGCGATGGGGTATACAACAGAAAGGTCCGCTTTACTGTAACCAGCCTGCAGTATCAGGAAATAAATGGCATGAAGCACTGCACTAACCAATGCAAACATCCATACGAGCGGCGTTAGCGGAACATGTTGCTGCAACAATTGCCATAAAACAAAAGGAATACAGATAATAGAAGAGATACCGCCGATAAGCCAGAAGAAAGGGAGTTTGCCGTTTACCTGTTTGGTAATTAAGTTCCATACGGCGTGAAGTATGGCGGCGGCAATCACCAGTGTTAACGCTTGTAAACTCATGGGAATGTTGAATATTGAAGGGTTCAATAGAAGAAAAACGAAGAAAAAAAGTGTCTATGAATTCCGGAGACGCTTCTTTTCTTCGTTTCTCTTTTATCGAAATATTTCGTGTATATAAAGTTCGATATCACTTGTTCAATATTCTACACTACCCCTGTAAACTGTTTCAGAAAACGCACATCATTCTGTGAATATAAACGAAGATCATTCACCTGGTATTTCAGCTGCGTGATGCGTTCTACGCCCATACCAAAGGCAAACCCGGTATATTTATTTGAGTCGATGCCAAAATTATCAAGCACATTGGGGTGTACCATACCGCTTCCCAAAATTTCTACCCAGCCTGTATGTTTGCAGATATTACAGCCTTCGCCTTTACAGATCAGGCAGCTGATATCCATTTCGGCACTTGGCTCGGTGAAAGGGAAATAGCTGGGGCGGAAACGCACTTTCACATCGTTGCCGAACATTTCCTGTACAAAGAAGTATAAAGTTTGTTTGAGGTCGGCAAAGCTTACGTTCTCATCTACATACAATCCTTCTACCTGGTGAAAGAAACAATGGGCGCGGGCGCTGATGGTTTCGTTTCTGTACACACGTCCCGGGCAGATCACCCGAATGGGTGGTTTTTGTGTTTCCATCACGCGCGCCTGTACACTGCTGGTATGTGTGCGCAGGAGCCAGGATGGATTTTGGTTGATATAAAATGTATCCTGCATATCGCGCGCAGGATGATCTTCCGGCAGGTTCATGGCGCCGAAATTGTGCCAGTCGTCTTCTATCTCCGGCCCTTCTGCAACAGCGAAACCTAAACGTTTGAAAATGGATACGATCTGGTTGCGTACGATATTCAGCGGATGCCGTGTACCTACAGCAACAGGATCGCCGGGCAAACTCAGGTCTATTTGTTTGTGGTTTGTGGTTTGTGGTTTGGAGTTGGTTTCCTTCAGGGATTCATATTTTTCTTCAACGAAGATTTTAAAATCATTGAGCACCTGTCCGAATTCTTTTTTGCGATCGTTGGGTACATTGCGCATTTCGCCCATGATGGTTTTTACCAGGCCTTTTGTTCCGAGCCATTTAATGCGGAATTCTTCTACCGATTCGGGGGTTGTAGCGGCGAAAGCGGTGATCTCATCCCTATATGCATTGATCTGTTGCACTAACTGTTCCATGGAGCGAAGATAAACCGCAGATGAATAAGATGAGGATGATACCCTTGATTTTATTGAATTCACACTGCTGATCATTATTCTGAACGCTGAAGGGAGTGACACAACAGGTGATGCCATATGTACAGGCGCTGGTATAAAAGAATAAAAAATAGTTACCCCGAAGTTTTTTCTCACGCAAAGGCGCCAAGGAGCAAAGCGGCAAAGGGGTGATTTGAAATGACTTTGCGCCTTTGCTCCTTGGCGCCTTTGCGTGAAATATAAATCGTGAAAGTATTCCCAAACCTGCCGCTCACACCCTCAAATCCAAAGAATCGTCGATAATCGCTTATATTTGTTGGTACAGATGGAGAATCTCATGGAATACAATACAGAGCGAAATCACCTTGGAATGAAAGAATACGGCCGCCATGTGCAGCGTATGGTGGAATATTTGCTGACTATAGAAGACAAGGAAAAGCGCCAGCAACAGGCGCAATGTGTAATAGAACTGATGGGTTTTGTAAACCCGCATTTAAAGAACGTGGAAGACTTCAGGCATAAGCTTTGGGACCACCTTTTCTTTATCAGTGATTTTACATTGGATGTGGATAGTCCTTACCCCATACCACAAAAAGAAACCTACAAACAGAAACCAGACCCTATACCTTATCCGAAGCGCCATCCTAAATATGCGCACCTGGGTAAGAACCTGGAAGTGGTAATAGATAAGGCTTTGAAAGAAGAAGATCCTGAAAAGAAAGCGGGGTTTGCGCATGCGATCGCCTATTACATGAAACTGGCGTACAGTAACTGGCACAAAGAACTGGTGCATGATGATACGATACGTACCGAGTTGAACAGCATCACCGGTGGACAATTGGAATTCAGCAACACACCATATATTAAACACCGCAACCAGAATTTTGAGCGTGATGAATATCCACGCAGTGGTGGTGGGCGCTGGCAGCAGAATTTCGGCGGGCGCAGTGGCGGTGGAAGAACCGGTGGAGGTGGCCAGAGAGATAATAATAACCGTGGTGGCCAGGGAAGAAGCAATGGCGGCGGCGGCCAAAGAGACAATAACAACCGTGGTGGCCAGGGAAATGGCGGCAACCGCAGTAACAACAATGGCCCGAGACAGGAAGGAAGAGGCGGACAGTTTAAGAAAAGGTATTAATACATCTTCAAATAATTCAGGAAGCATCGAAGAAATTCGGTGCTTTTTTATTTGCCACGCCCTTTAGGATTTGCCACGCCCTTCAGGGCGTGGAATAAAATTTATGTTTAGTGTTTTTGTTGGGACTTTAGTCCCCAGTGTAGATGATACCGGGGATAAAAGTCCCAGGATAAAATATGAGATCACTATTCCACGCCCTAAAGGGCGCGGCAAAAAAGGGCGCGGCAAATACACCAACAACTCTTTACCAAACAAACAAAGCGATAAACTATATTCGTAATACAATTTCACCAGCGAATTTTCAATCTATTTATATGAGTTCATTTGAAGTGATCGGGGGTAATAAATTAAAAGGAGAGATCATTCCGCAAGGGGCGAAGAATGAGGCCCTGCAGATCTTATCTGCTGTTTTGTTAACCGCGGAGCCGATTACTATTTCAAATATTCCCGATATACTGGATGTGAATCTGCTGATAGAATTGTTGCAGGATATTGGCGTGAAAATAACCCGTTCCTCAAGGGATAACTGCACTTTCCAGGCAGATGATATTGATGCGGACTACCTGGCATCAGAAGATTTCAGGAAAAAAGGCGGCAAACTGCGCGGCAGTGTAATGTTCGCGGGGCCTATGCTCGCAAGATTTAAAAGAGCGTATATACCGAAGCCGGGGGGTGATAAGATAGGCAGGAGAAGACTGGATACGCATATCATCGGCTTTGAAAAATTAGGCGCAAAATATGAATATGATGATGTGCTGGGTTGTTTCAAATTATCCTCTCCCCAACTTCGCGGTGCTTATATGATGCTGGACGAACCCTCCGTTACCGGCACCGCAAATATTGTAATGGCCGCAGTTTTAGCGGAAGGAACCACTACTATATATAATGCAGCCTGCGAGCCTTATGTTCAGCAACTATGTAAGATGCTTAACAGGATGGGCGCAAAGATCAGTGGAATCGGTAGTAATTTATTGGTGATCGAAGGTGTAACCGTTTTAGGCGGCACCATACACCGCATGTTGCCGGATATGATAGAGATCGGGAGTTTTATTGGCCTTGCCGCCATGACACAGAGCGAAATCACGATCAAAGATGCGGGTGTTGAACACCTGGGTGTGATCCCCGAAAAATTCCGGCAGCTGGGCATCCGGTTCGATATCAATGGCGATGATATTTATATTCCCGAGCAGGATTGCTATGAGATACAAACTTTTATGGATGGCGGCATCCTTACTATTTACGATCATCCCTGGCCCGGATTTACACCCGATTTATTAAGTATCATCTTAGTGGTTGCTACGCAGGCGCGGGGAAGTGTACTCATTCACCAGAAAATGTTTGAGAGCCGCTTGTTCTTTACCGATAAATTAATTGATATGGGTGCACAGATCATTCTCTGCGATCCGCACCGCGCCACCGTGATCGGGCTCGGCAGGCATCACCAACTTCGCGGCATTACGATGAGCAGTCCGGATATACGTGCCGGCCAGGCCCTCCTCATTGCCGCACTAAGCGCAGAAGGAAAAAGCGTGATACAGAATATTGAGCAGATAGACAGGGGATATCAATATATAGATGAACGTTTGCGCAATTTGGGGGCGGATATCAAACGCGTTAACTGAGTGTGCCAAAACCGGCCATTTTATCATAATGAAATGTTAATGGCGGTGTAAATCCCCTCATATCGGTGAATCCTGGAAAAAATTATTAAACAGGCATGCCAATTGCATATCCTATACATATCAACAAAATTGTGAATCATGAAAAAGAGTATTTCGTTCAAATCATATAAACTGGGACTGGCTTTCTTAATGCTTTCCGCAGGTACTATGAGTTTTGCGCAAAGAGGTGGCCGCGGCGGCGGAGAAAGGGGAGCTGAAAGGCAAAACACCCCTCAAAGACAGGAAGCAGCCAGACCGGCTCCATCAGCCGAAAGCCGTCAAAGGCAAATGCCAGGTGCAGCTTCAGAGAATCGTTCCCGCATGGGTCAGCAACAACAGCGGGAGCAGAGAACTTTTGAAAGCAGAACTCCTGCCATTCAAAGGCCCACAACTGAACCGCGAACCGTGCAGCGCCAGCCGCAGAGGAATGTGGGTGGATTTGGCCAGGAACAGCGTCAGCAGCAACAGCCCACTACTGTACAAAGAAGCAACAGAGGTGTTTTTGGACAGGGGCAACAACCTTCAGTACAAAGGCCTTCTGTGAACAACAACAGTACACCGACAGATGCAAGGTGGAATAACCGTGTGAACAGGCCCACTCCTGACAATGGCCGCGTAATAGCGAATAATAACAGGGGCTATAACAATAGCAGGACCTATAACAACGGAAGCTACAGTACTAACAGGACCTATAGCACTGGTGGCAGGGCTTATAACAATAACCGTGTTTACAACCGTAATTATACCAACAGGAGTTACAATATTGGTTCTTATTATGGCTCACGCCCACGTTATAGCCGTCCGCCTGTGATCTGGCAGGGAACAAGGTTCTATACGCATTACAATTATAGTTACCATCCCTACCAGCCTTATTATTATGGATCGTTCTATCATCCCTTTGGTTATTTCCTGGGTTCGTTAGCCTCATCGGCGATCTGGTTCTCATGGAACAACGAACGTTACTGGTATGACCAGGGTATTTACTACGAACCTTATGATAATGGTTACAGGGTAATACCTGCACCGGTAGGAGCCAACGTGAATACTTTGCCTAAAGGTTTTACTACGGTTAATGTGGATGGTGATATCTATTACTATTATGCTGGAACTTTCTATGTTCCCGGTGAGAACCGTTACGAGATCGTACCTGCACCTCCGGGAGCTGTGGTGTATGACTTACCTGAAGGCGCAAAAGAAGTAAAGATCAATGATACTGTTTACCTCCAGTACAATGACACGTTTTACCTGCCTGTTTCAGTAGACGGAAGAGATGGATATGAAGTGGTGAATACGGAAGAAGACGATAATTTCTAAAATATACATATTGGTTTTAATAAACAACAGCCACCGGTTAATAACTGGTGGCTGTTTGCTTGTATATATTATTGCCTTACATAAACGGCTGAGCCGATTTTAAACTCTGTACCCGCATCATTCATTGCGAGGCCAACAACCCCACCTCTTTTCCAGCCTGAGCTGGTAAAATAGGTATTGAAATACGCTTCCCAATAACCGCCACGGATATATTCTACCTCAGACATGCATTCGCCACCAGCCGCAGCTGAGGGAAATGAATTTCCCACCGCAGTAACAGTGCCTCGTCCCATGACTGTAGAGGAAACGCCTGAAATATGGACGATAAATCCCCCGGTAGCTTTCCATGTTCCATTAATATTTCCGGGAGATTGACTGGTGGAATTGGCAGAATCTTCTGCATCTTTTGAGCAACCGCTGAAGATCAGCGCTGTGCAAATAAATAATGCTGCTACTGTCTTGCTTAAAAAAAAATTTCGTTTTGATTTCATGTTTGTTAGGTTTTATTGTTTCGTGTTAGGATAACTTTTCAAACCTCTGGATATAAATTTTCAGTTTACTTCCTGCTTTTCCTGTTTCTTCGGCAGGAAAATTCCTGTTTCTGATATTATTGGTAGCTATGTGATAATTGAGATCGCGGCATTTCCGTAGGAAATTTTCTGAGAAGGAAGGATCAATGATCCTGACTGCATTCGATACGGTGAAGTTTACTCATGTCATTTATTAGGGGGAAGAGATAATTATGCCCTAGTGAATATTGAAGCGGATGATGGTTTTTAAATGGTGGATTTTAGCATGACGAATAGTCTCTTGTAAAGGGACGTTTCTGTTGGAGATCTTAACGCCACTTAAAGGCAAAATAACTGCATTTCGCATCAAGCGAATTACTCACACCATGCATCTCCCCGCTGTTCATAATATAAAAATCACCCGCGGATGCTTTGTAGTTTTTGCCATCAATCGTTATTTCAGTGTCTCCTTCAATGATGAGGATGATCTCGGTATCAATATGCTGGTGTGGTGCATGACTCGGTCCTTTACTTTTCAATTCCGTGATATGCATTTCAAAATTCTCACACATGGCAGTTGGCCGGTCAAAATATTTTATGCCGCCACCACGGGCTGATGGTACATAGGTAAGTGTATCGGCATCCAGCAACAATGAGCCGCCAGCTTTTATCGATCTCGCCATATCCATCGGCTTATTTGATCGGAACATAAACACATAATAAGATAATGATCCATCTCCTACATTTTCAATCGACTGCATATCCTGCGGCGCGACCAATACAATACTTCCCTTCCCCAACACACGGCTCTCGTTATTGATCGTGAATTTCATTTTCCCTTCTTTCACAATGAGCAGTTCTTCGATATCTTTTTGCGCATGCGGCGGCCTTGGTGCTGCACCTTTTTCCTGTGTGGTGGCGTGTATCTCGAAATATTCAAATTGTGGCGATGTGCCTTCTACAAAACGGCGGCCTTCGCGGTCACCGCTTTTTTTTGCGGGAGCTTCGGACCAGTGGTATGCGCCGGAGGGGATGGATTTGAGTTGGGCCATGGTTTGGATGGATATGAAGAAAAGTATGATAGAGAATATTCTTTTCATGAGATCGGGAATTTGTTAGTTAATACCCATGGGAGGTTCGGCTTTTATTTTCGCTGCAGGAAATGCTGCTATTTTCTTGTCCACACCTCTTTATATTTTATCAAATAGTCTTCAGGTCCTGCAACTTTATAAGTCTTCAATAATTTTTGTTCTTTCAAGTTAGTATATATTTTATTAACTTTTTGTGCCGTCTTGTCCCGTTATAGTTTTACAGTAATGCGATCAAACTTAGCTACTCATACGAAGCAAACTGGTCTAAGCGCCAACTGCCAAAATACATTCTTCAGCCAGCTAAAAAAGAAAACGTCTTTGTCTCAGAGTCTGATGCGCAACCATTTTATTGCAATGAAAGCAACTATCGCCAGAAGAAGTGTTTCACCCAATAATTGGATAATACCGTGACCGAGGTCAGGATTAAACCTGGCAATCTCATTTTGACGGTACAGCCTTGTAATTGATGGTTCGCCAATTATTTTATACAATATAAATGCGACAAGGCTGGTGGCGGAAAGAAGAATACCAGTGCGCCAAAGTATTAACATGAACCTTATTGAAAACAACTCTTTGTCTGGCTTTGAATTAATTGATCCTTTTTTGAAAGCCGCAACAATCCATCTCCAGTTTATTGCAATATGGAGTCCTGTAAAAAGCATAACAAAATTTAAAGGCAAATTATGCACCGAACGCCATGCACTGTCATTGATCGTAATTATTCCAAGTTTTGGCAATACCACCTGAGAAATAATAAAACCAGAAACCAATTCTATAATCACAAGTATGAATAAAATAGCATTAAGAAAGAAATTGAATCGGGTACGCTTGCTGGCAGTGTTGAAAAAACTCCTCGTTGCGGTCCGAATCCATGGCCAGGCTATAAGAAGGTGTATTATTATTGGGATAAAGAAAACAAATCCAAGTACTTCATGCAATGCTAACCCGGTCATTCTAGGTGAAAGAAGAAAAATAAAAATAATCAGGAGAGTTGTATCTAAACAAATAATAAATTTTCTTCGTGGAGATACAATCATTTCTTTGTTATTATATATACTCTTCAATTCTCTATCAGTAGCTTTTATTTTACATAAAGCAACGCCCAGGACATTTCCTCCGGATCACCAGGAGGAAGGTTATTCTTTACACTATGACGCCTGCATGCTGAAGCAGGTTACAAAAGTTGAGAATATTTCCTGGCAGAACATCCAGTTGGGGTCGCGCTGGAAATGAGATGGTTTTCCAGTCCTTCATTAACCATCATTCCTTTATCAATCGTTTATCAAACCCATAACTTACCAGTTCCTCAAATGCCGCCCATACTTCCGGCGGTATTTCCTGGTGTACCTGGAATCCTTTTTCCGGGTACAACTTTATTCGTTGAAGATCGCCTAGCATTGTATTAAGAATCCGGTCTCTTAGTATTCCTTTTTTCAAATACTCTTTGAAGCTGATTTTTTCTGATGCAAGGATCAATTCTTTTCCTTTCCATTGTAACATCCCGGTAGCATAAGTCCTGCGTTCCATGTAGGGCTTTTGCACCAAAATAAACTTTGTAAAATCAAGTCCTTTTTGTTTTAAAAGTTCGCCACCCAACTGAAAGTTTTCACCGGTGTTCGTCGCCTTGTTTTCAATAAGTATTTTGTCTGCAGGTACTCCCTTTTGTAAAGCAATGTCACGGAAATATTCGGCTTCTGTCATTTCCCCGGCATCCTTATCAAACAATACTCCGCCAGATATCAATAACAGGTCAGCCCAACCGGCGAGGAATAGATCAGCAGCGACAATGGCAACACCTGCGTCATGGCAGCCCAATGCAAAAATGCAATCGGCTTTTTCCAGTTGATGATGAAGAAGATGATATTCCCATATCAATTCTGCCAATTCATCCACACGTTTGTTTCTGTCTATTGGTGCCACGTTTTTTCTTTTTTGAGAAATAATTCAATGTACAATAAAAGTCATAGTGAAAGACTTAATTACGTTCGATTTCCCATTCATATGAAAAAGCACCGGCTAAAAGCCAGTGCTTCAAATTGTGGTCCCGCAGGGACTCGAACCCTGGACCCGCTGATTAAGAGTCAGCTGCTCTACCAACTGAGCTACAAGACCTTTTTATCTAACCTGAAAATAACTCAGGTCGGCAAAAGTAGCGCAACGCATCATATCTGCAAACTTTAATGATCCTGTTTTTGTGAGGCGAGTTCATCACCTAATTTGCGGGCCGTCATTGTAAGATTCGCAGCGGTGGCGGCGATGGCGGTGGCGATATCAGTATTTTTTTGATTGATGTTCAGCAAGCGATCAAACCACTTATTCAATCCCGGTAAAGGTTGGGGCGGAATGTTTCCTGCCAAAGCAATTACAGGCAGGCTCTTTTTCTTTGCACGAACAGCTACGCCATACGGTGCTTTGCCTTCCAGTGTTTGCAGGTCAATACTTCCTTCGCCGGTGATCAGGAGATCCGCGTTTCCCAACGCTTTATCAAAACCGGTGATATCTAAAAAATGATCGATACCGTTTACGGGTTTTGCCTTCAGCAAGGCGTGTAAACCGGCAACTGTTCCGCCTGCAGCGCCGCCATGTTTGAGCTGGCTCATATCAATTCCAAATTGCTCCAAGACGATTTTGTTGAATTGTGCAAGTGATGCTTCGAGTTGTTCCACGTCTTTTTCTGAAGCGCCTTTCTGCGGGCCGAATATTTTTGCTGCCCCTTTATCTCCCAATAAAGTATTGGCTACATCGCAAAGAATAATGCATTCGCATTCAGTCATTCTTTTATCTAATCCCGCTATATCTATGAATGCAATATCGACTAAAGTTTCAGGCATATTGTTCAACTCATTTGCGTCACCATCCAGGAAACGAATACCCAATGCTTGTAATATTCCGCAGCCTCCATCAACTGTTGCACTGCCGCCTACACAGAGGATGATTTTTGTTGAGCCTTTGTCCAATGCCTTCTTCATCAACTCTCCTGTTCCATAAGAAGAGGCATGTAACGGATCGTATTCATCAAGCTTCAATAAACGCAGGCCCGAAGCTGAAGCCATTTCTATTACGGCGGCTTGTCCATCATCTATCAAACCAAAATCTGCTTTGATCATTCTGCCTAATGGATCGTGGACTGTTTCTTCTATAAAAGTTCCGTCCAATAATTTAGTGAGAAGAGAACCAGTGCCATCACCTCCATCACCAATGGGAAAACAGGCGGTGGTGCATGACAAAGAACTTTCTTTCAATCCTTTTTCAATCGCATGTGCCGCCGCTTCCGCGTTTAAACTATTCTTAAAGGCATTGGGTGAGATAAGGACATGCATAGCATTATAAAACTAAGGAGAGAAGATATACCATTAGTAAAGTGGTGAGTCCCATGAGTACCGTTGCTACTGAGTAAACTCTGAACATGGTAGCCATTTCTATTCTTTCAAATTTAGCGATCACCCAAAAATATGCATCATTGGCATGTGATATCATCATGGAACCCGCGCCCATAGCAAGCACGCATAATAATTTGCCATCAGCATCAACAAATCCTAATACCGGCAACAGGGGTTGAATAATGGATGCTGCTGTTATGATGGCAACGGTAGAAGAACCCTGCGCTGTTTTTAAAACAGTGGTCAATAAAAAAGGAAACAGAATACCCATTCCAGCCAATGGCAAAACCGAACTGAAATGTTCGCCGATCTTTGTGGCGGCCAATACTGCGCCAAAAGCTCCTCCCGCGCCGATGATCACTAAAATGCCTCCTGCTTTCTCCGCCGATTCCTGTAACCAGTTATTGACTTTTTTCCCGTTCCATGGTTTGTTCGCCATCAATGCCAGTAAAACGCCAACAGCCAATGCAATCACAGGATCACCGGGGAAAAGAAAATTTTGCCATATACCCTGCAGGTCATTAGCCAGCATTGATCTTAGTGCGATCAATAAGATGGGAACAACAACCGGTAGAAAAGCATTCAGTACCGAAGGCAGCATGATTCCTTCCGCCAACTCCTCGCCGGTTTTTTCCTCATGCACAACTGCTGCTATCTTTTTTCCCGCATACCCTGCATACAGATAACCAACGATCATCGCCGGGATGGCAATAATAATTCCCGTGACAATCAGTTTACCATAAGCCACACCAATGATCCCCGCTGCGGCTGCGGCACCGGGATGCGGCGGTATCAAACAATGCACCGAATACAATCCTGTTGCCATGGATACCGCCATGATGATCACGGGCACACCGGTTCGTTTGGCAAGTGTGCTGTTCAGTCCGCTCAGAACAATAAAACCTGAATCGCAAAAGATGGGTAGCCCCACAATAAAGCCGGTAACGCTCATTGCGAGTGCCGGATATTTTTTACCTATCTTTTTCAGGATATAATTTGCCATCACCCTGGTGCTGCCATTCCGTTCTAGTATCACACCCAATGCAGTTCCCAACACAATAATGAATCCCAGTGAACGCATGATATTCCCAAAACCGTCCTTCATTGTGTTCACTATATTTATAACAGGCAGTTGCACCATCAAGCCTACAACAAAAGATGCGATGAGTAATGCGAAAAAAGGATGCACCCGTAATTTGGCTGTTAGCCATACGATCATGGTGATCCCGGCGAGCAGGGCGAGCATTACCTGTAAGAAGGATGGGGCCATAATTAGGAGTTAGGCATTAGGAGTTAGGTATTAGTATTAGCGGCTGCTAACAGCTAACGCCTAATACCTTATACCTAGTATCCAACAATTTATTCAAAATAACTGACACATAGCTGCTAACAAATACCTTTGCCGCATGGATACATTTGAAAGCATAGCTGCGCTCATACAGAACAGGAGAAGTATCAAGCCTGCTGAAATGAACGGAAAAAAAATAGACGATACCCTGATCAAACAATTACTGCACCTGGCAGACTGGGCTCCTACACATGCCCGCACAGAACCGTGGCGCTTTGTTGTTTTTAGCGATGAGGCGGTACAACAGTTCTGTGCTGCCCATGCCGAATTATATAAGGCGAATACACCCGAAGACAAATTTACTGCCGCCAAATATGAAGGCATAATTCACCAGGCAGATAAAGCATCGCATATCATTGCCGTATACATGAAACGTATGCCGGAGGTAAAAATTCCTGTGATAGAAGAGATCGCCGCTGTGGCCGCTTCCATGGAAAATATATTATTGGGTGCAGCAGCTGCCGGCATCTCTGTTTTGTGGAGTACGGGTGGCATGACCCATCAACCGGCCATGAAAGAATATTTCGGGTTAGGCGAGGAAGATAAAATGATGGGGCTCTTATACCTGGGTTATACTGACGAACCGCCGAGGCCCGGAAAAAGAAATGTGCCTTTGGGAGATAAAGTGATGTGGAGGTGTTGAGTGATGAATAGTGAATAGTCAATGGTGAATAGGAGGCCGCAGTTTCGTTTAGATTCACTATTGATCATTGACTATTCACCATTGCCCATTCGCCATTAAATTGTTTCTTTGTCAAAACCACATTCATGCAATTAGCATCGCAGGGTAAACTGATCATTATTACGGCGCCTTCGGGATCGGGGAAGACATCTATCACGAGGCGTCTTATCAGCAAATACCCGAAACTGGCTTTTTCCATCTCTGCTACTACGCGTTCGCCGAGAGGCGAAGAAAAAAATGGCGTGGAATATTATTTCATGACGGTGGAAGAGTTCAGGAACAGGATCGATCAGAAATCTTTTATTGAATGGGAGATGGTGTATGAAGGAAAATATTATGGCACTTTAAAAAGCGAACTGGAAAGAATGTGGATCGGAGGACAGATCCCTATGCTGGATATTGATGTTCATGGAGCCATACACGTGCAGGAAAAATTTGAAGGCGATTGTTTGTCGATATTTATCCAACCTCCCTCCGTTGCAGAATTAGAACGCAGGCTCACCGCACGCGGTACCGAAACACCCGAAAGCCTTGCCACGCGCGTTAACAAAGCGAGTTATGAAATGTCGTTCAGCCACCAGTTCAACAAAACCATCCTGAATGATGAGCTTGAAAGAGCCTGCGCCGAAACAGAGCAGGTGATCAAAGATTTCTTAGGATGGTAAGTTTGTTTTGCTGAAATTGTTGGGCGTCAATAGTGAATAGTGAAATGAGGCCGTTTATAGTTGACGCCTCACCATTGACCATTGACTATTCACAATTCACCGCTCACAATTAACATTCATAAACTGATCCCTATGCCATTTCAAAACAGAACCGTTTTTATTACCGGCGCGAGTCGCGGTATTGGTAAGGCCATGGCTTTACGTTTGGCAAAAGAAGGCGCCAATATTGTGATCGCTGCTAAAAGTGTTGAAGAAGACCCGCGTTTAGGCGGAACTATTTTTTCTGCTGCGCAGGAAGTAGAAGCGGCTGGGGGTAAAGCATTGGCCGTACAGGTTGATATCCGGCACGAGGACCAGATTCAATCAGCCGTACAACAGGCAGTTGAAAAATTTGGCGGCATTGATGTGTTGATCAATAATGCATCTGCTATACAACTTACGCCTACAGAACAAACAGAATCCAAACGTTTCGACCTGATGCAGAGCATTAATGTGCGCGGAACTTTTTTAATGGGGAAGTATTGCATCCCGCATCTTAAGAAAGGGAAGAACCCGCATATCATTACTTTATCGCCACCGATCAATCTCGATCCCAAATGGATGGGCGGGCATATCGCGTACACCATTACCAAGTACAGCATGAGCATGCTTGCGTTGGGCTGGGCGGCTGAATTAAAAGGTGCAGGTGTTGCATCAAACGCTTTATGGCCAAGAACCACTATTGATACCGCCGCGGTAAGAAATTTATTGGGAGGAGAAGCGCTCGCTAAAATGAGCCGCACAACAGATATACTGGCTGATGCTGTATACTATATCCTACGCAAACCCGCCGCACAATGCACGGGCAATACCTTTATTGATGAAGAAGTGATGGCTGGAGAAGGCATTACGGATCTTGAGAAATATTCGGTGGTTCCGGGTGCGCAGTTGTATCCTGATCTTTTTGTGTAGATGCTGAATGCTGGATACTGGATAGCGGCTGCCCACCTGCGGCATCTAGCATCCAGCATCCAGTATCTATTTTTTCTCAACCACTTTTCTATACAAATCCATATCAATCGCTTTCTCGCTCTTGGCAATGATCACAGTTGCAACCGTATTACCGATCATGTTTGTCAGGGCTCTTCCTTCGCTCATGAACCTGTCAACGCCTATCAATAAAGCAAGGCCCTCCAATGGAATAATCTTTAAAATAGTTAAGGTGGATGTGAGCACGATAAAACCACTGCCGGTTACGCCTGCTGCACCTTTGCTGGTGATCAATAATATCCCGATGATAGTTAGCTGTTGTGTTAACGTGAGATCAATATTGAATACCTGCGCGAGGAATATCGTGGCCATACTCAGGTAAATGGTCGTTCCATCAAGATTAAAACTATAGCCTGTTGGAATGATCAATCCCACAACGCTTCTCTCGCATCCCGCCTTTTCTAATTTTTCCATGATATTCGGAAGCACTGCTTCACTGCTGCTGGCACCGAGTACGATCAGTAATTCTTCTTTAATATAGACGAGTAATTTCCATACACTAAAGCCATAGTAACGGCCAATCAAATTCAGTATTACAAAAATGAAAAACAGGGAAGTGATGTAATAAGAAAGCAAAAGTTTGCCTAACACCACTAAACTTCCAAACCCGAATTTGCCAATGGTATACGCCATCCCGCCAAAAGCGCCAATGGGACTGAACTTCATCACAATATGGATCACATTAAAAAAAGCCTTGTTCAGGTTCTCAAAAGTTGAAACGAGTCTGGCGCCTGCAGTGCCCATTTTTGTAATGGCCACCGCGAAGAGTATACCAAAGAAAAGGATCTGCAAAAGATCACCCTTGGCAAATGAATCAATGATATTGGTGGGAATGATATGCGAAAAGAACTCGCCCCAGTTCATGTCTTTGGCGGCAGATGTGTACTTATCAAGATTTTCTTTCGGGAGATGATCTGTTGCAATGCCCGCTCCTGGTTTTAAAACATTGGCCACGATCAGGCCAACAATCAACGCAAATGAAGTGACCACTTCAAAATAGATCAATCCTTTTCCCCCAACACGGCCGACCTTTTTCAAACTACCTGCGCCGGTGATTCCCAACACAATGGTTAAGAAGATCACCGGTGTGATGACCATCTTGATCATATTGATAAACCCATCGCTGATCAGTTTTGCTGTTGGCGCAAATGCGGGGAACGTTGCGCCTACAAGAACGCCAAGAAGGATACCAATGATAACCTGTACATACAATACTTTCAGATATTTCATTGGCAGTAGTTGATTGTGCAGCAATCTACAAAATCAATTTCACGCAATGACTTATTCACGCAAAGAAAAATTGCCACAGACAACACAGACTATCACAGAAAAAGTCTGTGGTAATCTGTGTCGTCTGTGGCAAAAAATTATTAGCGCAGCTAATCCATCTTCTCCGGCCTCATCTGCGGAAACAGCAGCACATCCTGTATAGATACCTGGTTGGTCATCATCATACACAAACGATCGATACCGATACCGATGCCTGATGTTGGTGGCATACCGTATTCGAGTGCGCGGAGGAAATCGTGGTCGATGAACATCGCTTCATCATCGCCGCGTTCCATCAGTTTTACCTGTTCTTCAAAACGTTCGCGCTGGTCTATGGGGTCGTTCAACTCTGTATAAGCGTTGGCCAATTCTTTTCCATTCACCATTAATTCAAAACGTTCTACCAATCCCGGTTTGCTGCGGTGTTTCTTGGTAAGCGGGCTCATCTCAACCGGGTAGTCGATGATGAATGTGGGTTGTATAAAAGTATGTTCGCTGGTATTACTGAAAAGTTCATCTATCAGTTTGCCTTTGCCGATATTGCCGGGAACATCCACATGCAGTTTTTTACAAACCTCTCGCAGGCCTGCTTCATCCATCTCACTCACATCGATCCCTGTATTTTCTTTGATCGCATCATGAATGCTGATGCGTTTGAACGGCGCTTTGAAATTGATGATCTTATCTCCCAATACAACATCCGTTGTTCCGTGCAAGGTGAGAGCGATCTTTTCGAACAACTGCTCGGTTGTTTCCATCATCCAGAAATAATCTTTGTAAGCCGTGTACCATTCCAATACGGTGAACTCTGGGTTGTGTGTCCTGTCCATTCCTTCGTTCCTGAAATTGCGGCTGAACTCGTATACCCAATCAAACCCGCCAACGATCAATCGTTTTAAATACAGTTCATTAGCGATACGCAGGTACATAGGAACATCCAATGCATTATGATGCGTAGTGAACGGACGAGCCGCTGCGCCACCGGGGATGGCCTGCAAAACAGGTGTATCCACTTCAAGCGCTCCCTGCGCATTTAAAAACTCGCGGATGGTATTGATGAGTTGTGTTCTTTTTACAAACACATCTTTTATTTCAGGGTTAACGATCAGGTCCGCATAACGCTGGCGATAACGGAACTCGGGGTCGGTAACTGCATCAAACACATTTCCTTCTTCATCTCTTTTTATCACCGGTAAGGGCTTTAAAGATTTGGTGAGCAGGGTAAGTGTTTGTGTATGAATAGACGTCTCTCCTGTTTTGGTGATAAAACCATAACCCGTTACGCCGATGATATCGCCGAGATCTAATCCGTGTTTCACTACATTATCCCAGAAAGATTTGTCTTCACCCGGGCAGAGATCATCTCTTTTTACATATAACTGAATAATGCCTTTGCTGTCCTGGATCTTGATAAAGAAAACCTTGCCCTTATCATTAATGCTCATGATACGGCCGGCCACGCAAACAGAAGCGAACTGTTCCTTGGTCTCTTCGGTATAATTTTCCTTGATATCAGTTGAAAAATGTGATACAGGATATAATGGCGCGGGGTAAGCATCCACGCCCGCTTCCTGCAGTTTTACTAATTTCTCGCGGCGGATCAGTTCCTGTTCAGACAAATGTGTTGCACTCATAATTACTCTTTAAAAGGAGGCAAAGATAAGTGCTGGAAAAGAAATGGGTGATAAGATGTGTAACCCCACCCTAAAACCGGTAAGCCAACCCGGTTCTTAAACCAAACATGGTATAATCTTGCGAGGGATGAAATTCATAAAAAGGATGCACGAAAACAGTGGTCTTGTTTTTAAAATCATATTTAAAGCCCGTACCACCGGTAACTCCAAACCCCTGCACAGTTGTAACAAGATCGCTTTCAGCCTGTATGTCGACCAGGGTTCCGAAAGTAAAGAATACATATTTCCAAACGTCTGCACGCAGGTAAAGTGGTATGGTAACAAATTGTATATGGCCATGACGCGGATTAGACATGCCTGTACTAGACATGTTATCGGTAGTGATATTATGGTAGCTATATTTAATACCTGCGCCGATCCTGAAAAATTTATTTAGTGATCTTGTATATTCTATGCCGATAAGGAAAGTTTTATCCGTTGTAAGACTCCCGCCGCCAATCGCACCAAATGAAAAACGGCTACCGCTATTAAAAAAAGAAGTATAAGCGCCAACACTGTTTCCTTGCGAAAAAGAACAGAAAGAAAATAACAATGCTATACAGAAAAAAACAGCTTTTCTCATAAGTCAGTTTTTTATATGATGCTTTTTTCAATATCTCCGCTGCCCTCAAAGGAATTTATTTCACCAGCCGCCATATCCTTATTCGCTCTTTTTATATACGTCCGGCGTATGCAACTGCATGAATCTTGGCACCACTTCTTCGGATAAAGGTGCCCAGCCGAATTGTTTGTATAAGCCGTGTGCATCTTTTGTTCCTAACAACCATCTGCGCAAACCCTGCATTTCGGGATGTGACTGAATAAAAGCAATTAAGCGTTTTGATAGGCCCTTACCGCGGTGTTCGGGTAAAACAAATACATCGGCTAAATAGGCAAATGTGGCTTTATCTGTAATTAGTCTTGCGAAGCCTACCTGCTCATCGTTATGGTAAACACCAAAGCAAAATGAGTTGGCAACAGATCTTTCCACAGTTTCAAAAGGAATGTTTTGTGCCCAGTAAGAATCATTGGACAGGTATTGATGGATCACGGCGAGGTCTAATTTGGCCGCATCTGTACTTATGGAGTATCCATCTTTTTCTACATCAGTTTCGTTTTTCATGAAATAGTTTTTGGTAAATGATCGATCTGTCGAGCCGGACCATATCACCCGGTTGCATGGTATCGAGCGATAATCCTTCAATCCGCTGGCGAATCAAACGCAAAGTAGGAAATCCAACTTTAGCTGTCATCTTTCTCACCTGCCTGTTCTTGCCTTCTGTTAAGATCATCCGGATCCATGGCGCTGGAATTTCTTTTCTGAAACGGATGGGTGGAATTCTTTCAGGAACTGTCGGCTCGTGTTCAAACAAAGATGCGATACAGGGTTTGCTTGCATATAATTTACCATCCACATTGATGGTGGGTCCGTTTTGTAATTGTTTTACTACATCTTCATCAATCGCGCCATCCACCTGCACCCAGTATTCTCTTTCATGCGCAAACTTTGGATCGAGTAAGCGATGATTTAATTCTTTGTCGTTGGTGAGTAATAATAATCCTTCACTGTCATGATCCAACCTTCCTACAGGATAAACATCCTTCGGCACATCAAAGAAATCAGCAAGCGTTTGCTTTCCTTCCACTGCAGAAAATTGCGAGAGTACGAGGTAAGGTTTGTAAATAACGAAGTAGTGATTCATACAAAAACAAAAGTCCCGCAGAAGCGAGACTTTGTATATGGATGGGTTAGTAAGTACCAGGGAAATAAATTTCCCTACACAATATTAAAAAGACTTTTAACTAATGCAAAAAAAATTTTAAACAATTTTATTAACATTTTGATTTTGAATGTGGATTGCGAAGCATTTTATAGTATATATTTTATCACTGTTTTTTAGCTTTTTATCGTGTATTCTATGTTCCTTTATTTTTTCGCATACGCTGAAACGTTGATGAATAAAGCGTTTCAGCATACATGCGATAAAAAAAATTTATGATCAATGATCTTGTGAAGTACAATTTTCAACTGAAAATCCGGCTACTGAAGGGCCCGAAATCAGTTAAAAAAAATTTCTGCTGAAAGACTAATATTACCTTTGATTTTTCTAAAAAACCCCCATATGAAGTTTCCAGCACCTGTTTCCGCACAATGGTTAGCCGAGTTGATAGGCGCAGAAGTATCAGGTAATCTTACTGCTTCGGCATCCGGCATCAACGAAATACACAAAGTAGAAACCGGTGATCTTGTTTTTGTGGACCATCCGAAATACTATAATAAGTGTTTGAACAGCGATGCAAGTTTCATCATCATCAACAATAAAGATGTAAAGATCCCTGAAGGAAAAACGATACTGGTTGTGAAAGAACCTTTTGAAGCTTACCTGAAAATTGTAGATCATTTCCGTCCATTTGTTCCCGCAACCAAACCGATCAGCGATGATGTTTCTATCGGCGAAGGTTCCGTGATCATGCCCAATGTTTTTATCGGTAATAAAGTATCTATTGGAAAAAACTGCGTGATCCATCCCAATGTTTCTTTACTCGGTTATATCACCATCGGTGATAATGTGGTGATACAATCCGGTACGGTAATAGGCAGCGATGCTTTTTATTACAACACAAAAAAGGACCGTGAGGTTTGGTACAAAAGAATGCAGAGTTGTGGTAGCGTTGTGATTGAAGACGATGTTGAAATAGGTGCCTGCTGTACTATCGATCGTGGCGTTACATCAGAAACAAGAATCGGAAAAGGTACCAAGATGGATAACATGGTACATATAGGCCACGACACAAATGTTGGAAAGAATTGTTTGTTCGCAGCGCAGGTTGGTATTGCCGGCGGCGTGATCGTTGAAGATGGCGTAACACTTTGGGGACAGGTTGGCGTAGGCAAAACACTTACCATCGGCACAAACGCGATCGTGCTCGGGCAAGCCGGCGTTCCCTATTCGCTCGAAGCAGGGAAAACATATTGGGGCACACCGTCCATTGAAGCGCCGGAGAAGAGAAGGCAGTTGGTTTGGATTAAAAGGGTTCCGGAGCTTTGGAAAAAAATAATGGAACCTTAAAGAATTTTGGAATTTTGGAATTGGGAAATTTTGAAATTGAACAGCGGCGCGTGCTGTCCTCCAATTTCCCAATCTCCCAATTCCAAAATTCCAAAATCAAACTACATCTTCAACGTAAGGATCTTTCCCTTGGCCTTCTCATCTCCCGGTTTTAACACCAGCACTTTTTCATACGCAGTGATCGCTTCTTTTATATTGCCGGTTTTTTCCCAGGCTTCCGCGAGACTGTCGAATACACCGGCGTTATCGGGATAGATCATGGTGTTGAGGCGGAAAACGTTTAATGCTTCGGTTGTATTCTTTGCAGCAAGCAATACATAACCATACCCGTTGAATTCTCCATAGTGTCTGCACAATGGTTTGAGTGTGGCAACCAGGTTCTGCAATTCTGCATCAGACATATTCCGGTTACGCGCAGTAACCTGTTTGGTCCATTGATCGATGGCGCGGTAATTGGGTTGGTAGGGTTGTTGCTGCAAGATTGCCAGCAGATCTTTCTCGAGGGAAGTTACCGGCGATTCAATGATCCTTCCTATTTCCTTGTATTCGTCATAAATAATGAAACTGGGTACATGGTGAATGTTCTTGCCCTGTTCTTCATGTTGCGGACTCTGTTTATAAGCGTTGGGACTGTTATCAACAAAGATCAATGAGAGTTTTGTAGTATCCATTCCTGCATTCTGCAGCACTTTGATCATGCGCGGCACTTCACGTTTACTATCACCGCACCAGGAACCGAGAAAGATCTCCATGCGTTTGTTTTGCAGGAGGGGTTTCAATTGTTCGGTTGTGGGTGCATCAATCGTGTATTTGTTATAAGAGTCATCAAACCACGTTTTGTAGTTAGGCATTTGCATGGCGGAGATAGACGCATGGCCAGCGAGAATGATCTGTCCGGATTCATTTTTTATTTCGTTATTGATGATGGGCGTATTAACAGTTGATATGGAAGGTACGGTTGCACGATGGCAGGCTGCGGCCAGTACCATGATGGCTGCAACCATGAATATATTTTTCATGTTGATTGAGTTAAGTGTTAGCATGATGCACCCTAACTCTGTGTAATCTCTGTGTCCTCTGTGTCTCAGTGGTGAATAGAACTACGAATTATGACTGATTCAATTTTGTAGAACCATTCACCACTGAGACACAGAGAACACGGAGGTACACAGAGTTAATAGCACAACACTGTGAATAATAAATAAACGGAGATACCCGCTATGATTTACATGCGGGTACTACATGAGACACTATGGTAACTTAACTCTGAGGTGGATGAAATACCGACTGCGGAAATTGTTCGGGAATAAAAGCGATTAAATTGTTGAAACTGTCCTTTATAACAGATGTTACGGTATTGGAGAATCGATAGGAAACAACTCCCACATATTTCCAGTCTGCTTTAAGGGAGAGTTCTTTTTGTTTATCAGGATGATCGGCTCCTACGGGGATGGCCTCTGATGCGATGATCCGGTTACAATCGCACAAACGCGGATCGCCATTGGTGAGCACCTGTACGGAACAATCTACATAAGCCAGTAGTTTGGCTGCATGCGGTGCATACAATGACAGTGATAATATGATTGTAATAACCTGTTTCAGCGTTAGTGTTTGCTCTTACAAGTTATGCATTTCTTTTAATTCGTTACAGATCCGTTTCAGTGAGCTTTCAATGGGCGTGTACTCAAAGTTGGGGAACAGCAGTTTGAGTTTGTTGTTATCAAACCGAACCTTAGCTGCAGCGGTGCGGGCGGTTTCTTTTGTAAGCAATGGGTCCTTTCCAGTGAACTTTGCTTTTACTGCTTCCCATCTCCATACGATCGCGGATAGTAATGGTGTTACTTTCCGGTGTGGTGGTTTTTTGGAAAAATTATTTGCCATGCTTGTAAAGACCTGCCTGTATGGAAGACTATCTGCGCAAAGAATGAAACGTTCAGAACTTACGGGTGATTCCATTAATAGTATCATGGCTTTTACTACATCAGCTACATCAACAAAGCCGCTGCTGCCTTCTGTGTACCAGGGAAATTCATCATAAGCCGATTTGAATAATCCCGATGAACCTTTTTCCCAGTCACTTGCACCGAGAATGATGACGGGATTAACGATCACTGCATCCAATCCTTCGCCGATGCCGCGCCATACTTCCATCTCTGCAAAGTATTTGGTCTTGCCATATTCGCTGTTACTGGTTTCTTCTGACCAGTTCATGGTTTCATTAATTGCAGTATTCTCTCTTATCCTTCCCAGCGCCGCAACAGAACTTACATAAACCAGTTTTTGCACGCCGGCATTTAAGCAGGCATTTACCACATTGGCTGTTCCTTCTACATTGGTTTGATGTAAGGCGATTTTTTTCTTCGGGTTAAAAGAAACGATGGCTGCGCAGTGATAAACCTGTTCAACATCTTTCATAGCTTCTTCCAATGCAACCACATCGAGAATATCACCCTGTATCCATTCTACTTTATCCGCGCCGGCAAAAGTTGGAGCAGCAGAACGGTAAAGCGCTTTCACGCTTTTGCCTTCTTTCACCAGTTGTGTTACCAGGTGCGAACCAACCAAACCGCTTGCGCCGGTTACTAGAATCATTGAATGGAGTTTGTACGAAGATAAGTGATAGTCGATTGACCATGGTCCATTGTCTACGGACGATTGTTTCCGGTTTAATTACATTTCGCGCACTTCCCACTCACCACCACATCCGTCTGTAATGCAGTAAACCCATTGGGAAGATTTACCGCCGGTATGGTAATATTATCCAAACAATACGTGGTGCCGCAATCATCGCACATAAAATGTACATGGTCGTCGTGGTGGTGGCCCTCGCTACAGGCGTCTTTACATAATGCATAGCGCACCGAATTATCGGCGGTAGGGATGGTGTGGATGATGCCTTTTTCAACAAAGGTTTGCAGCGTGCGGTAGATGGTTACCCTGTCGAACTCGGTGCCGCTCTGGTGTTCTATATCTGCATGCGCCAAAGCGCCTTTTGATTTGAGAAATAGTTCCAGTATTTTTTTCCTGCTGTCAGTGATGCTCAACTGGTTCCGCTTCAACGTCTCTATAATACTGTACAACATATGGTGTGATTAAGGATTGTTATTAAATACGCCATTCACAAAATTACCGGTGGCCGGTTTTTCTGCTAATAAGGTTTTGATGTCTTTCTTGAGGCGATCGAGTTCATCCTGTTTTAATCCATCGTATACCTGGCCGCGCACTTTGCCGTCTTTATCAACCAGGGCAAAGAATTGGGTGTGCATGAACTGGTCCTCTATTTTTTCTACGTTGTTCTTTGGATCATCCAATAAATAAGCGCTGCGTGCCATTTGATACAGACTGTCTTTACGGCCGGTGAGCAATACCCATTTTTTTGTATCGATCTTAAATGAATCGGCATACACTTTCAAGCGCGCAGCAGAATCACGTTCGGGATCGCAGGTGTGCGAGAGGATCATGAAATCGTGTTCGTTCTTAAATTGTTCGTACACGGTTTTCATATTAGTATTCAGTTTCGGGCAGATGCCTTTGCAGGTGGTAAAGAAATATTCCACCACGCAAACTTTGCCGAGCATATCCCTGTCCGTAAACACCAACCCATCCTGTGTTGTAAAATGAAATGGACGCACATAACTGATGATCGGCAGTTTCTTCTTCCAGTTATCCGTTCCACGGAAAAGAAAATAATAAAACGCTGTTACCAATAAAACGGCGAATACCAGGTAGAAGATCCATTTCTTGCTCATGAGTGCGAAGGTAGGGAGAAGAAAGCTATGAGCTTTGAGCTACGAGCCGTGAGCCAGGCTTTCGGTTTGTCAAAGCTCGCAGCTCATGGCTCACGGCTCGCGGCTGCTCTAAATAAATTTTGCAACAATGTTGCATTGTCTTAAATTTGCCCTCCACATGAGTAAAAAGTTCAATTGGGATGCGTTGGGTATTGCGACCTCATTGGCGTGTGCAATTCATTGCGCTTTGCTGCCCTTGTTTTTGAGCAGCCTTCCGTTGTTCGGTGTAAATATTATTGAGAATACAGTTTTTGAATTCGGCATGATCGCGCTTTCTTTTGCGATCGGGGCTTACTCTTTATATCATGGCAGAAGGAAACATCATCATAGCTGGTGGCCATTGGTCATTTTTGCGGCGGGTATGCTTTTCTTATTTGCCAAAATGGGCTGGCATGAGTGGAGGATATTATTATTGCTGCCGGCTGTGGTTTGTATTGTTGTGGCGCATTTTCTGAATTACCGGATGTGCAGGCATCATAATCATGCGCACGCCGATGATTGCGATCATTAGGCCGTCACTGCGAGGCACGAAGCAGTCTGTGGTTCGGATTTGATAATGTTGATGACCGAATAGACTTTACAAACTACTTACATAAATTATGCAGGACACAGACTGCTTCGTGCCTCGCAGTGACGGCCTCACTTCAACATTCAATATTCACTATGCAATAGTATAGCTCATCCCACCATCCTTCTCGTCTTTCAACTGTACTCCCAGGGCAGTTAATTCATTCCTGATCTTATCGCTGGTAACAAAATCTTTTCGGTTCTTGGCTTCTTTGCGGATATCGATGAGGAGTTGTAATACGCCATCTAATTTTCCATCATCCCCTGCGCGTTCATTCTTCAATCCGAAAATATCGTGGATGAATGTTTTCAGTTGTTGTTTCAATAATATCACCGTGGTGGTACTTAATGCATCAGCCGCAATATGCCTGTCTTTAACAGAGTTGATCACCGACGCGAGCTCAAACATATTCGCCAATACTTTGGCGGTATTCATATCATCATCCATGAACTCTTCAAATTCTGCAATTAGCTTTTTCACTTTTTCATCCAGCGCCGGGTCAACGCCAAACTCCAAACCCCAAACTCCTGACCCTGCCAACCACTCATATGCTTCCATCAAACGCTTCAATGCTTTTTCCGAGGCCTGCAATGCTTCATTGCTGAAATCAAGCGTGCCCCTGTAATGGCTTTGCAGGATGAAGAAACGGATGGTCATTGGATGATAGGCCTGTACCAGTTGCGGATTATTTCCACTAAACAGTTCACTTAATGTAATTACGTTACCGTAACTCTTCCCCATCTTTCTTCCGTTGATGGTGATCATATTATTGTGCATCCAATAACGCGCGGGCATTTTATGATTGCAAACTGTACTCTGCGCAATTTCACACTCGTGGTGCGGGAACTGCAAGTCCATTCCTCCGCCATGA
Source organism: Bacteroidota bacterium (assembly GCA_040388705.1). Classification (GTDB taxonomy): domain Bacteria; phylum Bacteroidota; class Bacteroidia; order Chitinophagales; family Chitinophagaceae; genus Sediminibacterium. The sequence goes on along the minus strand of JAZKBI010000001.1, from coordinate 68,599 downwards.
ATATCAAATTCTTCACCCAAATATTTGGTGGCCATCGCAGAACATTCAATATGCCATCCCGGGAAACCCTCGCCCCATGGGCTTTGCCAGCGCATAATGTGTTCGGGCGGCGCTTTTTTCCATAAAGCAAAATCGCTTTTGTCTCTTTTTTCTTCCTGGTTATCAAGGTCGCGGGTGCTGTCTAATTGGTCCTCTAACACACGTCCGCTTAGGATACCATAAGGTTGTCCTTTGGCTGAGTAATCAGTGTTGTATTTTTCTACATCAAAATAAACAGAACCATTGGCTTCGTATGCATATCCATCTGCAATGATCTTTTTGATCATTTCTATCTGCTCAATGATATGCCCTGTTGCAGTGGGTTCAATACTTGGTGCAAGATTGCCCAAACGATCCATCGCCCAATGATAAAGATTGGTGTATTTCTGCACCAGCTCCATCGGTTCGAGTTTTTCAAGGATGGCTTTTTTACTGATCTTATCTTCTGCTTCGCGACCTTCTTCTTCAAAGTGGCCGGCATCGGTAAGATTTCTTACATATCGAACCTTATATCCATTGTGCATCAAATAACGATACAGCACATCGAACGTAACATAAGGACGTGCGTGACCAAGATGGCTTTCGCCGCTTACCGTGGGTCCGCAAACATACATACCAACATAGGGCGGGTTAATGGGAGTAAAAGTTTCTTTCTGGCGCGATAATGAATTATATACTTTAAGTGGCATGTGTTATAGTGTAATTATATTTTAGGATTGGGTTGCAACAAACCGGTACGATCCGGTGAACAGAACGGACTGCATCAACAGCAGCAAAAACAACAGCAATATCTGTGCGGGTATCTCATTGAATCACGAAGATATTTTATTTTTTCAAAAGAAGGTCAGTTACCAGCATAATATGATCGCTGAGGTTCTCGTCTACCATATCAAACTGTTTTACTTCAAATTGCCTGGTGGGGAGGATATAGTCGATACGCAGAGTGGGCGCCAGGGCAATAAAGGTGCGGCTGATACCGAAACCTTTCTTCAGGCAAACATCCTGCCTGTCGCCCTTGATATGAAAATAGGCGTACGAATTGGGCACATCGTTAAAATCGCCGCAGATTACGGAAGGATGGGGGCTTTTATCGATCTCGGTCCTCACCATATTGGCCTGTATGCCACGTCGTTGAAAAGCCAGTTTCATTTTCTTGATAATGCTTTTGGATGCGGTGATCGTTTCTTCATCCTGCTCCCTTATTTTTTCAAGATCATTGTAATCTGCTTTCTGGAACTTGAATGACTGAAGATGGGTTGTGTAAATACGGATGGTATCACCTCCTTTTACAATATCTGCATAGATCAGGCTTTCAGCGACGGGGTATTGCATTTTTCCCGAATCAACGATTGGGAACTTTGAGAAAATGATACAGCCCGATTGATAGGTTCCATTTGCGCGGCGATAGTCTTTGGAAAAATAATGATACCAATATTGTTCTTTAAAAAGCGCGATATTATCGGAGTTGGCTGCGGTATTGAATTCCTGCAGGCAGATCACATCGGGCTGTTGTTTGATGATACTTTTGACGAGATCGCTCGCAGCATTTGCTTTATCAGCCGCATTCTTTGAAAGACCGTTAAAACTTTGCACGTTCCAATCTACAATACGTAAAAAATTCTCCTGTCTTTTTTTACTGAACCCGGCGCCCGGATGCCAGGCAAATATCACGCTGATCTGTTGCCAACCCAAAAGGAATGTAAGCAAGGAAACCCATACCATTCGCGGCCTGACGATGAGCCAGAAAATAACAAAGAAGATCAGGGCCAATAATAAATAAGGAAACATCAGTCCCGCAAAACCAATCAGCCACCAACGCGCAGGATTGAGGAACGGTGATAAACAGGCGGTCAAAAACAACACGGTAATGATCACGTTGATCGTAATCAGTGTTTTTTTAACGATGCGGCGAAAGAGGCTTTTTGCCATGTGTGAATTTAGTAAAATTCGTCCATAGTCCATGGACCATGGTCTATGGACCTATAGTTCTTCGTTGCTGGCTCTTTTTAGAAATGCTTTCTCCTCATCCGTTAAAAACTGGTAGCCTTTCTGGTTGATCTTATCGAGGATCGCATCCAGTCTTTGCTGGGTTACGTTGGATATTTTTTCGTAGGGCTTCTTCCCGGCCTGGTAGAACAGTTTTTCTTTGGCAGATTGTTTGGTATGTTTTTTCTCTGGGCGGAAAAGATCATCGAGCCAGTCTACAAATTTGTTCATCCAGGCGCCCCAGTCATTTCCACGGCGTAATTGCCTGATGAAGAAAAATCCTACTGCACCTGCTGCAAGATGTGATGCTGCGATGCCTGCGTTTCCTGAAGAGACCGTTGCAAAATCGATGGCCACAAAAATTAGTGTAAGTACCCACAAAGGAATGCCGCCACCTATCATAGGAAACATCCGGTAATCGGGTGCTAGGGTGGTGGTTGCAACAGCTATGGCCATGATGGATGCACCTGCGCCAAGATAAGGTGCCGTATAAGGCAGGCGTGCCGCCAGCGATGGTGCAAAATTATTCACTAACAGAAAAACGATGCCTCCAACAAAGCCCCCGTAGAGATATAGGGGGATCAGTTTATTATTACCAGTGAGATCCTGCAGTATATATCCAAAACACCAGAGCCATAAACAGGTGCCGATGAGGTGCCAGATATTATAGTGCGTGAACATGTACACCAATACTGTCCATGGACGTGTTGCGAGCGTTTCGGGTGAAGGAGATAAAGTGAACCAGTTCAATATCTGCCTGTAAAAAAACTCTTCGGGTATATCGGACAGCTGGTAAATAACCTTTAGGAAATTGAGCATCACAAAGATCAATCCATTAGCGGCAAATAACAATACGAGGGCGTTGTTATCCTGTCCTAATAAGATACTTCGATTGGTCTTGTATGGTCGTGATGGCATAATATGTTTTTGTACCGCAAGTTTAGCGTTCAGGCCGCGGGAGCGTCCCGACCGCTACCTAATAGAACGTTTTTTTGTTGGTTTTGTTCCAGGTCATCACAATTAATAATCCAACAACGGCTCCACCGATATGCGCCCAGTGCGCCACGTTATCGCCGGCTGAGTTTTGAATGCCTTCGTATAATTCGATGGCGCCGTAAAACAATACAAACCATTTGGCTTTTACGGGTACAAGCATGTATACATAGAGATATGTATTGGGAAACAGGTATCCGAAAGCAGCCAGCACACCGAATATCGCACCACTGGCACCAACGGTTGGTTCATCGAATTTGGCTCTTTTGAATATCATTGTAATCTGATCAAAAGCGCCTGCCAGGTAACCTGGGTCCTGCGCATGAGCTCGGATATCGTTCGTCACAATGTCAGTTTCTTTAACAATATTATATTTCTCAATAAAGCGCACCATAAACTCCGCCTGGTCAGGGCTGCCGGAAATATGCGCTTCAGCCATCTTAGTATAATCATGCATAAGGGGCGCAAATTCCCAGTTCAGGAATAAGAGATATATCAGTGCTGCGCCTAACCCACAGATAATATAAAAAGTGAGGAAACGTTTGGAACCCCATACGTTTTCCAACACGGCACCAAACATCCATAGCGCAAGCATGTTAAAAAAGATATGCGAGAACCCGCCATGCATAAATAAATGTGTTACCAGTTGCCATGGTTTGAACAGGCTACTTTGCCATGCATGCAAAGCGAAAGTATCATCAATCGATAAGGAACTGTTTAATCCCGGCAAAGTATTCTGCGCAAGAAATACCAGCCCGTTAATGATCAACAGGTTTTTAATTACCGGCGGAAGGATCTCAAATCTACTGGGTCGAAATTCTGTCATAAATTATTTTAATTTCAGTTGCACCACATTTTCAATATGCAACGTATGCGGAAACATATCTACCGGTTGAATTTTTTCTACTTTGTATTTTTCATCCAGCAAGGCAAGATCCCTTGCCTGTGTTGCCGGGTTGCAACTTACATAAACAACCGTTGGCGCAGCAATATCTAATAGTTTTTTAACCAACTTTTCGTGCATCCCCGCCCTGGGCGGATCGGTGATCACCACATCGGGACGACCATGCTCCGCAAAAAATGCATCATTGCAGATATCGATCACATCGCCGGTAAAAAAAGAAGCGTGTTGTATGCCATTCAGTTCTGCATTCTTTTTTGCATCAATGATGGCGTCGCCTATCATTTCAACGCCTACTATTTTCTTTGCCTGTTTGCTTACAAAAATACCGATACTCCCCGTTCCGCAATACAGATCATATACTATCTGGCTGCCATCCAGTTCGGCATAATCGCGGGTTACCTGGTAGAGTTTTTCGGCCTGTTTTGTGTTCGTCTGGAAAAAAGATTTCGGGCTGATCATAAAAGAATAGCCTTCCAGCTTTTCTATGATATATCCCTTACCAAAATACACCTGCGGATCCAGGTCTGACAGGCTATCATTCTTTTTAGTGTTGATGGTATACAGCAACGTGGTTATCTGCGGGAATTGCTGCAGCAACTGGTCAAGCAATTTTTTGCGGAGTTCTTCATCTTCATACCCCAGCACTACATTGATCATCAATTCGCCCGTTGTGGTGTTTCTAACGAACATATTCCGCAACCAACCTTTGTGTGCGCGGGTATCGTAAAAAGGGAGCTGGTTATCAATGGCAAATTTTGCCACGGCTTTACGGATAAAATTGGTGGGTTCTTCCTGTAAATGGCAGGTATCGATCTCTACTACTTTGTCAAAAAATCCGCGTACATGAAACCCTGCAGCGCCTGCCTGTTCTTTGGGAGAGATCCCTTCTGCCTTCATCCGCCTGAATTCTTCTGCGGGAATGAATTTGCCTGTTGCGAATGTGTATTCCAGTTTATTTCTGTATTGACGGGTTTGGTCTGCGCCAATGATCGGCATCATTTCCGGCAAAGGAATTTTACCGATACGGCCAAGGTTATCACTTACCTGTTTCTGTTTATAAAAAAGCTGTTTCTCATAGGGAAGCATCTGCCATTGGCAACCCCCGCAAACACCAAAATGCTGGCAGAAAGGTGTTACCCTGTCGGCAGAAAGCGTGTGTATCTTAACGGTATGGCCCTCGGCCCAATCGGTTTTGTTCTTTGAGAGCTGTACATCCACCACATCGCCGGGAACGGCGCCTTCGATAAATATTACCTTACCATCTACACGTGCCAACGACTTACCTTCTGCTGCATAATCCTGCACCAGGATATTCTCTAAAACAACTGATTTTCTTTGTTTTCTCACGGGTGCAAATGTAACTACGATTGGTTATGCGTATGTAAACATTTCTTTCGCCACAGATTCACAGATTCACACAGAAAAATCTGGGCTAATCCGTCAATCTGTGGCAAAATTGTATGAATATCTTTTTTTGACAGGGTATTAACGTCTGCCATGTGCTATTTAAGTATTTTTACCCCGAATTCAAACAATATGAGGCGATCAATCTTTACCACTCTGGCTTTACTCGGAACGCTCTGGCTGTCGGCGCAAAATAAACCTGCTGCCTCCACGCAAAAACCAGCCGCAGCATCTAAAGGAAGGAATATCAGTATTACCCTTACCCCGCTTAAGAACTGCAAAGTGTATCTCGGCAGTTTTTTTGGTAAAGGCAGGGCTTTGGTAGATTCTGCTTACCTGGATGATAAAAGTCATGGCGTGTTCAAAGGGCCCACTAAACTAACCAGCGGTATTTACTTTGTTGTGTCTCCGCAATACACCATCCAGTTCGACCTCTTGATGGATGCCCAGCAGCAGTTCAGCATTGTAGCCGATACTTCGTTAAAAGACAAGGCGGTGATCACCGGCTCAGCAGAAAACGATCTGTATAAAAGCTATGCAGGTTATACCAGTGAAAAAGGGCGCAGGCTCGCACAATTGGAAACTGAATTTGCTGCAGCAAAAACAAAAGAAGATTCCGCGCGTATCAGGGCTGAGTTTACAAAAACAGATAAGGAACTGCAGGCATACAGGGATGATATCAGCAAGAAACATCCCAACTCTATGCTGGCGATGTTATTGAATGCAATGAAGAAACCCAGCGCCCCTCCTATGCGTGTGGTGAATGGCAATATTGATTCTACCTATCCATACCATTATGTAAAAGAACATTATTGGGATGATGTTTTATTCAACGACGACCGTTTGTTGCGTACCCCATTCTTTGAACCGAAACTGGATGAGTATTTCAAAAATCTTGTTTCACCCGAACCGGATTCTGTGATCAAAGAAGTGAAATACATTTTGCTCTCGGCACGTACAGGAAAAGAGATCTATCCCTATCTCTTAACCAAGTTTACCAATAAATACATGACCCCTGAGTTTATGGGGCAGGATAAGGTGTTTGTTTATCTCTTTGAGAATTTTTATGCCAAGGGAGATACGATGCTGCTGAACCCCGCGTCCAGAAAAACCATTGTTGAGAGGGCGTATAGTTTAATGGCCAACCAGATAGGGCAACCGGCCCCGGCGCTCGACCTGACTGATACAACGGGCAGGATCGCATCATTATATAATATCGTTGCGCCTTTTACGATCGTTGCTTTCTGGGATCCTAACTGCGGGCACTGCAAAGAAGAGATACCAAAACTGGATTCTATTTATGAAGCCAAATGGAAAAAATATGGTGTAGCTGTGTATTCAGTGAATATTTATGAGAATGAGATCCCTGCCTGGAAGAATTTTATTCATGAGAAAAAATTAAGTGGCTGGATACATACCTACGAAACCAAAGAAGCCAAAGCTGCTGTTGAAAAAGCAGGCAAACCCAATTACCGGCAATTATACGACATCTATAAAACGCCAACCGTTTACCTGTTGGATAAAGACAAACACATCATCGCCAAACAATTAAGTCTTGAGCAGTTTGATGATTTGATAGAAGCGAAGAGGAAGACAGTGAGGAATTAAATTGATAATTATTTTTTAGCCGCAGATTCGCAGATTATATAAATCTGCGAATCTGCGGCTTTCCTTTTTATATCAACTTTCACTGTTTTTTTGAACATGTATATCAGTTTTTACTAATAGATGGCACCATTCTTGTGGACTTTAGAAAAACCAACTCTATGAGATCAATTAAAATCTTATTTGCCTGCTGTATCCTATTTATTTCACTATCAGTGAAGGCCCAATCCAGAATGGAGATCAGAGCAGGGTCCGAAAAAACAAGAACTGCATCCTGGGATATCGGCGTCAGCCCGGGCGTTTTTGTTAATAGAAGGGCTTATGTGAGCAACAGCTTTACAATAGGCGGAGACCTCCGGTTCCAAAAGAAATTCAGTGATAAATTTACCGGGTTGCTTTCCCTGGGTTTCCAGTCTATCGATGCCTATCCAGTAAATACCATTTATTATATTAAAGCCGGAACAAAATTATTTGTGTCTCCCATCTTTTATGCGGCCGGCGAGATTGGTTTGGGGGAATACAGTGAAGGTGGTGAATTACTAATCTACACGCCGTCCATCGGAATCATTGCCGGCAAAAGATTGGATTTTGCACTTAAATACGAATCTTATTCAAATCTTTCTTGGCCTTATGCTCAATTGGGATTGAGGGTTGGGTACCGGTTTTCCAAATAACATTAAAAAAGCCGCAGATTCGCAGATTTCTTTTAAGAAAATAATCTGCGAATCTGTGGCTTATCATTTCAATGCCCAAGCAACTACCTGACTTCCTTCACCACATTCCAAATCACTTTCGGTTTACCTAAAGTATAGTAATGCAATACGGGCACACCGAATTTTTTTAATTCTTTACTCTGCTGTATCAGCCATTCTGTTCCTACCTGTTCGCAATCAAGATCGGTTTTGCATTTCATCAGTTCATTGGAGAGATCTGTAGGAATGTCCACATGAAAGATCCTTGGCAATACGGTTAATTGTTTCTTATTGGTAATGGGTTTTAATCCCGGAATTATTGGAACCGTGATACCGATATCCCTGCAGGCTTTTACAAAATCGTAGAACTTCTGGTTATCGAAGAACATCTGTGTCATAATGTAACAGGCACCGGCTTCTACTTTCTGTTTTAGTTTCAACAGGTCTATTTCCAGGTTAGGCGCTTCAAAATGTTTTTCAGGATAACCCGCAACACCCATGCAGAATTTGGTTTTGCCGCCGTTCTTGATGTCTTCATCAAGATAAATTCCATTGTTCATGTTATTTACCTGTTGAAGCAGATCGATCGCAAAATGGTTGCCATCTTTTTCCGGTTCGAATGCTGATTCATTTTTTGCAGCATCGCCGCGAAGCACCAATACATTATCGATCCCTAAAAAGTCAAGATCTATCAATGCATCTTCTGTTTCCCGTTTAGTAAAGCCGCCGCAGATGATGTGTGGAACTGCATCAACCTGGTAATGGTTCATAATGGCCGCACAGATCCCTACGGTACCGGGACGTTTACGCACTTCTACTTTCTCAAAAGTGCCATCTGCTTTTTTCTTGAACATGGTCTCACTGCGATGGTAGGTCACGTTGATCCATGAGGGTTTGAACTCCATCAGGGGATCAAGATGGTCGTATAAAGTGGCAATGGTCTTTCCTTTTAAAGGGGGCAAAACTTCAAATGATATCAGCGTATCTTTTGCCTGCTCAATGTGCTCTGTTAGTTTCATGTGAACGGTCTCTCTAAATGTCTTTGCAGACTGGTTTATGGTCAAAAATTGGTGCAATATACGCCATGAAGCGGTTTTCTTTCTCTTGCCTTTGCAAATTGCTTTGATAGTCTTGAGTTAGAAGTCTGGAGCCTGGGAGGTATCAGACGCGGGCTTAACGTCCAGTCTCCAGACTTCTAACCCCAGGCTAGGCGATCAGAAAAACATGTGTTAAGATGAGACCTTGCTGCCCTTTTCAGGTTCATAAGCTCTATTTTTGTGTAAACAGTTTGCTTTGAGTCTGACCATTACTACCCAATCTCTTTTCAAAAGCTATAAGGGCCGCACCGTTGTAAGAAATGTTTCTATAGATGTGCAACAGGGCGAGATCGTTGGTTTATTGGGGCCGAATGGTGCCGGTAAGACCACTACTTTCTATATGGTGGTGGGCCTGATCAAACCCGACGAAGGAAAAGTTTTCCTGAACGACCAGGACATTACCAAACTACCCATGTACAAACGCGCGCAAATGGGAATCGGTTATTTACCACAGGAAGCCAGCGTATTTCGCAAACTAAGTGTGGAAGATAATATTTTGTCGGTATTGGAAATGACAAAACTCACGCACGCCGAGCGCCATCATAAACTGGATACTTTACTGGATGAATTTAACCTGCATCATGTTCGTAAGAACAATGGCGATAGCCTGAGCGGCGGTGAAAGAAGAAGAACAGAAATTGCACGTGCTTTGGCCGTGGATCCCAAATTTATTTTATTGGATGAACCCTTCGCCGGTGTTGACCCGATTGCGGTGGAAGATATACAGAGTGTGGTTGCCAGGCTAAAATTCAAGAATATCGGTATTCTCATCACTGACCACAATGTAAATGAAACCTTATCCATCTGCGACCGCGCATACTTGCTTATTGAAGGAAAAATATTCAAACACGGCTCCGCAGAAGAACTGGCAGAAGATGAGCATGTGAGACGTTTATATCTTGGAACCAATTTTGAGTTGAAGCGGAAGGATTGGATCATTGAGATGGGGAAGGATGGGCCGAGTGGGCTTTAAAATATTGAATATTGAGCAAGGAATTTTGAATGAAGAAGTATGGAGCATATAGTAACTTAAAAAAGATATCATCCTAACATGAAACCTCTTTGTGTCCTACTTTCTTTTACTTTATTGCAGCCATGCTTCGCGCAGTTCAAAGTGACAAAGCTTGACAAAAATTCTATCCCTAAAAACATTCATCCGGACGGAAACATTTTTCAAGCTGTTCGTTGGACAGATAACACAGGAGACAACGTCGTTATTCTGACTGCAACGGATAAAACGTAAAGCAAAAAGGCCCCTGATGAAGGCTACAGTGACGCTGCTTTGTCCGCATACCATTTTATCGTTTCCGGTGACAGTATTAAACAGACGTGGAGAGTTTATGATTACGTAAAGCAATGCCCTGTTGACGTACTCCTTTACTATATTGACAACACGTTTGTTGTGACAGACTTAAACAAAGACGGTAAAGCAGAGGTTTGGATAGCGTACAAAGTTTCCTGCCAGGGCGATGTGAGCCCTGTTACTATGAAAATAATCATGTATCAAGATAACAAGAAGTTCGCTCTTCGTGGGGCGACAAGAGTCAAAGTATCGGCATCCGAATACAGGGGTGGTGACTATACTTTAGATGAAGCATTTAAAAATGCGTCCCCTGAAATAAGGCAATACGCGGAAAATCTTTGGATGCTTCATAAAGTAGAAACCTGGAAACAGTAATGCCATCGTACGCTGCCCGAAAGCTAAACTGATATTGAAAAACGCCTGCATTATTATTGTATATTTATAAAAAGTAAATCATGATAATTGAAAGAACATCCAAAGAAGTTGTTTTTCGCTTACCTTCTTCAACCAAATTAGAAGACTTGCAGGAAATAGCTAATTTATTTTCTTTTAAAGAAATAGCACGTAAGTCAAAAGCTACCCAAAAAGATGTGGATGACTTAGTAAAGAAAATAAAAAAAGGACGCTGGGCGAAGACTAAAAAGAAAGTCGGTTTATGAGGGTCGTAATTGATACCAATATTGTATTCAGTGCCATACTAAATACAAACAGTAAGATCTCGAAAATTATCTTGCAGCCTAAATCTAAGTTGAATTTGTATTCAACAAAACAGCTTGAACTCGAACTGAAAGCACATTGGAATAAGCTTAAAAAAATATCAAAATACTCCGAGCTTGAACTTCATGCAGTTGCTACATTAATAACTTCAAAAATCAAGTTTATTGATGTAGAATTAATTCCTGGAGTGTTATATACTAAGGCGGAAAAGCTGACTATTGATGTAGACATTGATGATACTGAATTTGTAGCATTAACTGAACATGTTCGCGGCAAGCTTTGGACTGGCGATAAAGAGTTGGTAAAGGGTTTAAAAAGGAAAAAATGGGATAAACTTACTTCAACGGACGAATTATATAACGTCCTCGTGAAACGCAATTAAAAACATCCTTCCGGCACAATAAAAAAGTAGAGGATCGCGATAATTCTTTCCCGTACAATCTTCCAATCCCCTTCTTTTCCCAATAACATTACCAAATCTCAATCCCATTCCGTATTTTGCTGTAGTTCCCCCATATGAAACTGCTAAGCCCCGCAATATCCCGACTGGCCAGGTTCCGCCACTGGCGCATCGAACAATGGATAAATAATCCCATTGACGCCCAGCGTGAGGTATTGCAGGACCTGGTTACCCATGGCCAATACACCGAATTCGGGCGTAAACACGGGTTTAAGGAGTTGTTCAGCATCCGCAAATTCAAAGAGAGCATTCCCATGCAGGAATACAATGAGCTCAAACCTTATATTGACCAGTTGATGAAAGGAGAAGAGAACCTTCTCTGGAACACACCGGTGAGCTGGTTCGCCAAGAGCAGCGGCACCACGAGCGATAAAAGCAAATTCATCCCTATTACACAGGAAAGCCTGGAGGATTGTCATTTCCAGGCAGCTAAGGATGTACTCACACTTTACTACAACTACAATATCGACAGCGACCTGCTTACAGGAAAAGGCCTGGTGATCGGTGGCAGCCACCAGATCAGCAAAGTAAATGAAGACATACAATATGGCGATCTGAGCGCAGTGCTGTTGCAGAACACACCTATGTGGGCCACCTGGATCCGTACGCCGGAATTATCCATTGCGTTGATGGACGAATGGGAAGGCAAGATCGAAATGCTTGCACAATCAACCATTCATGAAAACGTGACTTCTATATCAGGCGTTCCAACATGGACGATGATATTGTTCAAACGCATTCTCGAGATAACGGGCAAGTCTACTTTGAAAGAAGTATGGCCCAATCTGGAACTGTATATACACGGCGGCGTATCCTTTGTTCCTTACCGCGAGCAATTTGAAAAGATCATTGGCCCGGGATGCACCTATCTTGAAATGTACAATGCCAGCGAAGGATTTTTTGCCGCGCAGGATAATCCCGACGAAGACGGCATGTTATTGTTTTTGAACCATGGCATTTTTTACGAGTTTATGCCGGTGGAAGAATATGGAAAGCCTGATCCAAAAACCATCGGGTTAAAAGAAGTGGAGATCGGTAAGAACTATGCACTCGTGATCAGCACCAATGGCGGACTATGGCGTTACCTGGTGGGAGATACGATACAATTCACCAGCAAATTTCCTTTCAGGATAAAAGTAAGCGGTCGCATCAAACAATACATTAATGCATTCGGCGAAGAAGTGATCTCGGATAATGCAGACAAAGCCATCGCCATTGCATGCCAGAAAACAGGGTTGATCGTGAACGATTATACCGCGGCGCCTGTTTATTTCGGCGATAATCAAAAAGGTGCGCATGAATGGTTGATAGAATTTGACGAAGCCCCTGCGGCAACAGAACAGTTTGCTTATGAACTGGATTGCGCATTAAAATCTTTGAACAGCGATTATGAAGCCAAACGTTATAAAGACATTGCACTCACACTTCCCCATGTGCAGTCTTTGAAAAAAGGGGTTTTCCGCGACTGGTTAAAAAGCAAGGGAAAACTCGGCGGCCAGCACAAAGTGCCCCGCCTGAGCAACAACAGGAAATACCTGGAAGAGATTATTACATTTATCTAGCCGCTATTTATGAGTGAAACAAAAGAAGCAAGCATCCACCGTGAGTTTGAATTAGAGAGAATGATCCTTTTCAGTGATGCGGTTTTCGCGATCGCAATTACTTTACTCATTATCGAGATCAAATTCCCCGAACTTCCGGAAGATTTTAAAGTATCGCTTGATCTCTGGAAAATGTTCAAGCCTACCGTAATCGAATTTCTCGGGTTCTTTATGAGTTTCTTTTTTATCGGTGTGTCATGGGCAAGGCACCTGAAAATGTTCCGTTATCTGAAGGCATACGACAACGGTGTGATCTTCCGAAATTTATTAAGCCTGATGTTTATCGTGTCTTTCCCTTTTTCCACCTCAGCGCTTATACATGCCAGGCCAAGTTTCATGTTCCCGGTGATCATCTATATGGGTAACCTGGTGCTGATTTTTTTATCCAACTTCCTGCTTTCCTATTATATATTCAAACACAAACCCTCGCTGAGCATCCCGGGGCACGAGGCAGAAAAAAAATATATCCATTTACAAAGTACCGCAATGGCCGTTGGCTTGCTAGTTATTTTTTTTACGTTACTGACTACCGCATTGCTTAGTAATTTCAATAATGAATATATGCTTACCGCTCTCCAGGTAACGGTACTGTTCTTGGTTATTATGCGCCTTTGGATCAGGAAGAACAAACCTAAAAAAGTAAGTGTTTTTGAAGAATAGTTCAGGCAACGCTTTTCCGGTCATTCTCCCTCGACAAAACGCTGGCGATCGCCACTACACTCACAAAAGAAGAAGTATAAAAAAGATATAGATACGGCACGTCTATCAAACTGAAAAAAATAACCAGGCTCAGTTTTAAAACTGCCAATGGAATATTTTGAACAGGTATCCTGAATTTTTTATTCCATCGCAAAGCAACGAACATTGACAGGAAAGGAACGGTGAATGAAAGAAGGATCAGCAGGTAATGCAGGCGCATAATATGATTGGGGCCGAAAAATTTTGCCCATCCCAGGCTTCCTGAAAAAACCTGCGGGGCATCCTGCCAGATGCGTTTGGCGAATTCTATATACGATCCCGGTAATGCAATAAGTGAATAAACGGTCTTCCATCCAAAGGGCAATAACAGTAATAGCAGGAAAAACAGAATGCCCGTAAATGCAAACCGAAATAAGTTTTTCCATTCTTTCAGGTACGCAAAATATAGCAGCATTGCCGGCAACCATCCTACCAACGCATACCGGCTGAATACACAGAGGGAAGCCGCAATACAGATCATCCATATATTCCGTTTCAATAACGCAATTGCCAGCAAAACATAATATAACACAACAACACCTTCTTCTGTAAACGTGAACAATCCCGCTTTTTCATCATAGAACAGCCACCAGAATAAAAGAAAGATGCAGAGAAAAAGTGGCCATACATTTTTGCGTCGTGCGTCGATTGCCCATAAAAGGATTCCCAATATAATAATGAATACAAGAACCGTTAGCCATCTCACATCAATCTGCAAAGCTTCAGGTAAACCGAAGGGCATCCACATAGCTGGTAAATAAATAGGTTTGATACCGTTCCATATTTCGGGTATCGGATCGTACACCTGCGACCAATTGCCTGCTATAAAACGTTGATTCATCACTTTGATGATCGGCAACATATCTGCATTATGGTAATCGATCGGATCGTCTTTCATCCATTGCGCGCAGAAGCGGCATAGCATGAACAAAGCGATTCCCATCAATAACCAGCGGTACCGGTTTATATTGGATGCAAATGAAAAAACAGGATTTGAAATTGGTGGTAGCGCAGGCTTCATCCACAACAAACCATAAGCAATAACCAGCCCTGCCAATGTGTGCAGAACACTGATCGTCGGTATGAATAATGGAATATATAACGCATAGGTAACGCAGATCGTCTCGAGCACCAGTGCTATCAAAAGGATACGTTGTATTCCTGCGGGTTGTTTCATCTGCTGCTAAATTATGATATTAAGAGCCAAAAAAGTTTCGGTTAAAAAAATCACAAAGCAATCTAACCGTTATGACGATTGGATCAATTTGCTTTACTTAGGAGCATGTTACAATTCGACACTGTACAAAAACATTACGGTAATTTTCTCGCGCTCGACATTCCCTCATTAACTGTTGCCGATGGTGTTTACTGGTTAAAAGGCGAAAATGGTTCGGGTAAAACAAGTTTCCTGAAAATGATCGGAGGCCTGCATCCATTTACCGGCGACATTAGTCTTTCCGGCGCCAGCATCAAAAAAAACCGGGTGTCTTTTTTGCAAAAAGTAAATTATGCAGAGGCCGAACCTTTGTATCCGTCATTCCTCAGTGGAAAGTATCTTGTAAAATTATACTGTCAAACAAAAAAAACCGACGAAAAGCAGTCACTCGAATTGTTGGAACAATTGCATATCGCCGATGCGTATACCAAACCATTGGGCACTTATTCAAGTGGCATGCTCAAAAAACTTAGCCTTGTATTGGCTTTTACCGGTAACCCCAAATGGATCTTGTTAGATGAACCGCTGATCACCATCGATACAAGCGCAGTGCCGGTGATCTCTTCACTTATCAACAGTTCCCGTTCGCAAAAAGGAATTTCATTTATTATTACTTCACACCAGCCCTTCCAGGATAATACTTTACAGCTTACAGGAACAATGACCGCCGCCAACCAAACCATTTCCCTGCTCTATGAATAGAACTGTGATCAATATATTACAGCGTGTGTTGGTGAATCATTTTTACAAAGTGAATGCCGGCTTTTTTCTTTTCTTTTTCTTTGTACTATTCGGTGTGGTTAACGGAAGCCAGCTCATCAGTTACCATTTTTCTTTGATACAGGGAATGATCCAGAGTTACGTGTTCTTAGCGTGTGTGATTTTTGCCTGGCTCCTGTACACGTTAAAATGCATCAACTATATTACCAAACAACTCAGCGAGCCAGGACAACAATTTCTTTTTGTATTAAACACTGCGCCACGCTCCAAACGGCTTATATGGATGCTGTTTGTGCATATGATGGTTTATATGCCGGTATTTCTCTATGCGGTGATCGTTGCCGTTATTGCTGCAAAACAGCATTATTTCGGATCTATGACAGCGGTGATCATTAGTAATGGGTTCATGATATTGCTGTCAACAGGATTGTATATGCGTTACCTGCAGAAACGTGTCACAGGTATCAATTTTACTCTTTCTGCTTTTCAATTTTCAAAACCATTTTTCTCCATTCCCCTTTGGTTCTTATGGAAAGAACGGAAACAGATGCTGCTTGTTACAAAAACATTTTCACTACTGCTGCTTTATGGATTTATCAATCTATATGAACCCGACAGCCCTGATATCCGGCCATTATTGCTTATTATGATGTTGATCGCAACAGCGCATTGTGCGATCATTTTACAACTGCGCTCTTTTGAAGAAGAGCGATTGCTATTCACCAAGAATCTTCCTGTTCCGTTGCTAAAACGTTTTGCGTGGCTATTATTGATGTATGCCTTGCTGTTACTCCCTGAGTTAGTGTTTATGTGGAAGGGCTTCCCGCTTCACTTTCAGCTAAAAGATCTTCCGCAGGTATGGCTGCTTGTTATTTCCATACTTGCCTTCTTTCACAGTATTTTACTGATGAAGGATATGGATAGCGAGCATTATTTCAGGATTGCATTCATTATCTGTGCTACCCTGTTCTTTATTTTATTATACGACCCTGGGATATTTCTACCATTGCTGTTACTCCTGATCGCTTACGCACTTTACCGTTCACATCTCTATGATTTTGAGAAAAAGATCGGTCTTTCATCAGAATAAACTGTGCCTCTGTGTCCATGAGTGCGAAAATACTGCACACAGAGACACGGAGACACAGTAAAAACCCATTGCTACGAGGTTCATTTATTTTACATTTGCTCACGAACAAAACTCTTCTTATGAAATTACTTGAGGGAAAAGTATCTATTGTAACAGGCGCAGCACGTGGTATCGGCGCAGCCATTGCTTTAAAGCTTGCAGAACAAGGCAGTGATATTGCGTTTACCTACGTGAGCGACAGCAGCGCCGAAAAAGCTGCCGCACTGGAGGCACAAATCCAGTCGCTGGGCGTAAAAGCCAGGGCCTATAAAAGCAATGCAGGGGTATTTGAAGAATGTGAGGCTTTTGTAAATGATGTTTTGAAAGAATTTGGCAAAATAGATGTGTGCGTAAATAATGCGGGTATCTCGAAAGATAATCTCCTGTTACGCATGACAGCCGAACAGTGGGATGATGTAATGGATATCAACCTGAAAAGTGTTTTCAACATGACCAAACAGGTGATCCGCCCGATGATGAAAGCAAAAAGCGGGAGCATTGTAAATATGAGTTCGATCATTGGTATCCGCGGCAATGCAGGGCAGAGCAGTTATGCAGCAAGCAAAGCAGGCATCATCGGTTTTACAAAATCAGTAGCATTGGAACTTGGCAGTCGCAATATCCGTTGCAACGCCATTGCGCCCGGTTTTGTTGAAACTGATATGACGCATTATTTAAAAGATGGTGATGGCGCCGGAGAATTCCTCAAAAAAATTCCATTGGGCCGTTTTGGAAAAGCAGAAGAAATTGCAAATACCACTTTATTTCTTGCAAGCGATATGGGTTCATATATAACCGGCCAGGTATTGAGTGCGTGTGGTGGTTTAAACATTTAATCCCCTCTCTGTGAAACTCTATGCTCTCTGTACCTCTGTGTTGAAAAAATAAATTAGCCCTCCCCAAAAACATTTATTCAACACAGAGACCCAGAGTAACAGAGTTACACAGAGTAGTTGTTAAAGATCCTTTAACATTTGTTTTTTTTCCTTTCTGCTATTTTCGCAGCAACTGATGAAAAAGAAACTCTGTACACTTTTTTTATTACTGGTTTTAGGAATTCAGATTTTGCCCATTCAGCAAATGGGCAGGCTTTTGTTCAGTAATACGTTCACAGAAGAGATTCCCCATTCATTGGATTGCGATACTGATTACTGCAAAAAAGCGATCGTAAAAAGCGATTATCTTTCCACTCCCTTATTCGCCCTCTGTTCTGATTATATTGGCCTTTCACTGCAACACCCGCATTTCACAGATGCTATCCCGCAGAATCATACAGGCGATATACATGTGCCTCCTCCCAATTGCTGATCACTTATTAAGCAAGCAATCTTTTTACTTCATTTAAGTTTTCAGCATTATGAAAAAATATTTTCAGAATGCCGGCAGTGATCTGCCTGCATCTATCGTTGTTGTATTGGTGGCTCTCCCTCTTTGCCTCGGCATTGCATTGGGCTCAGGCGCACCGTTGTTCTCAGGCATCATCGCCGGAATTGTTGGTGGAATTGTGATTGGTATGTTAAGCGGCTCTCAATTAAGTGTAAGCGGACCCGCCGCAGGCCTTACTGTTATAGTAGCAACTGCCATTCTCAAATTACAGGTATACGAGGCTTTTTTGCTGGCAGTGGTTATAGCCGGCATCATACAACTGTTATTTGGTTTTTTCCGGGCCGGCGTGATCGGTGATTATGTTCCCAATTGCGTGATCAAAGGCATGTTGGCAGCTATTGGTTTTATTTTGATCTTAAAACAATTCCCACATCTTGTAGGATATGATGCGGATTTTGTGGGTGATGAAACTTTTAGCCAGACCGATCAAAAAAATACATTCTCAGAACTGTTACAGGCTGTTGAATATATAACGCCCTCCGCGATCATTATAGGTGCCGTATCTTTTTTGATTTTGATAGCATGGGAAAGAAAATTCATTAAGAAGCATAAAATACTGCATCTTATTCCAGGACCATTGGTAGTGGTGCTGGCCGGCATATTGATCAATGGCTATTTTACCGCAAACCACTCCGCGTATGCATTGGAAACAAAACACCTTGTATCCTTACCTGTTGCCAATGATATCGGTTCGTTTTTTTCATTTTTCACTTTTCCCGATATAAAATTCCTGAACAATCCTGATGTATGGGTAACTGCTGTTACTCTTGCGATTGTTGCCAGTCTTGAAACGCTGTTAGGTATTGAAGCGGTTGATAAACTGGATCCTCTGAAACGCGTAACCCCATCCAACCGCGAGCTAAAAGCACAGGGTATTGGCAATATCATTTCAGGATTGATCGGTGGGCTCCCACTTACTTCGGTTGTTGTGCGAAGCTCGGCAAATGTATCCGCGGGCGCCAAAACCAAAGTTTCGGCTATTATGCATGGTGTATTACTTTTGCTGTGCGTAATGTTCATTCCGGCCCTGCTGAACAAAATACCTTTAAGCGCTTTGGCTGCGGTACTTATATTTACAGGGTATAAACTGGCAAAGGTTTCTTTGTTCAAAGAGTTCTTTCAAAAAGGATGGGATCAATTTGTACCTTTTGTGGTAACGATCGCTGCTATTTTGATGACGGATCTTTTGGTGGGCATCATTGTCGGCATTATTGTAGGACTGTTCTTTATGGTGCGAAGTAATTTCCGCTCATCGGTATTTGTAGTGAACGACCAGAACCGTTTCCTTATACGTTTCAGAAAAGATGTATCGTTTCTCAACAAACCCATCGTAAAGAAAAAGTTAGAAGACGTACCCGAGAATGCCTATGTTTTAATTGATGCCACGAGGGCCGATTTTATTGATAAGGATGTGATCGAAGAAGTAAATAATTTTCTTTGTCATGCACATATCAAAAACATTAAAGTAGAGATCAAAAAAAGTGCACACAAACCAATGCACTTATTATTTCAACAACCTAAAATTTAGGCAGTATGCAATCATACGAAAAATTATTGCTGGAAAATAAAGCATGGGCCAAAGAGAAAGTCGAAGACGATCCTCAATATTTTGATCGCCTCTCACTCCTGCAAACACCCGAATTCCTTTGGATTGGCTGCAGCGACAGCCGTGTTCCCGCGAATGAAATCACCAACACACAGCCCGGTGAAATATTTGTTCACCGCAATGTTGCCAACCTTGTTATACATACCGATGTAAACCTCCTAAGCGTTCTTGATTACGCAGTTACCCACCTGAAAGTAAAACACGTGATCGTGTGCGGGCACTACGGATGCGGCGGCATTAAAGCGGCCATGACCAACCACGATTACAAACAGGTATTGAACATGTGGCTCCGCAATATCAAAGATGTTTACCGTTTAAACCGCCAGGAACTGGAACAGATACAGGATGAAGAAAATAAATTTGACCGGCTGGTTGAATTGAATGTACAGGAACAGGTAAAACATTTAGCAAATACTTCCATCATACAACGGGCCTGGAAAAATGAACAACGCCCCGACCTGCATGGATGGGTATATGGATTGAAAGACGGCATCATCAATCCCGTATTTGAAATGAAAGCGGGAACTCATATTGATCCGTTGTATGAGTATGATGATCTGTAGCGAGTTATTGAAGCCTTTATAACCTTAAAAAGTTATAAAGGCTTTTTCAATTGTGAAATATACTTCTCTACCCTGGGTAATTCTTTTTGATATTTTGCCAGGTCCCATTCTAAATTAAATTGCTTGAGGTATGCTGAGAACGAAGCGGAATCGAGTCCAATTTCATTTCTTCTTTGTATAACATTTTCAGGTTCCAGCAGCGGATACAGGTAATATCTTTTATCAGGTGGATAATAAAACAACTGGGTTCCATATACCTGGTATTTTTTTTGCCGGATAGATACCCTGTCTTCGAGCATCGTCAGGTGATGAGGCGACTCTATTTTGTCAATCACTGCCTTTCGCAACGATGGCAGATATTTTTCCTGTGTTTCGATAGTGGCATGTTGTATCACAAAAAAAAGCGCAGAGCTCTCCAGAATACCGATCCTCTTCTTATCGATCCATCCATACCGGTCGAGTATTCCCGTTACAACGGCCACGTTCACAGAATCGATGAATTGTACTTCTTTTTTATGTCGCGTAAATCTTTCGGTAGAAGCGGCTGCAGTTTCATTTGGCCTGTGATAGCGGTATTTCTGGTCCGATTCCCAAACAGAATCAATGATAGGGATAAGGTATTTCATTGAATCCGCAGCGTTGTTCCGGTAAGTATCAGCGGCATATAGCGCTTTAAATGGGCTCGGAAAGCTATCATCCAGTTCCTTTTGTTGAGCACATGCGGTTTGGGTAACGACAAAGAAAAATATAACCAGGAATTTTCCCAGCCCTGGATTTAAAAACAGGCAGACTTTGTGTGGCTTGAACAAATTGACAAATAAGTAGCTAAAGATAGCAAACTTTGGAAAGTTCAAAACTTTCCAAAAGTTTTCAAAACCTGATATTCTTCCGTTTGATATACGCATGCCAGAAAACAAAAGCTGCCACCGTTCTATGCGGCCGCCATGATTCGGCAAGTTCTAATATTTCTTCTTTAGAAGTATGATCCGGTAATTGCTTTACATGCCTTACACTATTCATCAATGCAATATCACCGGTGGGGAAAAGATCGGTGCGATGAAGCACCATCATCAGGAAAACATCAACCGTCCAGTTTCCGATGCCTTTTATTTTTGTCAATGCAGAACGGATCTCTTCATCGGTCAGGGTTTGCAATTTTTTAATAGAGAGTTCTCTGTCCTCGATCGCGTTTGCCAAACTGCGGGCGTATACGATCTTCTGCCGGCTGAAATAACAGGCTTTTAATTCTTCGTCCGATAGCAGTAATAATTTCTTTGGAGTTACGGCACCAATCTTTTCTTTGAGTTTATTTAATGCGGCTTTAGCGGACGCGAGTGAAACCTGCTGTTCCAAAATAATATGGATCAATGTTTCAAAATTAGCTTTACGGCTCCATACGGGTGGGTAGCCATGCTGCTCAATGATCTCTTTTATGTGTGGATCTTTTTTAGCGAGCCGTTTACATAAGCCTGCAAAACCGGCTTCATCAAATACGGACGTAGACACTAACTTTTTTGTTTCTCTTTAAATTTCTTTATGAACTGTTTGCTGTAGTCGCTTAATATCAAACGTCCACTTATGGCTGCGCGTTGTTGTAACAGTTCATCCCAGTGGTCCGTTCCCTTCCACAATATTTTTTTGATCTCGTGCATGGCTTCGGAAGAAGAATGCGATAAAGTAGTTGATAAACGTATGATCGAATCATCAACGCCCGCAATATCTGCGTGCAGTTCCGCGTACAATCCCTTTCTCCTCGCCCAATCTGCAGAGCGCCACATACTGGAGTCGATAGTTAATTGCGAGAAAGCGGATAAGCCAAGTTTTCTTTCTACAGCGGGACCAACTACAAAAGGTCCGATACCCATTGCCAATTCGCTCAGTTTGATATCTGATCCTTCAACCGCTATTGCATAATCTGCTGAAGCAGCGAGGCCAACACCGCCGCCAATACATTTACCCTGAATGCGTGCAATAGTGAACTGTGGCACTTTACGCATGGCATTGATCACCTGCGCAAAGCCTGAGAAAAAATGCAGTCCTTCTTTTTCTGTATTGATCGCCGCCAGCTCATCAAAAGAAGCGCCCGCGCAAAATATTTTTTCTCCCGCAGAGCGAAGAATGATCACTTTGGTTTCTTTATTCAATCCTTCACTATGGATGTCTTTTGCCAATGCATCCAATATTTTTCCGGGCAGGGAATTGCTTTGCGGATGAAAGAACTCTATGGTGGCGATGCCATGTTCGCGTTCTACTTTAACGTAGCCGTCTTTTATTTCTTCGATCATTATGCGAAGTTATTAAATCGCCTGAAAAAGCCATCTTTTAAAAGATTTACGTTGAAATTAACCAACACCCCGTTTTTTACGCCAGAAAGTTTAAGGTATGTATGTATTTGTTTAAAATGTACGGGGGCTAATTGATCGATAGATTTTATTTCTACAATTACAGTGCTTTCAATCAACAGGTCAGCTCTGAAACCATCCCCAAACTTGATGCCGTCATAGACTACGGGAATAGGCTTTTGTCTTTGAACATGGAGAGATCTTTTGTTTAACTCATAGGTAAGTACCTGTTCATATACAGATTCAAATAAGCCGGGGCCTAGTTCATTGTGTATTTTGATACAGGCATCAAGTATTGATTTCACAATGATATTTACCTCTTGTGTTTTCATTTGATTTCATTAAAAGAAAAACGAAGAAAAAAAGAATTGCCGTAAAAGTAGGCCACTCATTATTTGTAAACATTAGGTATTTACCGCAAAAAGCAGGGATTAAAACACCCAGAGACGCTTTTTTTCTTCGTTTTTCTTCTATTGAACCTTTTTTTCAACCATCGTCAAGATCGTCGCCACCCCCACAACCTCATCCGTCTCATCAAAAATCTCCACCAGCCATTTCACAATCCCTTTGGGAATGTCGGTAGCTTCCTTTTGTTCCTGTCCTATTTTTTCTTTGCATGAAAAACGGATATAGATCTCTGCACCGGGATAAACAGGTTTGGTAAAACGTAATTCGTCTATCCCATAATTTAAGAGAACAGGATTCTTTTCATAACTGTTTACGAATAATCCGGCGGCGGCGCTCATGATAAAATATCCATGTGCCACCTGCCGTTCAAACATCGTCCCTTCGAAATCAGTACCAGTAAGGTGCGCATAAAAATGGTCGCCGCTCAGATCAGCAAAACGATCGATGTCCTCTGATGTGATGAGTCTTTTTTCTGTAACCATTTGATCTCCTATTTCCAGTTCTTCAAAATATTTTTTGAAAGGATGAATGCCATTGTTTTTTCCTGTTGCGCCGGGTTGATAAACATTACTTATCGCCGTGATCATATCAGGCGAACCCTGTATGGCCACGCGTTGCATATAATGTTTAACGCCGCGTATGCCACCCATTTCTTCGCCACCACCTGCACGGCCCGGGCCGCCGTGAACCAGCAAAGGCAATGGTGAACCATGGCCCGTACTTTCTTTCGCGCACTGTTCATTTAAAATAAGGATACGGCCATGATACATACCCGCACCCAATACATATTGTTTCGCGATGCTTTGATCTGCCGTAACAATTGAACTCACCAAAGAGCCCTTACCCATTTTTGATAAAGCGATCGCATCGTCCATTGAAGCATAAGGCATTAATGTTGATACGGGGCCGAAAGCTTCTACTTCGTGTACTTCTTTGCTGTTAAGCGGGTGATCATTCAATAATAGTATCGGACTCATGAATGCGCCTTTGTGTTGATCTGCATCGATCACTTCCACGCTGTCGAGCGAGCCATAAATAATTTGGGAGGAAGCCAGTAATTTCTGCACCTGCTCTTTTACTTCTTTGCGTTGCGATTCACCTGCGAGTGAACCCATACGTACTTTTTCATTCAACGGGTTACCGATAGTTGTTTGCGATAAAGCTTTGCCCAATGCGATCTGTACATCTTCCAGTTTATTTTCCGGAACAAATATCCTGCGGATAGCGGTACATTTTTGGCCGCACTTTGTTGTCATTTCTTTTCTTACTTCTTTGATAAAAATATCCCACTCAGGCATTCCCGGTGTTACATCTTCACCCAATACAATACAGTTGAGTGAATCGGCTTCCATGGTAAAGGGAACATTTTCCTGCATCACGCGTTTACCTGATTTCAGCATCAGTCCCGTAGAAGCGGATCCTGTAAATGTGATCACATCCTGCGATCCAACATGATCCAGCATGTCGCCTGCACTACCGCAAAGCAATTGCAAAGCGCCATCAGGTAAAATGCCTGATGCGGCAATTTGTTTTACAACAGCTTCGGTCAGATAAGAAGTTACGGTTGCAGGTTTAACAACAGCAGGCATACCCGCCAATAAATTCACAGCAATTTTTTCAAGCATGCCCCAGACAGGAAAGTTGAATGCATTGATATGAACGGCTACGCCTTCTTTGGGAATCAGTAAGTGATGACCCATGAATGTATTCGCTTTACCAAGCGGATGGTTTTCTCCATCGAGGCAATAAGATGTGTCGGGAAATTTTCTCCGGAGTGATGCATAAGAAAAAAGATTACCAATACCTCCTTCAATATCAACCCAGCTATCTGCTTTGGTTGCGCCGGTTTGATAACTGATCTGGTAAAATTCATCGAGGTGTTCACGAAGATGAAGAGCCAGCGCACGCAACATGACACCTCTTTCGTGAAAACCCATTTTGCGGAGTGCGGGATTTCCTTTGGTTCTTGCATAATTGAGCACTGATGCAAAGTCCAGCCCCTTGGTAGAAGTCTTGGCGAACTGTTCGCCGGTAACGGCATTGTACAAAGCCTGGCCATCGCCATCGCCTTTGATCCATTTGCCGAGGATATAATTTTCCAATGAGATCATAACAATCGTTTATGAGTGGACAAAGCTAACGATTGGTAGGTTTGGAAAATGAATGATGAAGAATTTTAATCAACCAACCCAAACTGCCGCAGGTGATGCCTTACATGCTTATCCAGGTACCGCAACTGCAATTCATAATCCAGCTCGCCAAAAACAGGATGCATCAGTAATTTGGAATGATCTGGCGCATAGGTGGTAAATACATCATCGATCTCCGGCTCAAGTTTAGCAACGGCTTCTTCTATACCTGCATATTTATGCGGACGGGGTTCTTCGGGCACCACTGCGATCCTGGTATTTTCGGCAAATGCCTGATCGGTCAAAAGAAAGGCGCGCGTCTTGGCCAATCGTTCCGGGTCAGTATTTAAAAGAGGTAGTGTGATCTTTCCATTGGCAACTTTGAACACATCACGCATATGTTCCACCATTTGCTGCGCATCCATCTTACCCCATTTAGGTTTTTGATCTGATTTGAGGGTTAGCAGGAGGGGAACGTATTCGCTTTTGAGGAAATGAACGATGCTGTCTATCATCATGTAAGATTGAATGCTAAATATACTTATTCCCGTAATTGCGAGTAACGAAGCAATCCGTGTCTCAACATTCAACCTTTCATTCGAAATACAGGCTGCTTCGTGCCTTGCAGTAACGACAGCCGCGCCATCAACAAAAAACAAAAAAATCCCGCTTAAGGGCGGGATTCGCAGTTGGTTGTTGGTTGTAAAAACTTTCTACGTGTATTATTAAGACATCCGTTTGTCAATTTCGCTGCAAAGGGAGGCAAAGATTTCATCCACAGTTCCTTCACCTTTTACTTTTACCACTTTACCAAAACGGCTATAATGATCCGAAACCACCATTGTTTTATCTTGGTATTCTTTGATCCGCGCCCTAATCACCGGTTCGTTGGTATCATCGCTTCTGCCGCTGGTAAGGCCACGATTGAGTAAACGATGCACCAATTCTTCTTCGCTCACCTCCAATGCCAATACTACACCTATCGTTGTATTCTTCCCTTCTAATAATTTATCCAGCGCTTCACTCTGCGCAACCGTACGTGGGAATCCGTCAAATAAAAAGCCTTTTGCTTCCGGGTTCGAATCCAAAGCAGAACTGATCATGCCCACTACTACAGCATCGGGCACCAGCTGGCCCCTGTCCATGATACTTTTTGCTTCCAGCCCTAATACCGTTTGCCTTGCGATTTCGCTGCGCAGCAGATCGCCGGTAGAGAGGTGTTTTAGTCCATATGCAGCGATCAACTTCTCGCTTTGCGTACCTTTCCCGCTGCCCGGGGGACCAAACAGAATAATATTAAACATGTACTTGCTAACCTTGAGTGAGCAACAAATATAAGGGCTGGACTTTAAAAAACATTTAACAGTAGTTGAAAACCTTTAAAAAGAATGAATTGTAAGGTAAAACAATGTTCTTCGTCTTAAAACAAGAATGCTTTAAAGCGATTTTGAGGCAATTTTAATAAATATGGGAAAAAATAATATGAAATTATTGTCCTTTATACTGCTCTCAACCTTTCTTTGGCAGAGTTGTTATCAAGAAAACAATCAAAAGAACACCAAGAAAATGGAAAACGCCGATCAAAAAAACAATCCTGCTTATTCAAGGACCGATTCATCCAAGATAATATTGACAGATGAAGAATGGAAGAAAAGACTTTCACCCGAAGTATATTATATAGCCAGGCAAAAAGGAACTGAGCGTCCATTTACCAGTCCTTTTGAAACTTTGAAAGATATCGGCACCTATTATTGCGCGGCCTGCGGAAATGCTTTGTTTAAAAGTGATACCAAATTTGAAAGTGGTTGCGGATGGCCGAGTTTTTATGAACCCATCAGTAAAAGCTCCGTGATCTACCTGCCGGATAATACCGCTGGCATGAAACGAACCGAGGTGGAGTGTGGAAGATGCAAAGCACACCTGGGACATGTATTTGAAGATGGCCCGCCGCCAACAGGACTACGCTATTGTATTAATGGAGTGGTGTTGGATTTTGAGAAAGCGAAGGAAGCGGAGAAGAAGTACGATGATAAAAATGGTTCCGAATAAATCAAAAGTCAAAATTAAAAATTAAAAATCTAGTGCGGGTTTTGACTTTTTAATTTTGACTTTTTACTTGAAAAATAATAGGCCGAATAAACAGTAATGAGTACGCCAACGACTGACAATGCCATCACACTGTTAGAAAAAAAGTCAACCCAATTCAATTTTACTTTGAAGATTTCTTTGCTTAACAACACACCTACACTTCCTAAATAACCAAATGAATCTGCGAGATAGATCAGGAAACCGACATTGCCGGTAAACCGAAATGCCGCGATCAGTCTTTCGAAGAAAACAGAATTGAAAGGGATGTACACCATATAGAGTCCCAGCCCAACAGAAGTCATCCACCATACCGGATCCAATCTTCCGCTCACGAAGAAAAAAGTGCAGATGCCGGCCAGCGCAAAACCGATCGCGATAAAAACATGCGCGATCATTAATGCTTTGAAACTGTTTTTGATGAGCACCATGCTGCCGATCAAAACCAATACGATCAAAGTGATCGGTGTTTCTGTTTTGGAGAAAATAGCAGGTTGATTGAGATAGCCCATCTCCTTCCACATATCCGCGCTGAAATTATCGCGGATATCGCGGAAGATGGTGGCGAAAGTGTAGATCACCACACAGGCGATCAATCCCGGTAAAAAACTGCGGACGAATTTTTTCCTGTCTGCCGCATCCATCGGTGTACGGTTCATCCGCGCAGCGATATCCGCATCGTCGGGTGGCGGGATCTTTTCGATCAGGTAAATAAAAAACAAAAGTGGTAAGGCAAATACAAGCCCTGTTGCAAACGGCACCCAGAATTCGGAAAGATGGAATTCGAGCAATAGCCATCCGCCAACCGATTTTACAAAGCCTGATGCAAAAATAAAACTCACAGCAAGCGCCGCCCCGATAAAATCGGTGCTTCGTCTCCCTTCCACATAAGAAAACACCACACCCCATAACATACCCAATGGGAAGCCGTTGATAAAAAGAAAGACCGCATTATACGGCGGCGGAATAATGGCAAAGAAGAACCACGCGGCCCAGGCTATGCCCACCAATAATAAAATGATCTTATACCTGCCCAGTCGTTTTAATTCTGAAATGAATTTGATGCCATAGAATTTCGCCATCAGGTAGCCGATCATCTGGCTCAATACAAGGATGGTCTTGTAGTTCAGTCCCGCGAAACGCAATCCATCAAATGTGCAGACCGTATACGACTTGCGGAACCCGAATATCATCGTATAGGTAAGAAAGGCTGCGACCGCTGCGTAGATACCGGTTTGAAGCGGGCTGCCTTTGAAATATTTGGGCAAGGTTGGCTGTTTAGGAATTAAATATACGGCAGAGGGGTTACTTTTGCTGCCGGAATAATTGAACGTTTTTTTATGAGTCAACCCAAACTTAGTCACCTGGCAGAAACACTGATCGGCAGTGAGATCGTAAAACTTGGAAACGCGATCAGTGAACGAATCCGTAACGGTGAAAAAATATACAATTTCACTATCGGCGATTTTGATCCTGCTGAGTTCCCTATTCCTGCTGAACTGGAGGCGTTGATCATTGAATCGTACCAGCAACACAATACGAGTTATCCAGCTGCGGAAGGTGTGCTGGATCTTAGAAAATCGGTTAGCACATTTATCAAGGAATGGGAAGGGTTGGATTATGCGCCCAATGAAATACAAATCGCTTCGGGGGGAAGGCCCTTGATCTATACAATATTCAAAGCTATTGTTGATAAAGGCGATAAAGTGATCTACGGCGTTCCTTCATGGAATAACAACCATTATGTTCATATGACCGATGGCGAACATTGTGTGATCGATTGCGCTGCCGAGAATGATTTTATGCCTACGCCTGGAGACATCAAAAAAAATATCAAGGGCGCTACCTTGATCTGTATCTGCACGCCACAAAATCCTACCGGCACCACACTTTCAAAAAATGCATTGGCAGAAATCTGTGACCTGATCTTAGAAGAGAACAAACAACGCGGCGAGGGTGAAAAGAAATTATACATGATGTTTGACCAGATGTATTGGACACTTACATTCGGCGACACCGTTCACTACAACCCTGTTTCATTGCGTCCTGAAATGAAACCTTATACCATTTTTGTAGACGGCATCTCTAAAGTATTCGCTGCAACCGGTGTTCGTGTTGGTTGGGCCCTGGGACCAGAAATCGTGATTGCAAAAATGAAAGCATTGCTTAGCCATCTCGGTGCCTGGGCGCCGATGCCGGAACAAAAAGCAGTGGCAAAATATTTACTGGAGAAAGAGGCGATCACAAAATACCTGGTTCATTTCAAATCTGAGATAGAAGAGAGGTTACGCAGTATTCATGCAGGGTTTATTGCATTGAAGGAAAAAGGATATAGTGTTGATTCAGTTACGCCACAGGCAGCTATCTATCTTACCATTAAGATTGACCTGGTTGGCAAAACAACTGCCGAAGGAAAAATGCTTGAGACACAAGCTGATGTTACTTCTTATATATTAGGTGAAGCGAAACTAGCGGTGGTTCCTTTTTCTGCTTTTGGCGCGGGAAGTAAAAGTTCCTGGTATCGGCTGAGTGTAGGTACGAGTAAGAAGGAGGAGATACCGGAGATGTTGGGGAAACTGGAGACCGCTTTAAGTAAACTCAAATAAATTCACTGGTTATCAGCCGGAGGCTGAAGGATACTCGTCACTCGGCGGAGCCGAGCGACTACAGTGGGTTCGGCCTTACTTCTTCATTTCCCGCACATGCGGGATTCAATATTCAATATTCTTTAGGCTGCGGCTTGTTTGTGATAGCGATTTCGATATTCAATAGGTGTAAGGCCGGTTATTTTTTTGAAGATCGTTCTGAATGCTTTCGTATCTGTATACCCCACATCATACATTACCTCATTGATGTTTTTGCGGCTTGATTCAAAACTTCTTTTGGCAGCTTCTATCTTTACGCGTTGAATATATTCCACTACGGTGTTGTCTGTTGCTTTTTTAAATCTTCTTTCAAAACTTCGTCTCCCTACGGCAAACATATCAGCTAAAAGATCTACGGTAATTTTTTCCTGGTAGTTGGCTTCAATAAATTCCTGCGCTTTTTTGATCGATTCATCATCATGATCCTTTTGTCCCTGGAACATCATGAATTTTGCCTGGCTGTCTCGATCAATGTCTATTGCAAAATATTTGGAAGCTAAAATTGCCGTGTCGCGATCAGTATATTTTTCTACTAAATATAAAAGCAGGTTCCAATAAGAATTGGCGCCGCCGCTTGAGTAGATGCCCTGTTCCTCCGTAATGATCGAACCATCTACCAGTTCCACATTCGGGAACATATTTCTGAACAACCCGGATTGGTTCCAGTGGGTTGAACATTTTTTTCCATCAAGTAATCCGGTTGAAGCCAGTAAGAACGCGCCGATACAGAGTGAGGCCACTTCTGCACCGTTGTTATATTGATCAACGACCCATGGTATCAAAGCTTTGTTCAGCTCAAGCGCCGTTGCCACATCGCCACTGATGGCGGGAATGAAAATGAGATCGGTCTTCTTTACATCTTTCAATAATTTATCTATATGCACCGTAAATAAACTATTCTCCAGTTTGATCTCGCGAGACAAACCCACCACTTCTACATTAAATAATGCGGGTTTGCCGGAAGCCACTAAAAACATGTTCACCGCTTTGAACATATAATGCGGATCTGCAATAGCTTCTATCACCGCTGTTTCAGGAACGAGGATGGATACATTTTTCATGAATTAAAGATAAGAATCCTTTCAGTCGCAATCAACCCCTTGAAATGTCGTTTTAGCCCCCCGCCATTTTCGCTATCTATTTTGACTTTTGTATAGCGGTCGGGACGCTTACCGTTCAGGCCGCATGAGCGTCCCGACCGGAAGCGGCCTGAACGCTAAAAAGCCCTGAACGTTAAAGTATAAACAGATGACACAGATGAATTCTTACCTCACTTTCAACGGCAACTGCCGTGAAGCCATGCATTTTTATAAAGATTGCCTGGGCGGCGAACTTGTACTGCAAACCGTTGGTGAAACGCCCATGGCGGATAAGATGCCTGAACAAATGAAAGAATGCATCATGCATTCAACCCTTACCAAAGACGCCTGGGTATTAATGGGAACTGATATGGTATGCGAACAGGGAATGATCAAAGGGAATACCGTCGGGATGGTAATCAACTGCAGCACCGAAGAAGAGATCAGGAATTATTATGCAAAATTATCATTGGGTGGTGAAGCAACTCATCCTTTGGAAAATACTTTCTGGGGCGCTTTGTTTGGGGACCTGGTTGACAGGTATGGGAACCACTGGTTGTTGAATTATGAGAAAGCTAAAGTTGAGAGCGTTTCACGCAAAGGCGCAAAGTAGCAAAGGCGCAAAGATATAGTCGCTCGCCTCCTGGCGAGTGACGTGTATCCATCCGCCTCCGGCGGAAATAAAAAAGGATTAATTTTTATTGCAAGTAAACACAAAAGCCTTCACCTCTTTCTTCGTCAATATCTTTTGTATCAAAAGACTGTCGCGCACAATCCTACGGCGGTTAATATCTATGACCTCGTTTGCTATGGAGAAGGTCTCCCAGTTTTCGATATGAAACAGGAGTGTATTCAGGAATGCCAGCTCACGTTCCAGCTGTTCAGGGCTGAAGCGCGCGGTATCTGATAACACCAGTAAATCCCTGTTCACATCATTCATACGCGAAGGTTTTACACTTATTTATTATTGGGGCAGCCACAGAATTTTGTTCCATGGTTCTTTTTAAAAACACCACAGGAGCTACCCATCATGGTAACCAGTAACAACAAAACGATTATTTGGTTTATTTTCAGTTTCATATCAGGGCTAAATTACTACTTTACGGTTTAACCGGTCAAGAAACCACTGAATTGCTACCGAATTTTAACATACAAAAGATCCTGATCGCCCCGCTGGACTGGGGTTTGGGCCATGCCACCCGCTGCATTCCCATCATCCGGGCATTGATCACCAATGGATACGAGGTGATCGTGGCGGCTGAAGGTTCACAGGCGCATCTGTTGCAAACCGAATTTCCTTCGTTGGCTATTTTACCTCTCAATGGCTACCGTGTGCGCTATAGTAAAAGTAAATGGGGCCTGGCTTTTACACTTCTTGCACAGCTGCCGCGCTTACAAAGAACCATCAAACAGGAACATCGCTGGCTGGATTTTGTGATCGATGAACATCATATCGACCTGGTAATTTCCGATAACCGTTATGGTCTATCATCCCAAAAGATCCCCTGCATTTTTATTACACATCAACTCACCATCAAAGCACCTTTCGCATGGTTGGAAAAAGTTCTGCAACGGATCAACTACCGTTACATCAACCAATACAATAGTTGCTGGGTGCCCGATGTTGCCGGTGATCTGAATGCAGCAGGCGTGCTTTCACATCCTGCCATATTACCACGTACGAAGGTTTATTACATCGGGTTGCTTTCACGTTTTCAATTGAGGCCTGTTGAAAAAAAATATGATTACTGCATACTCCTATCAGGGCCCGAACCGCAAAGAACTTTACTGGAGGGGAAATTACTAGCAGGTTTTTCTTCCATACTAGGGACAATTTTATTGGTGAGAGGAAAACCGGGAAGTGAAGAGCTTATCCAGCATTCAAATCATATCGAGATAAAAAATCATTTACCGGGTGATGAATTAAAGGACGCAATCCTGCAAAGCGAATACATCATCAGCCGCAGTGGATATACAACAGTGATGGAACTCTTATCACTTCAGAAAAAAGCCATACTCATTCCCACACCGGGACAAACCGAGCAGGAATACCTTGCAAAAAAATTAAACACTGATCATATTTGCGTGAGTGCGGCGCAGGATGATTTCAATGTTGTTGAGGTTATTGACAAAGCAATAAAATTTCCCTACCAGGTACCGCAACTGAACAGGTTTGATGGAGGCTCAATCACTGATCTGCTGAAAGCATCTGTTTAATAAGTTTTAGAAAGTTTAGAACTTTCCAAAACTCGGGTTAAGTACTTTTGAGGCATCAATGACAAAGAACACCAAAGCACATACTGCTGTACTCGGCGCTAACTTTATTTTCGGGGCCAATTATGCAATAGTAAAATATGTTACCCCTTCTTTCCTGCATCCTTTTGCATTGAACGTTGTAAGGATATTGGTGAGCCTGGGGCTTTTCTGGTTCCTGTTTCTTTTCAAGCCAGCCAAAGTAAAAATTCAGAAGCAACATATCCCGCGTTTTCTTTTGTGTGCGTTAACGGGGGTAGTGATCAACCAGATACTTTTTATCAAAGGAGTTTCGCTTACTACGCCTATTCATAGTGCCCTGTTATCTCTCGCTACGCCTATTTTCATTACCATTATTGCCGCATGGTTATTGAGAGAAGGATTCACATGGATGAAATTTACCGGTCTTGTGTTAGGTATTGGCGGCGCGGCTATGTTGATCTTGCTAAAAGACAGTGTTCATTCGGGTGACAATCTCCTCCTCGGCGATATCATGGTACTCATCAACGCTATCTCTTATTCGTTTTATTTGGTATTGGTGAGGCCGTTGATGAAAACATACAGCGGCATCCAGGTATTGCGATGGATCTTTACTTTCGGTTCATTGGTGATTTTGCCATTTGGCATGCAGGAATTCTTATCTACAAATTGGAGCGCATTCGATCTTTCGCATTGGGTAGCACTGGGGGTTATTGCAGTGGGCGCTACCTTTCTTGCTTATCTTCTGAATGTGTATGGTATTTCTGTTATTGGCGCATCGGCAACGGGCGCATACATTTATACGCAACCGGTTTTCGCGGCGATGATCGCGGTAATTTTTGCGGGAGAACATTTTAGTTTGGTAAAATTAGTAGCGGCTATACTGATCTTTTCGGGTGTCTATTTGGCAAATATTAAGAAACAGGTTGAGTGAGGATGGCACGCGGATCATGCGGAAAAAAACGGATTGTCGCGGATCACATCCTCAGTTATAAAAGATCGGTTCAAATCCGTTTTTTTCCGCATAATCCGCGTTGCTATTGTTGTTTCGGGTAATCAAAAAACCAGAACGATTTTTTTGCGGGCCAGAAATCTTTCCAGTGATCGGTCTCCGCTTTTATGGCAAATACGCCACAGGTGGGCATGTTATCGATCTTTGTTTTGGTGAGTTCATTTACAAATGAAGTGATCCCGGGATTGTGGGAGAAGATTGCTGCCGTAGTAATTGAATCATCTATCGTGGCTATCACTTCATAAAAAATGGCTGGATGCGCATGATAGAGTTTCTGAATGGTTTTAACTGTTCCTGGTTTTGACTGAAAGGTTTCTGCAAAAAAATTAGCGGTAGTGAGTGCCCGTTTTGCCGGACTCGCAATAAAAGTGTCGATTTCGATCTGTTTATCTACCAGCCTTTGCGCCATCATCGGGGCGTCTTTCATGCCACGGTCGTTCAGGGGACGGTCAAAATCATCCTGTCCCACCAGCGCCCAGCTGCTTTTAGCGTGTCGTATGATCAATAACTGTTTCACACTGAAAAGTTACAAAAAACTCCACTTACATTTGTACCAATGGCGATCAGCAAACTCAACATTGATGAATTTTTACAATTATCGGGAGAATATCCCGTACTGGACGTACGTAGTCCCGGTGAGTTTGCCCATGCCCATATTCCCGGCGCACATTCACTGCCGCTCTTTTCTGATGAAGAAAGAAAAATAGTGGGTACTGCCTACAAACAGGAAAGTAAGGAGAAAGCTATTAAGCTCGGCCTGAGCTTTTTTGCAACGAAGATGGTGAAGATGGTAGAAGAAGTTGAGGAGATAATTAAAAGTCAAAAGTTAAAAGTCAAAACCGGGGAGAATAAAACGGTGATTGTTCATTGCTGGCGAGGAGGGATGCGAAGTGCCGGGGTAGCATGGCTACTCGATCTTTATGGATTTAAAGTATTTACATTGGTTGGCGGATATAAGGTTTACCGCAAATGGGTATTGCTGCAATTTGAAAAAGAATACCCTATAAATATTCTAGGTGGATATACCGGCAGCGGCAAAACAGAAACTTTACATGCGATCGCTAAAAAACGACAGCCGGTGATCGATCTCGAAAAAATAGCGAGCCATAAAGGTTCTGCATTCGGCAACCTGGGCCAACCGCCGCAACCATCACAGGAAATGTTTGAGAATTTGCTGGCGGGGGAGTTGAAGGTTACGGTTGATAGATGTCAGATGACCGAAAATAATGGCGCGTTCACACCTGTCAACGGTCAACTAACATCTGGCATCTGGATCGAAGATGAGAGCCAGCGGATCGGCGACGTAAATATTCCTACCCCATTTTATAAACAAATGCGTAGTTCACAAATTTATTTTATCAATATTCCTTTTGAAGAGCGTTTGAATTTTATTGTTGAACATTATGGAAAATTTGAAAAAGAAAAATTGATGAACGCGATCATGCGTATTAAAAAAAGGCTGGGCGGACTCGAGACTAAAACAGCGCTTGGCTGCCTGGTTGAGAATGATATCAAAGGATGTTTTGCCGTATTGCTCCTATACTACGATAAACTCTACCTGAAAAGTTTACAGGGCCGCGATAACTTTTCCTCTCTTTTTAATAAATTGGAACTGGACACCGTTTCACATGAAGAGTCTGCAAATCAGTTGCTGGCATTTACCAAACAAGCTGCTATTTCGATAGCCAACCCGCAATAGCTACACAGCCCATCCAGCCCATTACCAAGACCACAACCCAACCCGCGGCCTGCATCCATACAGGATGGCGGTAACCATTCATGAGTTTTGTTTTGGTGCAGGCAACCAGCAGTACTGCCAAGGCAAGTGGCAATATCAATCCATTCACCATTCCAGCCAATAGCAATAATTGTCTTGGCTTACCGACCCACACAAACACTAACGTTGAAATAATAATAAAGATGGAAATACATAAGCGCTCATGTTTCGCCAGCCAGGGATGAAATGTTTTGAGAAAAGAAACAGAAGTATATGCAGCACCGATCACCGAAGAAATAGCTGCGCTCCATAAAACGATACCAAATATCCTGAAACCAAATTCTCCCGCAGCAAAACGAAATACGCTGGCAGGCGGGTTATCATGATCAAGTATCGCACCCTGTGTAAGTACGCCTAACACGGCAAAGAATAAAATAAAACGCATCAAGCCTGAGATCACGATCCCACTGATGGCGCTCCTGTTAACCTGTTTAATATGTTCCTTCCCTTTGATACCCGCATCCAATAAACGATGCGCGCCTGAAAATGTAATGTATCCACCGACTGTTCCGCCAACTATTGTAACGATGGCCTGCGAACTGATCGACTCGGGTATAATAGTATGATGTAAAGCCTGCAACATGGGGGGATGCGAACTTATGGCAATGATCAGTGTCAGGATGATCTTTGCAGTACCTACGATGCGAGTAAAATTATCCAGCATCTTTCCCATTTCCCTTATCCAGAAAAGAAGCAGTGCAGCGATACAGCTGATGATAGCGCCGGATTGAAAAGAAATTCCCGTTAACACATTCACACCCAAACCGCAACCGGCAATATTTGCGATATTAAAAGTGAAGCCACCCATCACTACCAGGAAAGCGATCAGGTAGCCAAGTCCCGGTAATAATTTATTGGAAAGATCCTGTGCACGTAATTCACTTACGGTGAGAATGCGCCAGGTATTTACCTGTGCTCCGATATCCAGTAAAAAAGATACCAATATCACAAAGCCGAAACTGGCCATGAGTTCCTGCGTAAACACCGTGGTTTGTGTAAGGAAACCCGGGCCGATAGACGAGTTCGCCATCAGGAAAGCCGCACCCAAACCCGCGCCGCTGAAAAGACCGTACTTAGAGACTTTGGATGCCAATCTGATTTTGTTGAAGTGTTTGATGAATATGTTTCGCGAAAGCAACTGCATGTGCACCATCTCCATGCAGGCAAATGGTTTCTGCAGTTATGGGCACCTTTTTCCCGTGTATGCTTGTTACCGTTTTCTGTTCTATCATTTGCAGAACCTGTTGCAAAGAAGCTTCTTCTGTTTCTATCAATGCATTGGGTTGCGTGCGTGGTGTTAAGCCTCCGTTGTCCTGGTAAGTGCGGTCGGCAAAAACTTCGCTGGCTGTGGTTAAACCGATTTTTTTTGCTTCACTGATAGAATGGCTGCTGCTTAATCCATACAACAATAAATGCTGATCGATATCATACACCGCTCGCGCGATGATGGCCGCGAGCTCACTATCTTTTGCAGCCATATTATATAAAGCACCATGCGGTTTTACATGGTGCAGTTTTGCGCCATGTTCGTTTATGATTTTTTGCAGCATGAATATTTGTTCAGAAACTAATTCATATACCTCCTGTAAAGGAAGCTGCATTTCCGTCCTTCCAAAATTTGCCTTGTCTGCAAATCCTGGGTGCGCGCCGATAGCTACTCCATATTGTAAAGCAT
The DNA here is from genome assembly GCA_040388705.1 of Bacteroidota bacterium. Lineage (GTDB taxonomy): Bacteria > Bacteroidota > Bacteroidia > Chitinophagales > Chitinophagaceae > Sediminibacterium. The sequence goes on along the minus strand of JAZKBI010000001.1, from coordinate 31,056 downwards.
GCGCAACTGTTCGTTTCATTGTTTCTTCATCACCTGCATGATATCCGCAAGCAATATTGGCGCTGCTGATCCAGGGCATGAGTAATGCATCATTGGGGAGGCCTTCCGCCATATCGCAATTAAGATCGATCGTATGCATCCTGTTTATCTTCCCGTGAAGGTGGGTTTTGTTTTATCTCCGTAAATATTCCTGCAGACGGAAGTTACAGGCATTTTGCAGTTGCTGCAAATCCATTTGTTGCTTTAGTAAGAGGTTCTCTGCGTCTGCGAGTGTTACATGTTCCAGCGTGAATTTTTCTCCTGCCTGCATTTGTGCAAGCGAAGAAATATCTGCGGTGATGATATGTCCGACCCTTGGATAACCACCTGTTGTCTGGTGATCGGCCATTAAGATGATCAGTTGCCCATCAGGCAATAACTGCATCGTGCCGCGGGCAACTGCAGTGGAAATCAATTCTGTTGTTGCCATCATTTGCAAACTAACAGCACCCAGTCGATAACCCATCCGGTCGTTCTCGCGGCTGATAACAAATGTTTCTTTCCCTAATTTATGTTTGGATGTTTCGTCGAGCGACCAATATTCATTACCGGGAATAAAACGAAAGCTATCTTTCCGATACATATCCGACACATTTGCGCGCCAGGGAAATATTTGAACTGTTTGTTCAGCAGCTAACGCCGGTTGTTTTTTTTCTTTCAATGTGATCCGGTCATTTTTCTGCAATGCCCTTCCTTCAAAGCCACCTGCTTTTACTTTTGTATGCGTGCTGTAACTGCCTAGCCATTCATCTGCAGCAAATCCACCATGAGTAGCCAGGTAAATTCTCGCACCATTCTGTTTCTTGCCAAAATGCAACACAGATGCTTTTTGTATCACGACAGGAGTAAGTGCCGGTATTTCCTTTCCATCAACAGAAGCAGAAAAATCTGCTCCTGCCAAGGCGATCAATACAGTTTCTTCAAATTCAATTTCTGCTGCGGGAAAATGCATTTCAATAACGGCTTCTGAGGGATCATTGCCAACCAGTATATTAGCCACACGCATCGCGATACTATCCATTACACCTCCAGGGTTGATACCCAGGTGTTGGTAACCATAGCGACCTGCATCCTGTACCAGATCAAGCAAACCATGTTTGATAATATGCAGGCTCATATATTCTTTCCTTTTTCAAATTCAGCAATAGAAACAGGAAAGAACTGCACTTCATCACCCGGTTGCAGATAACAGGGTGTCTCTTTTTCTGCGTCGAACATTTGAATATATGTTTGCCCGATTAATTGCCAGCCGCCGGGTGAATCAAAAGGATAGATGCCTGTTTGTTCACCCGCAATGCCAACGCTACCTGCAGGCACCATCGTTCGTGGCTGTGTTTTTCGCGGCGTGATAATTTTTTCATCCACCGATCCCATATAAGCAAAACCGGGAAGGAAGCCGATCATATATACGCGATAAGTTCTTGCTGTATGCAGCCTGATCACTTCATCAACCGAAAGCTGGTGCGTTTCAGCAAGCGAAACAAGATCCGGCGCAAGTGAAGGATTATAACAAACAGGAATTTTTACCAGCCTTGCCTGCGCAGCACTTTTTTCATTAGCCAAACTGGCTGCTTTTTGAAGATGTGCAGATATCGTTTCATAAACAGGGACTCCGGGATTTTTCTTTTTGAGCAAAAGCGTATCATACACAATAGTCAGTGTATTGTATGCAGGGATCATGTCTTTCATCCCTTCTATTTTATGTTCGGTGAGGTATTGAAAAAGAGAGATCACGTTTTGATTTACAGCCGGATTGATACCATCACCCAATTCAATGGTTACAGCATGATCGCCGCAAGGGTAGATATGGTATGGAGTGTACATGACACAAAGATAACTCCATGCCCGCATAGGGATATAAATTCTCGTTAGAATCGATCATATACTAATGGCTGATCATCTTGTAAGGGTCTGCAAAAACCACCTTCTTATTACTGTTATCGTAAGCTGTCTGGGATCAACAGCTCATCTATACCCATCAATGGCAGATAATTCCCATTCTTTGAAAGCGTTGTATAACCTGGCCGTAACGGAACTTTCGGAAAATGGGGCGAAGAAAATATCATCCACCTGTGTTACTGGAATCAAGCGCTTGGTGGAACTGGTGATGAAGGCTTCTTTTGCATTTCTAACATCATCCAAAGAGATCGCCCTTTCTTCTGCATGTATAGTGATGTTGGAGGCGATCGCCAGCAATTGTTTTCTTGTAATTCCTTTTAAAATATTCTTTGCTGGCGTAACGAGCCGATCATCTTTTGTAACAATAAAAAAATTAGATCTCGGGCATTCACTCACTATTCCATTTTGATGGTACAAAATATCATCCGCGCCATTTTCTTTTACCCAGGGCTGTAAACGTATGGCCATTAAATAATCTGTTGTTTTTACTTCCGGCACCTGGCGCTGGTGTTCATAGCTGATTAATTTATACCCCGGAAGAAAAATAGTATCGGGTGGAGGAGGTATCAATTGCTCGCTGATCAGCAGGCTGGGTTCTCCTGTCATTTGATATCCATCTGCTGTTGGGCCGCCCGTAAGTAATAATTTAATGCCTGCATTGGCCAGCCCGTTACGTTGCAACAATTCTTTAATGATGGATCGCATTTCATCCCTGTTATACCGTATCGATAAACGCATCATATCGGCCGACTGGTAAAAGCGGTCGAGATGATCCTCCCAAAATAAAGGCGCACCGTCTGTGACGCGCAGAAAATCGAAGATGCCATAGCCTCTTTGCAGGCCGAGATCATTCACCGGGATCGTCGCTTCACTTAAAGGAATAAAACGGCCATTTAAAAAACATAATAGTTCCGGCATCTTGCAGTTTGTTTTAAAAGGAATATGATCCTTATAAAGATAACAACCCAAAAATAAGTGATCGCCGCCCTTTTCAACCTATTCATCTGTACAGGTACAGTTTGAAAATAAAGTTTCTAAAAATTTGTTTAAAATTAAGTTTTGGGGAAAAGGCAAGGAAAAAACAGTTTTACAACCTCAAGAAAATAATATACCGCCGCCACCGTTGTGCCAAAAGCCACCCATGAAGTCAACCTGTTTAACTTATCGCCCTGTTTGGTGTGGTAAGCGTTGGATTCAAATGCCCTTTTATTTTCACCCAATTGATACTCTCGATTCAAATCTTGGTCTGCCTTATGTTGGCGGTATCCCCCATACTCAACAAACAGACGACCATCAATAGATATTTGCCACCTATCACTGCTCCCATACTTAATAACGTATCCGTCTTTAGCAAATTTCTCTAATACTTCTATCGCTTCATCATTATTGCTAAAGCCAAACTTATTCCTTAGAGTTGAGGTGTCTATGTTCTTATCCCCGTTTTCATGCATTATAAGTAAACACTTTGTAAGCAGGTCTATATAATCCATAAGAGGTTTTTAAGGTAAAATATTACATTTACCACGAATAACATAGCTTTTATCAATGAAGAATAACAAATGGTGGTGGGTAATAAATCCCATCACAATCATACTTGTCATTGTTTTTATTAGGGATTGGTGGGATTCTGAACACAAAATATCTCCAAGAATGAAAAATGGGAAGGATATACTATTCAGTAATGATAGTGCTTACGTTATTCACTTTACCATTGATAGCGTTTATGAATTGGAGCCAGAGGGAAAGCCAGAAAGAAATTGAGTTTATATCGCTTTATATTCATCAATCACCTTCTATTCTTGGCCGTTCTTTCTTAACTTCCTTGTTCATTTAACTGCTATGAAAAAGATCTGCTTCCTGCTATTGGCCGCATTTGCCGGCATGCAAAGTTTTGCACAGACAACTCCCGGATGGTTACGATACTCCGCTATTTCACCTGATGGAAAAACCATTGTTTTCACTTATAAAGGCGATCTCTTCCGTGTATCCTCTTCCGGCGGAAATGCAACAGCGCTCACGACGCACGAGGCGCATGATTTTATGCCGGTATGGAGTCATGATGGAAAATCGATTGCATTTGCAAGCGACCGCTATGGCAATTTCGACATCTTCATTATTCCTGCAGAGGGCGGTGAAGCTAAACGCGTTACTTATCATTCCGCACAGGAATATCCTTATGAATTCAGTACCGATAATACCAGGATCCTCTTTGGTTCAGCACGGATGGACCTTGCCAGCAACCGCATTTATCCAACCGGTTCGCAACCCGAATTGTATAAAGTGTCAGTAAACGGTGGAAGAGTGGAGCAGGTATTAAGCACTCCGGCCGAGGACGTGAAACTGAGTAAGAACGGGCAATACATGATCTATCATGATAAAAAAGGCGGCGAGAATGCATGGCGCAAACATCATGTCTCTTCCATTGCAAGGGATATATGGATATATGATAGTAAAGCAGGCACGCATAAAAAGATCACCTCTTTTGCGGGGGAAGACAGGACGCCTGTTTTCACAGATAATGACAGGTCTTTTTATTATTTAAGTGAAGAAAGCGGTTCATTCAATGTACAGAAAATGGGTCTTGATGGAACGAAATCGCAACCCATTACCTCTTTCAAAAAACATCCAGTCCGTTTTTTAAGTTCATCCAATGATGGCTTGCTTTGTTATAGTTATGATGGCGAATTGTACACACAAAAAGGTGCAGGCAGAGCGCAGAAAGTAAACATCAGCATTTCCGCCGATGCAAAATCAAACAATGAAAGAGTGGTTCCTGTAAGCGGTGGTGCAAGAGATGTTTCCGTTTCTCCGAATGGAAAAGAAGTGGCTTTTGTTTTTCGCGGTGAGGTTTTTGTTACCAGTGTTGAGGGCGGTGTTACCAAACGCATTACCAATACACCCGAACAGGAAAGATTGGTAAGTTTTTCTCCTGATGGTAAAGCATTATTATATGCATCCGAACGCGGCAATAGCTGGAAAATATTTGAAACAAAAAAACAACGTGATGAAGAACCATATTTTTATGCATCCACTGTGTTGAAAGAAACACCATTGATCGTGAATGAAAAAGAAAATTACCAACCTGTCTATTCGCCCGATGGTAAAGAGATCGCATTTATAGAAAACCGGATGACATTGAAGATCTATAATATCGCATCAAAACAATCGCGCACATTGCTCACTGATAAGGAACTGTTCTCGATGGGTGATAACGACCAATATTTTCAATGGAGTCCCGATAGCAAATGGATCTTATTTGATTACGCCATTCCCGGTATCGCTCCAGGTGAAGTGGGCATTTTATCTGCTGATGGAAAAGGCAAAGTGATCAATCTTACCGAAAGCGGTTTCAACGATAGTCGTGCCAAATGGATCATGGGCGGCAAAGCCATGCTCTGGTTCAGCAACCGCGATGGTTTGAAAAGCGTGGCACAGAGCGGCGGCGCACAGAGCGATGTATATGCGATGTTCTTTACACAGGAATCGTTTGATCGCTTCAAACTTAACAAAGAAGACGCGGCCTTATTAAAAGAAACCGAAGAGAACAAAGCCAAAGCAGATAGTTCGAAGAAAAAAGAAGTGAAGAAAGACAGTGTGGTGATAGATTGGGATGGGCTCACTTACCGTAAATCAAAACTCACCATACATTCTTCTTCCTTGAGTGATGCCTTGGTTAGTAAAGACGGCGAGAACTTATACTATCTCGCGCGTTTTGAAAAAGGAAGTAATTTATGGACCACCAATTTACGCACCAAAGAAACCAAAATGCTGGTGACCTTAAATGCCGGTGGCGGAAACATGGTTTGGGATAAGGAGCAGAAAACGATCTTCCTCGCATCAGACGGCGGCATTTCTAAAATTGATCCTGTAAGTGGCAAAAGAGATATGATCAGCATCAACGGCGAAATGACTTTGAATGTGGAAGCAGAAAGAAAATTCATGTTCGAACATGTGTGGAGACGAACCAAAGAAACTTTTTACACAGCGAGTATGCATGGCGTGAACTGGGATAGTTACAAACCCGACTATGAAAAATACCTGCCTCATATCGGCAACAATTATGAGTTCTCTGAAATGCTTAGTGAATTGTTGGGTGAGTTGAATGTGAGTCATAGCGGCTCCAGTTACGGTGCTGCCGCTCCGAACGGAGATGCGACCGCATCTCTTGGCGCATTTTATGATCAATCGTACAAAGGCAATGGTGTAAAATTAGAAGAAGTGATCAAAGATGGCCCGCTGGATAAAGCAGGGCTCAATATCAAAACAGGCATGATATTAGAATCGATCGATGGCGAAGACATAACCGCAGACAAAGACCTTGCACAGTACCTCAACCGCAAAGCAGGAAAAAATACCTTATTGATCTTTGCTGATGGCGCTGCAAAAAAAGAACTCATCATCAAACCCATTACCCTCGGCGACGAAAATGCCTTACTGTATAAGCGCTGGGTACGAAAGAACCAGGACGAAGTGGAACGTTTGAGCAATGGCCAGTTGGGTTATGTACACATACCGGGAATGAACGACGGTGCCTACCGCACAACCTATGAAGAAGTGATGGGTAAATACGCAAATAAAAAAGGTATTGTGATCGATACAAGATTTAATGGCGGTGGCGATCTTGTTGCGGATCTCGCTATGTTCCTCAGTGGTAAAAAATTCATGGACTATACAACAGATACGCGCAGCAATGGTTACGAACCCAATTTCCGCTGGACCAAACCCAGTATCTCCATCGCCAATGAAGCGAATTACAGTGATGGACATTGCTACGCTTATACTTACCAGGAGCTGAAACTCGGTAAATTAGTGGGCATGCCCGTACCCGGCACCTGTACTTTTGCGGGATGGGAAACCTTGCAGGATAACAGTGTCCGTTGGGGTGTTCCGCCACTGGGTTGTAAATCGATGAATGGCCAATATTTAGAAAATCACCAGACAACGCCTGATATCAAACTGATGAATGAATATGATGTAGTGATCAAAGGGAAGGACCAGCAGCTGGAAGCTGCGGTGAGTGAGTTGTTGAAGGAGATGAAATAATTTTTTCATAGTCAACTTTTACGCCATGCATACACTCACCAGGATCGGCCGCAGCATTTTTGCTATCGGTATGATCGCATTGGGATTCCTGTCGATCATTGTAAAAAATTTTATCGTTGGCCGGCCACCTTTGTCAGCTGGTGATTTTACAATGAATCCGGCGTTGTCTTATTTTGCCGCTACTGTATTGATCATTGCAGCATTGTTGATCATCCTCAGGAAAAAAATAAGAACTGCTGCGTTTTTAATTGCACTGTTGATCATGGTATTTTCTCTATCGAGGCATGCGCTGGCTGGATTTGCAGACTGGCTCAATACTTACAAGTGTCTTGCATTGGCAGGTGGGGCGTTGATAATTGGAACTTCTTTTTCCGGCGACACATCAAAAAATATTTTTACCTGGGCCGGCCGGATCGCATTGGCTATTTTTTTTATTGCCGGTGGGTATGCCCATTTTAAATTTGCAGATTTTGTGGTGTCCTTTATACCTGAGTATATCCCGTTCCGGAGCTTTTGGGCCTATTTCTGCGGTGTTTGTTTAATTGCCGGTGGTATCGGCATCCTCATTCCGAAAACAGTAAGATTGGCCGCGTTGCTTTCAGGTATTATGATCGGAGGCTGGTTTGTTTTGTTACACATACCCAGGTTTATCAATAATGTAAACGATGCCAGCGACAGGATGGGCCTGCTTGAATCTTTTACGTTTGCCGGGATCTTTTTTGCTTTAGCGGGAATGTTTTCGAAAAAAAATAAGGAGGCTCAATGATCAGTTAGAAAAGAAGGATCGAATATTGATCAATAACCTAAAAAGCCTCCTTAACAATACGCTCCGCATCAATACGTAGGGAGGCCAGGTGTTTTTCCACCGCATCCATCATGGGCGGCGGGCCGCATAAATAGAAGTATTGCCTATCGCCTGAAATATTCTTTTGAAGAAGCGCTTCTGTAATATATCCATGTTCATAGCCGCTTACCTGTTCATCAGACAGAACGTTAATGAAATTAGATCCTAACAAATTGTTTAATTCTTTTTCATGAATAATATCGCCCCTCGTTTTATTGGCAAATACGAGTTTATTATTTGCGACTGCATTTTGTGATCGCAGATACCGGAGTATGGCGATAAATGGTGTTATACCCGCACCTCCAGCGATAAAGATCCCTTCTCCCTTGTAGGAAATATCACCAAACACATCGCCCAATATCAATTCATCACCAGCCACAAGTTGTAAAAGCTGGTTGGTAACACCATTATGTGAAGGGTATGTTTTAATGGTAAACTCGATATAATCATCTGTTGGCAACGCAGTAAATGTAAATGGCCTAATTTCTTTCTCCCATCCTTTTTTATTAATAGAGACATCGGTAGCCTGTCCGGGATTGAATGTATGGCCAACAGGTTTATCTGTTACAATCTGTAAAACATCATGTGTGATCTTTTGGATCGTTCTTATCTTTACGAGGTTAGCCATAGTTAATTTTTAAGATCGTTTTATTTATCAAGGCCGATCAATGAAAAAAATTCTGCCTTCTTTTTTTCGTCAAGAAATTTCCCTGAATAACTGGCCGTAATAGTAGTACTGTTTGTATCATTAATTCCACGCGAGGCAACACAAAGATGCGAAGCATCTATGATTACAGCAACATCTTCAGACTGCAATGCTTCTTTTAACCCGGCTGCTATCTGGTTCGTAAGCCGCTCCTGCACCTGCGGCCGTTTTGCGTAGTATTGTACCAACCTGTTTATTTTCGATAACCCGATCACCTGACCGTTTGAAATATAAGCTACATGCACTTTGCCAATGATCGGTACAAAATGATGTTCACAGTAAGAGAAAAGTGTAATGTTCTTTTCTACAAGCATTTCGTTATACCGGTATTTGTTTTCAAAAAGTTTTATCCCGGGTTTATTCGCCGGATCCAGCCCGCAGAAAACCTCTTTCACATACATTTTTGCAACACGTTGGGGTGTTCCGCGTAAACTATCGTCGTTCATATCAAGTCCCAGTACCAGCATGATTTTCCTGAAATACTTCTGTATGAGTTCGATCTTACGATCATCTTCGATATTAAAAGCATCTGCACGGAGCCTTGTATCTATAGCTGATCCTATATGCTCCTCGTCAATCGTATCAAATTGTTCTATACTGGTATTCATTGATTATTTTTTATTTCGTTCATCACCCTGTTTACCATTGCATCGCAGTACACGAGGTTAAATTCAAAGATGTCTTCCGGTTGGTACGACCTTTCCACTTCTTTCCGCAACATAGTTTTAGCACGCGTAAGCCGCACTTTTACATTGGCCTCAGTTATACCGAGAATGTCTGCGGTTTCTTTTATGTTGAACTGGTTGATCTCCCTTAAAGAAAAAACCACCCGGTAGTCGTCCGGTATCTTTTGCAAAGCATGCTCTATCACTACATTCAACTCCCTGTTCAATACTATTTTGTGGGCATCCATATTTTGACTGTTTGAGAACATAGGTATTGATTTGTCATTGATGTCTGTTGCAATTTCATTTTTAAAACTAAACCTCTGTTTTTTGCGATAGCAGTTGTGCAACATTATTTTGACCATCCATGTTTTTAAAGAGGCCCTGTTTTCAAATTTTGCCAGGTTGACGTATGCGTCTATGAAAGTTTCCTGCATCAGGTCCTGTGTATCCTCATGGTTATAGTTGTAAGAGCGGCCCATTTTATACAGGTAGGGATTGTTTCGTCTGACAATAATTTCAAACAGTGCCGCGTCGCCCGCAATGATCTTTTCTATGATCTCTGTATCTGAATACTCCCTATTCATACAGTAAATTTATTGCGGTTTGGTTGAAATGGCCCTGGCAATCCGCGCCAGCGAAAATGCACCAATCGCCATAACCAGGTCCCTCACTGCCACATCCAGGTAATTACCGCTTGCCAGCAAGCTAAGGGCAATAACAGTTAACCACGCTGCAACAATATAGCCGCCGATGGCCGGTTTCGCGAGCACAATCAGCCCGGCAATAATTTCAATTACACCTACGATCATCATAAATGTATGAGGTGAAAATGGCAGCATCGCCGCAAACGAAGGATTAAGATAATTCTCCCAGTGGGTTAAGAGATCTGTGAATTTATCCAATCCGGCCACAACCGGCACAATGCCAAACGTTAGCCTTAGCAGGTTAAAAACAGGTTTTACAGATTGATCTACAGTCACCGTTTCCATAGTAAAATAGTTTGATGTACTCATATTGAGTATGTGAGAAAGCAAAAGGTTACAATAAGAAAATTATTTTACCCGGCTTATTTTAAAATCATAAGTTAGAGGAAGAATATATGCAATGAGTTCATCAACCGCCCATCATCAAACCTGTAAATCCTGCGGCAACCACGGAACAGGAAAATATTGCAATAATTGCGGGCAGTCTTATGCAACCAAACGCATCGCACTAAAAAGTCTGCTGCACGATGTCTTTCATTTCTTCACACATCTTGAAAAAGGATTTGGCTATACGCTAAAGCAACTGATCATTGCGCCGGGAACCATGCAGAGGGAATATGTGGAAGGAAAAAGGTCAACGCACCAGAAACCTTTCTCTATGTTTTTTATCTGTATCTCCATTAATGCGGTAGCACGGTATTTCATTTTTGAAATGCTGGTGAAATATTTCCATAGCGGCTCCCTGGCTGAAGCGGACTATTATCACCAATTCCAATTGTTTGTGTATCTCGCAACCGTTCCATTACTGTCAACATTGACCTGGTTGTTTTTTGCAAAAGGCAAATACAATTTTGCGGAGATCGCTGTATCACAGTTATATGCGTTTTCTTTTATCCTGTTAATGGTGATCCCGATCGGGTTCCTGAAATTCATCTGGCACGACCTTGACACAGCGTATGTGGAGTTACCGTTGATATGCGTGTATAGTGTAGTAACCTTTATTCGTTTTTTCTATACCTCTAACCGCTGGTTAACGGCATTGAAGGGCCTGGTGGTGATTCTGTTGCTATTCTTTATCGTGCAGAAAGTGGAAGATATTATCATCGATATGCTTAAAAAGCACTAGGTGTATTAGATATAGCTTACTCTTCCGTCTTCTTGCTATTCCTCCCGACCGCATAATGGGGCTTCAGTTCTTTATAGATCTTGCCAAGCAACTCATTTCCTGATTCAGAAGCATTTTTTGAGTTCTGGAAATAGGCGCGTGTCTGTTTCAGTATCTCATTCCCGATCACCAGCTTGGCATCTTCGAGTTTGGTCTTTACAGATTCCAGTTCATCTATCAATTCGGTGTATTGGGCATAGAGGTGAACATAATTATTACATTCCATGACATCCACAAACGAAGGCACGGTATTAGGGTTCTTACGCATGAACTGAACCGCTTTCTCTACAAACTCATGGCGCTTGGTATTCAGCTTGAACATGCTCCTGCGTTCGCTTGGCTTCAACTTGATATTGTTCGGAACCATGTTACGGACCGCGGCAATATTCTGCTTGATCGACATTAATTCACTGGCAACAAAACTTCTGAAAGAGGCCATGATCGTTTGATTTAACCCTATAACGCTGTTTCGATTTAGAAAATTGCTTATTATAAGGATAATTTAAGGCGAAAACGTTCAGGCAATATCTTTAAACCAAGAAAGTAATTAGTTAAAAGTCTGAAGACTGGAGACTGATTCGGACTACTGTATTTTTTACCCAACTGGAGATTGCGGCAACCTTACTCCAGTCTCCAGACTTCTAACTCCTGACTAGGTCGTGCGTCCTGACCGCTAATAATTATTATCTTGTTATAAACTATTGCTGCCCATGAGACTGCTCTGGAGTCTTTACCTGCGCCTCACCGGCTGGACCCTGAAGGGCTCATTTCCTTATCATTTGAAAAAATGCGTGGTCATTGTGGGGCCACATACAAGCAGCTGGGATTTTATTATCGGCGTGGCCTGGCGCAGCAGGCTCAGGTTAACCCACGCTAAGTTTCTCGGCAAGGCCGAACTGTTCAAACGGCCGTTTGGCTTCATCTTTCGCAAGCTCGGCGGTTTCCCGGTTGAACGATCAGAAAACCACAATATGGTTGATCAGGTAGTGAATCTTTTTAACTCGCACGATTCATTCACACTGGTTCTATCTCCCGAAGGAACCCGCAAAAAAGTGGATCGCCTGCGAACCGGTTTTTATTACATTGCTAAAAAAGCAGGTGTACCGATCGTGATGACGGGGCTCGATTTTGAAAAGAAACAGGCTTCGTTTTCCGAACCATTTTTTACAAGCGATGATGAAGCCGCCGACCTCCAACATATCTACCAATTCTATGCCCTTATCAAAGGAAAAAAACCTGAACAGGGCATGGCGCATCTTTTAACCAAACCCGCTTAAAGTTTTTGCTATGAGCCAAACCGTGCCAACCATTGTTGATAAATTTTGTGAGTTCGAATCATCGCGCTCAGGAAAACTATTTTTAGCCGAGCCGGTAAAAGGTGTTTACCAAACCTTTACCTGGCAGCAGGCTGGCAGTGAAGTAAGACGAATGGCCGCGGTTCTTCAGAATATGGGACTGGGAAAAAATGATAAGGTAGCCATACTCAGTAAGAATTGCGCTCACTGGATCATGGCCGATCTCGCCATAGCTATGGCTGGCTGCATATCCGTGCCTCTATACCCGAACGTTACCCCGGAAGCATTGCGCGAGATCATTGATCATAGCGAAAGCAAAGCCATCTTTATAGGCAAACTCGATAACCCCGATGAATTGCGCAAAGGTGTTCCGGATAATTTAACGCGCATCAGCTTCCCGTTCTATCCCAACAAAGATTGTCTTAACTGGGATGAACTGATCAAGGATGTAAATGGCATCAGCGGCAAACCTGAGATCGATCCCATGTCTTTGTCCTGCATTGTATATACATCCGGCACTACTGGCCAGCCGAAAGGGGTGATGCATAGTTTTCATGCAATGGGGTTTGCTGTAAATACTTTCCTTAACAGCTATCCTGATATTAATGAAGAGATTTTCTTTTCCTATCTCCCATTGTGTCATGTGGCCGAACGCATGCTGGTAGAATGTGGTACAATCTGCACCGGCAGCACCGTTTATTTTGTTGAATCGATGGATACATTCGCAAAAAATCTTGCCCATACCAATCCAACCGTATTCCTTGCCGTGCCAAGGATCTGGGAAAAGATACAGGAAGGGCTACTGAAGAAGATGCCACAGAAAAAATTAGATACTTTATTGTCTATCCCTATCGTTTCATGGGTCATCAAACGAACCATTAAAAAGAAACTGGGATTGGGCAATGCAAAATTTGTTTTCACCGGCGCATCGCCTATCAACCCCGCTTTATTAAAATGGTATGCACGTTTGGGATTGATCATACAGGAAGCATATGGTATGACGGAAAATGTGGCGCTCTCTCATTCCAATCGGAGAAATGCTGTTCGTTTTGGCACAGTCGGCCAGCCTTATAATGGAGTTGAAGTACGTTTAGGAAAAGACAATGAAGTGCAGGTAAAAAGCGATGCATCCATGTCGGGTTATTACAAAGAGCCTGCACTCAGCGCCGAATGTTTTGAAGATGGTTATCTACGTACCGGCGATGAAGGATCGATAGACGCAGATGGTTACCTCACCATCACCGGCCGCATCAAGGACCAGTTCAAGACAAGTAAGGGCAAATACATTATGCCCGCCACTATTGAAAGCAGGATCCTGCAGAGTTCGTTAATAGCACAGGTTTGCGTGGTAGGCTCCGGTATGTCGAGTGCTATCGGTTTGTGTAATTTATCAGAAAGCGCCAAACAGCAAAACACCGGAACAAATACACAGGAATTAAATGAAGTATTGTCGGCAGTGAACAAAACCCTTGAGCAGCATGAACACCTATCAAAACTCATCATCTTACCCGACGAGTGGACCATCGCCAATGGACTACTTACGCCAACACTAAAGATCAAACGAAAAATGATTGATGCTGCCTTTGGCGATAAGTATGAAGGCTGGATAAAAATGGACGAAACTATTATTTTTGCAGATTAATCGATTGGCGAATTATGAATTGGCGGATTAGTGGATTAAACAATTCGCCAATTCGTAATTCGCCAATCCCCAAATCAAGCACTGTTGAAAACTTCCGAACCTATCCCGCGCTTTTAGCATTTATTTTGTCCTCAACAAACACCTTCACAATTTAAGAGCCTCCTTTTACGTTCTTAGGGGGCAATTTGTATCACCACAACTTTCAATGATTATGAGATCAAGGATCTGCTTACTGGTTGCCGCGGTTTCACTGGCAATGTCTTCCTGCGTAAGCGTGAAGAAACTCGACGCCGAAAAGGCAAAATACGCGGAACTCAGCGGCAATTATCTTGCTTTACAACAAAAATACCGCGACATACAGGATGAATTAAAAAGATGCAATAACCAGGTAGATAAAGACAATACCGTAGCGGCAAGCCTGAACAACCAGAAAACAACCCTGGAAGCGCAGATCGCCGAACTCAACAAAACGATCGATTTTCTGAAATCAAATAACAATACGGTGCTGAACCAGTTAAAGGACCTGTCGGTGGTAACCGGTTCACAGGCAGAAAGCATCAGGAAATCACTCGAAAATATCGGTTCAAAAGATCTTTATATCAGGGACCTGCAGGGTTCTATCGCACGCAAAGATTCATTAAACATGGCCCTGGTGATGAACCTCAAAGGAGCCCTCGGCAACCTGGATGATAAAGACGTTAACATCAAAGTTGACAAAGGAGTTGTGTATGTAGATATCTCGGATAAACTCCTGTTCAAAAGTGGCAGCTATGATGTAACCGAGCGTGCCAAAGAAGTATTAGGCAAAGTAGCCAAAGTGTTGAACGCGCAACCTGAAATTGAGTTCATGGTGGAAGGACATACTGATTCTATACCCATCAAAAGCGCAGGAATACAGGATAACTGGGACCTCAGTGTAAAACGCGCTACTACCGTGGTTCGCATATTACAGGATACTTACGGCCTCGATCCCAAACGCATGACAGCCGCGGGCCGCAGCCAATACCTTCCTATAACCGACAACAACACAGCCGACAACCGCGCTGCCAACCGCAGAACGCGTATCGTTATCTTACCGCAGCTTGATCAATTCTTTAAACTATTAGAGACGAAGAAGTAAGAAGTCAAAATTAAAAAATCAAAAGTCAAACCGGCAATAGGAGATTTTCTTTAACAGGGAAGCTGTCTGAATAAGGCAGCTTCTTTTGTTTCAATAAGAGATCAAAAAGAAAAAGAGTGTAGCAAGAGAAGATCTTCCTCTTAATACACTCTTTTTCTCCTGTCTTTCTCCTATTGAAACTCCTGCAAAAGAAGGTGCCGGGCAAAGAAAGGCCGCAAAGAAATATCCTTCGCGGCCAATTTTGACTTTTGACTTTTGACTTTTGAATTTTAACTTCTCCTACACGCTCGCCCACGCCTCCAATATCTCTTCCGTATGGTTCTTACTCACCGGCTTCTCAATGATCTTAACGATCTTACCCGTTTCATCAATTAAGAAAGTGGTACGGGTGGTGCCCATATAAGTGTGGCCCATTAATGTCTTTAATCCCCATAAATTGTATTTGTCAACGATCTTTTTGTCCTCATCAGCTACCAGCGGAAAAGGCAGGTCGAACTTCTTTTCAAATTTTTTGTGGCTCTTTACATCATCCGTGCTCACACCAATTACCTGGTAACCTTTTTTCTGCAAAAGGCTGTAATTATCCCTCAGGTTACAGGCCTGGATGGTACAGGTTGGGGTATCATCGTGCGGGTAAAAATATAAGACTACTTTTTTGCCTTTGAAATCGGCCAGGGAAATCGGCTTCCCGTTCTGATCCAGCGCCTTGAAAACGGGCGCTTTACTACCTTCTTTTAATACTGCCATGTTGTTTATTTACTTATTGAATATGTAATGATAACTCTATTTGGCCTTTTTTGTTCAGTTTTGACGCTCGGCGGGCAAAAAATAACAACTGTTATCCTTCATCAGCCTTACATTTGCACAATTTATTTTTTTGCAACCATGCCAAGAGACCACTCCATAAAATCCGTACTTATTATCGGCTCCGGCCCCATCATTATCGGCCAGGCCTGCGAATTCGACTACTCAGGCTCCCAGGCCGCAAGAAGCCTGCGCGAAGAAGGCATTGAGGTGATACTTATTAATAGTAACCCGGCCACCATTATGACCGACCCCATGATGGCCGACCGTGTATACCTGCTGCCTTTAACGGTTGAAAGCATTGAACAGATATTAGAAGAAAATAAAATAGATGCCGTTCTGCCAACCATGGGTGGACAAACCGCGCTGAACCTTTGTAAAGAAGCGGAAGAACTCGGCATCTGGGAAAAATACAATTGCCGCCTGATCGGTGTGGATGTAGCCGCGATAGATACAGCTGAGGACAGGGAAAAATTCCGCCAGTTAATGGTGAAAATAGGCATCGCCGTGGCGCCGAGCCGCGTGGCTAACAGCTTTCTCGAAGGAAAAGAATTTGCACAGGAGATCGGTTTTCCATTGGTGATCCGTCCATCTTTCACCCTCGGTGGAACAGGTGGCGGGTTTGTACATACCAAAGATGACCTGGATGCAGCATTGGACAGAGGCCTGAAAGCATCTCCCATTCACGAAGTACTGGTTGAAAAAGCCGTACTCGGATGGAAGGAATTTGAACTTGAACTCTTGAGAGACCAGAACGATAACGTGGTGATCATCTGTACCGTTGAAAATGTTGACCCGATGGGTGTGCATACAGGTGATTCGATCACGGTAGCTCCGGCCATGACCTTAAGTGATACTTCGTTCCAGGACATGCGTAACAAAGCGATCCTTATGATGCGATCGCTCGGAAATTTCGCAGGAGGATGTAATGTGCAGTTCGCACAGAATCCTGAAACAGAAGAACTGATTGCTGTTGAGATCAATCCGCGCGTGAGCCGTTCTTCGGCGTTGGCTTCAAAAGCAACAGGTTACCCGATTGCCAAGATCGCTGCAAAATTAGCCATTGGTTATTCTTTGGATGAATTGAAGAACCAGATCACCGGCACCACCTCCGCTTATTTTGAACCCGCGCTGGATTACGTGATCGTAAAAGTACCCCGCTGGAATTTTGATAAATTCAAAGGCGCCAACGATACACTCGGTCTCCAGATGAAAAGTGTGGGTGAAGTAATGGCCATCGGAAGAAGTTTTACTGAAGCGATCCAGAAAGCCTGTCAAAGTTTGGAGAATGAAGCGATCGGCCTGGGTTATTACGGCAAGAGCCTGATGAAGAGCGAAGAGCTCGTTGAATACATCAAAACACCAAAATGGGATCGCATCTTTCGTATCAAAGATGCATTGATGCAGGGTTCCACCGTTAAATCCATCGCGCAGGCAACACGTATCGACCGCTGGTTCATTTACCAGATCCAGATCATCTGTAACATGGAAAAAGACATCGCTAAACATTCCCTCGATACCATTCCGGCAGACCTTCTCAAAGAAGCCAAGAAGAACGGATTCGGCGACTTACAGATCGCAAAGATCTTACACGGCGATTGCACCGAGGACCAGGTTTACGAAAAACGCAAGGCCCTTGGCATTACCCGTGTTTACAAAATGGTAGACACCTGCAGCGCCGAGTTCGAAGCGAAGACACCGTATTTTTATAGCACATTCGAAGGCTAAGCCTTAATTAATAATTTCGTTGACATTTGAGGCTGCTTTTAAAGAGCAGCCTTTTCTTTTGTTGTGTTATTGCCAATTTCAAAACAGTTATTAGTTAAAGTTTGATATCTTAACCTTCGCTTACTTTCACACCATACAAAAGCCGCATTCTTTTTCTATTTTTGCAGGCACTATTAAAATTAGTACCCTCAATTATTAATTATTAACTATTAATTCTTAATTAATAACCCCCATGCCCTCTCCGCAAGTATTTCACACCAACAACCCCTCCCGCTGGCAGCGTGTAAAATGGGGTTTTCGCGTATTGGGGGTTTTGATTGTATTGGTGGTTGTGGTTATCGGAATTACCATTTCCAGTATGGAGAATCCGGAGATCCCGCTGGAAGGTAAGGCGATCAAAAAAGTATTAACGGAGGATCAGCCCAACTATCGCGCCAGCGAACTGGGCAATAAATACCGCGGCTTCCGTAAACTGATAGAAGACAGGTGGGCCAAAGGAAAAGGAACCGGCCAGAACAATAATATTCTCAATCTTTCCAATTCCACTCTTTTCAGCGACACATTAGGTATCCGCGCAGCATTTTATGTGGCATGGGATGCGCAGTCTTTTTTCTCCCTCCGCAAAAATATTTCCAAGATCAACCTGGTTCTGCCTGAATGGTTCTTTATCGACCCAACCGCGGATACTTTGTTTACCACGATGGATAAAGACACGCGGGCCTTCGACCTGATCAAAGCATCGGGTGTGAGGGTGATGCCGATGTTGTCGAATAATTTCAATTCAAAATTCAATGGCGCTGCTTTGCACCGGATCTTCGCTGATCCCAAAAAATCAAAACGGCTTATTGATGATGTAGTCCGTCTTTTGCAGAAAAATAATTTTGCAGGTATCAATGTGGATTTTGAAGAGATGGACGAAAGCACCGATGCCACACTGATCGAATTTCAAAAGAATATTTATGAAGCACTGCATAGCAAAGGCTTTCTTGTAACGCAAAACGTTTCTCCCTTTAATAACGACTATAACTACACTGAACTATCAAGATACAATGATTATGTTTTCCTGATGGCCTATGACCAGTATTCGGAAAGCACCAAGCCAGGCCCAATCTGCAGCCAGAAATGGATACAGTCTGCCGTAAATAAACTCGCCGCAAAAATTCCGCCAGGCAAGATCGTTCTCAATCTTGCCGCTTATGGTTACGACTGGGGGCATGATACCACCCTTACCTATAGTTACCAGGAAGCATTAACCGTTGCAAGCCAAAGTGACGGGAAGGTGAAATTTGATAATGATACTTATAACCTGCACTATAAATATTACGATGGTGACGATAAAATTCACGACGTATATTTTACCGATGGCGCCACCAATTTCAATACCATGCGTTTTGCAACTGAGTATGGATTGGCGGGAACAGCTATCTGGAGATTGGGCAGCGAAGACAACAGGCTCTGGGATTTCTATCATCTTTCTATGACAAAAGATGCATTAAAGAAATTCAACTTCAAAGAATTTGATAAGGTGGAAAGTATGATCACACCCGATTTTATCGGCGATGGTGAAGTGCTGGACCTGATGGCCACACCTTCTGATGGACATATCACCACAGAACTGGATACGACTGATATGCTGATCAGTGAACAGGATTACGACAAACTTCCGTCAGCTTATGTAATAAGAAGGTATGGCAAACGCACTGATAAAAAATTAGTGCTCACGTATGATGATGGTCCCGACCCGGTTTACACCAAACAGATCTTAGATACGCTTGCTTATTATAAGGTGCCCGCCACTTTTTTTCTCGTAGGAATAGAAGCTGAAAATAATATCCCGCTCGTAAAAAGAATTTTCAGGGAAGGGCATGAGATCGGCAACCACACATTCACCCATCCCAATATGGCCGAAGTAAGCAGGAAACGGGCATTGCTTGAAATTGATGCCACGCGTTTGCTTATCGAATGTCTGATCGGGCGAAGTACCATCATGTTCCGCGCACCCTATAATGCAGATAGTGACCCTGAGAAAGCGGAAGAAATGGTTCCTGTTGCATTGAGCCGCACGAGAAATTATATTACCGTAGGCGAAGGAATCGACCCAGAAGATTGGCAGAAAGCAGATATACCCGAACTGAACGGCGACAGCATCCTCAACCGCGTGATCAGTATTTATGATGATCACGTAAAACATGTTGATACGTTCAATATCATTTTACTGCACGATGCGGGGGGTGACAGAAGCGCCACCGTTGAGGCTACCGGGAAGATCATCCGTTATTTCAGGGCAAAAGGATTTGAGTTTGTTACGGTGGCCAAACTCCTGAACAAAAAACCGGAGGACCTAATGCCACCGGTAGAAAAAGGGATGGGTTTTGCCCTGCTTCAATTTAATTACTACGTTGCGGCAAGCGGTTACGTGATCAGTCATTTGTTGTATGCACTGTTCTTAGTGTTCATGATATTAGGCGCGATAAGGATTTTTGTGCTTGGCTTCTTTGCTTTCAAACAAAAACAAAAAGAGGACCTGCTGAATAAAAAAGACCTGGATGGTTACCCACCCGTTTCCATTATTGTTCCGGCATTTAATGAAGAAGTGAATGCAGTAAGTTCACTCGAAAATTTATTGCGCTGCGATTATCCGAATTTCGATATCATTTTTGTGGACGATGGAAGTACGGATCATACTTATCAGAAAGTATCCACTGCATTCGAGTTCCATCCCAAGGTAAAAGTATTCACCAAATCCAATGGTGGAAAATCATCGGCCCTGAATTATGGTATTGAACGAACCGATGCAGCATTCGTGGTTTGTATTGATGCCGACACCAAACTATTACCCGACGCGGTAAGAGAGCTCATGAAAAGTTTTTCCGATAAAAATGTGGGTGCTGTAGCCGGAATGGTAAAAGTGGGTAACGAAGTAAACTGGCTCACAAGATGGCAAAGTATCGAATACACCATCAGCCAGAATTTCGACAGGAAAGGTTTTGCTTACCCGAATGCCATCACAGTAGTTCCCGGGGCGATTGGTGCGTTCAGGAAAAATGTTGTGATAGAGGCGGGTGGATTCACTACCGATACCCTTGCGGAAGATTGCGATATCACCATCCGCATTTTGCGCGCTGGATTTATTGTGGCCAACGAACCCAAAGCGTATGCATATACAGAAGCGCCTGAAACTTTAAAACAGTTCTTCAAACAACGCCGCCGCTGGACATTTGGTGTGATGCAGACTTTCTGGAAACACAAGGATGTTTTATTCAGAAAAGGCAGCAAAGGTTTGGGATGGATCGCTTTGCCGGATATTTTATTGTTCAAATATATCATCCCCTTCTTTAGTCCGATCGGTGATGTGTTGATGATACTTGGCCTCTTTAGTGAGAACCGCGGCAAGATCGGCATGTACTATCTTGTTTTCCTGATCTTCGATGCGATGATCGCGGGAGTCGCCTTCTTCTTTGAGCAGGAAAAACCCTGGAAACTCATCTGGCTCATACCCCAGCGTCTTATCTACCGCTGGCTCATGCTCATCGTGCTCTTCCGGTCCTACAAGCGCGCTATTAAAGGTGAATTACAGCATTGGGGGGTATTGAAGAGAACGGGGAATGTGAAGGACGTGGGGATGGAGGCAGCGTGAGCGGTGAGTGGTGAGTAGTGAGTGGCCCTCTCACTACTCACTACTCACTACTCACTACTCACGATTGACGATTGACGATTCGCTCGTTTTCCTTTACTTTGCAACTCATAATAAAGAACCATGAAACTAACTGACATCCAGGTATTGAATGAAAAGGAAACCCGTGGCGGTTTTGGCGAAGGCATATACGAAATAGGCAAAGAGAATGAGAACGTGGTAGTGCTCACCGCCGACCTGGCCGGCTCTTTAAAGCTGGGCCCATTCATTAAGGATTTTCCTAACCGTTTTGTACAGGTAGGTATTGCCGAAGCAAACATGATCGGCATCGCAGCCGGTATGACTATCGGCGGAAAAATTCCATACACCACTACATTCGCGAACTTCAGCACCGGCCGTGTGTACGACCAGATTCGCCAGAGTGTTGCGTATAGCGGAAAGAATGTAAAGATCTGTGCGTCACATGCCGGACTAACATTAGGAGAAGATGGCGCCACGCACCAGATCCTGGAAGATATCGGCCTCATGAAAATGCTCCCCGGTATGACAGTAATTGTTCCCTGCGATTTTAACCAGACCAAAGCGGCTACAAAAGCTGTTGCATCATACGAAGGACCAGTTTACTTACGTTTCGGCCGCCCAAAATGGCCCAACTTCACCAAAGAAGACGGAAGCGATTTCGTGATCGGCAAAGCGCAACAATTAAGTGAAGGATCTGATGTTTCCATTTTCGCCTGCGGCCATATGGTTTGGAAAGCCATCGAAGCCGGCAGACAATTGGAAGCAAAAGGCATCAGTGTAGAACTCATCAACATACACACCATAAAACCATTGGATACAGAAGCAATTATTGCATCCATCAAAAAAACAAAATGTGCCGTTACCGTTGAAGAACACAATGTCATCGGCGGTCTCGGTGATGCTGTGGCACAAGTGGCTGCAAAAAATTGTCCAATACCAATCGAATACATCGGCACCAATGATACGTTCGGTGAAAGCGGAAAACCAACAGAGCTATTAACCAAGTATGGTTTGGATACACCGTTTATTGTTGCGGCTGTGGAGAAGGTGTTGGCGAGGAAGTAGATTGATTTTGGAATTGGGGATTGGGTCCCGCACTTGCGGGATGGAATTGAGAAACCGGAGCGTCATTTCGACGAGGCACGAGGAGAAAACTCATAATTGATTAGCAGATAACATCTTAATAATATTGAACCGTAGCTGAGAGGCTGCGGTTTTTTGTATGAGGATGAGAGAGTTATACAAATATTTTGTTATTAGAATATTATTAGTCCTTTTTATGGTGCGAGGTCTGTATATTTAAGACAAGAGAATATAATAATGGAGGCGAATATTATCGAGGGAGTATATATACGCGTTGGCGGAAATGCCGGGAAGACAAACGGGCTTCCTTGGCATATTCTCGAAAACATGTTTGATCACTTACAAGTATTAATCTCACTGCTTGCTAAGTACGAATTAGAAACTAGCTCATCACCTAATTTAAAGGAATTTGAAATTGAACTATACGATTTCAAACCGGGAAGTGCAGTACCTGCATTTCGGTTGTCTCCAAAGTCTCAAAGTAATTTGTTTCCAATTTTAGAAGAGCAGAAAGAGGTTGTTGCAAAAAAATTTGATGAATTAATGTCTTATGCGAATAGTGGCTCCTATGAAGACTTTTTTAAACAAGATCAACTTCCTGAAATTCGATATGATATTGCTGAAGAACTTTATGGATTTATTCGTTCTGCAGAAAACTCACCCTTATCAATAGTTAAACCAAATAATGAGAATAAAGAATTCGTAGAAATTTATAAAGTTCCAAAATTTACAAAACAACAGGCCGAATATTTATTAAAGCCCAAAGTGCGACGATCAAAATCTGAAGAACCAGAAAATATATTGGCTTTAGTTCAAAGAATTGGAAAAAGAAAGACAATCATAGACTTGTATGAAAACAAGGATACAATGCTATCGATTGCTCCGTTAACCATTATAGGAGAAAATCAAACTTATGTTTTACATACACCATTAGTTTGCATTGTACACAAAGAAGATGGAAACTTTATTATTGAAAATGATATGCTTGATCTGTACGCTGCAGGAGAAAGTATAGACTCTGCAGAACACGATCTATATAGAGAATTTGACGAGTCATTTCAATTATTGATGCGCTTGGCAGATGAGGAGCTTTCAGAAAGACTACTAAGAGCAAAAATCATGATGACCTCCTATATAAAAGAAATAATCACAGAATAATGGCTTCATTAGATGCAAATAAAACTCGACAATCCTTGTTAAAAAAAGGCTTTAGAAAAAATGAAGGTGATCATCACTTCTATCTATACTACTATAATGGAAAAGTAATAACCAAAACAAAGGTAAGTCACAATGATCAAGACATCGGAGACGATCTAATCAGCAAAATGTATAAGCAATGTAAAGTTACAAAGAAACAATTTTTAGATTTAATTAATTGCCCATTAGACGAAAGCGGATACATTGAAATATTAAAAGAGCAGGATCTTCTTAAATAATTTTTATTGCTTCTGCGATGAATCTCCAAACGGCCAACAAGGCTCTTATCAATACGGAGCCAGCATCTTTACAGAATATCATCATTAATGAATATCTCCTCGAATATTTTAACATATCCTTAGCTGCAGCAGCTCAAATGTATATTTAAGTACCCATCGGGAACCATAAATAGTATCGTTAACGCCCTTGCATTTGGGTGGAATGAGGTTTGCAATAATGATTAGTAAGCGCAGCTTCCATTAAACTGTGCTTACACAATCAAATGCAAAAATGAAAAGGCGGGTTTACATATTGCTCTTTCTGTTGATCACTTTCTTCAGTATATCACAAAGTTCTTTCGCAAGCTCTTCTGTTACTGGCTCAACCAGCGGAATTGATAAAACAGAAAACATAGAAATCGGGGGCATCAAACAATACATATCCATCAAGGGCGACGACAGCACCAAACCCATTTTACTTTTCCTGCATGGAGGTCCCGGTGGTTCCGTGATAGACCAAGCAAACAGCTTTACACGTGAACTGCAGAAATATTTCATGGTGGTTCAGTGGGATCAGCGGGAAACCAACCGAACGCTCCGGCTCAACACATCCCCCATACCTGTAAGCCTCAACGTAATACAAAATGATGCGCATGAATTAATTGAGTACTTACTCAGGCAATTCGATCAAAAGAAATTATACCTCGCTGGTTACTCCTGGGGCGCTATGTTAGGTTTTCATATCGCAGACAAATACCCCGAATTGTTATATGCCTATGTGGCAATCAGCCCGGTTGTGAATCAATCGGAGAGTGAAAAAATGACTTTGTCTATGTTGAAACAACAGGCTGAAGAAAATGGCAATGAAATAGAAAAGCAGGAACTTTCTTCGGTTAAAATTCCTTTTGAAAACGGCAGGCAATTATACTATTCAAGAAAATGGATATATGCTTCTGATGGCAAGCCCGTTCCCAATTCAGACACTGCGGATATGGTCCGTTATTTTGAACGCTGGTCGCAAACATGGCTCCCGGTCTGGAATGAAGCATTGAAAGAGGATTGTATCAAAGACATTCCCGCGATCAACTGCCCGGTATATTTTTTTGTTGGAAGAAAAGATCACCAGACACATTTTGCCGTTACAGAAAAATACTATCAGAGTTTAACGGCGACGAAGAAGAAACTGTATTGGTTTGAAAAGTCGGCCCATACCATCATCAATAGCGAACCCGCATTGTTTCAGGATATCATTATTAAAGACATACTTCCTGAAACATTTTAATTGCGAATTCTTTAGCGCGAATTTTAGACGAATTACACGAATGGGGTGCGGCATCCTATCAAAAGCAAAATTGTCACGAATATCGTCTGCGGCTCAGTCCACCCATTCGTGTAATTCGTCTAAAATTCGTGTTACAAAATTGTAAATAGATCTCCCTCTTGCAACACTCTTTTTCTCCTGTCCTTCTCTTATGGAAATTTTTCAAATAGCGGCGATTGGGCGCAGGATGCAACGCTTCCCTCTCACTATGTGTCAAATACAAAACCTGCAAAATGAAACACATTCTCTTCCCTGTTTACATGGCCATCTTTACCCTATGCCTATTCTCCTGTAAAAAAGATGACGCTGTTACGGAAGTTGAACCGATAACCATAAACAGCGCAGCTGACCTTAACGGCAAATGGGAACTAAGGTTTATTGCGGGCAATATAGCAGGAGGAAAGACCTTTGCTCCCGGTAACGGTAACCTGTTTATTTTCAATAATGGCCAGTATGAATCCTATAAAAATGGCCAGCTTACGATCAAAGGGGTCTTCACTATCATGAGTGACACCACTGTTGCCGAAAGCGTTTGCCTCAATATAAAGCCGGGCGCCTATGCAAACCGCATCGTTTACGACGGCAACTTAACCAAGCCCAAGTCATTCTTTGAAATAAGGGGTGGCAAACTGGAGTTTATTTCGGGATGCTTCGCCGGTGATGCAGGACATTCTGAGACGTATGAAAATATAAAATAGGCTTTTCCAGGTTTGTTGCCTTCATCAGCAGCATTTTTTCGACCTACATGAAATTTTCGGGCAAGTTGATGAAACGTATTCACAAAAAAGCAGCAAAATGCTATCTTAACCAACTATAACCCATACACCAAAAACAACCTCATGCGCCGTCTAAGCTCTTTCCTTTTATCAGGCATCCTTCTCCTGGCCGCCTGCAAAAAAGATGACACGCCCGTCACTCCTTCCCTTTTCAGGCAGTGGCAATGGGAGTATAGTGGTTACGGTAATATAGCGGCCGGCAAGATCACTCCTTCAGCCCATACCACCGTGGTTCTCACCCTGGGTACTGATAAGATGTATACTTTACAAAAGAATGGGCAGCAGGTACTACGTGATAGTTTTCATATTGTGATCACCACAAACCAGCAACAATTACTGTTATCAAATTTTAAACCGGTTGACCAGCTCAACTTATTTACCGGCAACCCATCGATCAATTTTGTGGGGGCTGAACTAACACTGATAGACCGGGTGAACATAGATAATTTCTATGTGCATTATTTTAAATAGCATAGAACCGATTCCGTCATTCCCATCATTACAATAACACTGCGCATCCAGATCCCGCCAGCGCTTCTAAACAGCCTGTTTTTGTATATTTAGTTCGCATTATTTTAAAAAAAACCGTGCTGCTTGTCCTTTTTCATCCATTTCGATTGATATAGTACGTACACCAAATCATACATCATTAAAAACAAAAACAATGGACGAATTTATTTTGATCTTCAGGCATATGGATGGCACCAAAGTAGCCTCTCCTGAACAGATACAGGTATGGATGAAACAAACCATGGATTGGGTGGGTGGTATTGCGGCACAAAACAAATTTGTATCGGGCACCGGCCTTTCTTTCGACGAACCCCGCGTGGCATGGCATAACAATGTAGTTACCAACGGCCCTTTCGGGGATATCAAAGAAACCATCGGCGGTTTCATTATCGTGAAAGCTGAATCGGTTGAAGAAGCCGTTGAATTTGCCAAAGGAAGCCCTGTGTTGCAGGGCGAAGGGAATAGTGTGGAAGTAAGAAAGATCGCGAGGAAAGACTGATCATTGTAGTTAAAAGTTAAGAGTTAATAGTTAAGAATGCGAATCAGGGGTTGAAAATTGCAATATCAAGAGAATTGAGGAGGCGTTGCGCGTCAACCCTTGATTCGCATAACTAGCAATTGGGAATGCTGGCCGCAACCCAATTGCTAACTCATAACTCCTGATTACCCCAGTCAGCCAGTCCGGCTTTTATCCGCACCTGGCTCGTACCAGGTAAATAAATATAACATACTTAAAACATACTTAAGATACAGTTGTTATACATAATCATATAAAAATGTGTTGGAACTGTGTTGGAACTGTGTTAGATCTGTGTTGGAACATACAATCAGGCCCGAATGAACCCCGAAGAAATATCGAAACCAGGGCAGCCCCAGGTTTCAGGGCTCATGCGCTAACGGTTTTCTTAGATCTTTGCTCTGCTGCCGTCTTTGCGTAAAATTTTCTTAACTTCCTAATGCCAGCAAAGCATGTAAAAAGAGTATATGCCGGATCGGAAATCTTTCTTTTCAACCATGATCGCATTAAGAGTGAATAGTTAAGAGTTAATAGTTAATAATTGGAGTGCCTGACATCAGGAATTACTAACTATTAACTTTTAACTTTTAACTAATAACTTCCCACTCATGCCCGATCATGCACTCATACCACGCCTGTTCAGAACAGAGTTCCGGAAAATTACTTCCGTATTGGTAAAGCTGCTGGGCATGCAGCATATTGACGTGGCCGAAGACATTGCCGGCGAAACATTTTTAACAGCGCTGGAAACCTGGCCGTACAAAGGCGTTCCTGAAAACCCTGTTGCATGGCTGTACACGGTTGCAAAGAATAAAGCAAAAACCTATCTCACGCGCAACAGGGTTTTTACTGATAAGATCGTGGGACATTTACAAAATGAATCGAGCGTTATTACTGAAATTGATATTGACCTTTCTGAACAGAATATCACAGACAGCCAGTTGCAAATGTTGTTTGCTGTTTGCCATCCTTCCATTTCAACTGAAGCACAAATTGGTTTAGCGCTCCGGGTTCTTTGTGGTTTTGGGATTGATGAAATAGCTAATGCCTTGCTCACAAACAAAGAAACCATCAGCAAAAGATTGGTTCGCGCAAAAGAGAAACTGCGGGCTGAAAAAGTAAATATTGTTTTCCCGGGTGTATCAGAAATTGACCAGCGTTTGAAAACGGTTCTCACTACACTATACCTTCTTTTTAATGAGGGATATTATTCTGAAAGCAGTGATGCTGTATTGAGAGAAGATCTTTGTCTCGAAGCCATGCGTTTAACTTACCTGCTCGCAGAAAATGAACACACCGATCAGCCCCCGGTAAATGCATTGCTTTCGTTAATGTGTTTTCATGCTTCACGGTTTGAGGCAAGAAAGAACGAGCACGGCGAGATCATTTTATACGAGGACCAGGATGAAACACTTTGGAATGAGGAGCTGATCGCGAAAGGGGTTTATTTTTTGCATAAGGCATCGCAGGGAAATACTCTTTCGCAATACCATATTGAAGCGAATATCGCTTACTGGCACACCATCAAAGCTGATACAAAAGAGAAATGGGAAAATATTTTACAGCTCTTTAATCAGTTGTTACAAATGGAATATTCTCCCATTGCCGCATTGAACCGTACCTATGCTTTTTCAAAAGTGCATGGAAAAGAAGCGGCGATTGTTCAGGCTGAAAAACTGCAGTTGCTAACCAACCAATATTATTTTACCCTGCTTGGCGAACTGTACACGGGCAAAGACAATAACAAGGCAAAACAACATTTTGAAACCGCACTTTCATTGGCAAGATCTTTGGCTGAGAAACAGGTTATTCAAAAGAAACTTGCGAATATTGTATAAGCAAATCTCCGGTGATGGCTTTAGAAAAAACACTTCGCACCTGTAAACAAGGGCACCAATATTACAAAAGCAGCGATTGCCCTGTCTGTCCCGTTTGTGAAGAACAACGCAAACCGGCAGATGGATTTTTATCTTTACTTGGTGCACCTGCAAGACGCGCATTGGAAAACAAGGGTATTGTATCCCTGAAGAAGTTATCATCGTTTACAGAAAAAGAGATCCTTTCCTTACATGGTATGGGGCCCGGGTCGATGCCTAAACTGAGATCTGCGTTGAAAAACGCGGGCTTATTTTTTAAGGAGTGACTCAAATAATTCAATAAAAGAAAAACGAAGAAAAAAAGAATCTACGAAACACAGAAACTCTTTTTTCCTTCGTTTTTCTTCTATTGATCACCCTTGTCCGGTGGGGTCGCAGGGACTAGGGAGAGTTTTCACAGAGAAATGTATCTTAGCAATATGCTCCAAAAAATCATCACAGCCCTTGCACTCCTGTTTGCACAAACTGTTTTTAGCCAGGCTAATTTATACAACCCGTCTATTGATGTTCAGCACTATGAATTCAATATAAAAGTATCTGACAATAACGACAGCCTTTACGGCCGTGCTATCATAACCGTTCGCTTTACTGAAAAAACAAATACGGTTCGGTTTGATCTTGCAAATATCAATGATACCGGCAGGGGAATGACAGTTACGGATGTAAGAGAAAACAACCAGAACATTGGCTTCACCCATGCGCAAAACATCATCAACATTCCATTAAATAAAACCGCATCGGTTGATGAAATAAGAAAATTCGAGATCGTTTACAAAGGCATCCCCGCAGATGGATTGATCTTCAGCAAAAACAAATTCAAACACCGCACCATCTTCGCCGATAACTGGCCCAATCGCGGGAGAAACTGGATTCCGTGCAAGGATCATTTATCTGATAAGGCAAGTGTTGATTTTATTGTTACTGCGCCTGATCATTACCAGGTGGTATCCAATGGCATCAAGATAGAAGAGACCAATCTCCCTGATCAGCTACGTTTAACACATTGGAGGGAAGATGTTCCGTTACCAACAAAGATCATGGTGGTAGGCATTGCGGATTTTGCTGTAGACTATCCTGGTGAAACCAATGGCATTCCTGTTTCGAGCTGGATCTTTCCGGAACAAAAGGAAAAAGGTTTTTATGATTATGCGCAAGCCCTGGACATACTTCCTTTCTATATAAAAAATGTAGGCCCTTACTCCTATAAAAAATTAGCCAATGTACAATCCAAAACCATTTTCGGTGGGATGGAAAATGCGGGCGCAATTTTTTACTCTGAATCAAGTGTGAGCGGTACGCGCAAGTCAGAATCTTTATTGGCCCACGAGATAGCCCACCAATGGTTTGGTGACGCGGCAACCGAGATCGATTGGCCACATCTCTGGTTGAGTGAAGGTTTCGCAACCGAAATGACACATCTCTATCTCGAAAGTAAATACGGCGTTGATACCCTGATCAAAAGCCTGAAGAAAGACCGGGCCACTGTTCTTGCATTCACCAAAAGAACCAAATTGCCGGTGGTAGATACCATTTCAAAAAACATGGAGCTGCTCAATACCAATTCCTACCAAAAAGGCGGATGGATCCTGCAGATGCTCCGCAACCAGTTGGGCGACGTAGTTTTCTGGAAAGCGGTGCAACAATACTATGCTGCCTACCGAGGAAAGAATGCCTCAACAAATGACCTGCAGAAAATATTTGAACAGGTATCAGGCAAGAATCTTCAGGGCTTTTTTACACAATGGCTATATACTGGTGAAAATCCAACACTGCTGGTTAACTGGTCGTATGATGAAAATAAAAAGGAAGTTTCCCTTACAGTTACACAACAAACAGGAAAACTGTTTGAGCTGCCATTGGAGATTGCTTTAGGTGATAAAACCTATACGTTGAGCCTTTCCAAAAAAGAGCAGAAGTTTTCTTTCCCAGTTACTATCAAACCTTCAAAACCGGAACCCGATCCTGGTTGCAAACTATTGTTTGAAGCAGTTGTAAAAGAAGAGACGAAATAACATCAAATCGTTATCCAATTGTAAACGTTTGGCTTATACATGCGTCAAATCGCGCCTTTTAACGGGTGCATTTCAAATTTTCGCTGATTTGAACCACATAGCCACAACTTGTCCCGCCAAAGGCGTGGATAGAAAACATAGGATTTCACATAGAAAAACTATGTGTTACAACTATGTGCCTCCTATGTTTACAAAGTAAGTAAAATAGGTCTTTGATAAAGTGTCAAGTGACC